>JARFXR010000002.1:0-600672 GCA_029194535.1 Nitrospira sp. | reverse complement strand
CACTCCGACTTTGCTCAAGGACCAGGAACTGCCCATCGCACGCAACGATGTTCCGGTCTGAACGGCCTCGGCGATCATATCTTGCAGTTCTTTGGTGACCCCGTTGTATAGCTCCAATTCGTCGCCATCCGGCGATTGGGAGAAATTGTAATATCCTTCGATGGTCTGTTCGTACGATTGGTGGCGGTTGATCCAAGAACCCTTTTGAAGAAAACTCGCTCTCTTCGCCATGACCTTCTCCTTACGAATTGGGAGGTGTGTGGACTCCGGGATCTTCCCTATCGGATAACACCATCACGGGGACGCTGCGACGCGCAGCGAAAGTTCACCTCGATCGGCATCCAGATACCAAAGGTAAACACGCTGGCCAGGTCATGGAGATAGTTGCGTTTGATGACCACATCGTTGATGGTTTCTCGCCCACAATCGGCCTCCAAGACCTGTGGGTCATACCACTTCCCCCAGGCCAATGCATAGACGGTCCTGCCTTTGTAGTTGATGTCGTTGGGGTGCGAATCAGGGACTGTGACGTGATAGTCGGCGCAGCCTTGGGCGGAAGCCAAGCCCGCCACAAGAAGGAGAACAGGAAACGCCTGCCTCAGGAATCCAATGGCGGAGATGGTGTGTTTCATTGTCTGTCCCTTTCTTTTGGAAGAGTTGCATCGTCCTGAATCCGAGCACTCTCCCTTACGACAAAAGCAATACAAAATCTGCCCTACGAAGGAATGAAGTGAAGAAGGACTAGGGAAACCCCTAGTCTCTAGGCTCTGTGCGGATGAGACTCCACTCTACGATTCAGAAAGTCTTCATAAGTAAGAATAAGTATGGGGGAAAATAAATGGTGGAATTATTTGTGTCACGGGCACAGCCGACTCTATGGGCTGGCCCATTCCGTCGAATAGTGGGCGCTGACTGGAGGGGCGAGAGACCTGCCCCATATGTGGAAGTGCCGAGTGTCATCGCCAGCCGATCGCCGAGGATGAATCATTTTGGGCTGATCGGTTGTACCGATATTGATCCACACGGGTTGACCCACGCCGCCTACGTTGAAACAGTGCCTGCTGCCCGATCAACAAGAAAGTAGTTGGTAATTCTAGCCTACGCAGACAGGAAGCGTTTCTACAAAACTCATGAATCTGATGGTACGCAAACTGCTACCACAGTCGGAATAGGCTGCTAGCCGACATGATTCATGACGATGTCTCCGCGAAGTCGGGGAAAGTTGGTTGCAGCGCAGGGAGATAGGGTAGGGGGATACGATGGGACGTCAATTTGATCCTGGGTATGGTCAGGAGCCGTTCAAAACCCTCTGTGAAAACTATCCGGCCGACAGCGTGTACCCAGCAGATGACTTTCGTCTGGAGTGGGGCCCTATCTTTCATCGGGGCAGGCTGGATGGATCCGCGAGGGTCCTGCTGATCGGACAGGACCCGGCGCAAAACGAAACGATCGTTCGTCGAATCCTTGTCGGTGAAGCAGGACAGCGAATTCAAGGATTGTTGGCAAAATTGGGGATCGATAGAAGCTACGTCATGATCAACACGTTCCTGTACAGCGTTTACGGAAGCGTGAGTGCAAAGAATAGGAAAACGCCGGCGCTCATCGAGTATCGCCATCGGTGGCTGAACGCGCTGATGGCCGGGCAACACATCGAAGCGGTGGTGGCGCTTGGGACCTTGGCGGATGAGGCCTGGAAGCTATGGGCTGCCACACCCGAGGGACAAGCCCACTCGATCACCTACGTGCCCATCACACATCCGACCCAGCCGGAGAGCTCATCGAAAGGCGACAAAGACAAGTTGCGCACAGCGACCAAGACGATGCTGAAGAAATGGAACGACGCCCTGCAAACCCTCCATCCGGCCATAACCCATCCGGACAGCGTGAAACCGCTCCAACTCTATGCTGAGACGTGGCAGCCGGGGGACAAAGTCATGATTCCAGAAATGGATTTGCCGCCGGGACTTCCTTCGTGGATGCGGGAGCAAGACAACTGGGCCAGACGCGTGGGGGCGGATGTCAACGCCAAACGGCGTAACATCACGGTCACCGTGCCTAAGGGGATTGCACCGCAGTTATGAGCAATCCGGACTCCAAGAAGCGCCGTAGACCTGTCGGTCCCGCACAGGCGCCGCCTGCTGATCCTATCGATCCATTGACTGGTCCGAAGCTTGCGCTGAGCGGTCGCCTCGTGCTGATGGATGACGCGTTCCGGGTGATTCCCCAGGGAACGGTCTACATCGATCGAAGCAATATTGTCGCGGTGACGGAATCCCGAGCGCCTCGTCCGGCCGGATTTGAGGCTGTAACTGTTGTAGATGTCGGTGGGACGATCTTTCCGGGCCTGATCGAGCTGCACAATCACCTCGCGTACAATGCCCTTCAGCTTTGGCAAGTGCCCAAGAAATACTACAACCGCGATCAGTGGTCGGGAACAGCCCTGTATCGAAAACTGATCAGCGGACCGATGAAAATCATTGGAAACACTCCGGAATTGGTGCCGGCCTTAGTTCGCTATGTGGAATGCAAAAGCTTGTTCGGCGGCGTGACGACAAGCCAGGGGATTCAATTGTTCAGTCATGCCGGGATCCGGCGCTACTACCGCGGGATCGTGCGGAACGTCGAACAGACGAACGAAGCTGCCTTGCCGAATGCTGACGCCCGCGTGGATGACATTGACGCCAAAGACGCGAGCCGGTTCTTGAGGCGGCTCGAGAAGGCGACGTGCTTTCTCCTGCATCTCAGTGAAGGGATAGACGAGCGTGCTCGGAAGCACTTTCTCGCCTTGCAGATTTCGGACGATCAATGGGCGATCGGAAAGCAACTGGCGGGAATCCATTGTGCCGGATTGTCGTCGGAGGATTTCAACGTCCTCGGAAGCAGACAAGGCGCGATGGTGTGGTCGCCCTTGAGTAACCTGCTCTTGTACGGCCAAACAGCCGATGTCGGCGCGGCCAAGCAGGCCGGAGTACGGATCGGAATCGGCTCAGACTGGGCACCCTCGGGGAGCAAGAATCTCTTGGGAGAACTCAAGGTCGCCCGGTTGGTCAGCCAAGAGATGGCCGGTGTGTTCAGCGATCGAGACATTGTGGCGATGGCGACACGTCAGGCCGCTTCGATCTTACAATGGGATCAGGTTCTTGGATCGCTCGAGCCCGGCAAACGCGCCGATCTTATGGTGATTGCCGGCAAGTCAGGCGACCCGTATGAGCAGCTCTTGGAGGCAACGGAGACCTCGGTTCGGCTCGTGATGATCAACGGCGTGGCGCGATACGGCCTGCCCAGCCTCATGCAGCGATTGGGCGCCGCCGGTGAAAGCATTCGAGTCGGCAGGAGTAAGAGGACAGTATTCCTGCGCCAGGACACCGCCGATCCCACAGTCACGGCGCTGACGCTGAAGGATGCGACCGACATGCTTCAAGAAGCGCTACAAGAGTTGCCGGAGTTGGCCGCCGAATTGGAAGCACCTCCGGATCGTCCTCGGCCGAGATTGTCCGGCATCGTCAGGGGAATGTCCGAGGCTCAAGAGTGGACGCTCGCACTGGATGAGCTTGAGGATTCAGGCGTTGAACTCCGTCCTCGGCTACCCATGCGTGGTGAGAGGGAATTGACCGGGGCCCTCCGAGGATTGGATCGCGCGGCTGCCGCGCTCTCACAAGTCGTCGAGCCGCTGACATTGGATCCACTGACGGTTGCCGACGATCCCGCGTTCCTGACGGGTATTGAGGCGCAACC
The DNA here is from genome assembly GCA_029194535.1 of Nitrospira sp. NCBI lineage: Bacteria > Pseudomonadati > Nitrospirota > Nitrospiria > Nitrospirales > Nitrospiraceae > Nitrospira > Nitrospira sp. The sequence goes on along the minus strand of JARFXR010000002.1, from coordinate 596,937 downwards.
GAACCTCCCGGACTATGTCAAGGCCGGTCTGAAGCGTGTGTACGTATAGGATGATCGATCAGGCCCCACACAGACTGAGGCGGTGAAGATGATGTCCGTCGTCACTCACACATCGGGCCGGGATCAACCGAGAGAGCATCTGTGATCGAGATGATGCACCCGAGCGATTGAGCGCGAGGGTCTCGCTACACCATTGTCATAGACAGGAGGATACCATGGCAACGTCCTTTATCGGCCAGACGTTCAGCTTCACACAGCCCGACGGCACGGCGCTGCAAGTGCGTGGGTGGGGCGATCAGCACTATGCGGTCTTCGAGACCTTGGACGGCTACACGGTCACGAAAAATCCACAGACCGGTTATTGGGAGGTGGCCCAGTTGTCGGCGGATAGGACCAGATTGGAACCGCTGCGCGATGCCCGTTCCAGCCCCGGCGAAGGCCGCAGCCGCGTCGGTCGAGGGGTGCGCATTGAAGCAGCCAGCGCGAGAGAGGCGGGGATGGCAGGGGCCAGGCGTTTCGGGGGCCGGCGTTGCGATCAGCGGCGTCGGGAGCGGAAAGATCTCATGCGTGCGATGCGTACGATCGTTGCCAGGGGAGGTCCCGCGTTCGCTCCCCCACAACGCACGACGGTCGGCGACTATGTCGGGCTTTGCCTACTGATCGATTTTTCCGACGCGCCGGCTTCCATCGCGCGTGAAGAAGTCGAGCGATTCTGTAACCAGGTCGGCTACAACGGCTTCGGCAACAATGGCTCGGTGCACGACTACTTTGTCGACAACTCCCTCGGGCAGTTGAACTATACCAATCTGGTCGCCCCCTATTATCGGGCACAGCACCCGAAGACCTACTACACGGATCCAGCGATCGAAATGGGGGTCCGAGCGCGGGAGTTGATTCGGGAGGCTCTCACCCATTGGAAAGCCAATGGATTCGACTTTTCCCCGCTGACGGTCGATGAGACCGGCAAAGTCTATGCGATGAACGTGTTCTATGCGGGGCCTGTGGTCAACAACTGGAGCGAGGGGCTGTGGCCTCACGCGTGGATGATGGGCACGGAAGTCCCGCTTATGCCTGGGAAGTCGGCGTTCGACTATCAATTCACCGCGATGGGCCATGAATTGGTGCTGGGGACGTTTTGCCATGAGAACGGCCACATGCTGTGCGACTATCCAGATCTCTACGACTATGGAAATGAATCAGCCGGTGTGGGCATGTTTTGCTTGATGTGTGCCGGCAGCCATGCCGATCCGAAAAATCCGGTGAACATCAGTGCGTACCTCAAACGCCTCTCGGGATGGGCTGGAAGGGTCATCAATCTGGAGCATGGCGTCACGGTCAGCCTGAACGTGGCGCAAAATGAGTTCGCGATGTTTGCGAAGGGCAATAACGAGTACTTCCTCGTCGAGAATCGGGCGAAAACAGGGCGCGACAGTGCGCTGCCCGATGCGGGGTTGGCGATTTGGCATATTGACGAGCAGGGTGACAACAGCAATGAGCACATGAGCGCCACTAGCCACTATGAGTTGTCCTTGGAGCAGGCGGATGGTCTATTCGAACTCGAGCGTTCGCGCACTGAAATGGGAGACGTGAATGACCTGTATGTCGGCGCCGCCGCTCGCTTTGCCGACGACACGGTCCCGAGCAGCAAGTGGTGGGACGGCACGGCATCGTACCTTGCCATCGACAATATTTCAGCCACCAATGCCACGATGAGTTTCCGCTGCATGTTCTCCAATGTCGGCGACCCGCCGGCTACCGGCACCATACGCCGTGAGTCGGCGCCGAACCGCGGCATTCCCGACAATCAAGCGAGCGGTATCACCGACACCATACAGGTGAACGATGTGGCCACGATTGCAGATCTCAAGGTGGGGGTGGAGATCACGCACACCTACCGTGGCGATCTCGAAGTGACTGTGCTGGCCCCGTGGGGGGCGTCGATCGTCTTGCACCCGAAGAACGAGGGCGGTGGTGCGGATGATCTGAAAATGACCTATGACCCGAGCACGCTCCCTCCATTGGCGGGATGGCGAGGTCGAAGCACTCAAGGTGTGTGGACGTTGCGGGTCAGAGACCTCGCTTCCAAAGACCTGGGTACTCTCAACCGGTGGTTCTTAGAGTTCACCTCTGGAACTGCGACCGCAGGGCCGATTGTATTACAGGAATCACCAGGGACGGTCATCCCGGACAATCAACCGGCCGGCATCGAGCGCACATTGGTCGCAACAGCGTCGGGCAGCGCCGGCGATGTCGAAGTCGCAGTCGACATCGGTCACACCTATATAGGAGATCTGCGGGTCAGTCTCGTGTCTCCTGCCGGTACGGAAGTCCTGCTTCACAACCTGACGGGAGGACAAACCAAGAATATCCTCAAGACGTACACCCGCGCGACGACGCCGGAGCTCGCAGGTCTCGTCGGCAAGCCGATCGCCGGCAATTGGCGCCTGCGTGTGTCCGATCGAGCAGCGGAGGATATCGGCAAGCTCAATATGTGGAAGGTCACGATTCAACCGGCATGACCTGAACGCGCGTTCAGCGGCGTCAGCATGGTGCTGAGTTGCTATGCGGGTGAATCCGTCAGACCGCTGATGGCAACTGACCTGCTACTGGACCGTCGCGTTCGTTGCTGCAATGAGGGGACTATGTTAGGCTCAACCCCTATGACCATCAGCTCTCGCAGCGTCGCATGGTGTCGCGTGGCCATCCTCGTGTGGGCTTGCGCCTGGATGTTGGCGGTCCCCTTGTTTCACGTGCATCCGGACGTGGATCACCGCCACGGAGAAGCGACGCACGTCCATGCTGGGACCGTCCACACGGTCCTGTCTCACGATCTGGACTGCGAATCTGACAGCCACGACCAGATCGGTGCGAACGGTGAGGCTGCCCATCCGGGAACGACTCTGTCCTCACACGTCTCGCATAGTGGCGTGGGACATCCCGAGTTTGGCTTTTCTTTTTTGAATGACTCGAACGATAGGAAAGCGTTCAAACCGTTTTTCGCGCCGGTACTAGCTGGCGCCTGTGCCGTCGTCATCGATCCTCATCAGCAGGAGCGAGAAGACCAGCCCGATGCGTTGGCTCCTGCTATTCCGAGCGTGATCCACGAGATTCCTTCACGCGCCCCGCCCAGTTTCCTCATCTAAATCCCTTAGCAGTGTGTTGACGAACGACGTGATGATTTCAGAAATGGAGTCGTATCTGCGGTCACAGACGCCAGCAGCATGCCCTGCAGGCTGTTCAGAAAGGCCGTCCAGCAAGGCCGCAGCGAGGGAAGAGGCGAAGCGTACTCTTTGCCGTACGTTGAGCCTCTGAGCGAGGCGAGAACGCAGCTGGCGGGCTTTGTCAACAGCCTGCTAGTCCTTCGCACGGTACGCAGCTGTCGCAGACACCTTGGGTGGATCTCTCGTGTTTCGCCATGAGACCAAGGTGTGCGCAGGAAGGGAGGTCCCCGATGAGGTTTCGTGCACCCATATCCATAGTATTGGCAACTCTGGTGGTGAGTTTCAGTCAATCCGCTCCTACGGCCTGGGCGGATGAGGCTCGCTCCAATCCCTATTCGCTGGAAGAAATCATGGCTCTCGCGGTCGGGCGCAGCCCGATGCTGGCTGAAGCGCAAGGGGCGATGAAGGAAAGCCGTGGACAGCAGATCGCCGCCGGAGCCTATCCCAATCCAATCCTCGAAGGCGGTGCCGGTAAAGGTTCGATTCGCGACCCCAGTACCGGCGTCTCGATCATCGAACATACCATTACGGTCGGACAGCCGATCGAATGGTCGCCCAAGCGGCAGGCTCGACAGGAGGCTGCGAATGCAGGTGTTGCAGGCGCAAGCGCCGGACTGGAAGCGGCCAAGCTGAATCTGCTGACCGATGTCAAAGTCGGCTTCTACCAATTGCTGCTCGCGCAACGGGATGCGGAACTCGCGGCACAGAACGTGGCAACGGTCGAAGAGGTCTTGCGCACTGCCAAACTGCGAGTGGCGGCAGGGGAGGCGACGTCCTTCGATACCATGAAAGCCGGTGTCGAGTTACAAAAGGCCCAGAAGGAAGCGGCCAGAGCGCGCAATGGTCTGCTGGTTGCCAGGTCGCGACTGAATACGCTGACTGCCGGAGGGCTGGGTAAACAGTTTTCCATCGTAGGAGGTTTCCAGCCCCTCAAGCAGGAGCTCAATGTGGATCAACTTGTGACTGAAGCAGTTGAACGCCACCCGGCGCTCCGGCGTTTATCAAAGCTGGCCGAGCAAGCCGAGCGGACGGTCGAGTTCGAGCGAGAGTCCCGCATCCCGAACATCAATGTGCTAGGGACCTATCACCGGGAGGCTGGAGACCAGTCGATTATTGCCGGCCTGGCGGTTCCGATTCCGATCTGGTATCGACGCCAGGGAGAAATCGAGACCGCCTTGGGCGCGAAACATCGGGCGGTCGCCGAGCGGCAGCGCGCGCAGAATGAGCTGGAGCAGGCCGTGATCCAGCACAGTCAAGACGTCCGGACGGCTCAAGAGCAGCTTCGAGTCTTTGAAACGGGCTTACTCAAGCAAGCCGAACAGATTCTCACTATCGCCCGGACCAGCTTTCGCCAGGGCGCGGCCAGCCTGTTGGATCTGCTGGATGCACAGCGGGTGTATCGGCAGACCTTGTACGAATACGCGCAGGTGAGCGCGGATCTGTCGATTGCGCTTGTCCGTTTGGAACGCGATCTCGGAGCTCCGCTATGACCCGATATCGACGGCAGATTCGCGAGACGGGAGAGCGTCCATGACACAACCACCGAGAATCATCAGATCGAGCCTGCTCATGATGGTCCTGCTGACCGGGTGCGGTGATCGGGGAGGCGAGCCGCCAACACCTGCTCCTCAAGTACAGGCAAACCAGGAAGCGGGTCATGCGAGAACTATTCAACCGCCCGCAGCCGTCCGTGAGCGCCTGAAAACCGTCGTCGTGGCCTTGCGCGCGGTGCCCGAGGTCATCACAGCGCCCGGAGAGGTCGCGCTGGACCTCAAGCAGGTGGCCAAGATCACGTCGCGGATCGAAGGGCAGATTGAACAGATCCACGTTCAGTTGGGCGACCGGGTGAAGAAGGGGCAGGCGTTGGCAGCCATTGGGAGTCTGCAGCTCGACCAATTGATCGAAGAATATCTGGTGTCGAAAGCCCAGTCTGATGTGGCTGAGAACAATCTGCGCCGCACTGAAAAGCTTCGCGCAGAGGATATCGTGCCCGAACGGAAACTCGTTGAAGACAATGGGCGCTATCTCGAGACGAAGGCCCGCTACCAGCATATTCGAGAAAAACTGCTCAACATGGGAGTCTCGAATGCGGAGCTGACGGAATTGGAACGGGGCCGGCACGAAGAGAGTCATCGGTATACTCTCACCTCGCCGATCAGCGGCACCATCGTCGAGCAGAATGCCGTCCGGGGCCAGGGGGTGGCGCCGGGAAACGAATTATTTCAAGTGGTCGATACCAGTCGGGTCTGGGTCTTCGCCAACCTGCCCATCGAGCTCGCCCGGAAGTTCAAGGAAGGCGATCAAGGCACCATTGTTCCGAAAGGCGGAGAAGCGATCACCGCCGCGCTCGCCTATATTGCCCCGGTGGCCGACGAAAAAACGCGGACTGTGAAAATCCGGTTCGACGTGCCGAACAGCGGTGGACGACTCAAGCCGAATGAGTTCGTGGAGGTGTCATTTGCGCTGGAAGGCTCTCCCGCACTCGCCGTACCGGCGTCCGCGCTGACGATGGTGGAGAAGACGCGGGGCCTGTTCGTCCGGCGTCCCGACGGGTTTGCCTTCACCACGATCGAAACCGGCCGCGAGGCCGACCAGTGGATCGAAGTCAAGAAGGGCCTTCAGGGCGGCGAGGAGGTCGTCTCCGACGGGGTATTCGATCTCAAGAATGTTCTGCTGAAAGAGCATATCGAATCCGGCGAGGCGAACTGATATGGCGACCCTCCTGACCCTGTCGCTCCGATATCGCTTCTTTACCCTCGTCGCCATCCTGTTGACGATCGCCGGCGGTCTCTGGTCGCTTCGTACGTTGCCGATCGATGCCGTTCCCGATTTGACGCCTGTGCAAGTCCAGGTCTTGACCCGAGCTCCGGCTCTCGGGCCCGTCGAAGTGGAACAACTGGTCACGTTTCCCATTGAAGCGGCCTTGAGCGGCTTGCCGGGGTTGCAGGAGTTACGTTCGATCTCACGGTACGGCCTGTCTGCCGTCACGGCGATCTTTGATGATCAGGTCGACATTTATCGTGCAAGGCAGTTGGTCAGCGAACGATTGACCCGTGCGCTTGAACGTATTCCGCCGGAATATGGACGTCCCATGCTGGGGCCGCTCACGACAGGCCTCGGAGAAGTGTACATGTTCACCTTGAAGAGCCGACAGCTCGGTGCGATGGAATTGCGCACGATGCTCGAGTGGGACATCGGCATGCGGCTGCGGGCCGTGCCGGGCGTCGTGGAAGTGAATATTTGGGGCGGTGAAACGCAGCAGTACCAGGTGATCGTCGATCCGGTCAAGTTGCTCTCGTATAAATTGGCCCTTCCCACCGTGTTCGATGCGCTGCACCGAAACAACGCCATTGCAGGCGGAGGCTACATAGAGCACTTGCGGGAGCAAGTGCTGATTCGTGGAGAGGCGCTGGCGACGAATCCGGAGAGCATAGCGAAGATCATCGTGGACCATGGCGCAGGAGGCGTGCCGATTCGAATCGGCGATCTTGGGGAAGTCAAGGCGGCGCCGGCGCTCCGGATCGGCGCGGCCACGGCCGATGGCGAAGGCGAGACGGTCATCGGACTCGTACAAATGTTGGCGGGCGAGAATGCCCATCGCGTCGTCCAACGGGTCAAAGCGCGTGTGCGCGATATTCAAGCGACGCTGCCCGCCGGCGTGACGATCGAGCCCTATTACGATCGGACGCAATTCGTGTCGAAGGTCATCAGGACCGTGCGCAACAATCTGCTGGAAGGCGGCGTGCTCGTCGTGGCCGTGTTGTTTCTGTTCTTGGGGAATCTCCGGGCCGGCCTGATCGTCGCAGCCGCGATCCCGCTTTCGATGTTGATCGCCTTTATCGGCATGGCTCAAGCCGGGCTCTCCGGCAATTTGATGAGTTTGGGGGCGGTCGACTTTGGGCTGCTGGTGGACGGGTCGGTGGTCATGATCGACAATATCCTCCGGCGGCTCTCCAAGGTTCAGGCAGCAACGTCGGAACAACGGACGTCGGAGATCCACTCCGCGGCAACCGAAGTGCTGCGGCCGGTGACCTTTGCGGTCGGGATCATCATTCTCGTATATCTGCCGATTCTGACGCTGACGGGCATCGAAGGGAAACTGTTCCGACCCATGGCCCTGACCGTGATTCTCGCGCTGATGGGTTCGCTGATCATTGCCGTCGCCGTCACTCCCGTTCTCGCCACATGGTGTGTCGCCTCCACCGCCGCAGAACGGGAGCCTCGCGTGACGCAGATGTTCCGGCTCACGTACGGTTCCGCTCTTCGCTGGGCAATCAACCGTCCACGATGGGTGGTGCTCCCTGCTGCGGTGTTCTTTGTCGTGAGTCTTGTCATCGGCTGGACTCTTGGGGTGGAATTCGTGCCTCGTCTTGATGAAGGAGATCTCGCCATACAGGTCTGGCGGTTGCCGAGTGTCTCGCTGAGCGAATCGGTCGCGACGTCCCTTCAGATCGAGAAAGTGCTCAGGCGGTTCCCCGAAGTCGTCACGGTCGTGACCCGGACCGGAAGTCCTGAAATTGCCACGGACGTGATGGGCATCGAACTGTCCGACGTGTTCGTGATTCTCAAGCCACGCGACGAATGGTCGAGCGCCAGGACGAGAGAAGCGTTGATCGAGAAGTTCAAATCGGCCATCGAGCAGCATGTGCCCGGAGTCGGTCTCGGCTTCACGCAGCCGATCGAAATGCGGTTCAACGAATTGATCGCCGGTTCGCGGTCGGATCTGGCCGTCAAGATTTTCGGCGACGATTTGGATCGGCTCAAAGAAACGGCGGAAGCGACGGGGCGGGCGATTGAGGCGGTTGCCGGCGCTGCCGACGTGAAGGTCGAGCAGATTGCCGGGTTGCCGATGCTTCGGGTCGTCGTCGATCGGGACCAAATCGCGCGATACGGATTCACGGCCGATGATGTCTTGGCCGTCGTCGAGACCACGCGCGCCGGACGGGTCGTCGGTACGGTCATTCAAGGGGTGCGGCGATTCGAGCTGGTGGTCCGGCTCCGCGCAGGAGCGACGATCGATCCGAAAAGCATCGGGGCCGTATTGTTGCCCACTCCGGAAGGCGAACTCGTCCCGTTGTCTCGGGTCGCCGAGATCATCGTAGACAGCGGACCGGCTCAAGTCAGCCGGCAGGACGTGCAGCGCCGGATCATGGTGGAAGCCAATATCAGAGGCAGGGATCTCGGCGGCTTTGTCGCTGAGGCACGACGCATAGTGGCCGAACGGGTTGCTCTCCCGACCGGGTACTATCTGGTTTGGGGCGGGCAGTTCGAGCATCTGCAGGACGCGTCGCGACGATTGGCCGTCGTGGTTCCGATTACGCTGGTGCTGATTCTCAGCGTGCTTTCAGTGATTTTCGGCGCCATGCGACCTGCGCTGTTGATTTTCTTGAACGTGCCGCTGGCATTGTCCGGCGGCGTGCTGGCGCTCTGGGTGCGAGGTTTGCCTTTGAGCATCTCCGCGGCTATCGGCTTCATCGCGCTCTTCGGGATCGCGGTGTTGAACGGCGTCGTCCTGATCAGTCATATCGGCCAACTCGAGACTGACGGTCGTTCGACTGAAGAAGCGGTGATCGAAGGCTCGCTCGACCGACTGCGTCCCGTCCTCATGACGGCGCTCGTCGCCAGCCTGGGCTTTGTACCCATGGCGATGGCGACGACGATGGGGGCTGAAGTGCAGCGGCCCCTGGCCACCGTGGTGATCGGCGGGCTCATCACTTCGACCGCATTAACCTTGCTTGTGATCCCGGCTCTGTATGCCAAAATGGGTCGTCGCGGCTAGCCAGCGCACGAACGTGAGCGGGCACAGGCTCTACCGCGATTGTCTACCGAAGGGAGTTTCTCATGTCGATTCCTGTTTCTTTCGGACTGTTCGTGCTTGCGGGCTTGTGTGAGATCGGTGGCGGCTATCTGGTGTGGCTGTGGCTTCGAGAGGGTCGGCCGTGGGGATATGCCGTCGCGGGAGCCGCAGTTCTTATCCTGTACGGCGTGATCCCGACCTTTCAACCGGCGCACTTTGGCCGCGTCTATGCCGCCTACGGCGGCTGGTTTATCGTGCTGTCGATCCTGTGGGGCTGGACTATCGACCACATTGGCCCGGATGTCTATGACGTCGTCGGTGGATTGATTTGCCTGGTTGGTGTTGCCGTGATCATGTATATGCCGCGCTAAACGTGCTACGAGTCTTAGGTCTCCGGAGGGAGCGTATCTGGTACGACGCCGCGTAGTATCCTGCTTCGTGGTCACGTGTGGGGCGAGGTTGTGCGAATGAACACCTGTATGCTCACTTCGTGAGCTAGTTACTACAAGAGCCGGGCCGACGGAGTTCAAAGTCGGTCACCCCTCGACGACTATCCAGTTCGATCACGCAACAGTCGTCGAGCAGTTGCCGCAATTGTTTGCGCCCGCGCTGCACGCGGGATTTCATGCCTGGAATCGAAAGCCCCAGGCGGGTGGCTGCTTCGCTCTGTGTCAGCCCTTCAAGATCCACCAGGCGTATCGCCTCGCGGTACTCGGCTGAAAGGCGTTCCAGCATCGGCCGAAGGCAGCCGGACAGTTCCCGCTTGGCATCTGAGTCCATCTCAGCATCAGATTGTGGCTCTTGCTTTTCGAGGTCCGTGGTCAATCCGACCGGGATTTCACGACGGCGTTCCGGCGAACGGTAATAATCGATGATGACGTGCCGGGTGATTTGATAGATCCACGAGGTGACACGGTCGGGATCTTTCAACTGTCCGAGTTTGTGATGCACGCGTAAGAAGACCTCTTGCAGGATGTCTTCGGTTTCAGCCTCATGACGCACGCGCTTGTAGATGAATGCCCTAAGCGCGCTGTGCATGAGTTGCCACATCTCAACCGCGGTGTTCTCCATCAGTCCCTCCCGCAGAGCCCGACATCAGTATGCCTCACCGTACAATCAATTTCCTACTGCAGGGCGGGCGGCGCGGTGATCTCAGAGTTCGGTGTGGCGCATGTTCCGCTCGCGGGGCGCTTCCCGGAAGGCGCGCAGCATCCGGTATTGGAGACCGGCCCGGTCACCGACAACTGCTCATGCACCGTAAATACCTCCCACGCGTTCCCGTCGGGATCCGAGAACCAGACCTTGTCCTGCCGGGCAAAACAGCAGGCGACGTTGTCCTCCACTCGATCGATAAGGCCTTCTTGCTGGAGACGGTCCTTCCATGCGGCGATCTCTGCCGGCGATTCCACCTCAATACCCAAGTGATTCACGGAGCTGATTCGGCCGGTCGAGGATACGAGCGAGAGGTTCAGGGCCGGACGCGTCAGGTCAAACTTCGCGTAGTCGCTCGTCTGCTTCTGCGGGGCAAGGCCAAACACCTTCCGGTAGAACTCCACCGAGACGGGGACATTGCGGACATCGAGAGACAGATGTGGTCTCATGGCGGTCTCCTTCTTTTGGGGTTCTCGTGAAGGCTCCATTGCCGTCACCCCTAAAGACGGAGCTCGCCCCTAAAGGATGCAGGAACTCAATCTGCCGCCGGATGGGTGTCGTTTCGGCGACTGGCCCACGCAGACCCCTCGACGTGGAAACCGATCTAGGCCGCGGTCGGCACCGATGAGAGGAACCGCATCGACCTCGTCAAATTCTGACAAGGCAATCGCTTTTCCCTGACGGGGCTTGAAAATGAGATTTCGCAGCTCGATCGGTCGGTTCGGCCAAATATCGCCGAAAGGTCGCAACGGACCTCAAGCTTCGAGTGATCCATCGATCGGCTTTCTGAGACGACTCGAATGCGAGCGAGAGATGGTAGTGGGTGCCCATCAGATAGTAGGCATGCCACTACCATCTGCAGCGATCCGTGACATGGGCCGGAAGCGTCAGGTCACGCAATCTTGAGATGCGGTCTAGAATCCGCCTCCGCCGCCCGTCGGGACGGCGATGTTGAATTCTTGAATCGGCGTCACGATCAGCGCGAAGTTGTACAGTTCATCGGCCGCCACGTCGTGGATGCCGTATTCGTGGTTCCGCAGCATCTTGAACCACCTCCCCATTTCCTTCCTCACCATCGCTTGATCGCCGCGGCCTAGGGCGTCCTTCACGACCGCGAGTTTGCCGAGGTACGGCTCCCAGTTGGAGGCCGGGTAGTTGCTCTTGTAGAAGCTCACGGAGTTGGTCAACTCGTCGATCCAGGTCGTCGACACTTCCGCTTGACCTGCCGTTGCGAGCAGGAGCCAGAAACAGATCAGCGCGCTCACTATCGTCAGGATCTTCATGACGTTCTCCTTTGATGTGCGGTCGCTGCGAATAGGCCGCACCGTCCGTTGCCGGCCCGCAGGCCGGCGGGTTGGCTAGAATGACACGCAGTCATTGCCTTCCGTGCAGTTCGCGAAGCTGATCTCGTTCCTGGTCGGTCCGGTAAAGGCCTTCGAGTCCGCCGGTCCCGCTTGGGCGCCGGCGTCCGGCACGCCCATCGGCCTCTCCATCTCCTCCGTCAACTCGCCGGTCTTCGGGTCGATGCGCTGCATCGACAACCCGTGGTCCGGCGCGGAGTTCCCGGAGTCCATCGCCGGGCCGATGGCTTTCTCCATCGGTTCATCCGCCGCGAGGGCGGAGAGACCGATCAACACGACAGCCATGGCGGCAAACCCCATCACCAGCATCGCATAGCCTATAAGATTGTCCCGTTTCATCACGCGACCTCCTTCGTGAAGAGTCCTGCGCCGTGATGCGCCGTCCCTCGATCCGCCTGATTCTACGAAGCGGTCGGACGGCAGACCATCGCCTGAAGGGTGGATTTCATCTACACCGATCGGGTGATTCCGGTGTCCGCCCGCGGTGATGAGCGGCTAGCAGGCTCTCAGATAGGAGAGAATGGCTTCGACCCGGCCGGTGACGTGAAGCTTTTGATAGATGTGATGGAGGTGAGTCTTGACCGTATCGAGCGACAGGCCCAGACGGTCGGCGATCTCCTTGTTGCCTTGTCCGGAGGCGGCGTGCGCGAGAATTTCCCGTTCTCGTTCGGTGAGGTGGACGAGGCCCGGCGGCGGGGTCCCGGACCCTTGCAATGCGGAGACCGCCCGGTGCGCGAAGCGGTCCGGCATGAACGGCAAGTGGAGATGTTCGCCGCGGTGCGTCGCGCGGATGATCCGCAAGAACTCGGCGTGGTCGGCGTCCTTGAGGATGTAGCCGCAGGCGCCGGCCTGAACCGCGGCCACGATTCTGGCGTCTTCGTCATGGACCGAGAGCATCAGCACGTTGGTGTCGGGCAGGCAGCCTCGGATCAGGCGCGTCGCGGTCACTCCGTCGAGCCGCGGCATATCCACGTCCATGAGGATCATCTCCGGTCTGAGCTTCATAGCCTGCTCGAACGCCTCCCGCCCGTCGGTGGCTTCTCCCACCACCCGGAGATCGCGTTCCCGTTCCAGCAACAGCCGCAGGCTTTGCCTGAACAGACGTTGATCTTCAGCGATCAGCAGCGTGACCGGCATAGATGTCCTGCTTCACCGGTAACACCAAGGAAAAGACGGCGCCGCCGCCGCGACGGTTGTCCGCGCTGATGCCGCCGCCGTGGGCTTCCATGACCAGCCGGCAAAAGTGGAGTCCCAGCCCGCGTCCGGTCCTGATGTCGCCCGCCTCCTTCTTCTTGAAGAACAAGTCGAACAGGTGGGGCAGATCCTCCTCGGCGACTCCCGGCCCTTCGTCCATCACCCGGATCGTCACGTGCGATGAGCCGGCGCACGCGCCCGGACGCCGGCTGCCGTGATGCTCGCCGCGGATCTGCACGGCGATCGTCCCACCCGCCGGCGAGAACTTCACGGCGTTGTGGACGAGGTTGATGAGGACGCGCAACAGGCGCCGGCCGTCTACGCTTACCCGGATCTCTTCCGGCTCGAGATCGACGAGGAATCGAATGCCCTTTGACTCTGCTTCCATCCGGAATGGTCGCAAGGCTTCGTCCGCCAGTGCCTTGAGCGAGACGGCGGAGGTCAGTAGCGGAAGTCCTGAATAGCTGTCTTGGTAGACGTCGAGCATGTCATTGATCATGCCCAGCAGCAAGTCGACCGTGAAGCGCATGTCGTCGCACCACCGCCGGGGCCTGTCGAGGGTCACGGTCTGCCCATCCGAGAGCAGTTCCAATGTTTTCTTGATCCCTGCGAGGGGGTTACGGATGTCGTGCGCGAACATCGAAGCGAAGTGGCTCAACGAGGCCAACCGCTCCGACCGGAGTAGCTGCTCCTGAAGCTGCTTCTTCTCGGTCAGATCGGTCAATTGGACCATGACCGCTTCGACCGCGCCGCCCTTTTCGAGGGGGACGAGATCGACGTCCATGATATAGAGATCCCCGGTCGGCGCCGGCACGATCACTTCACCGGCCACGGATTCTCTGCCTGCGGCGAACGTGTCGGCCAGCAATCGGCGGAGCCGCGGGCGTTCCGGTTCGGCGAACAATGACAGCACCGGGGTGCCGACGACATCGGCGGCGGGGCGCCACAATTTAATTTCCCCTCGCCGGTTGAGATCCCGAATCTGCCCGTCGGCATCGACCAGCAATCGAATGTGGAGAGAATGATTCCACAACATGCGATAGTGCTCTTCGGATGTCGCCAGTTCTCGATTGGCCCGTTCGAGCTGTGTCACGTATTGTTCGCGTTCGCCGGCGGTTCCGGCAAGCCGTCTGGCCAGGTCGTCGAAACTCGCGGCGAGGTCGTCCAGTTCGACGATGCCGACTTGTTCCATCGGCGCCGGCATCGTGGGAGGCGCAATCTCTCCGAACTGCTTCATCCGACGGACCAATGCTCGGATCGGCTGCACGATTCGCAACGCCAAACGCCACCGGAGGAATGCCACGATCCCTACAGCGAGGACCCCGAAGGCGGCCAGCCTGCGCATCAAGACGGTCAACGGCGCATAGGTTTCATCCGGATCCTGGCGAACAAGAATGAACCACTTGCCGGCCTGCGCGATATCGGAACGGAGGACGACCGGCGCGACGCCGACGATGCCGCCCGCTTTTCCATGTCCGTCGTCCTGCGTCTCCAGCCATCGCGCGTCGGAAATGGGGTAGGCCGCATCGAACAACGCCCTTCCCTCGACTTGAACCACGCGATGCTGAGTGGAAGGAAGAATCGGACAGGCGAGGACAAGACCTCGACTCGTCAACAGCATGACATGTCCGGTCTCGCCGATACGGCTGCGAAAGACGGACGCGAACAGTTGGTCTTTCTCGATCACGACTTTGATCGCGCCGATGACGGCTCCACGGCGATCCGTGATCGGAACGGCGACTTCCCAGTATCCGGACCCCGCTTCGTTCGACCGCAGTTCCCCCACCCAGATTTGTCGTTGCTCAAAGACGACGGGCCACCAGAGCTGTTGGTTATAGTGTGCCCTGGTAACATCGCTGATGACTCCGCCCACCGAGCGGCCCTGACGGTCCAAGATGACCATCGAACGAAAGTAGCGTAGTTGACTCTCACGCCAGCGCTGGAATGCGGGCCGATCGAAGGCCACTCCCGTCCCAGACGTGACAGCGTCCACGACGTCCGTCGTCGAGGCCAGGCGTTCGACCCATTCCACTTCTTTTTCCAGAATGAGCCCGACCTTGTCCGCGCTTTGATGAGCCAGTTCCAGAAAGGTAAGACCGATGGTGCTCCGCAGCGAATGCTTGGCGTGCCAGTAGGCGTATAGCAGGCCGAAGGCTCCGGTGAGCAGGCCTATAGAAAGGACCCAGAGGGTGACCAGGCGTTGGAGGCTGACTCGCTTCCTCATACGGCACGAGAGGGCGAGCATCGGAGCCAGAAGCCACGCGTCAGCCCTCCATCCAACGCCCTCTCAGGGGGGATTGTCAAGTGCGCCTGCTTCGCCATGCCCCTGCTGAGAATGGCTGCGGTCGCGTCATTGGGTAAGTAGAGATGTCGCCCTGTAAGAAGCGAGCGATTCGTGCGACTGAGTCCGACGAAGGGTGAGCAGAGCTATGCAAATCGTCGTTGATACCATGCGGAGACATTGGCCCGAGTATCTGATGGAAGCCGCGGGGCTCGGTCTCTTCATGATCTCAGCTGTGCTTGTGACCACGTTGCTCGAATATCCGCTCTCGCCTTTTCACGAATTGTTTCCCAATCAGACCATCAGACGGGTCGTGATCGGATTGGCTATGG
This sequence comes from Nitrospira sp., assembly GCA_029194535.1. Taxonomy (NCBI): domain Bacteria; kingdom Pseudomonadati; phylum Nitrospirota; class Nitrospiria; order Nitrospirales; family Nitrospiraceae; genus Nitrospira; species Nitrospira sp. The sequence continues at coordinate 581,599 of JARFXR010000002.1, read as the reverse complement.
GGATGACCGCGATCGCCCTCATCTATTCGTCGTGGGGCAAACGATCCGGCGCTCATTTGAATCCGGCGGTGACAGTCACGTTCTTTCGTTTGGGGAAAATCCAAGGAGTCGATACGGCGTGCTACATGGTCGCCCAGTTCGGTGGAGGTTTGGCGGGGTTGCTCATCGGCGCAACGGTGATCGGTATGGCGGTCGAACATCCGGCGGTGAACTATGCCGTCACGGTGCCGGGATCAGCGGGAAGCGGCGCGGCATTTACCGCTGAAGTCGTGATGTCGTTTGTGCTGATGCTGGTTATTCTCATCACATCGAATCGCGTCGCGCTCAATCCATGGACCGGCGTTCTTGCCGGTTGTCTGGTCGCGGCGTATATCAGTATCGAGGCCCCGTTATCTGGAATGAGCATGAATCCGGCTCGCTCGTTTGCCTCCGCCCTTCCATCTCACGTGTGGACAGGTTTTTGGATCTATCTGACCGCTCCTCTCATCGGCATGTTGCTCGCGGCGGAGTGCTATGTCCGCCTGTACGGTGTCCGTCGCGTCCTCTGCGCGAAACTCCACCATCAGAATGACAAGCGGTGCATTTTCCGTTGCTGCTACACGAGCTGAGGGGACCGAGACAGACCTCCGTCCACCGGTATCCTGTAAGGACTCGAGCTCTTGCTCGACAGACGGGCAGCTGCGGGAGCAAGCGGGGTTGAAGAGAATCAGCGCCGCACGGTACTCACACCACAAGGAGGACGTTATGAGGGCGAAGAGCGCATTCACAACGGGGTTTCTGTCTTGGGTCGCCGTTGCCGGATTAGTCGCGGCGTCGAACGGCTCTGCCGCCGAAGTGCACACCACGGCGAAATTCGAAGGCGTCAAGGCGAACAGCGGCACCGCCACACACGGCCGGTCAGGCAACGGCGACACGTTGACCTGGTCGGATGATTTCAAAATTCCCGAAACGCCCGCGCCGCATTGGCAGGTGGTCGATACGAAAGGCAATGTGTATTTGCTGAATCGCCTTGCGATCAAAGGGGATAAGCAGAACCGCACCATCACGTTGCCGTCCTATGTCCATGACGTGGCCAAGGTCCAGATCTGGTGCGCCTACGCAGAAACTTTGCTGGGAGAAGCGCCGTTTGCCAAGCCGATTCAAACCGCTTCCGGCGAGCGGATGCGCAATGATATGAAGGCCGACAGCGGCATGAAGGCTGACGGTATGGCGATGAGCCGGTAACGGAACTGCCCGGTAGAGACCGGAGAGGTGCGCGGCATCTCTCCGGCTTGCCGGAACAAAGGAGTGAACGATGAGAATCCTCTCGCTTGCGGTAATGACCATCGGGCTATCGGTAGGTGCGACGACGGCCCAATCACAACAGGCACAACTGGTCGAGAAGAGCTCGCTCACGTTGGACGGCGCGAAGACCATCGCGGCAGCGGCGGAGGCCAAGGCGAAGGCCGAGGGCGCGCGGGTCGTGATTGCCGTCGTCGATGACGGCGGCAGCCTTCTCCTGTTGGAGCGGCTGGATGATACGCAGGTTGCCAGCGTGAACGTCGGCATCGACAAGGCGAGAACCGCGGCGATCTATCGGCGCCCCAGCAAAGTATTCGAGGACCAAGTAAAGAACGGACGCGTGTCGGCCCTGGCGCTCCACGGTGCGGTCGCCTTGCAAGGCGGCGTGCCGATCACCGTGAAGGGGAGGGTCATCGGCGCGATCGGCGTCAGCGGCGAGACGCCGCAAGTGGATGAGGATATCGCCTTGGCTGGGGCCGCCGTGGCGGCGTCGTTTACAAAACAGTAATGTGCTGTCCCGGAAATTCGTTCGTGGTGAGATCAGTCGAACCATGAGCGGAACTCATTGCAAGTAGGTGCCCTTCGACGGGCTCAGGGTGAACGGAGTATGAGCACACTCTGTGGGACGCCATACGAGCTGACAGCTTTCAGTGCCGAGCTTTCAGCTCAGGGACCAGATTCGGAGCCGAGAGTTGACTGCTGAGGGCTGACGGCCCGATCAGAGAAGGGGAGGGAGAATCACCATGCAATGCCTCACGACCATCGGGATAGGAATCATGTTCACGATGTTGACCTCGACCAGCTACGCCGGCTCAGTCTCGGATAAGCAAGGGCTTACCTTGGAGGGAGCCAAGAAAGTCATTGCGGCGACAATCGCAGAAGCGAAGCGCGTGAACGCTCCAGGCGGTTCCATCGCGGTCGTCGACGAGGGAGGCAACCTCCTGGCACTTGAACGATTGGACCAGACCTTCGCCGCCAGCGCCAACATCGCGATCGGTAAGGCACGCACATCCGCGTTGTTCAAGAAGCCGACAAAGGTCTTTGAAGAAGCGATCAAGAGCGGGCGCACCTCGATGGTCGCGCTCGGCGGCGATCTCCAACACTTCACCCCTTTGCAAGGCGGGATCCCGCTCGAATGGGAAGGAAAGGTGGTCGGCGCGATCGGCGTCAGCGGCGCATCCAGCGCTCAGCAAGATGAAGAGCTGGCCATCGTCGGCGCCAAGTCGCTCGACAGCATGGAGATGGCCGGCATGACGAACGGCAATACCCCGCTGCCCGTCACCTATATCGAGAGCCGGAAGGTGGCCGCCTCGTTCGCCAAGGGCGCAGTCCTCGTCGGCGAAGACGAGAACATCATGCATACCTCGCGAAACTACATGGTGCACGCCAGTCATCGCGACAAGGCCGGCGTCGTTGAAATTCACGAGTACGACACCGATATCGTCTACGTCCTGAAGGGCTCGGCCACGTTGATCACCGGCGGCACACCGGCGGGCACGAAAGCGATCGCGCCGCATGAATTCCGCGCGACGACGGTCAGCGGTGGGGAGACAAGGAAGCTTGTCCCGGGCGACGTGGTGATTATTCCGAACGGCGTGCCGCATTGGTTCAAGGAAGTGGAGCCGCCGTTTGATTATTACGTCGTGAAGGTGCGGTGAGGCGTGACCCGAGAAAGCGCACGCAATGGGTGCCGTGCGTCTCACACTCCAAGGCCGTCATTCTCGCGCCCCTCTTCGTCATTCCCGCGAAAGCGGGAATCCAGCTCTGACAGACTGGATTCGGGTCAAGCCCGGAATGACAGCGAAAGACAAGGGAGGAGAATCATCGAACGAGGTCAATGGTTGGAAGAGGGAGTTTGAAATGAAGAGTTGGAGGGTACTGACTGCAACGGTTCTGGTGCTGGTCACGCAGCCGGCCTATGCCCAAGTCACCTCCGACGCGCCGGGGGTGCGGCCGGAGGCGATCGTCGATCTGAAGACCGACGAGGGGATCGCGTTGGTCAAGGGGCAGTGGCGGTACAGCAACGTCAAGGTCGTCGATGTCGATCACCACAGTCCAGGCGCTGATCTGGCGCCATCCGGCCCGCCGAATCGCACGCAGGATCTCGACGTCCATGCCAGCGCGGCGGCCTTCGACGATTCAAAATGGGAGCAGATCAAGCCCGCTCAACTCGAAGAACGTCGATCGACCGGGCGGCTCTGCTTCAATTGGTATCGCACGAGCGTGACGATCCCTGAGACAATTGGTTCGTTCGACCCGACCGGCTCGACCGTCGTCTTCGAAATCGCCATCGATGACTATGCGGAGGTCTGGATCGATGGGAAGCTGCCGCTTGTGCTGGGCCAGGCAGGCGGGCAGTTGGTCAAAGGCTTCAACGCGCCCAATCGGGTGGTGCTGACGAAGCACGCACAACCTGGTCAGAAGATTCACCTAGCCGTCTTCGGCATCAACGGTCCCCTCTCGAATCCGCCCGGCAACTTCATTTGGGTCCGCTCCGCCACGCTCGACTTCTACAAAGCCAATCAGATCGGCCAGACGCAGTTCGTGAATACTGAGATCGTGAAGGTCCATCCGGCGCTCGATCAGATCGTCCCCCCAGGGACACAATTGGAAAAACTCGCTGGTGGTTTTCTCTTCACCGAGGGACCGGTGTGGGTCCCCGCCTCCGCCAACACCCCGGGATATCTCCTCTTCAGCGATCCCAACGCCAACACCATCTATCGTTGGTCACCTGAAGGGCAGGTATCCGCCTTCCGGACAAAGAGCGGCTACAGCGGTTTCAACGTCGGAGAGTACCGCCAGGCCGGCTCGAACGGACTCACGCTCGATGACAAGGGACGTCTTACGATCAACCAGCACGGCAACCGCCGGGTCATTCGCGTCGAGCCGCACGGCAATATTACCGTGTTGGCGGATCGCTACGACGGCAAACGGCTGAACAGCCCGAATGATCTCGTCTATCGTTCCGACGGCACCCTCTACTTCACCGATCCGCCGTTTGGTTTGCCCAACGTCTTTGACGACCCGGGCAAGGAGTTGCCCTACAGCGGCGTCTATTGTGTCAAAGACGGTCAGGTGAAACTGGTCAGCACCGACCTGGACGCGCCGAACGGCATCGCGCTGTCACCGGACGAGAAGCAGCTCTATGTGAACAATTGGAACGACAAGAAGAAAGTCATCTTGCGGTATGACGTGAACGCCGACTGCACCCTGTCGAACGGCACACTGTTCTTCGATATGACGAATGCGCCGGGCAACGACGCGCTGGACGGAATGAAAGTCGATCAGAAAGGCAACGTCTATTCAACCGGCCCCGGCGGGCTCTGGATCCTTTCGCCGCAAGGCAAACAACTCGGGCTCATTAAGGGCCCGGAAGATCCCCACAACATGGCCTGGGGCGACGACGATGGGAAGACGCTATACATCACGGCGTTGACCGGAATCTATCGGATCAGACTGAACGTTGCGGGAGTGCGACCATAACCTGAATAGGAGTTTGAGGAGGATCAAGAATGTCTGTAAGTCGCACAATGAGAGCTGTCCAGATGAACCGCTTTGGTGGGCCCGAAGTCTTGGAGCTTGTCGAAACTCCTACACCCAGGCCAGGCCCCGGCCAGGTACTGGTCAGAGTCCGTGCCGTTGGTGTCAACCTTTCCGAGACGCTGATGCGGCAGAATCGTTACGCGGTAACGCCCGAGCTTCCAGCGGTTCCCGGCAACGAGGTCGCCGGCGTAATAGAAGCGCTCGGGGCCGGTGTCGGCGGGCTGGCTGTGGGTGCCCGTGTCGTGGCTCCGCTGTTCGCCGCCGGCGCGCTTGTCGGCGGGTATGCCGAGTATGTGTTGATCGATGCGGGCGTTGTGGTCCCGATCCCGGACGAGTTGTCGTTTGAGGTCGCGACGGCATTGATGATACAGGGACTCACCGCCCTGTATCTCATCAAACAAGTTGCTCCGCAATGCAAAGCCGTGCTGGTCAGCGCCGCCGCGGGAGGAGTCGGCAGTCTTCTTGTGCAGCTCGCCAAACGCGGCGGAGCCAAGGCCGTGATTGCCGCTGCGAGTACGACCGAGAAACTCGACTTCGCCCGTTCACTGGGCGCCGATGCCGGTGTGAACTACGCCCGCGCGGATTGGGTCGAGCAGGCGCGCGCGGCTAGTGGTGGAGCCGGACCTGACATCATCTACGAATCCGTCGGTGGTGCGGTCACCAATGCTGCTCTTCAAGCGCTGGCGCCGCTAGGCCGACTTGTCATCTATGGCGCACTCAACGTTCAGAGTTTCCAACTCGGAGTGCCGGAACTGCTTGGTCTCATTTTCAAGAACCAGTCGATTACCGGCTTCGCTTTCGCGCCCCTTCTGACCCCAGTGAGCCTGAAGACAGGGCTAGCGGAGTTGTTCGACCTCGCCTTGCACGGTCAGATCAAGGTCACGATCAACGAGACTTTTCCGCTGGAACGTGCAGCCGACGCACATCGCGCGCTCGAAGGACGGCGCACGACCGGCAAGCTCGTGCTGGTGCCGTAGACATGAACCTGTCCCTATAGAGAAAGGAGAGTGGTCATGAAGCTGGCTCTGTGCAAACTGGAGGATATTCCTGATGACAAGACCAAGACGGTTGACTTTTTCGGTCGCGAGGTCTTGGTCTTCACGATTCACGGGAAGCCGAAGGCCGTTCTGAATATGTGCATGCACCTGGGAGGCCCGATGAGGCGAGACGGCAACAAGCTAATCTGCGAATGGCATGCGGCGGAGTTTGAATGCGGCCAGGGGAAATGTCTCAAAGGCCCGGCCGATCGAGATTCGCGATTGATCACCCTCCCAACGCAGGTCGAGAACGGCACGTTGACGTACGTGTATGGCGAGTGAAAAGCCAGTACTCAGGCTTGACCTCAAGAGCTGAATCGTAGCTCGGTTAGTCTAATGGAGTACCTGACACACCGGACCATACGGCTTCAAACTCGCATCACCGGCGAGCAAGCGCAATTGTTCCACCTGGGCTTGCGCCAACAAGATACGGTCAAAGGGGTCGCGATGATGCAGTGGTAACCGTTCAAGGGCCAGAGTGTGAAGGACGGAGACCGGCAATTCCTGAAACCCACTGTCCGCGATCTTAGCCGCGCGCTCGGCCGGATCTGCGGAGAGCTTGTTCATTTGAACCTTAATAACGACCTCCCAGAGTGAAGCATCACTGATTAGGTACGGGTGTGGTCTCCCACGCTCGAACACGGCGATCATGTCAGTTGGTAACGGCGCATCAAAATCGTCCGCGATGCCTATGCGTCCTTTCAGCAACCCTGGACGGCGGACCGGAATGTTGGTTTCGAGCGGTCCCAACTCGGCCACGGGCGTCCCGGCTTTGCAAATCGTGATGCGCTGCCCCTTCGCGACGGCGGCCAGGAGTTTAGAACAATGTGTCTTGGCCTCATGGACATTCACTGTGCGCGTGGCGGCTTTCATACCTCCCCTCCCTACGGACTCAACCTGCTCTATTTCTGACCTGTGCGGGAGTCAATCGTCACGTTCCGACCATTCAGGAGTGCTCCGGAAACGAACGGGGTCATGCCTGAGCATTGACTGATGGATGGGCCGTGCGGAGGCTTCGCGGCATGGGTCGCAAAACTCGCGTAGAGTTCCCCGGCGCGCGACGATTCTTCATGATGCCGCGGATGACACCCACTCTCTTCACCTCGCCACGTCGCCCGCATTATTCATGAGCACTTCTGCTGCAATCACGGATTCGCGGCTACAACAAGCCTGCGCGCGGGTTTCAGGCGCGCAGGCGGTCGGACTCGCCGCTCGCTCCCTCGACGTACTGTTTCAAGTACGCCTCAGGCTCTCGCAGCTCCGCACGCCCGTCTCGCTAGGCGACTGCGTGATTTCGCGACGAACCGTCATGAATAATGCGGGCTGGCCGGCCCTGTAAGACCTGACCAGCTGATTCGACAGAGTGATAGCCGGAGGTTTCCCTATGTTTCCTCCTTCTGTGCTCACCATCACGCTGTTGTCCGTGGCCTTCGGGGTTCAGTTTTTCCATACGACCGCGTTGGCCGAACCCGTCGCGGCGACCATCACCGGCCTCGATCCCCGCTTCGCCCAGCTCGTCCCCAAGGACGCGAAGTTGGAGAAAATCGCCGATGGGTTCAGCTGGGTGGAAGGCCCTGTCTGGCATAAACAAGGCGGCTATCTGCTCTTTTCGGATATTCCGTCGAATGCCATTTACAAGTGGAAGCCCGGCGAGGGCGTCAGTCTCTTCCTCGATCACAGCGGCTACAGCGGCGCCATGCCCTTTTCGGGCAGAGAGCCCGGTTCGAACGGGTTGGCGTTGGATGAGAACGGGCGGCTCGTGCTGTGCCGTCATGGCGACAGGGAGATCGGCAGATTGGAGGCGGATGGCCGAATCACCCCATTGGTTGATCGGTACAACGGCCATCGCCTTAACAGTCCCAACGATCTCGTCTTCAAATCCGACGGCGCGCTGTACTTTACCGATCCTCCGTTCGGGCTTCCGAACGGTTTTGACGATCCGGACAAGGCACCGGTGCAAGGCGTCTACCGCGTTACGCAGGACGGGACGGTCTCCCTGGTCATTGACAATATCCATGCGCCGAACGGCATCGCGTTTTCACCGGATGAGCGGATCCTCTACGTCTCCGATGTGGGTCCGAAGCGGGCCGCCTGGCTGGCCTACGATGTGAAGCCGGATGGAACGGTTACCAACGGCCGGGTCCTGTTCGATGCCGCGAGATGGAGGCAGGATCCGTTCTTCGGTCCCGACGGACTGAAAGTGGATCGGTGGGGAAATATCTTCGGCGCTCGCCCGGGCGGGGTCAGCGTGATCGCTCCGGATGGGACGTTACTCGGGATGATCGAGACCGGGCAACCGACCTCCAACGTCGCATGGGGAGAGGATGGAACGACGCTCTTCATCACAAGCGGCCATGCGGTCTATCGCCTGCCTCTGACCACAGGCGGCGCTCACTTCTAGCGTCTTGTAAGACTTTCGGAGACCGGCCGACTCCATCCATTATGACCTCGCGTCGTCGAAGCCCGTCCTTCTTTCCACAGCCGGTCCCGGCAGAGCAGCTGCGTCTTCAAGAAGACGCGCAGCGGCGCCGGCACTGGAAACGTTGGGGGCCATATCTCAGCGAGCGGGCATGGGGAACGGTGCGCGAGGACTACAGTTATGACGGTCAAGCGTGGCAATCGTTTCCCCACGATCATGCCAGGTCACGGGCCTATCGTTGGAACGAAGACGGGCTCGCAGGCGTGTGTGATCGTCACCAAGAGATCTGCTTTGCCTTGGCGTTGTGGAACGGACGGGACCCCATCTTGAAGGAACGACTCTTTGGACTGACCGGTCGCGAGGGCAATCACGGCGAGGATGTCAAGGAATGCTACTACTATCTGGATTCAACGCCGACGCATTCGTACATGAAGTACCTGTACAAGTATCCGCAAGGCGCGTTCCCGTACGCCAGGCTCCTCGAGGAGAATCACAGTCGGCGGCGTCATGATCCTGAGTTCGAATTGATCGACACCGGCATCTTCGACGAGAACCGGTATTTCGACGTCTTTGTGGAGTATGCCAAGGCGACGCCGGAAGACCTGTGCATCAGAATCCATGTTGTCAATCGCGGTCCGGACGACGCCGAGCTCACCCTGCTTCCCACACTCTGGTATCGCAATACATGGTCATGGGGATCAGGCATCCGACGTCCCTGCCTCAAAGAAGGGGAGCCCACGGCGCGCCTGACCGTGATTGAGTCGACGCACGAGCAGTATGGCCTTCGCCGGCTTCTGTGCGACGGCCGGCCGACGCTCCTCTTCACGGAAAATGAGACGAATACGCGCCGCCTCTACGGCGACCCGGAAGGCGCCCGGTACGTGAAGGATGGCTTCCACGACTATGTCGTGGAAGGGGATAAGGGGGCGGTCAATCCCGACCGCATCGGAACCAAGGCCGCGGCCCATTACGTCCTCACCCTGGCGCCCGGTGAGACGCAGACCCTTCGTTTGCGATTCACAAACGAGGCGCACAACCTCGTCTTCACGGAAAAGGACTTCGACCAGGTATTCGCCGACCGTCTTCAGGAAGCCGACGAGTTCTATGACGGATTGGCGCCGACCCATCTATCAGAAGACGCGCGCTTGGTTCAACGACAGGCGTTTGCCGGACTCCTCTGGAGCAAGCAGTTTTACCACTACGATATCAACCGATGGCTCAAGGGCGATTCGACGGCCGAACGGCCGCCGCACGAACGCCTGCGCGGTCGCAACGCCGACTGGGCGCATCTCTACAATGCCGATGTCATCTCGATGCCGGATAAGTGGGAATACCCATGGTATGCCGCCTGGGATCTCGCGTTTCACTGCATCCCGCTCGCGCTCGTCGATCCGACATTCGCCAAGGAACAACTCGTGCTCATGCTGCGCGAATGGTACATGCATCCCAACGGCCAGATCCCGGCCTACGAATGGTCGTTCGGCGACGTGAATCCTCCCGTCCATGCCTGGGCGGCCTGGCGCGTCTACAAGATCGACAAGAAAATGAACGGAGCCGGCGATCGCCGGTTCCTGGAGCGGGTCTTCCATAAGCTGCTGCTGAACTTTACCTGGTGGGTGAATCGCAAAGACACCGAAGGCAAGAACATCTTTCAAGGAGGGTTTCTCGGTCTCGACAACATCGGGGTGTTCGATCGAAGCGCGCCGTTGCCGACCGGCGGACACATCGAACAATCGGATGCCACCAGTTGGATGGGCATGTACTGCCTGAACATGCTGACGATCGCATTGGAGTTGGCCCGCGACAACCCGGCGTACGAAGACGTCGCCAGCAAATTCTTCGAGCACTTCGTGTACATCTGCAGCGCCATGAACAACATCGGCGGGGAGAAGATTGAATTATGGGATCGCCAGGACGGCTTTTTTTATGACGTTTTGCACTTGCCGCACGGCGAAACCACACACATGAAAGTCCGGTCCATGGTCGGCCTCATCCCCCTGTTCGCGGTCGAAACGCTCGACTCCGATCTCATCGACTGTCTGCCTCGATTCAAGCACCGGATGCAGTGGTTCATCGAGAATCGTCCTGAATTGGCTCAGCATCTTGAAACGCAGTCCCACGACGGCGGCCTCCGACGTTTTCTCTCGCTGGTGAGTCGTGATCGCTTGCGCTCCGTGCTCCGCTACATGTTCGACGAGCAGGAATTTCTTTCGCCATACGGGATTCGAGCGTTATCGCGATATCACCGGGATCATCCCTATGTCGTCTCGGTGATGGGACGGGAGCATCGGGTGGAGTATGAACCGGCTGAATCCGGCACCGACCTGTTCGGAGGCAATTCCAACTGGCGGGGACCGATCTGGTTCCCGGTCAACTACCTGCTGATCGAATCCTTGCAAAAGCTCCATTACTTTCTCGGGGACCGGTACCACGTCGAGTACCCGACCGGATCGGGCCGGCATTTGAGCCTTGGGGAAGCGGCGACGGACCTCTCACGCCGATTGATCCACATCTTCCTGCGGAATGCGGATGGAACACGTCCCGTCTTCGGCGGGACCACCAGGCTCCAGGACGACCCGGATTGGCGGAATCACATCCTGTTCTACGAATACTTCCATGGCGACAACGGGGCCGGGATCGGCGCAAGCCACCAGACCGGTTGGACCGGATTGGTCGCAAAGCTGATTCAACAGTCCGGGGAATGACGCTTGTCAGCCGCCTCCCAGCACTCCTACAGTCACAGCTTGCCAAGGATCCATGAACTGGCGCCGCGCGCCGCAAAGCGGTCCTGAGGCCCCTGTGCCGCTCCTCGTCCATTGACGAGCGGCAAGCCGGTCGGCTACAAGCGGAGTATGGATCGACGATCTCTGTCGAGACGGCTCGGGCTCGCCGGTGGACTGGTGTGTACCCTCATCGCGGTGGGCCATGCGGCCGATGAGGAGCAACGTCAACCTCCCGCTTCACCGGCGACGTCGCAAGTCTTCCGCGCCGCCGATTGGAAAGGCGGAACCGACGTGGCGTTCGAAGACTGCAAAGCCGACTCGGGCGAATATGCCCTCTGGGTCTATGCCTCGGGCGACCGCTGCGGTGTGCCGCGCCGAGAGGCCGACCGGGTCGTCATGTTTCGCCAGCCGCTTCCCGGTGTCTCGCCGATTCGAGCGACCTCGCGTTTGCCGGAGGGCCGGTATGCTGTCTGGCTGTATGGAGCGGGTGAGCCGGGACATCCCTGGGTGAACCTGTGCGGGAAAACCTGTGTGAAGGGAGAACTGCCCTCGGCAGCAGGATGGGTGTCGCTTGGATGGATCGAAGTGCGGGAGAATCACCAGCTGCTACTCAAATCCTGGGAACAGCCGTATGGCCATCAGCTCTATGTGCAGGTGATCGTGCTCTCCGCGACCGACGCACAGCCGGACTGGACCCCGTGAGCCGAAGGCTATCGGCGAAACATCAGGGCCAAAACTTGCTGCGCGGCTCGAATCACTTGGTCACGATCGGAGTGATGGAGGGTCAGCGTCTCCAGCAGCGCATGCGCGTCCGCATTGTCCGGTTTCAACTCAATCGAGGCTCGAAGCGCGTCCGCTGCACCCGTCACGTCACCCTGCACCATGCGGACCAGCCCTAAGTCCGCATAGGCCTCCGCGTCATCGGGTTTGATTCGTACCGCAGTCTCAAGGGCCGCCGCCGCCGCAGGCCAATCGCTCTTTCCCATCAGGCCTCTCCCCAACCAATAGTAGGTCTCACTATCCTGCCGTCCCAATTGCACGGCCTGCTCAAGGGCCGCAACTGCACCGGGGTAATCATGCCAATCGAGCAACAGCGTGCCGAGGTCTCGATAGGCCTCCCCGAAGCGAGGATCACACCGGATAGCAAGGCGATATTCCTCTGCCCCGCCGACCATGTCGCCGCGACCGTGAAGAGCCTTGCCCAATCGATAGTGAGCGTCGGCAGTGTCCCCTTGGAACTCCGGCCGTGCCCGCAGCGCGTCGCGCGATCGCCGAAACTCCACTTCCAAATCCATTTCGGTCGGCCCGGGCGCTGGACTGCCGGCGTGCTGGACGAGATAGACCGTGCTGTGGTCGAGGTCGACAGAGGCTAGGGGAGCGAGGATCACAGGCACCGCGAGCCAAGAGGATAGCCCAACCATAAAGAGGATTCTAGGAAAGCCGCGGGGTCTCTTGCAACGAGGTCCGTGGCGGACGATTGTCGAACCGCCGCGCGTGGCGCAACCGGAGCTAGCTAGGAGTCTGTCCGAGTAATGCCGTTCTACTGCGGCAAACGATCTGCGGGCATCTGCGTCGTTCTCGGCCCGAAAAAATCCTCAACGTATTCCAGCGAATACGCCTCCGGTTTTTCCGAGCCTGCGGCCTTGCATCTGCTCACAGCTCCTTTGCCTCGTCACGAAGGATTACTCGGACAGACTCCTAGGCGGCTTTAAGGATCGCTTTTCGGAGGGATTGAGGAACGGTGATGGGCAGAAAGAGACTCTTGGGATAGAGATAGTCCTCGCCCGACTCGTCGATCACTCGCACCTGGCCGTGCTTGAGGGCCACGGCATCGGGAAGCGCCAGATAGACCTTCCGCCGCTCAAGTGAAACCGTGTAACCCTTGTTGTCCACACAGATCAGAAATCTTGAAGGGGCGTGTTTCGGTTTTCGCATTGCGATGACCTCAGAGTAAGCGTTTGATCTTGTATTCTCTCCGGCCTATCCCTGTCGCTTCGTACCAGTGAATCTCGGCGAGGTGAGCAGAACCATCCGTCAATCGAACCCTCCCGATACCCTTTCGCTTCCGCCAACGGCCTTTCCCATAGCACTTCCGGAGTCGCGCAACCTCCCGAATTCGAGACCCAACCGCAAACGTTTCAATCTGCGTGATCGGGCCAAGCAGCTCGAAATGCACGAGGCCATGGTCCCAGAGTGACAAGGCCTCCGTCAACGGGAAAGATAGGGCCAGCCAATACCGCCGCGCGCCGCGAAACGCGCAGATCTCACCCGATGGCGATCCGCCGTCGTTTGAGCTTGTAACCCACCTGCACGATCGCCTCGATGGCCGGTGTGAGTTCATGCCCAAGATCGGTCAACGCATACTCCACCGTCGGCGGTGAAGTCGGCATCACTTGGCGCGTCACGATGCCGTCCCGCTCCAGTCGCTTCAGCCGCGCCGAGAATACTTTCGGCGACACACCGTGAATATCCGCCATCAATTCGCTGAAACGCCGAGGCCCCTCGCGTAGGTACCAGATCACGTTGGGTGTCCAGGCTCCTTTGAGGAATTGCATGCACGCTGTGAGTGGGCAGCCTAACGGCGGCGGCGCAACCTTCGATACCCTGCGCTTGACGGCCATCCAACCCTCTCCCATTCACTTTCCAAATGGAAAGTCCAAAATGCACTTACCAAAAGATAGCACATTGCCTTATGCCAGTACACGCCTTAGCTTGGCTCGCAGGAGAAACAACAGTCACTCACCCATCACCCATCGAAAGGAGTCGCATCATGGCAACGAGGAAGACCGCAATCGTCACTGGGGCATCCAGCGGGATCGGGCTCGGTCTGACCACCGCAATGCTCGAGCATAGCTACCGCGTCGTCGCCAATTCGAGGCGCATCACGGAATCGGGCGCTCTCGCGCCCTCGGAAGAGTTGGCTCTGATTGACGGCGACATCGCCGATCCCGAGACGGCACGGCGCATCGTCGACACCGCCGTCCAGCGGTTCGGGACGATCGACGTGCTAGTCAACAATGCCGGCATTTTCATCCCCAAGCCCTTCACGGACTATACGAAGGAAGACTTCGAACGCATGGTCTCGACGAATCTGTCCGGATTTCTCTATGCGACCCAAGAGGTCGTCCGGCAGATGAAGCGACAGGGTGCAGGCCATGTCATCAATATCACGACAACACTGGCAGACCAGCCTGTCGCAGGCATAGCTGCCGCCATCCCTGTTCTCACCAAGGGAGGATTGAACGCGGTCACTGCCGCCCTCGCCATCGAGTTCGCGGGAGACGGAATCAGGTTCAATGCCATCAGTCCCGGGATCATCGATACCCCAATGCACAAGCCTGAAATGCACGGATTCTTGAAGACCCTCCATCCGATCCAACGAATCGGGAAGGTCTCGGAGATCGTCGATGCCGTGCTCTACCTCACCGAGGCCACATTCGTGACCGGTGAAGTGCTGCACGTCGACGGCGGGGCCCATGCTGGGAAATGGTGAACGAGAGGTCCGAGCGCTCCTTGCGAGCGCTCGAACGATCCAAGGAAGGAGACTGACTATGCCTTATGTCCACATGCAGGTGACCCGCGAAGGCGTCACCCTTGAACAGAAAGAAGCCCTGATCAAGGGAGTCACAGACCTACTGGTCTCAGTGCTGAACAAGAAACCGGCCCAAACCTTCGTCGTGATCGAAGAAATCGACACCGACAATTGGGGTGTCGCCGGTATGACGGTCGCCAAATACCGACGTCACGAGCACACGGCCGACGGAAGAAGCCTGCCTTTACCACAATCTTCTCACGATGAACTTGTAGATATTCCATGTTCGGGAGAAACATGAGCAAGACAGGAGTTACCTATTTGAAGTTACCTACTAAAGGGAAAGTGTCAACGAGATGATTGTGGGAATGCTGGCATTTCACGCGATGGACGCCGCTCGCCGTGATGGAGATCATCTTCACAAGTCTTCCGGCGTAAGACCCGTCACTTTGGCAAGTCGAGCCAACATGCGTGGGCCGATTTCTTCGCGATCATGAAAGGCAAAGACGACATCGGACCATCCGCTCCGTTGAAGCACACGGTGAGAACCAGTCGTTCGCTTGATTTGCCAACCGATGCGGATCAGCGCGGAGAGAATGTGAGAAGCTTATTGGAAGGCCAGCGGCTCATGCCGAAATAAATGAGACGTTCAGCAGTTCCTCAGGGACAGCCTCATTGTGTTCCAAGCGATCGGCCATCGCACGAAGAGCCAGGGCTTGAACGGCGGCCATGGCGGCAGCCTTCGTCTGCCCATAGGCCATCCCACCCGGCAGCGTGGGCACCTCGCCGATCCACCGGCCGTCTTCTTCCTGCTCCAGCTCAATCTTGAGTTGCGTCACTTTTGCCATGGCCATAGGCTAATGCTCAATCAGGCCAAATAGCAAGCGGGCCGATGAATACCGCCGCGCGCCGGGAAACGAGGAATGCCAATTCTTGTCTTAATTCAGCTCTTGTCACTGTTAAGAAAAGTCAGCGACGGCTCCTTTATCTGCACAACAAGCCGGTCAACGCTCACTTCGTCGGTATCGGCTGAAATAAAACAGACGCCCAAGTCACGACTCAAGAGGCCACCCATGTACTTGCTGTTGTCAATGTCCTTCCCGTCGGCGGGATGGTTTGACAGCCGCGCCAAGCTGTCGTACTCTGTGTGTGGCGGTTACACATGGAGGAACGCATGGCGACGAATCTCGCGATCGATGACGCGTTGCTCGAACGCGCCCGGCGCATCGGAAAACTTCGAACGAAGAAAGAAACCGTCACGCAGGCCTTGAACGAGTTCATTCAACGTCGCCGGCAGCGGGATATCCTCAAGGCGATGGGCTCGATCGAATTCCGAAAGGGATGGGACTATAAGAAGGACCGTCGCGATCGTGAATCTGGTCGTTGACACGTCCGTCTGGTCCTTGGTGCTGCGGCGGCCTCGGGTCGATGAAGCCGACCCTCACGTTCGGGCCTTTCGGTGGCATCTTGATTCCGGCGACGGGCTGTTTCTTATCGGCAACATTCTGCAAGAACTGCTCGACGGACTCCGGTCTGCCAGACAGTTCGACCGTTTATTAACTCTCCTCGATCCTTACCCGCTTCTTGAACTGGATCGACAGACCTACGTCGCTGCGGCTCGCCTCCGATCCCTGTGCCGCTCAAAGGGCGTCAATGCCGGCCCGATCGATTTTCTGATTGCGGCGGCATGCTGTGAGCACGGATTCCCGCTCCTGACGGTCGATAAGGATTTTCAGAGAATCGCCAGGTACTGCGATCTCGTCACACTGCCTATCTAATGGTCCCTCCGAGCTTGCTTGTTTATCCCTCTCCCCGTCAGGGTGAGGATGGCTGGGTGCTCTGCGACATGCAGCTTCACCCCTCGCCGGAGCAGAGCAAGCCGGCTATCCTCATTCCCTCCCACCATCCTGTAAGACTCCCCCTCTTCATCCGACTACCCGCCATGCCATCTCACTACGACATCATCATTATCGGCACTGGCCCCGGCGGCGGCACGCTGGCCTACAAGCTGGCCCCGTCGGGGAAGAAGATCCTCCTGCTGGAGCGGGGCGGCTATCTCCCACGCGAAAAGGACAACTGGAACACCAAAACGGTCTTCATCGAGAACCGCTACAAGGCCAAGGATACCTGGCACGACAAAGACGGCAATACGTTTCACCCCGGCATTCACTATTACGTGGGCGGCAATTCAAAGGTCTATGGCGCCGCACTCTTGCGCATGCGCGAACAGGACTTCAGCGAGGTGAAGCACCAGGGCGGGATTTCACCGGAATGGCCGATCCACTACCACGACCTCGAGCCCTATTACACAGAGGCCGAACATCTCTATCACGTGCACGGAAGACATGGTGAAGATCCGACTGCTCCGCCGGCAGGCGCCCAATACAAGTACCCGCCGCTCAAGCATGAACCTCGTATTCAGGAGCTGCACGATGACTGGATCAGGGTGGGCTATCATCCCTTTCACCTCCCGGTCGGTGTAATGCTCGATGAGGAGCAGAGCGAGAAGAGTGCGTGCATCCGCTGCAATACCTGCGACGGATTTCCTTGTCTCCTCGGTGCCAAGGCCGATTCTCATGTGATCTGCGTGGAACCGGCCTTGCGCTATCCGAACGTCACGATGCTCACTCATGCGATGGTGACCGGCCTCGAGACAAGCGCGTCGGGGCGCGAGATCACCGAAGTTGTCGTCGAACGAAACGGGCAGATGGAGGCGTACAGGGCCGACCTTGTGGTCGTCTCCTGTGGCGCGATCAATTCGGCGGCGTTGCTCTTACGCTCCGCGGACGACAAACACCCGAACGGCCTGGCAAATTCGTCCGACATGGTGGGCCGCCACTACATGTGTCACAACAATTCGGCCATGCTCGCGATCTCGAAGACGCCCAATGCGACTGTCTTTCAAAAGACGATCGGGCTGAACGACTTCTATCATGCTTCGGCCGACTGGGATTTCCCCATGGGCCACATCTCGATGATCGGCAAGTCGGACATGAATACGCTGCGGGCGGGCGCGCCGGCCTTTGCCCCCGGCTTTGCCCTCGATCAGATGGCGAAACATTCGCTCGATTTCTGGATGACCTCTGAAGACCTGCCCGATCCCGACAACCGCGTGCTCGTCGGCAAGGACGGTGGCATCACGCTCGCCTATACCGAAAACAATCTCGAAGCCCATCGCCGATTGGCCGAGAAGCTCAAGAGCATGCTGAACCACCTGGGCTGCGAAGAACATCTGCTGCCGACGCACTTGTACCTCGGGAAGAAGATTCCGATCGCCGGCACCGCGCACCAATGCGGCACGGTGCGATTTGGTCGCGATCCGAAGACGTCCGTCCTCGACGTGAATTGCAAGGCGCACGATCTGGACAACCTTTACGTGGTCGATGCGAGCTTCTTCGTGTCGAGCAGCGCGGTGAACCCCTCGCTCACGATCATTGCGAACGCCTTGCGGGTTGGAGACCATCTGCTGGAAAGACTAGGCGCAACATCGCCGGAGGCCGTCGCATGATCGCCCGAATGGACGGGAGCGAGCACCAGGAAGAGGCCTGCCAGATCGTTCCGGGGCGGAAGCACGTCGTGATTCTGGGCGGCGGCTTCGGCGGGGTCTATACGGCCCTGGAGTTTGAACGGATTCTTCGACGCGAATCATCCTTCGACGTGACACTCGTCAACCGGGAGAATTTCTTTCTGTTTACGCCCATGCTGCACGAGGTGGCCTCAAGCGATCTCGACATGACCAACATCGTGAATCCGATTCGCAAACTGTTACGCCGTGTCGAATTCTTCCACGGCGAGGTGGATTCCATCGATCTCGAACAGCGGCAGATCCGCGTCACGCATGGGCAGACGCATCATGGGCACACATTGCCCTACGATCACCTAATACTCGGGCTCGGATCGGTGACGAATTTCTACAATCTTCCCGGCCTAGCGGATCGCGCGCTGACCATGAAGACACTCGGCGACGCGATCTACCTCCGTAATCGCATGATTGCTCATATGGAAGAAGCCAACTTCGAATGCGCGGCCTCGCTGCGGAAGCCGCTATTGACGTTTGTCGTCGCAGGCGGCGGATTTGCCGGCGTGGAGACCATCGCCGGCATGAACGATTTTCTGCGCGAAGCGCTGCCCTTTTACCCACACCTCCGCGCGGAGATGCTCCGGCTGGTGCTGGTGCATTCCGGAGCGGTGATTCTGCCGGAACTCGGCGAGGCGCTGGGGCGCTATGCGCACGAGAAATTATCCGCGCGTGGCGTTGAGATCCATACGAGTGCGAAGGTCGTGAATGTGTCCGACGAGGAAGTCTGCTTGAGCGATGGGACCAGCATTGTCAGCCGCACTCTGGTGTGGACGGCCGGGACCTCGCCGAATCCCTTGCTGGCGACGCTGCCTTGCCAGACGAAAGGCGGGCGTCTGCTCGTCAATGACTGTCTCCAAGTGCCGGGCTGGCCTGGTGTCTGGGCGTTGGGTGATTGTGCCTTGATACCCGATCCCTTGACCGGTGGCAGCCATCCACCGACCGGCCAGCACGCGCTCCGGGAAGCAAAGATTGCCGCGCACAACGTCCTCGCGTCGATTCAAGGTGCCGATACACGGCCGTTCCGATTCAAGACGATCGGCCAGCTTGCGGCCATCGGCCGGCGCACGGGCGTCGCGAGAATCTTGGGATTCAACTTTTCCGGTGTGATCGCCTGGTCCATGTGGCGGTTCATCTATTTGAGCAAGTTGCCGCGGATTGAAAAAAAGGTCCGCGTCGTACTCGATTGGCTGCTCGATATCGTCTTCTCGAAGGATCTGGTGCAATTCCAAACCGTGCGCGGACAGGCGCCTGCGGCGATCACGGCTCCTGAAACGCGAGAGTTGGCAGAGACCGCGCAAGCATAGGCATGATTGGGACCGATGAATACACTACGGCTGACCGTTGGCGCCCTCTGCATGGTTCTCGTTGCCGTTGAAACTGTGAACGCGGGTGAATCGCGCGCCGCCGTGCACGCAGTGGCGGCGGTCGGCTTCACCGTCTCCGACATGGACCGGTCGGTGGCGTTCTACCGCGATATCCTGACGTTCACGCCGGTCAGCGATGTAGAGGTGGACGGACCGGAATACGATCAACTCTATGGGATCTTCGGCGTGCGGGTTCGAGTCGCACGCATGCAACTTGGCGAGCAGCAGATCGAACTGACACAGTTCATTTCGCCCCCGGATCTGCGACCGATTCCCATGCCGTCGTACAGTCACGACCTTTGGTTCCAGCATGTCGCGATCGTCGTGCGCAATATGGAAGAGGCCTGGGCGCGCCTGCGCCGGCATCATGTCCGGCAGATTTCTCCCCGTCCGCAAACGATTCCTGCATCGAATGCGGCGGCGGGCATCAAAGCCATCAAGTTTCGTGATCCGGACGGCCACAATCTCGAACTGCTCTGGTTCCCGGAAGGGAAGGGAAATCCGATCTGGAAGAAGCCGGGCGTCGATCTGTTCATGGGCATCGACCACACGGCCATGACGGTGCGAAGCACCGAAAGCAGCACAAAATTTTATCGGGATCTGTTGGGGATGACGGTTGCCGGGGGCACGCTCAACATGGGCACGACGCAACAGTATCTCGACAGTTTGCCTGGAGCCCGTACGCGGGTCACCGGCCTGGTCCCCATGATGGCCCCGCCCGGCTTGGAGTTTCTCGAATATGAATTGCCCACAGCCGGCCGTCCCTTCCCCGCCGATTCGCACCCGACCGATCTGTGGCATTGGCAGACCACGTTGGTCGTGCCGGACGTCGAGGCGGCGGCGACGGCTCTACGAGAGACGGCTCAATTCGTGTCATCCGGCGTGGCGTCGCTTCCTGACGGAAGCCTGGGTTTCAAGAAAGGCTTTCTTGTACGTGATCCGGACGGCCATGTGATGCAGATGGTGTCACCATGAGTCCGGCGGTCCCGCCCCGCATGACGGTAAAAGCGGTGATGAATGCCGTCCGTCGGTTGCAGCCATTTCCTCCCCGATGTTAGACTTCCTCACTCCTTCGCCTCCTCGACACGACCCACGACAGGGTGATGCGGATGTCATCTCCCGATCTTGAAGAATCCCTCCGGCGCAGCGAAGAGTTCGCCGCTCGTCTGGTCGAAAGCAGCCGCGACTGCATCAAAGTCCTCGATCTCGAAGGCCATCTGCTCTCCATGAACACCCACGGCATGTCGGCGCTGGAGATTTGCGACTTCGGCCCGTTCGCCGGATCACGCTGGATCGAATTCTGGGAAGGCGACGACGCAACGCATGCCGCCGCCGCAATCGAGGCGGCCCGCAAGGGAGCGGTCGGACGCTTCACAGGATTTTGCGCCACGACACAAACCAAGACACCGAAATGGTGGGACGTGTGCGTCACCGCCATTCTCGACAAAGACGGCCGGCCGGAAAGGCTGCTTGCAATCTCGAGGGATGTGACCGAAGTCAAGGAGGCCGAGCAGCAGCTGCGACGCTCGCAGGAGGATCTGGAAAAGCGGATCAGCGCACGCACCCGTGAGTTGGCCCAGACCGGCATGGTTCTGCAGGACATCGTCGAAGGCGTCGAAGCGAAAGTCGGCGAGGAGTTTTTCCCCTCGCTCGTCCAGCAACTGGCCACGTCGATGGGCGTGGATTACGCGTATATCTCGGAGCTCAGTGAACAGGGCGGCCGGTTCCAATCGAGGGCGGCATGGGGCAAGGGCCGGCCGCTGCCGCCGTTCGACGTCCCGGCGAAGGGTCCCTGCGAAACGGTCCTGATGCGGAAGTTTGTGCATCATCCCGATCAGCTGCGCGAGCTCTATCCTCATGTGCCGTTCATCCAAGCGATCGGGGTCAACAGCTACTGCGGGGTGCCGGTCGTAGACTCCAACGACCGAGTCCTAGGGCATCTGGCCATCATGGATTCCAAGCCGATGCCGGATCCTGTGCGCGCGACCTCCATCCTCGGCATTTTCGCCATGCGAGCTGCGGCGGAGTTCGAGCGGTTGCGATTCGAAACGGCCATGCGCAAGAGCGACCTGACGCTGCGTAAGATCGACGAAGGTACGGCAGCGGCGACCGGAGCCGCGTTTTTTCCGTCGCTGGTCAGAAATCTGGCCGAGGCCCTTCAGACCAAGTACGCGTTCGTCTCCAAGTTCGTCGAGGGAAATCGGGCGCGCGTGCGGACGCTGGCCTTCTGGAACGGCGACGGCTTCCTGGACAACTTCGAATATGACCTGCCCCATACCCCTTGCGAACGTGTGTTGGCCGGAGAAGTCTGTCTCTTTCCGGAAAAGGTCCAGGAGCTGTTCCCGGACCACCGGAAGGAACTGGCGGAGCTGGGGGTGGAAAGCTATTTAGCGATTCCGGTTTCGGACCGTTCCGGCACGGTCATGGGCCACCTCGCCGTCATGGACACGATGCCGATGCGCGACGACCCGCGCGTGCTTTCCGTCTTCAAGATCTTCGGGGTCAGGGCCGGGGCCGAAATGGAGCGAGACCGGATGGACGCACAATTGAAAGACAATGAAGAGCGTTTGCGCGACTTGTTCGACGAGGCGCCGATCGCGTACGTCAACGAAGGCCTGGATTCCAAGTTCATCCGAGCCAATAAGACGGCGTTGAAGACCCTCGGCATCACGCCCGATCAAGTGGATGGGACCTATGGATTCTCGTTCATTCCCGACCAGCCGGATGCGCAGCGCCGATTGAAAGAAGCGTTCGAGTCCATCGGGAAGGGCATCGATACGAGCGGCGTGGTGCTCGAACTGCGTCGCAAGGACAACGGCAACCCCCTCTGGATCCGGTGGTGGTCCCGGCCGGACCCCAGCGGCGCCTACACCCGCACCATGTTCGTCGACATCACCGAGCAAGTGCTGATGGAACAGGAAAAGGCCCGACTCGAAGCGCAGGCCGTCTACCTACAGGAGGAAATCAAGGGCACGCACAACTTTGAAGAGCTGATCGGCTCATCCACCCCGCTCAAGAAAGTTCTGAAAGAGGTGGCGCGCGTCGCGCCGACCGATTCCACCGTCCTCATCACCGGCGAAACCGGGACCGGCAAAGAGCTCATTGCTCGGGCCGTTCACAATTTGAGTCCGCGCAAGAATCGCGTGTTGGTGAAGGTCAATTGCGCCGCGATTCCCGCAGGGCTGATCGAGAGCGAGCTGTTCGGTCATGAAAAAGGCGCCTTTACCGGCGCGTTGGCGAAACGGATGGGGCGGTTCGAGGTGGCCGACAAGGGGACGATCTTTCTCGACGAGATCGGGGACCTTCCGCTCGAGCTGCAATCCAAGTTGCTGCGCGTCCTTCAAGAAGGCGAGTTCGAGCGGGTCGGAGGCACGGAGACCTTCAAGGTGAACGTACGGGTGATCGCCGCCACGAACCGAGATCTCGAGCAGCTCTCGAAGACCGGCCACTATCGCCCCGATTTGTATTACCGGCTGAACGTGTTTCCGATTCATCTGCCGGCGTTGCGCGAACGGGATGGCGACATTCCGCTGCTGGTGCAATATTTCGCGCGCAAGTTCGCGGCGAATCTCGGAAGACAGATCGACCGGATTCCGGAACGGATGATGTCGGCGCTCCAGCGATACCAATGGCCGGGCAACATTCGTGAGTTGGAGCACGTGATCGAGCGCGCCGTCATTTTGAGCGAAGGATCTGAGTTGGAGCCGATTGATTGGCTCTCGCCCGCGACCGGCAAGGCCGGAAATGAAGCGAGCGTGACGCTCGAAGAAACGGAACGCCGATATATCCTCGAGGTGCTGGAACGAACCGGCTGGCGCGTGAGCGGCGACAAGGGTGCGGCCGCCATCCTGGGGTTAAAACCCACGACGCTTGAAGCGCGCATGAAAAAACTGGGTATTGTCCGCGTGAAGCGCGATGAATGACGCGTGATTCCAGGGCCGTCATTCCCGCCCCCCTGTTCGCCATCCCCGCGCCCCTGTTCGTCATTCCCGCGCCCCTATTCGTCATTCCCGCGAAAGCGGGAATCTAGATCAGAAACCTGGATTCCGGGTGCTTCTCATTACTCCACGAATCTTGTTCCTGCCATAGGCCGATAGCTCTCAGCTCCCTGGTTTCCTCCCAACTAATTGGGGCGCTCCCAAGATATTGGGAATCCTCCTTGGGAATCGTCGTCGACTTTCTCACGACGAACGAGTCGATTCCTCAGAGACTTCTCTTCCAGATCAATCAGTTGCTTGCCTCCTCTCACGCTCTGCAGGGCATGGCACAGCCGTTGCTCACTGCCCTAACCGTCGAAAGGGAGACGAGACGATGCTGAAAATTACGAAGATACGAGAAAGCGCGAGCGACGTCCTCATCAAGCTGGAAGGCAAGATCATGACGCAGTGGGCCGCCTTGCTTGACGGTGAGTGTCGGTCCTATCTCCGACAGAAAAAGGCGGTCTATCTGGATTGCTCGAACGTCGACTATCTCGATGGCAGAGGCATTGAAGTCCTGAAAAGTTTACCCCAGACGAAAGTCACCCTTATCAGTGCTCCCAACTATCTCACGGAGCTGCTGCAGATTGGAGGCCGATTATGACTCCCGACGCCGTCACCTTCACTGAGTCCTTGAGCCGTCAGCCGGTATCCCTCTGGAAGGTGCCGGCCAGGGAGATCAGTCAGAAGAGAGGCGAAGCGGCCCTCGTCACCCGTCTCAGATGCGGGGATGAAGGGGCCTTCGACGAAGTGGTCAACCGACACCATAGCGCCTTGATCCGCATGGCGATGGGCTATGTCGCCGATCGGGAAGTTGCGAAAGAAGTGGTCCAAGATACCTGGATGGCGGTGATTGAGGGTCTGGATCGATTCGAAGGCCGGTCGTCGCTCAGAACCTGGATCTACGGCATCATGATCCACAAGGCCAAGGATCGCGGCGTCCGGGAAAAGCGCCACACGACGTTCTCGGCCTTCGAATCCTGCGAAGACGACAACGAGGAAGCGGTCGACCCGTCTCGCTTCCATCAGAAAGGCGAGTCGGCCGGCCACTGGGCCTTTCCTCCGCAGCCCTGGGACGATCAGACACCCGAGAAGCTGCTGTCCTCGCAACAGACGATCAACGCCATGAACAGCGCGATTGAATCGCTGCCGGGAACCCTCAAGGAAGTCTTGATTCTCCGTGACGTTGAAGGAGTCGATATCAAGGAGGCGTGCGCCCTGCTGAACATCACGGAAACCAACCTGTATGTGCGGTTGCACCGAGCGCGCGAGCGGGTGCGCAAGGTGGTGGAAACGTATCTACAGATGTCGGCCTAGCCCGCATGATCGCTGTCACAGTCTGCTGCAACCGCGTCTAGGGTGCTCCGTAAATCCTGGAGGGACGAAGGTGTTTCTCCAACGTCCATCAGATGCTGTTGAGGTGGTCCGATGAGCAGACAAACGACGTCGGACCTCTTAACCATCGCCCAGATGAAGCGCCCTCCGACTGTTTCCCCAACTCAACAAGTTTCCACCAGTTCGGCGGTGCTCGTCGGGAGAGCGTCAGGCCTAGCAGGTCCATCAGCCCAAGCAAATCATGATGGAACCACTGGAGCGGCACAGGCTGCCGGTGCTCATGCGCAGGTTTTGACGACGGTAGACGAGAACGTACGAAAAGCGTCCAGATGCGTGGTGATGATCATATGGACGATGTCGAGATTGAGACGGGCGTATTCATCGACGGCCACATTGCGGAGGCCGACCATCCGCTGCATCCGCGCCGCCAGGTCGGCCGGGAGGAGGCCGGCGGCCTGCAGTAGCGCGAACGCTTCTCGACTTTCTTGGGGGAGCCCCAGCCGACGCTGGCTGACCACATACATGGCCAGGTCGATGACGGTCTTACAGGCGGGTCAGCGAAACAGGGGACAGATTCCTTAACGGGTCGCCATCTCTATGAGGCTGGAAACTTCGGCGTATAATTCTGCTGCCCGTCGAGAGACCAGATCCCATAGTGTCCTTCGGCGCCGTTCGGCCCTTGCCACGGGGCGGTCGGTGGAACGGTGACATTCTGGTTGCTTTTCCAGGGCTCGTCGATCGCCTCAAAATAGTAGGTCATGACGCTGCGCTGCACGGCCCACTGCTTGATCGCCTCGTAGTAGGCTTGGGCATTCGCCACATTGTTCACCGAATTGTTGAAACTGATCCCCGCCGATGGCCACCCCGTCTCGCCGATCATGACTTCACATTGTGGATTCAGGCCGGCGACGGCGGTCTTGATGCTGTCGAAGGCCTGGGCGATGTTCTGGACGCTGTCTCGGATCGTGCCGGGGGGATTCGGCGGGTAGAGATTGCAGAGCATCACATCACAATTCTGGACCAGCGTCTGCAGCTGCGTCAGATAGGGGCAGGCCGGATTGGTGAGCTGTCCGAAGGTCTGCGAGCGCACTCCAATTTTCAGATTGAGATTCTTCGCCTGTGCCTTGTTGGCCGTGAGCATCGCCGTGACGGCGCTGGTCGTGGTCGCGTCGGTGACGTATTCATTGGTGAAAACCAACGTCGTGACCGTATTCGCGAACACCGAGTTGGCCGCCTGCGCCGCGGCAAACGCGGCGGCGATCTCCGCCTGTTGCAACTCCGGCGTCGGCTGCTGATAAATGCCCTGTGAAACCGCAATCACGAGCTTGCCTTGCTGCCGATTCACCTGCGCCGCCGCGCCGGCGATGCGGCAATTGGAATCGACCTGATTCCATGGTGTACTGGGCTGGTAATAGCCTGCATAGCCCATCCCGTATGTACTGATCTTGTCGAAAGCAGGCGCGATGACCGCAAGCATGCGGGCAATATCCTGCTGGCTGTACGAATTCCAGAGGGGTGTTGAGGCGTGAGGGGGCGTCCCGGTCCACTGTCCCGCATAGGGTTGAAACGCTATTCCAAGATACGTCGGTGCCATGCTCGTGTCCTCCTTTGGTGTCCGCTCGATAACTCAGCCTTGGCCGGATCTCACGGAGGTGCTGCACAGGCAATAGCTGTGAATTGGACAGCAGTCAGAGCGGTGATGTGTTGGACCGTAGTGTTCACGAGCAGGAGCAGTAGAGTGGCGTACTTCATGGTGGCGCGACGGAGGAGTTCGTTTGAGTTATTTGTCTGATATGCGTGTGAACATGCCCAACCCATCTTGGTTCAAATTCTCAACGACGACACCGGCGGCGTTGCCATCGACGCCTACGGTAAACGTGACGCCGCTCCAGCTGACCGCGTTTTCACCGGCCGTCTCATAGTAGAGCCTATCGTGATCATAGCGCGTCAGCGGATACGCCGACTTGTTCGGTCCCTGGCGCATCGTGAGCTTGCCGTCCTGCACGACGAGTTCAAGCTTCCCGCAAAAATCGTTCGCGTAGGTGCCGAGATAGACGACATTTGCCAGCGGCGGCGTCCGCCGTGACCGCGCGCGCGATTGGGGCGCGCCAGGAAATCCGACAGGCGGGACCTCGTGGCACTCATGCCCAATCGCTGATACAGCCGCTCGTCGGAGAGCGTTTCCCACGATGTCCCGGCAGCCTTGGACGCGGCGACGGCGCAAGACCTCCGCGCGGTCATAGCCCATATCCTCCAACAAGTCGCCCGCATGATCCGGCAACCCACTCCGATGGGCAGATGTATCCCGAATCGTGAGCGCGGCCGTCACGGACGCATCATGCATGTGAAAGCCGGGATCGTGATCGATGATGCGATCGTCCCATGTCACCACGCGATCACCGACGAGCCCCGCGATCACGGTCGAGCCCAGCGGCTTGGACATCGAAGCGAGTTGAAACACGGTGTCCGCGTCCACAGCCCTTGGCATAGACGACCTGATCGTGATACACCACGGCGATAGCTAGGCCGGGCACGCCTGTGTTCTTGCGGAGCTCGTTGGCCAGCTTCTCCAGCTCCGGGAGCGCCGCTGTGGCCTGGTCCGGCGTGATTTCAGTGGTCATGTGCAGCACCCTCTCCTCTCGTTTCAGTTAACATCGACAATACCGACCTATCCGAACAGCTCCCGGAACAATTGCGCATTGGCCGGGAAGCCGCCGATAGATTGTTCGTTGATCACATTCCAGCAGGAAAGGTGCGCGAGCAGGTTCACTTGCCGAGACTCCAGGCGCAGTTGTAAGAACGTGTCGTAGTTGGGAAACGTACGATAGAGGAGCGGCTCGAATTCCATCCCGAGCCGGACCGTGCGGCTCAATTGGTTGAGCCAGGCCGTGACGGGATTCGTGTAGACCCAGAGCACGTCCACCGGCCCGACCCCTTGAATGCCGAACCGTGGGTTGTCCTGCACGGTGAGCCTTGTCTGCTTGCAGATGGCCGAGCCGCCGGCCTGGTGCGCCTGCCAGAGGTGATCGATCAAACTATAGAAGGCTTGCTGGTCAAAGACCTGGTTGTACCGATACGGCGCAGCGGAGGATGAGACCGGAGCCGGAGACGATGGATAGGGCTGATACGGCTGTCCCGCCACCTTGGGTTGCAGGCCGAACAGCGGCGGGAGCTGGCTGTCCACCACGACCTGTTTGGCGACCGGGTCCCAGGACAGCGGCGTCAGCGCATGGACGAAGGCGACGATACGAGTGATCTTTCGTCTCAGCAACGCCATGATGCCGGTGTTCTCCAGATTCCCTCCATCGCCGATGAAATACTGCTGCGCAGGCGTCTGATCGGCCGTCATCACCGGCCAGTAGGAATACACGGGATCGATCTCCTCCAGCCAGGGATAGTGCGCGTAGAAATACTGGATCAACGGACCGACGAACGCCGAGCTGCTGGTGCCGGCGATGTCCGATAAAGAAAATCGCTGCGGCGGGGTCGGAACCTGCACGCGGTTCTGTGCCGGCGGGGCCGCCGGCGCTTGACCGCCGAAGGCAAATGAATCGACGGTGCCTCCGCCGACACCTCCTTGCAGCGGTAACGGAACCCCCGCGCCGGTCACGGAAGCCTCGAACGGGTAGGGCTCCAGCGGCGGGCTGCCCGGCGCGGGCCGGCGCAGATGGACGCCGGTCGGCGAAAAGATGGTGGAGTTCGTGATCAGATGCGGTCTTCCTGATTTCTGGACGAGGTGAAAGTCGGCGGCGCTCAGCGTCGGATTGCGCCCGTCGCCGAGGATCACGCTCTCCAGCCACTGCGGAGTTGAGCTGAAGTAGGTCGCGGGAGACCCTTGCTGCGTGATATCGCCGAGGCCGAAGGGTTCAAGAATCAAGGCGCCCACCGCCCGACACCACAGCACGTGCGGCGAGTCGCGGTACTTGGCAAGAAGGTCGGCGGCCTCGGCGAGGAACTCGACCAGGCCGATGCGCGTGCAGAGGCTGCCGAGCGCGTGATCGGACAAGGTGTCCAACGCCTGCGCCGGATCTTCGCCGGAGCGGTGTTCCCAGGTCAGGTCGCCCGGATTTGGAACGACGCCGCCCAGAAATTCATCGTCCGAAATGTCCGCCGGCAGATAGGTGAACGGCACGCCGGCCCACGAACCGCCGGACACCGTCGAGAGCGCCGAGATTCGATTGAGGAGACCCAGCGAGCGGAGTCCGCGCAGCTCGCCCATCGAGGCGGACGCCGCGCGAGAACCACCGCCCGAGAGACACAGGCCGACGCCGGAGGTGATCGACAACGGCGGAAACGGATACAACTGCGGGTGCAACGACGCGGGCGAAGCCGGCGCGGCGACTGTCTGTCGCATTTGCTCGATCCGACTTTGCGCCCCGCTTCGCCAGCGCTGCTGAAGCACGTCGTACCGCACCCGCAACGCTTCCACGGCGCGGGCATCGCCGCGCTTGAGCGCGCTTTCCAGATCCTCCCTGGCACGTTGGAGGTCACTGAAGGGGTTGTTGCTCGGAGATGTCATGTGGATCGGCCTTGCCGACCTGCAGGGCCGTCAGGTCGGCGTTCATCGTTGTGCAATCCGGCCAAGCCGGCTGGACCTTCTCGTCGTAGCTCGGTCGACCGCTGATGGACTGCGCTCCTCGACTGGTTGCGCGATCTCAGCAGATATCCCCGCCGGCTTGGGCCAAAAGATCTGAAGCAAGGCGCTGAGGAAGCTCGCTACCACCCCCCGCCTTTCCTCCAAAGACAGACTGTTAACTGTTACAGGTTGCACCCTAGGGGCCTCTCATCCCGCAGGCCACTAGGAAGAACTCTAGAACCTATCTCAAATTTCATTCATGATGGGATGGGATCTGTGGTCGTCATTCCCGCGCAGGCGGGAATCCAGTCTTATCAGGTCATTCTGGATGCCCGCTTTCGCGGGCATGACCAGTTCTGACCGGAAGACCCATTTTGAGATAGGTTCTAGTGGAAACTTGATCATCTGATGATTGAAGGCGGTTGTGAAGCCGGGCTGAAAGAAAGGCCGTCGAGAGAGATGTACGGGTAAGCCATGAAGAAAGTATGCGTCACCACCTTGAGCCAAAATCTGCTCCGCCTTGTCGATAAAGTGATTGAGAGCGGCAGGTCTCTCGTCATCAAACGAAAAGGAAAAGGTCTGGCCTGTGCGTCCGGTCGTGGTCAAGGTTTCCAGTGTGCTCGTCGGTCACACCCTCAGGCTGTGTGTAAGAAACGGGCTGGAACGCCGACTCACGGTTAAGACGTCAACCGGAGAGTCTGCATATGGCAGCCGATCCATCCGAACAGGCCGCACGGATGATGACATGCCGCGAAGTTGTGGAGTGTACGACTGCCTATCTGGAGGAGTATATCCGGGACTCCGCAAGAGTCAGTATGGATGTTCACCTGGCCGTCTGCGCCGGCTGCCGTACCTATGTGAACCAGATCGCGTTCGTTCGAGAGGCGACGGCACTCCTCCCAAGACCGGTTTTCCCTCCGGCTGAACAGGCGCGTCTCCGCCAATACTTTGCCCAACGCCACCATCCTTTGCGGCAGCCGAAGCAATTCGGGTATGGTGGGGACGGCGCGGGTTAGTCAACGCCCCTCCACGTCTTGATCCATCAGCACGGAGCCTTCATGGAAAGTGCGCTGATCTATGACCGCCTGCAATTTGCGATCACCGCCACCTTCCACTATCTCTTTCCGCAGTTGACGATGGGGCTGGCACTGTTGCTGTTCTACTTGAGGAGCAAGGCGCTCCTCGGCGGCGGCGAGCATTACCACCTGGTGGCTCGCTTTTGGACCAAGATCTTCGCCTTGAGCTTCGCCTTCGGCGTGGTCACCGGCATTCCGCTCGAATTTCAGTTCGGCACCAACTGGGCGAAGTTTTCCAACTTCGCCGGCGGCGTCATCGGCCAAACGCTGGCGATGGAGGGGCTATTTGCGTTTTTTCTGGAGTCCTCGTTTCTTGGCATCTTGTTGTACGGCGACAAGCGGTTCAGTCGTGGCGTGCAATGGTTCGCGTCGTTGATGCTCTTTCTGGGCTCCTGGCTCTCCGGCTATTTCATCCTGGCCACGAACGCCTGGATGCAACATCCCGTCGCCTACACGGTCGCGCCGGACGGGCGGCTGTTCGTCGACAGTCTCTCTGGATTGCTGACCAATCCCTGGCTTCTCTGGCAATTTACGCACAACATGACGGCGGCGGTGGTCACTGCTTCGTTCGTCATGGCGGCCGTCGGGGCGCTCTACCTGCTCTCGGGAGTCCATCAGGAGTACGCCCGGACGTTTGTTCGCATCGGCGTGGTGGCCGGCTGCGGCGCGGCCGCGCTGATGATCTATCCGACGGGCGATGGGAATGCCAAACAGGTCTTCGAGTATCAGCCGGTGAAAGGTGCGGCGTTTGAAGGGCTTTTCAGAACTGAACGGGGTGCCGGGCTGTTATTGATCGGTCAGCCGAACATGGAAACGATGACCATCGACAATCCGCTCGTTGTGCCAGGTGCCTTGAGCTTTTTGGTGTACGACGAGATCTATGCCAAGGTGAAAGGACTCGACGCGTTTCCGCGTCTCGACTGGCCTGATAACCTGCCGCTCCTCTATTACTCCTACCACATCATGGCGGGGTTGGGGACCATCTTCGTCGGCGTGATGGGGCTCGCGTTGCTGTGGCTGTGGAGAGGTCGACTCTTCACCGCCAGTTGGCTGCTGTGGCTCCTCGTGCTGTCGGCGCCGTTCCCCTATATCGCGACGACGGCCGGATGGATGACGGCGGAACTCGGCCGCCAGCCTTGGCTGGTCTATGGTCTCCTGCGCACCTCCGAGGGCGCCTCCCCGCTGGTGCATTCCGGCAACGCGCTCTTCACCCTGTTGGGTTTTCTTGGACTCTATCTGTTGCTCGGCATTCTTTTTCTCTTCTTGTTCCTCGAAACGATTCGACAGGGGCCGGCCGGCAGTCCGAACGGCGGTACGGCATAATCGGACAAGATGGAAACATTTTGGTACATCGCTGTGACGCTGATGCTGGGGGCCTATGTCCTGCTCGATGGCTTCGACTTCGGCGTGGGCCTCGTCTATCCCCTCGTGACAAGAACGGAAGAGGAGCGCGTGACTGCCTTGGGTGCAATCGGGCCGGTCTGGAATGGAAATGAAGTGTGGCTCATCGCGGCAGGCGGCCTGTTATTCTTCGCCTTTCCCAGGGCCTATGCCGCCGGGTTCAGCGGGTTCTATCTCGCGCTCATCATCGTGTTATGGCTGTTCATGGCCCGAGGACTCGCGCTTGAACTGCGGTCGCATGTGGACCATCTCCTCTGGAGACAGTTCTGGGATCTCGCGTTTTGCGGCGCGAGTGCGCTGCTGGCTGTCGTGTTCGGCGCGGCGTTGGGTAATCTCATCCGCGGGGTGCCGCTCAACCAGGACGGCTACTTTTTCGTGGCGCTCTGGACGAATTTCATGACGGGGCCGGAACCGGGTATTCTGGATTGGTTCACGGTGTTGACCGGACTCACCAGCGCGGCAATCCTTGCGCTCCATGGCGCGAATTACCTGGCGATGAAGACCGAGGGCTCGCTACAGGCGCAGGCCAGGACCATCGCCAGACTGGCCGGCTTTGCCACGGTCGGCTCGGTGGTGCTGGTGCTGGCTGCCGTCCCGTTCGTTCAGCCGTCGTTCAGTCACAACTATGAAGCCCATCCGATGGGCGCTGTGTTGCCATTCCTTGGTATCGGCGCGCTGGTGGCCACAATCGTCCTGCGACGTCGCGAGCATGACGTCTACGCATTCTATGCCTCCTGCGTCATGATCCTCGCGTTCTTGGCCGGCACGGCCTGGGGGTCGTATCCCAACATCCTGATCGCGACGACCGACCCATCGCATAGTCTGACGGTTGGCAATGCGACCGCCGGAATCTATGGCATGCACGCCGGTCTCTGGTGGTTCTTGCCTGGGTTCATCCTGGTGATCGCCTACCAGGTCTATGCCCATCGGCTGTTCTGGGGCAAAGTCCATCCCTCCTCGCACTGATTCACCCTTCAACTGACGGTAAGATTTCCCTCCGCTGTCCGACTGATCGGCAATGGCTCATCCCTACCTATTTACCATGAGGACATAGACCATGAAAGCTGTCGCCGTCATCCCTGGAAAACCCGATTCGATCCATCTCGCCGAACTGCCCAAGCCATCGGTCCATGAGATCCCGAACGGACGCGGCGTGCTCGTACAGGTCTTGCGCGTCGGTGTCGACGGGACGGACAAAGAGATTAACGCGGCGGAATACGGGCAGGCGCCTCCCGGCTACGATTTTCTCGTGATCGGCCATGAGTGTTTCGGCCGGGTGCTTGAGGTCGGGCCGAGCGTGACCGAGTTGATGCCCGGCGACTATGTCGTCCCGACGGTTCGTCGTCCCGGCGGAAGTTTCTACGATCAAGTCGGCCAGTACGACATGACGCTGGAAGATACCTACTATGAGCGTGGCATCAATTTGCGCCATGGCTACCTGACGGAACTCTTTATCGACGATCCGGAATATTTGGTGAAGATCCCGCGAGGACTGAAAGATGTGGCTGTCCTGCTCGAACCGACCTCGATCATCGAAAAGGGGATCATCCAGGCCTATGAGGCGCAGCGGCGATTCAAAATCTGGCGGCCCAAGAAAGCGGCGGTGTTGGGCGCTGGGACCGTGGGATTGCTCGCAGCCCTTTCATTGAAGATGAAGGGACTCGACGTGACGAGCTTCGGCAAACAGAGCGGGCCGTCTCGGAATCTCGATCTCTTGGCGCAGCTCGGCGTGCGATACATCTCGACGGATGATCTGTCGATCCGTGAAGCAGCGAAACGATTCGGTCCGTTCGATCTGATGTTTGAAGCGACCGGCTATTCACCGGTGGTGTTTGAAGCCATGGAGTCGTTGGGGAAGAACGGCGTGTTGATCCTTGCCAGCGTAACCGGCGGAGACAGACAGCATCCGATCCCAGCCGACAAGATCAACCTGGACTTCGTGTTGGGGAACAAGCTCGTCGTCGGGACGGTCAATGCCAACAGGGAGTACTTCGAGGCCGGCGTGTATGACTTTGCGCGGGCGCAGCTCGAATTCCCAGGCTGGCTTCCGAGGCTCCTGACCCATCCAGTCACGGGATTGGAAAACTATGAAGAGATGATGAGGACGTTGACGACGGAAAAACAGGCCATCAAAGTCTATGTGAACGTGGCCTACGAATAGAAGGTGCGGATGGTGGGACCGCTCGCTCCGGCGACGTGTTAACCCGCATGGCTCTGTCGCGCCTTGGCTCCGCAACTCGCTCCGATCGAGACTTCGTCCGACCGGAGCTTCGAACAGTGCTCGCCATCTCGCCTGCGGCAGACCGCACCGACAGAACCATGCAACCCATCGCATGTCGCAGCCGGCCCCACCATCCTCATGCGCCGGATCATGCGCGCCAGTGACGGTTGACTCGCCGCGACAATACTCATAGTCTCTAGACTGATCGGCTGCCATATCTGTACTGATGCCTGATGCCTTCACCTCAGCAGCGGTTTGGCAGGCAGGTCCGCCGGCTCCGATTGAAGAAGGGGTGGACACAGGAAGAGCTTGCCGAGAGAACCCACCGTTCTGCAGACCAATGGCGTGATTTCGAGCTATCATTGGTCGGACAAAGACGGTGAACCGGACTTTGCGGTCGAATACCACGGTCATCGGCTCAAGATCGAGTGCAAGAACATCAGAAGCAAAGAGCTGTTTCGTACACCGCCAAGTTATAAGGTTGAGTTGCAGAAGACACGAAACTCAAAGGACGGAACAAATACACGCGGCTATAGGCCGAAACAGCGTCCTTCCGGTCACAACATCACGGATAAGTTCCGAGATAACGGGGGAGCGATTCCGCCAAACCTGCTGACCTTCGGAAACAACGACAGCAATGGTTATTATATGGAGGCTTGCAAGAGAGCCGGAATCAAACCGCACCCTGCAAGATTTCCAATTCAGGTGCCATCCTTCTTCATCCGATTCCTCACAGACCCATCAGACTTGGTACTTGATCCCTTTGCTGGGAGCAATACCACCGGCGAAGCTTGTGAACGAGAACACAGGAAGTGGATTGCAATGGAGCTGAACGAAAGCTACCTAGCGGGAAGCCGATTTCGTTTCGACAAGAGGAACCTTGAGAATCTCCTCCCGTTTGAAGCAGATCCTGCTCAGAGGGCCGAAGAAGGGAATCTCGTATCACTGTTCGATTGACCGCGCTAGACCTACTCACCCCTTCCAATTCCCTCCACACGCATGTCCATTGTTCATGGGTAGCCATGGTAAGCCTATCTGCGAGTTGCGAGATGGCATTTCCTCATTTCCGGTTCGGGTGGACCGGTTGCGCGATGAGAAATGCCCTCTCCCTTCAATCTAGGATGCCCTCGGATAAGCGAGCATGACCGGAGGAACGAGGCATCCGCCGAGGCTTGGCCGGGAAGGAAAGCTGGAACTGACTGACGGCACTGCGATCGTATGATCGCAGCGGAGGGAATTCCAGAAGGGCGCACGGCGCGAGGAATAACGAGCGCCATGTTTGTGCGCGCCGCCGAGATGGTGAGGCGGCTGGAACCGTTCCGAGAGGTACCGCGAGCGAAACCGAGGGCATCCGCCATTCGTCGCATGATGGTGCATCCGAACCGCGCGTCGTTCGTCAGCCGAACCGCTCCTTCCTTCGTACACTTGGGCCGGAACGCCAGTGCAGGCAGGCCACGGTCTCCGAGTTCTGACGAAGTCGCTGCGATGTCCGGATCGCCGTACAGCCCTCCCATGCGGACTTGCAGGGCCGCTTCGAAGCTGCTACGGTCTATACAATTGCCATACAGTGGGAGCGATGCCATGAACTCGGCAAACATTCTGAGGAAAGCCAAACCGGTCAATGTTCGAGAAGCACAGGCTCAACTGTCGAAGCTGATTCGCTCCAAATCTCCATCAATGGTGCTCTCGCATGGAAAGCCGGTCTCATTTCTCGTGCCGTACGAGGACATGCTGGACTTGGTCGAATCCCTCGACGAATTGAAGAACAAGAGGCTGCTTGCTGAAATCGAACGCGCCCGTTCCGAGTACGCGGACAAGAAAGCCGTTCCTGCGGAGCGTCTCTTCAAGAAGATGGGGCTATAGTTGCCCTACCAGGTCGTGTTCCCCAGCGAACGGGTCGAACGCGAGTTTCAGAAAACGTTGACCAAGATCCCCGCCGACTACAGGGAAGCCGTCGTTCGCGCGGTCCGGTCTCTCGCCGTCAACCCAAGGCCGGAAGGAAAGCGGATGAAAGAGCTTACCGGCCACAAGGTCGCTTCACACTTCACCACCGAGTTTCGTTTACGCGTCGGCCCCTTCCGGGTCCTGTACGACGTGGATGACCAACGCAGGAAGGTGGTGCTGCTCAAGCTCGCCAAACGCAACGAACAGACGTACAAGTAGAATTTGCGACTCGCCTCCATCACTGGATCAAACAGACCTGACTTCCTTCGCATCCTGCTGTAAGAACAAGCCTCGTCGACCGACATTCCTCTAGCCAGCGGGAGTGGACTTCGATATGAGACCCCCGCTCAAGAGTTGGTTTCTCACGATTCTGTATGCAACAACCTGCGCCGTGCAGGCTTCTGCCGACGAAGATTTCGAGCGTGGCGGCGCGGCAATCGCCGGCTACGATCCGGCGGGCTACTTCACGGAGATGAAACCTGTGAAGGGTATCATGGTTACGTTCACTCCACTCCATCATTCAAGAGGAGGTCTTCCATGAAAGGGATATTCGTGGCGATGGTTGCGGTTCTCAGCTTGGCAGGATTCGGTTCTCTTTCTTTTGCCGACGAGATGGGCAAGATGAAGGATGAGATGAAAGGCGACGCGATGGGGCACGGGGACGCGATGAAAGAGGAGATGAAGGGAACGTCGAGCGAAACGAAAGGGGAGAAGGATGCCATGAAGGGTGAGGCGAAAGCCAAGCACGACCAGATGAAGGGAGACATGAAGCCCAAACACGATGAGATGAAAGGCGAGATGAAAGGAGCGATGGGCAAGTAGCCGATAGAGAGCACTCACGAGAGGAGATCATCATGGTCACCGTGATCGAACGAGAGTTGGATACGCAGAGTCCAGGGCGAGATGCGATTCCGTCTCCGGAGCGGAAACCTGAGCCGATGCGCCCCGCGCCAGCCGGAGCCCTCAAGGAACGAATCTATCGACACAAGCTTCCCGTGCGGCTTGCCCATTGGCTCAACGTCGTCTGTCTGTTCATCTTGATCGGAAGCGGCTTGCAAATCTTCAACGCGCATCCGGCGCTCTATTGGGGCGATCGATCAGATCGCGACCGGCCGTTGCTCTCGATCCGTCCGATGAGGACCGACAGCGGCGAGATGAGAGGTGTCACGACGGTCTTAGGACGCCAATTTGATACGACCGGCGTGCTCGGCTATTCGAATGGGTCCGGCCGCGCGTTCCCGGCATGGGCCACGGTGCCCAGCGCACGTTGGCTTGCGATGGGACGGCAGTGGCATCTCTTTTTTGCCTGGGTTTTCGTGATCAACGGAGTGATCTTTGCGACCTACGCCTTCGTCACTCGCCACTTCAAGAGAGATCTCTTGCCGACCGGCCGTGACTTGAAACAGATCCCGCAAGCGGTGAAAGACCATATTGTCCTGCGTCATCCGATGGGCGACGAAGCCAAGCGCTACAACGTGCTGCAGAAACTGGCCTATGTCGGCGTGATCCTCGGCCTCGCGCCGTTGATCGTGTTGACGGGCCTGACTATGTCGCCGACGATCGATACGGCGTTCCCCTGGTTGTTGACGATCTTCGGTGGACGCCAAGCCGCGCGCACGATTCACTTCGTCGCCTGTTTCTCATTCGTGGGATTTATCGTCATTCACGTCGCACAGGTGATCTTGACAGGGTTCTTCAACAACATCCGCTCGATGATCACCGGATGGTTCGTCATTAGACATGAGGGAGTCAACCATGAAACCTAGAAAGTCATTGAACCAGGACGCTTCCTTTGAACATCTTGCAGGAGCACAACCGAAGACGGCCATGAAACGCCGCCAGTTTTTGAAGGGCACCGTCGGCGCAGCCAGCTTGCTTGCGCTAGCAGGCTGCGACAACCTGACGCAAAGCAGTTGGTTTCCGAACATTCTCAATAGGGCGGAGAAGCTGACCAACTTCGCCCAACGGGCCATCACGCCGGTCAACGCGCTCGCCAAGGAATACACGGAGTCGGATCTCTCGGCCGTATTTCCCGCGAACGGCAATACCGATCCGGGTACGCAGGCCTATGCCCAGGCGCTGCGAAATGATTTCGCGGACTGGGATGTGACGATCGATGGGCTCGTATCCAATCCGACCAGCTTTTCACTCGCGGCCATCAAAGAGATGCCGGCGCGGACACAGATTACCAGACATGATTGCGTCGAAGGCTGGAGCGCGATAGGCAAATGGACCGGCGCGTTATTGGGCGACTTGATGCGCCAAGTCCAGCCCTTGCCGAACGCCAAGTATGCCGTGTTCTACTGTGCCGACGTGGACGACGAAGGCATTTCCTATTACGAGAGCATGGCGTTGGCTGATGTCTTTCATCCCCAGACAATTCTGGCCTATGAACTGAACGATCAGCCGCTGGATGTTCCGCATGGCGCGCCACTGCGTCTCAGGTTCGAGCGCCAACTCGGCTACAAGCAAGCGAAGTATGTGACGCGAATCCAACTGGTCGAAACCCTCGAAGGCATCGCCGGCGGGAAAGGCGGGTATTGGGAAGACCAAGGCTATGAATGGTACGCCGGAATTTAGGAAGGTCGAGGTTCAGGTTGAGGTCGAGGACATCATATGAGGATCAGGCAGAATCAATTCAGCTCAGTCTTGACCTTAACCTCAGCCCTCTTCCTGCTGACCGGCTGCTTGTCGCCGATTGCCATGCACCGGGCGGTGATTGAGTACGATCGGACGGTCAGTTACGTCGAAGCGGATCTCCTGCTCTTGAATATCGCGCGGGCCCGCTATCATCGACCGGTCCATTTCACGGCGGTGTCCAGCGTGGCGGCCACGTTCGATTTCCGTACCAGCGCGGGGATCAGCGGTGGAATCGGACGCGCTCCAGATGCTGCGGAACGGGCGATCAGCCTCGAATACAGCGCGAGCGTCGCGGAGAACCCTACGATCACGATCGTGCCGATCACCGGCGAAGAATTCACCAAGCGCGTGTTGCGTCCCCTCGACGAGGACAAGTTCGAATTTCTGGTCCACCAGGGGTACGACATCAACATGGTGCTGCGGCTCATGGCTCGCGGCATCGCGATCGAGACCGAAGAAGGCGCGCGCGTGTTGTTCAACCAACCGACGCAGGGGGAAGGGTATGTCGAATTTCGTCGTCGTCTCTTGCATTTGGCCGGACTGGACGCGGAGCGGAAGCTGTTCGTCGAACCGATCCTTTTTGAGGAGTCGCAGACGGTCAAGACGAGCCGTGCGCCGAATCCCGACGAAGTCGTCGCCGCGCTGGAGAAAGGGCTCCGCTGGGAGGGCGATCAGGAGGGGAAAATCCACACCGTGCGACGCAAGGCGGTCGGACGGCTGCTCATTGCCAACTACGATCCCAAGCGGCTGTCCAACGAAGACCGGCGCAGACTTCACGAGGAAGCCCAACGATATCCCGCGGACTATATCATGGTCGACATCCAGGAAGGCTTTCCGGGCGGCGACTATCCGTTGCGCGGATCGATCTTGCTCCGCAGCATGAATGCGATCATCGGCTTCGTGGCGCGCAGTATCGAGGAGGAGCCGGAAATGATGGTGCCTCCCGATTCGCGCACCAGAACGGTCGTGCGAAATCCGGCCAGGACACTCGAAATCGATGAATCCACGTCGAAGCCGGACGACTATGAGTTCTCCGTGTCCTTTGACGGACGATACTATTCCATTCGGAAATTCCCCGTCAGCCAGGGGATGGTGCCGAGTTGGAACCAGGAGGCCTTTGCCGTGTTGTCGAACCTGTTCCAGATGACGGTGACGGACCTGACGAGGTATCCGACGCCGGCGATCGCGATCGCGAAGTAACGCGCGAAATAGGGACTGGCCCCGGCGCCGCCGGTGCCTGTCCCTGTTTGTTCGCCGGTACCTGTCCCTGTCCTGTAAATCCAGTCGATGGACGACTTCCGTAGGAGTGGAAGGAGGACGTCATGCTCGATCGATTTCTCATGGCATTGTTGGCGGTCTTGGCCGGCATTCTGTTCACGTGGGCCGTGGTCAATGCGAGCGTCGGCATGAAGGCGCCGGACATCACGAACCAGACCTGGCTGAACAGCGATCCGCTTCACCTGAATGAGCTGAAAGGCAAAGTCGTGATGGTCGAGTTCTGGACCTTCGGCTGCTATAACTGTCGAAACGTCGAGCCGTACGTCAAACGATGGCACGAGAAATACACCGGCCAAGGCCTCGTCGTCATCGGGGTCCATTCGCCCGAGTTTTCGCGCGAACGCGAAGTCGAAAACGTCAAACGTTATCTCAAGGAGCACGACATTCGCTTCGCCGTTCCGATCGACAACGATTTTTCAACCTGGAACAAGTACGGCAATCGCTATTGGCCGGCGATGTACGTGATCGACAGGCAGGGTATCATCCGGCACATTCGAATCGGAGAGGGCGGTTATACGGAGACGGAGCAGTGGATCAAGCGGCTCCTGAAGGAGCCGTCGTAGGGGAGGCCATGCCGCAAACGTCGCGCCGTGCATTCTTGCAAGCTGCCGCAGCCCTTGGTCTATCTGTGACGCCGATGTCCGCTCTGGCCGGTCTCCTTGACCGGATCTTCAGCCGGCGTGAGGCGAAACCGACCAGCCCCATCACATCGAACGAGGACTTCTACACCACATCCTATCGAAGCCCTCCCACGATCCGGATCAACGATTGGTCGCTGTCCGTGAACGGTCTTGTGGAACGGCCGATGGTTCTGGCCTATGATCAGTTCATGGCTAAGCCCTCCATAACCCAGGTCGTGACTCTCGAATGCGTCGGGAATACCGTTGCAGGCGAGTTTATCAGTACGGCCGAGTGGGCTGGAATTTCGTTGCGCTCGTTGCTGGAGGAATGCGGTGCCGGTGCACAGGCCTACGACATCGTGCTTCATGGGGCCGATGGATTCTCGGACAGTATCCGGTACGACCGGGCTATGGCCGGTGACGTCATGATCGCCCACAGCATGAACGGGGTGAGGCTGCCTCTGGGCCACGGCTTTCCCGCCCGCGCGATTGTTCCAGGCCACTATGGGATGAAAAGTGTGCAATGGCTGACGAAAATCGAGGTGGTGGCCCATGACTATAAAGGCTACTATCAACAGAAGGGATGGACCGAAGAGGCGGTCGTCAAGACGATGTCGCGCATCGATGTGCCCGGTCACGGATCAACCGTTCAAGGACTGCATCAGAAAATAGAAGGGCTCGCATTTGCCGGGGCGAGGGGGATCAGCCATGTTGAGATCAGTGCGGATGGAGGGGAGCGCTGGAACGTCGCCAACCTGACGCCATCCCTGTCTCCATACGCCTGGAGGTTCTGGAATTATGACTGGACCGTATCGGCGCCTGGTCGACATACGCTGATCGTTCGCGCAACGGATGGAACCGGTTCACTTCAGACGAGCGTGGAACAAGAACCGGCACCCGATGGCGCAACCGGCCTCCATGAAATCACCGTCACGGTGGAGCCGTAACGAAAGGTAGACGGCCGCCAAGAAAGAAGGCTTCGATGGTTTGGGTGTGGATCATTGTCCTCACGGGAATGGTTGAAGCCGGCTGCTCTTCGGTCCCCGAGCGATTTACTCCTCTCGACCCGGTCGACCCCGCTCAGATATCACATCAGTTGCTGAACGATGTGTTCCAGGCCTCTGTCACAGACGGCTCTGTGAACTATCCACAGATTCAGCTAGACGGGAGATTCGGGGCCTATATCACGATGCTCGATCGCGTGAATCCTTCCGCGCTTCCCAATGGCGATCGCCTTGCATTCTGGATCAACGGTTACAACGCTTGTGCGATTCAGGGCATTCTCCATGGATACAGCCCGAAGCCCTATATCGGGTGGTATCGCTTCTTCAAATCGCATACGTGTGGGATTGGAGGGGTGCGCCTGACTCTCAGCGACATCGAACATGCAATTCTGCGCAAGCAATTTCATGAGCCGCGCATCCATTTCGCCATCGTCTGTGCCTCGTCGTCCTGTCCCAAATTGCCATCATGGGCCTACAATCCAAGGCAGCTCGACGAGCAACTGGATCAAGCCGCACGAGCATTCGTCAACGACCCGACGAGGAACCGTTTCGATCGACAGCAGAAACTCGCCTACCTGTCGAAGATCTTCGATTGGTTCGAGGAGGATTTCACCGGGGATTCCGGTTCGGTCTTGCAATTTGTCGCACGTTACGTACATGACGCGGACCTCGCGCGCGAACTCACACCGGGCGCATACCGAATCGCCTATCTGGACTATGACTGGAGTCTCAATGGTCCAGCGCCGAAGGAGATGACCCATGCTCGTACACAGTGATGAACGGGTGCCGATCGCGAGGTTACTTTCGTTTCTTGAGCACGGAGAGCGTCTCGCACATGCCTGTGCAAAGGCTCAGGCCGCTTTAACGATGGACCCCGGTCATCGCCGATTTTTGCTCAGCCAGGCGCGCCAGGAAGCCGTACATGCGAGAGTCTTTCAGGGGGCCGTTGCGTGGCTGGTGCCCAGGTATCTCGGAGAGACACCCCTCCTTCCGGCCTTGGAGGAATATCGGAAATTGCTCGTTGACGCGCTGTCTCGGGAGGATCTGATCGAGAGCGTCCTGGCCGAACAGGTCATTCTGGAGGGGTTGGGTGAAGCCATCCTGACGCGTATCGAGGCCGGATTGATCAAGCGAGCCGCCCCCTTCGGTCGGTTGCGGCGCATACTACTGCATCAAGAGGAAGCCCATCATGGATTCGGCCGGCGGATGCTTGAGCGGGCCATAGTCGCCGGACAGACCGATGCGGCGGCTCTGAGGAGTCGGGCGCAACACTATTTCGAACTGACCGAACGGATGGTTCTTACTTTGAGCGATCTATTTGAATCGATTGCTGAGGATCCCGCAGCCTGGGCCGCCGATGTCGGCACGTTTTTGCCGCCGTGGCTCTCGCCAGAAAGTATGGGCGATCGGATTTAAGCCGAGGTGATCGTATGGTCTCGGTCATCGTGCCGGCCTACAACGAGGAGGCCGCCCTGCCGCACACCTTAGAGGCCCTGTTGCGGCAAGAGGGAGCCTACGAAGTGATTCTTGTCGACGGCGGCAGCAGCGATCGCACACGTACGATCGCAGAGTCCTTTGGATTCATCGACGCTGCCGGCCATGCCCATCATCCGTCGGAGTCGTCTCCCGCATCGGGTGGTCGAAGCGTTGAGAATCCTCTTCCCCATCGAATCCTCACGGCACCCAAAGGCCGCGCGTCACAGATGAATGCCGGGGCCGTCGCCGCTCGGGGTGAGTGGTTGCTCTTTCTCCATGCGGATACAGTGTTACCGCACGGCGCGATTCGACGATTGAATGCGATGCAGTCTGAATCAACCATTCAGGCCGGCGGTTTCATGCATCGGTTTTCCGGCAGTGACTGGCGGCTCAAGCTCATATCATTTCTCGACAATGTTCGTTGTCGGTGCAGTCGCGTCGTTTACGGCGATCAGGCCCTGTTCGTCCGTCGTACGTTGTTTGAACGAATGGGAGGCTTCCCCGATCAGCCGATTCTGGAAGATGTGGCTTTCTGCGAACGCCTTATCACTGTGACCCTCCCGGTCTTGCTCTCTCCTCCTGTCGTGACCGATGCCCGGAAGTTCGTGAAGATGGGCATCTGGCAAAGTTTCATCCGGGTTCTTCTCATCATCCTTCACGTCGAATTCCGCCTGCCGATCCTCCCCCGCGCATTCTTCCAGGATATTCGGTAGGGGCGACCCTCTTGAGAATGTGGTCCCTCCTCGGAGTGTCGATTCGTCGAAACTGCGCTACGTCTCCTGTGCTCACCGTCGGGCATAGGTCGGGACGAGAAGGAGGTGAATCGGTTTCAAGCACTTCTGCGAACTGTAATAATTACCTGCCTCTTACGTCTGTAGCAGTGACAGGGCCATCACGACTACATCAAGGAGGTTTCACATGAGGCACATCGCCGCTGACGTCGTCCTACCGCGCATAGAGGAACCGGGATCTTGCTGCGCCACGTCTCAATCCCGGCAGGATCGTCGGAAGCATCCGGTTCCGCAGGCGCATCACGAGCACCATGGCTCCCACGGAGCGACGCACAAGGACGTGTCCCTGAACCGGACGGCCTTCATGGCCACCGTCCATTGCCTGACAGGATGCACCATCGGAGAAATTCTCGGGATGGTGGTGGGGACTGCCCTTGGCTGGAGTAACTGGCCGACGGTGGCGTTGGCGGTGGTCTTGGCCTTTGCGTTTGGGTATGCCATGA
Source organism: Nitrospira sp. (assembly GCA_029194535.1). NCBI lineage: Bacteria > Pseudomonadati > Nitrospirota > Nitrospiria > Nitrospirales > Nitrospiraceae > Nitrospira > Nitrospira sp. The sequence continues at coordinate 537,338 of JARFXR010000002.1, read as the reverse complement.
CGCTCCGGCCGCTTCGAAAGTCCGGACTGGCGTGGAGTAGCGCTCTTGGGCTGGCCTTCGCGTCCGATACCTTGTCGATGACGACGATGGAGGTGGTAGACAATGCCATCATGCTGGTGATCCCCGGTGCCATGGATGCCGGCCTCGGGACGGGGTTGTTCTGGGGCAGTCTGACGGTTTCGCTGATCGTGGCCGGTATCGCCGCATTCCCTGTGAACCGCTGGTTGATTGCGAAGGGCAAAGGGCATGCCCTGGTGCATGCGCATCACGGGTGCTGACGTGATCTGGACAAAGAGGACAGGCACAACGCTTGGGGCGATCGTGGCCACGGCCGCGGTCGCCTTGACCTTGGTCGCCTGCGGTCAGTTCGAGCAGCGAGACAAGCGCTTCTATTATCGCGCCTTCTGGAATTTCGCCCTCCGAGAGGATCTCAAGGAGCTCGATATCGAATTCAACGGAGTCGACTTCGGCCACTCCAATTTGTACGAACATCTCCTGCTGACAGGAGGCCACGATGTCCCCGCCATCGAGGACCGCGCGCGTCGGGAGACGCTCGACTTCATCGCGTCGCGGCCGGTCCTGAACCCGAATGAGGAGGCGATTGCGCCGAACTATATGAAGCTGGCCTGGAAGGCGCAGAATACCTTCGACGAAGCCCATGCGCTGCACCGGTCCACCTACGATATTTATGTGTCGGACGTCAAAGACAAGGAGAGCGCCATCCGCAAGGTGCTCGCGTTCTATCAGGACAGTGAGTATGCGATTACGGCGAAGCCACTGGACCATCACCGGTTGGACAGCCTGCCCTATTCGAAATCGTTCCGACGCAGGTTTCCGCTGTTCAATGCCACGATCTGGTCCTATCACTATCTGCAAGTGGCCGTGTACGACGCCTTGGCAGCCGCACCGACATTGGAGGCCAAACAGAAAGCGGTGGGGCCGATTCTGCGCACGTATCGCGGATACCTGGAGAAACCGCCCGTGGAATGGACCTTTATGCCGCTTACGGCGGAGTTGAGTCCGAAATTCGCCGCGCAGTACCCCGAGATCGCCCACATCTTCGATAACCTCCATATGCTCCACGACACCATCAGCGACATCCTGACCACCGACGTGTTTCCGACGTGGGAGGACAAGCGCGCGGAGATCTATCGGGTCGTGAGGGAATACTACTGGGCCAATGCGGATGCGACGAATCCCATGATCGTGCCGAAAGAAGTTCAGCCCCATGCTCCTGCTCCACAGCCGGCGGGGCCTGGCGGACATTCCGGGCACTGAGGGAGCCGTGAAAGTCAGGATCCTCGAAACGGTGACGGTGCTCCTGCTGATGCTGCCGCCCTTGGCCGCCGCGCTGGATCACGACAATCTCGACCCCAATCGGCCGATTGCCATCGAGGATGCCTATCCGGTACCCCACGGCGAGATCGGGGTGGAAGGAGGCGTGTTGTTCAATGACCGCAAGCAAGGCAACAGCCGCTGGGTGTTCCAACCTCAGATCCTTATCGGGGCCTTTGCCAATACTCAAATCGAGCTCAGCAGCAACCTGGCGACGGATCCCGCCACGGTCGTCGGAGACGATAGATCCGGAGATCTTTCGCTCGGCGTTCTGTACGAGTTGAATACGGAGACCGTCAACGTCCCCGCCTTTGCCGTACGCGCGGGAGTGGGATTTCCGACCGGCGTCAATTCGCAGGGCGTGGACACGGAACTGACCGGTGTCATGACCCGCTCGTTCGGTCGCTGGCGAACGCATCTCAACGTGGGGTACACGTTTCTCGGATCTCCTCAGGACAACGAACGCTCCGGGTGGTATCGCGTGGTCGCGGCGGTCAGTTACCCCTTGGGATATCCGACGAGTTTCCGGGACACCATCATTGCCAACGTCTTTACTCGCCAGTCCAACGTGGCCGGTCAGACCAATCCGACCGGGATTGGAATGGGTCTTCGGCACCAGGTCAGTTCCCGGGTCGTCCTCGACATGGGGTTGGGATCGGAGTTTGCGGGGCCACCGGATCGGTCGGTGTTCTTCAGCACGGTTGGGCTCTCGGTGGGGTTCTGATCCTCTTAACCCAGGATCATCTGGAGGCCGGAACAACAGGAGGAGATTCCATAGTCACCGAGAGGCTCCGGCGATATCGGCATGAAAGTTCGCGAGCGCTTCCGCCTCGTTCGCGGCGCTCGTATAGTAGCGGACAAACTGCTCACAGTGCTGGATGGCTTCTTCTTTCGTCACTTTGGGAGAAGGTCGATTCTGCATGGTCGCGTAGGCTTCCCCCATGACTCGCATCTCTTCAGCCCTGGCCCGCAGTCGAGCAGCCTCTGCGTGATACCAGTGCGCGAGCCCAACGTGATCCTGACGGCTGACCAATTCCTTTGGGGGAGCCGCCGCACAGCCGAATACAGACATGACCAAGAAAAGCCACAGTGAGGTATGACGTAACCAGGATGAGTTCGCGATATGTAGCGTCGATCGCATTCTCGCCCATGCTATTCAGCAACTAGAATGCCACATCCAAGGAGTAATCCGATTCTCCTTCGTGATGAACTCCGCGGTGTTGACTGCAAACCTGAGAGGTCCGGTTAGACGGTTGGGGCAAAAGAGGGCACGAGATACACATCCTGATGACGCGAAACACCTCACGGCATTTCACAAGGGGTTCATCACACAACAGTGTGTTAAATTTGTGCGGTGTTTGAGTGAATTGCTCTTCAAAACCTTTCTGTCTGCTTTGTTGAGTGCTTTTCGGTCTGGCGCCGACGTTGTAAGCTTCCGCAATGGTCGGCAGCCGAAGGAAACGTTCCGGCACGACGAACCCTTGACTGACTATTGGTGATCGACTACACGATCTCTATGAAACATACACGCACCAAGGAGCACCTCTCGGAGAAATCCGACGAGAACCGAGCAGGTCCGGAGAAACCGAGCCTCCAGCGGCCTGCCCCGATTCAGCACGTCGTCGGACCGTTCCAAGAATTTGTGCATGCGGAGTCCTCGGGAGGAATCCTCCTGTTGGCGGCCACCGCGGTGGCATTGATCTGGGCTAATTCTCCTTGGGCCAACACGTACCACGAAATCTGGCAAACCCCGATTAGTCTCGTCGTGGGACAGCATGTGCTGAGAGAAACAGCGTTGGAATGGATCAATGACGGCCTGATGGCGATGTTTTTTTTCGTGATCGGACTTGAGATCAAGAGGGAAATACTGGTGGGTGAATTGGCCTCCATTCGGCAGGCGGCGTTTCCGCTCGGGGCCGCCGTGGGGGGCACGATCGTGCCGGCCACCTTGTATTTGGCCTTCAACGCCGGTGCGCCGGGAGCGCCTGGATGGGGCATCCCCATGGCGACAGACATCGCATTTGCGTTAGGAGTTCTCGGGTTACTGGGCGCCCGTGTGCCGGTGTCACTCAAGGTGTTCTTGGCAGCCTTGGCTATCGGCGACGACCTGATGGCCGTCGTGGTCATCGCCATATTCTATACCACGACGATTTCTTGGCTCAGCCTCGGTGTCGGGGCTTTCTTTCTGATCCTTCTCATCGGCGCCAATGTTCTCGGGATCCGGCACGTGCTGGTCTATTGCCTCTTGGGTATCGGGGGGCTGTGGCTGGCCTTTCTCCTGTCGGGGGTACACGCCACGATCGCCGGCGTCTTAGCCGCGATGACCATCCCGGCTCGCCCGAAGCTCAGCCGAGGCGAATTCCTGGCGCGCGGTCTGGCGCTCTTGCGGCGCTTTGAACAAGTGACCGTCCCCGACAGTTCGCCTCTGGCGAATCAAGAGCAGCATGAAGTGGCGCATCGGTTGGAGACGGCAGTCAAAAATGTGGCGACGCCACTGCAGCGTCTGGAGCAGGCGCTGCATCCCTGGGTCACCGTCGTCGTGATGCCCATCTTTGCACTGGCCAATGCAGGCGTCACATTAGATGCCGGGTTTGCCGCGACGCTGGTCAATCCGGTCGCATTCGGTGTGCTCATCGGTTTGCTGATCGGCAAACCAGCCGGAGTGTTACTCGGAGCAGGGGCCGTGATCCTCTCGGGAACGGCAAGAATGCCGGAGAGCGTCACATGGGTGCATCTGATCGGCGTCGGATTTCTCGCCGGTATCGGGTTTACCATGTCGCTCTTCATTACCGATTTGGCATTCGGACAGGCTGAGGCGGCCACTTCAGCCAAGATCGGTATCTTGTTGGGATCGGCCTCGGCTGGCTTGATCGGGTGGGCTGTTCTTCGACGAGTTCGACTGTCTCATTGAGGATCGAGGAAGGGCTCATGAAGGGGCAACTGCTTCGGCATCGACAGGCGGCTTTTCATCTGCATTTTGATGGCAGAGCGGCCTTTCCACCGACCGAAATGCCGGAAAGAATTGGCCGGATTATTCGGAGAGGATAGCATAGGTCACGAGCATGAAGCGGAGAACCTGTTCAGTCGTCGTGATGGTAACGGCCTTGGCGGCTGGGTGGCCCGTTCCTTCTCAGGCCGATGTCGTGGCGCGCGTCATCAGCGTTGTGGAAGGCGACCGATTGACCATCCGACAGGGGGGACGAACGAACACGATCTCGATCAAGGACATCGATTGCCCTGAACTGACGCAGCCCTACGGCAAGCAGGCCAAGCGAGTCACCACCGCCTATGTTGGAAACCGCGATGTCGTCATTCGTGGGCTCGCGACGGACAAACAAGGGCGCTTGTCCGCCGAGGTTCTGCTGCAGGACGGCCGAAGTCTCGGACGCGAGCTGCTCAAAGAAGGGATGGCGTGGTGGAAACGATCGGCCTCCGCCGACCAGCGCCTCGAACTGCTCGAAGAGCTGGCGCGGGCCGGTGGCAAAGGTTTGTGGTCCGACCCGAAGCCGGTCCCGCCATGGGAATGGAAGCAGCAGGCGAAAGCCAAACGGTAGCCCATCAGACTTGCCCCTCCCGTTGCGACTCTGCCTCCTCTGCTTCGGCCACGACAACCCATCGCAACGGCCCTCCCGGTATCGGCGTATCGAACGGATAGCAGGTCACCAAGACCAGAGTCGAGCGATCGGTCGTGAGCGCAATGCCGTCCGTTCGACTGTCGGCGATCCGCCGTTGCGTCACACGATAGGAGCGGCTGTGACCGTCAATCGTGTGAATCGTGATCAGCTCGCCCGGTCGGAGTTGTTTCAAGAATGCAAAGTGGGTATCCCGATGTCCCGTCAGAATGGTGGTGCCTGCTGAACCGGGAGACGCACTGGATTCCACGTAGCCTGGTCCGAACGCGAGGGTGCGCCCGTAGGCGCCGTGCAATACGATCAGGTCTCGCTGTTCAGATGGAACGGTGAGCCGCGCGACCGGCCAGGTATCGGCCCAGGGCCAGGGCCGCACCGCTTCCTTTCCGGCCAGGCTGCGAGACCAGGCTCGCTGCAGCAGATGCTGCGCAAGCCCGGCCTTCGCATAGACCCAGATTCCTTGTCCCACCTGCCACGATCCGGCCACGACCAAACAGCCGATCAAGACCGCAGTCCATCCACCAAGCTGGTGATGCCGACTCAGCCGGCCTGTCGCCACAAACGTCCTATGAACCATGCCAGTGCGAACAATGCAATTCCGATGAGGATCTGCATCTGGCCGGGCGTCGCGGTTCGCGGCAATCCGAAGATTGCCTGATAGTCTTGTCCGTCAGGCAGGTTGACCTTCATGGGATGAGTGGCGAGCGTCTTGTCCGTCGGACGAACCGGCTCGTGGTCCACCGCAACCAAGCTCGTGTACTTGCTGACCAGGTGGTGGGCCAGCGCCACGTCGACGGCGGCTTGCCGGATAGCCGGATCTTCCAGGCCCTGCCGCTGTCGGTCCATGATGGAGTCGATCTTGCGGCGTGCCCAATGGATGGAGAGTCCTTCGCGCGCGGGGGCGTCTGTCAGCGTAAGCGAGGCGGTCCACTGACTCGTTCCGGTCGAGCCTCGAACGGTCAAGAGAGCCGGCAAGCGCTTGCTCTTTAGCGCCAGGACAACCGGTTCGCCTTCGTAGAGATCGGGGATGCGCGGCGGGAACAGTTCATCCGCTGGGTCCAGCCCATCCACCCTGACGTCCGTCAGCACCGGCCGTTCCAGCTTTCTGAGCATGTTGTCCATCTGTGCCTTCACGTCGTTCGTACTACCGACATAGGTAAAGGTGCCTCGTCCGAATTCCGCAGCCTTCCGCATGAAGTGGCTGTTCGGTGCCGAGCCGATACCGATGGTGAACAGCCGGCTTGTACCGAGCTGTTCCTGAATGACGCCGAAGAGTTCGTCTTCATTGCCGACTTGGCCGTCGGTGAGGAAGATGACCTGACGCACATGGGTGGCGGGCGCGGTGCCCTTGAGGGCGGTCTTCAGCGCCGGCAGAATCTCCGTGCCTCCGTCGGCATGGAGCCGTTCGACATAGTGAACGGCTTTGCGGACCGTTGCCACGGTGACGGCCTGGGCCTCCGAGAACAGGACGCGGGTGACGCTGTTGAATTGGATGACGTTGAAGCGGTCCTGAGACGTCAGTCGGCTCAAGGCCGTCAGCAGTGCGGCCTTGGCCTGGTCGATGGACGTACCGGCCATGGAACCGGACGTATCGATCACGAAAATTGCCTCGCGAGGTTGGCGAGGTTGAATGGACTGCGACTGGTCCGATCCGACCGGCGGCGTGAGCATGAGGAGGGCGTACGATGCCTCGCCCTCATGTTGGGTGTAGGCCGTCGCGATCGGAGTGCTGTCTATGGCGGCTTTCCACCTCAGCACAAAATCACGATCAGCTGGGACTCGTTCTGTCCGCAAGCTGATCTGGCGTCGCCCGTCCGGCTCTGCCACGACGAGGATCGGGTGGGAAGGAGAATCGATCTGAGCCGGAGGAAATCCGGGGGCCAAATCGATGGATAGGGTGACGGGATTGATCGGGCCGCGGACCGGATGCTGCACCGGCGGCGTGATGCGAGAGGCATCCGTCACTCCATCCGTATCGAGCGACCAACCGGTTCCAGGCGACTGATCCTCAATGACCACCGGGGTGCCGGGGATATATCGTGGTCCGACGACCATCGGGAAGCGGATCGAGTAGGTGCCCTGATCGTACCGGACCGTCTCCTGATATTCGATCTCGACCGTGATCCGATCGCCAGGAGCGATGTTCGCCACGGAGGTCGTGAAGATGTTCGGTCGTTCCTGTTCGACCAGGCTCGCCCGCCGGCCTTCCCGTTTGGACTGTTCGTAGACCTTCTTGGCTTCCATTCGTTCCTTGATCTGTCCCTCGATCGTGCGCTCTCCGACCGTCATGCGCATGTGGTCCACTGCGGCGGTCTCCGGCAACGGGAAGACATAGATACCCTCGGCCCAGTCGTCTTTGCCTCGACTTGGATTGACGAACTCCTGCTTGAGCCTTGCGCGGACGATCGTGCCGGTGACGGTGATCCGGACGTCGGTGTGAAGAATGGGCGCGGGGAGGTAACGGCCCGATTGAGCCGTCTTGAAGAGCAGGCTGCCTTGGGTGACGTCCTTCAGACCGATGAGGTTTGGAACAGCGTCTGGAGAGCTTAGTGTTTCTCCGCAGGCGAGAGGTGTCGGGAGGCCTCCGAACAGCAGCACCAATGTCGTCAGCAGGCATGTCACCAATAGCCGTGTCGTGGATCTGAAGGTTGATGTGCGTGCGAGCGCGTTGTGCGTCATGCGGTCCTCGTGTCTTCGGATGTGAACAGCGCAGTGCAGGTGTTCCTGCATGAGGCGCAGGCCTCATGCAGGAACGGCATCCGGCAGAGTCGTCAGCTTCCCGAAGCCGGTTCGCCGGAAGCCGATTCGATGGACGTGGTGTTTGGATCGGCCGGTTGTGCGGCGTCGACGGAAGGAATGAGCATCTCGCCCAGGGACCCTTGCTCGTCGGATGATTGGTTCTGATCTGCCGACGCTTGCGTCGCCTCGGTGGAGTCGGGCGTGGTCGTGACGATCGGCGGGACCATATGTTCCTGTCCGATCGTCCGGATCTCCAGATGGACGCGGCGGTTCATCTGCCGGCAGACATCGCTGTTGTCGATGCAGAGCACGCCTTCTTTGCCCAGGCTCACCGTCTTGATTTGATGCTCCGCTACGCCGGCGCTCATCAATTCAGTTTTCACCGATTCGGCCCGCTTCATGCCGAGCGCCAGGTTGTAGCCGGCCGATCCCTGCCGGTCGGTGTAGCCCTGCACGAGGACGCCGAGGTCGCCGTCGTTCTTGAGCAGGACCGCCTGTTGCTGGATGATCGACCTGGCTTCGTCGGTCAATCCCTTACGGCCCACCTCGAAGAAGAGGTCTCGGTGGATGATGTCCGGGACGGAGGGTGTCTGTAGAGATCCCTGAGTCTGGGTCACAGGAAGCGAGACAGGCATGGCCGCCGGTTGCGTCGTATTCTTCAACGCCTCGCTGACCTCGGTTTCGGTCAAGCGATCGGGAACGGTGGCGGTCGTCTGTTCGATCGAACTGTAGTACCAGAACCCGCCGATGATGACAGCCAGGCTCACGATGAGCCCCGAGAAGAGGAGTACCTCGTGATCCTTTTTAGGTCCGGAAATGGCCGGCGCGATGGGGCCGGATGTGACTGGTGACGGACTTTTCTGCATGGCTCAACCCTCCCTTGTCATTTGGATAAGATGGACAAATTCACAACTCATCATTCAAAACTCACAATTGAGCTCTCACTCAGGTCGCATCACCTCCTTTCCAGCCGTCTGTTGCATGCGTGTCGATGCCAAGCCGGTTGAGCAACGGAGGTGCCGGTCAGTCAGCGAGATAAAAGTGAAGAACAGTCGAATGAAGTTAATGGGTTATGGGCGAGATGGACGGGATCGGTTCATGCGGGGAAGGGGAGACCAGCAGGCCATGCGGGGATAGCCCCGCATGCGTCTTATGTTTCGGAGCGGGTCCTGTCGTAGATCATCGCTCGGTTTGGCCGCCTCACCATCCGGGCTGCGCGCACAGGCGTGCGCTCTTTATTCATCGCGCCGTGCGCCCTCTTACCCCGCCCGGTGTAGGGACCCCGCTGCGGGCGAGTGATGGTCGACGCCACCTGCAGAGGACTACCTCAGCCAGCGCGCGTAGTGAAGTTTCAACCAGCCTCCCGCTGCCAGCAAGCATGGAAGTGTTCGATAGCCAGACTCAGCGGCCAGCACGGCGCACCTTTAGGTAGGAGGGGGAACTAGCAAGCTTGGAGAGAGCTACTTATAGGCTGCAGCCTTAGGGGAGTCGGTTTGAACATCCTGTCGATCCTGAGCTGAGCAGCGAATACCTATTGGCTTTCTAGAGTTGCCAGAAGAGTTCTTGGAGAGTATCTTGCGACATTGCAAGTCAAGCGCGACTACTGGTTAAGGAAGTGGAGATATGCCTATCGTTGATTCAACCAACGCCAATGATAACTGGTTTGAAATTCTGGCGCTGTGGAGTCGCATTGCCAATTGGATTCACTACCGAACGTCCGAGCGAGAGCTCAATCGACAGATCAAATGCTTTCTCATATTTCTGTGGAATGAGAAAGATTGGCTGAAAGAGCAATATCCTGAAAAGTCTCATGAGATCGAATCGTGCATCAACAACTCCAAATACATGGGTGTTGTGGGTAATCTTGCAAACACAGTGAAGCATCGGCGGCTCACTAAGGGATCGCGCTCGCCGGTTACTCAAACAGATTACTACGGTCGAATCACTGTTAAGGATGGTGTCACGCGACGCTTACACCACATCAATATCGGCGACGCAAAATATGTGGAGATAATGCGCGTGCTCCGTATTGCGTTACAGGACTTTGAGAAACTCAGACGTGCTCTGCGATGAATCTGCCTGAAAAGGGCTTTGCTTTTCCGCCTACTCCTAGAGATCATCTGCTCCAGATGGTTCTATCAGGAACGAGGAGACGATCATGCAACGGTTATTGATCTTCGGTGTATTTACGGCAGTGTTGTTCCTGGTGTCGCGAGCTCAAGCAGAGTTAGATGGCAATGGGTGGATGCAGCAGTCGGAAGAATTCAAGCGCGGATATGCTGCAGGCCATCTCGATACGCTTACAGTCCTAGGAACGTCTCTACTTTCAGGTGGCACTCTTTCTGCGGAAAGGGCGCGTACCTTAGATGTAATCGGTTCAATGACACGTCATGTGGCCTTGTGCGTTCGAAACAAGAGCGTCACCTCAGATCAGCTTAAGACAATGACGGATAAGTATCTTCACGATCATCCCACTAAAGCAAAGTCTCTCATGTTCATCACAGCCGGAAGCGCACTAGGCCAAACTTGTCCGCCCTAATACTCGAAGCGAGAAAAGAGTCAGAAATCGTTTATCGGATCAACCTGTAGCCTGTTTGGACAGGTCGGCTCTCAGCGATGAGAAACAATTGATCGGAACAAAAGCAACTTTAAGGGGTCGGACCCTGTTCCTGTGGCTTGGTGTCGAATTCCTGCGGCCTTCCTCGCACATCACGCAGCCCACAGCCCGCTATCCGATATGCTGTGCTCTCCAGACTTCCTTGACGGCGATCTCATATTGAGATAGCATGGCCTCGTGCACATTATCACGCGTCGACGACTGGTGGACTTTTGGAGCATCCATCCGGAAGCCCGCGCGCCATTGCAACATTGGTACGCGATTATCCGCAAGACCGACTACGCTTCCTTCGCTGCCCTGCGGACCACGTTTCCATCAGCGGACCAGATTGATCTGTTCACCGTTTTTAATGTCGGCGGCAACAAGTTCCGGCTTATCGCAGCGATTCACTATAACCGGAAGAAAGTCTACATCCGGCATGTGCTGACGCATGCAGAGTATGATCGAGGTCGCTGGAGGAGCTAACCGATGCTTGCCAAATATATCCGTGAAGCGAATGCCGACTACCGCCGCCTCCGTCTGCACATCCCCATCGGGCCATTGCGAACAGAGACGGAATATCATCGAGCGGTCGCCGCTCTCGACGAGATCGTGGACGAAATCGGCGAACAAGAGCGACACCCTCTCGCCGATCTGGGTGAAACTCTGGCGCTTGCCATCGCAGCCTACGAAGAGGTCCATGTACTGGTCCAGGACACCTCCGGTCCTGCGGTCCTCCGCACCCTCATGGACGAGCATGGCTTGTCGCAGTCGAATCTTCCAGAAATCGGCAGTCAGGGCGTCGTCTCGGAAGTCCTCTCAGGCAAGCGTGACTTGAATGTCCGACAAATAGCCAGACTTGCTGCGAGATTCGGGGTGTCACCAGCAGTGTTTTTGCCGGCTTCCATCCGCGCAGGCCGTCGGTCGCAAGAAAGGGGTCGTCCTCGCACTGGAAGAAAAAGTAGAGCGACTCAGAGGAACGCCAGGCTGGCGTAGGTGACCGCGAAAAGTGGGAGAAGATTTAAGGGGTCGGCCCCGGTTCCTTTGACGCTTTATATCAGGCGGCTGTGCCGATGAGGCTTGCCAGCGGAATGCGCAGTTTCCGGTGCAACCGACGGATCATTGCTAGAGACAAGTTACGCTTCTTGGTCAGGATTTCTGAAACACGTCCGCGCTAGCCGAGCAAGGCTTCCAAATCTTTGCGCGGCATGCCGAGTTGATCCATCCGAAACTTGATGGCCCTGATGGGGTCGGATGGGCAGATGGCATAGTGTTTCGCTTCATAAGCTTCGACCAGGGTCGTCAAGACGTCCAGCTTGTCTCCAGCTTTGTTTCCGAGCTGTGCATTCGGGAGTTGCTCGATGCGTCGCAAGGCTCGGTTGTGATCTCGCGCTGTTTTAATCCGTAATAACAACCACGGCCAAGCTGATGACTCTTACAGTCGCAGCTTTGCACCCGTGGAGTCGAACATGGGGGTGACCCGCGTTTGTCCAAGGTAACTGTTCCGGGAAGTGGATCTGGGACAGCATCTGACCAGAATACCTGACACTTCTGGAGGCTCCACAAGAGGATCGATCTGGACCAGAAATTACGTCCTTTGCGCCAACGGCGTCTTCTTTGGCAGTTCCTCAGGTGTTTTGGACAGCATCTCCGCCTCCAGGAAATCTCGATTCACGGAGAATGGGCCACCCGGTATGTCAATGCGTGGGCGGCGAGAGGACACGGGTTGCCTCCCGTCTTTGACAGCAGTGGGTCTAGTTCCGTAAATTCTCACGCAGCCGCGAGTGCCTGATTTGCTCGTGCGATCCCCGAGCGGCCCGACGCGGATGGGTCAGGCGCTAAGAGGACTGTAGGGGATGAGGATCACTGTAGCCTGCAGGTTGAGGGGGTTGCCGCATCGGCTCGGTATGGGACACACGTGAGTGATATGCAGAAATGATCATAGGTAGGTATCTGAACACCGTGATTCGGAAGGGTTACCTCCGGGCGTTGTTCCATTTTCTTCGGAGAAACTCAGGAATAGCGCTTGGGTGCCTGATCGTGCTTCTGTGCTTGGCCGCGACTCTCAAGTCGGCCACTGCGCCTTCGGCTGAAAGCGCTACGTATTATGTCTCCACGACCGGGGACGATTCCAACAGCGGTACGCTGGCTCAGCCCTTTCGCACAATCCAAAAGGCAGCGAATGTGATGCGCGCGGGGGACACAGGTCTCATTCGTGGAGGGGTCTACCGCGAAACCGTCACGCCGGCCAACTCCGGAGCGGCGGGCGCGCCGATAACCTTCGATGTGTATCCCAACGAGCATGCCGTCATCATGGGAACCGAGATCGTCTCCGGCTTCACTCCCTATCAAGGAAGCATTTATAAAGCGTCCATGTCCTGGAGCATGGGCCGAGGGAAGGATCAGGTGTTCGTCGGTGGCGTCGTGCGGCCCGAGGCTCGGTTTCCCAATGAACCCTCGCCCGGCCTTGCCTATTCCGTCCCGGTCGGTCCGCTCTGGCCTCCCTTGGGAGCGTTCTCGATCCCAACCGGCACGACCGACCGCGTGACGAGCGAGCTTTTGAACGGCCAGGCTGAGGACTTCTGGAGTGGAGCGCTGTACTCCGGCATGCACTACCAAAGCTACCATGCTCAGACGGCCGACATCACTCATTCGGCTTCAGGTGTCCTCTTCGTGACCCCTCTGGTAGAGAAGTGGTACAACACCACCGATGGCTGGTTGCCAGAGATTGGACGTGGCTCGATCTCCGGCGTGCTCGCGGCATTGGACGCGCCGGGGGAATGGGTTGTCAAGAATGGAAGCCTCTATCTCTGGCCGCCGCAAGGTCAAGACCCGAGTTCCATGACCGCCGAGGCCAAGGCACGGCAGCTCGCCTTCGATCTGGCGGGAAAGTCCTACATTACCATCCGAAATCTGGAGGTGATCGGCGCCTCGCTGAAAATGAACGGTTCTTCATACTGCGAGGTCGATGGCGTCAAGTTTTCATTCGTCAGCCAGGTCAATCACGTTGTTGACGATGCACTCACGGACTTAAGCCCTCAACGTGGCGAGGCCGGCATCTTCCTCGGCGGTCACCATAATACCGTGAAGAACTCGGTGATCGCCGACAGCGCCAGAAGCGGCCTCGTTGTCACTGGACGGGGCCATCTGATTACCAACAACGTCATTCACGATTGCGGCTGGGCGCTATCCCCAGGGAGCAGCTGTATCGAGATCACTGTCGACCGTACGGTTGAAGCAGGTCTCGCCGATCGTGGCGGCCATGAGATCAGCTTTAACACCATTTACAACTCCGGAATGTCTTCGATCGGCCTGGGACGTGATGTCGTGCAATTCAATTCCACAGGACGCGCAGTCCCGACACCCTTCAGAAAGATATGGATCCACCACAACGAGCTTTACAACGCGAACCTTCTCAGGCGCGATGGTGGTATGTTCTACACGTTCGGCGCCGCCGGCGGCACGTACACCAATCCCGGCGATATTTCCTACAACATCATCCACGATGAACTGGAGCCGTGGAACATGGGCGCGGGAATCTACCTCGATCAGGGCAGCGCCAATTTCAAAGTCCATCACAACCTCATCTGGCTGGGCCGCGAGGGGCCGGGGTCTGGACCGGAATCGTGGGCGTCGTGCAGTAACCTGCGCCGGCCGGTCTTTTTCAACGACGGTAGATTGTGTGGGCAGAAGGGTCCCTACCCTCCGGGATACAACCGCCATGCCTACAGCAACTCCCTCAAGTGGAACTATCGCGGCTCGGTGGCCGGCCTAGCCAATGCTGATTTCCCCGATGGGAAACGCTTCGCCGTTGGCGCGAACTCACAGGCACCGACACCGTTCCCTCTCCCCAAAAAATAGACTGGTAAAAAGGAGAATGTTCCAGCACAATGCCGCTCTTTCCATGGCGTGCCTGTTCATTGAGCCGGATATCCCTGAGCACATGACTTTGCCATGCCTGACGGAATGTTGCGAGATGGGTTGCTGAACAGAGCATTGTTGTATCCACTGCGCAAGGCGCGGTGAACGCTGGTGTGGGCGCTATACGTCCACCGTCCGAATCGTGCGCGATGGAATCCTAGCTAACAGGCTGTTGACAAAGTCCGCCAGCGGCGTTCTCGCATCGCTCAGAGGCTCAACGTACGGTGGAGAGTACGCTTCCCCTCTTCGCTCGCTGCGGCCTTGCTGGACGGCCTTTCTGAACAGCCTGCGGGGTATGCTGAAGGCATCCGTGATCTCAGGCACGACGCTATTTCCGAGGGCATCACAGGGTTTGTCAACACACTGCTAATAGAAGATGGTACAGCTGTCATGACTACGAAACAATCCGGCCCGCCGGCTTTGGCTCCCATGTTGCAGAACGGAGCTTTTCACCTGTCGTCGAAGCTCTCCGTTAATCGGCAGGTGGTACTGTGGCTGACCGTCGGTTGTGCGCTGTACTTCATTGTTGCCTTCATTCAGGTCGGCGGGCAAGTCGTGATAGGCGAGGACGTACAATCATCTGTTCACGCGACCGCGCCAGGAGCCATCGTGCGCGAATGGGTCGAAGGTTTAGCTTTAGGTTCAGATATCGACAAGCGGAATGACTCATGGCTTCCCATGCTGATGGCATACAACGCCTCGTTGGAAGACTCCATGCGGAGTCTATATGATCTCACGCGTAGGGGGTTGGAGAAGTTTCAGTACCCTCCTTCATCGCTACTTCTTTTAGATCTTCTCCCGAGAGAACTGACGAGTATTGAAGGCGAGAAAATTCATGCGACCCTAGGCTATTACCTTTGGGTCCTATCGCTGATTGCGTTTTCTGTCACAATCGGCACTTCATGGCTTCTGCTGGAAGTGCAGTTGGCCAGATTCAGCACTAGGCGCTCCTCCTCGCTTCTCACACCATTGGGCGTGTTGAGGGGATTACTCATCATCATCATAAGTTTCTTCTACTACCCGCTCCTGAAAAGCCTCGCCCTCGGACAGGCTCAAACGTTTCTCAGCTGCCTGATCGCTCTCGCTATCCTCGCCTATTTTCTTGGGTGGAGGACCTGCAGCGGGATTTGCATAGGACTGTGCTGTTTGTTCAAGCCCCAATATGGCTGGCTGCTTGTATGGTCTCTTTATCGACGGCAACGACGGTTCACGCTGGGCTTGGCGAGCGTGGTATTGCTGGGCGGCGCGCTATCGGTCGCCCGATACGGACATGCGAATTGGGCTTCATATCTTGAGCTGCTTGGAAGGATCGGCCGCCAAGGTGAAGCATTCTGGGCCAATCAGAGCATGAACGGATTATTGAATCGGTTGCTGGAAAATGGCGATCCTTTGCACTTTTTCAATTCCAGTTATGCTCCACTCCACCCCACAGTGTCCTTCCTGACAATTGCCTGCTCGCTCATTTTGCTCGGGCTTGCTCTCAGACCGTGGTCTTCCAATAGAACAGACTCAGTTGGACCGCTCGATCTGATGATCGTCATCGTCGGCGTGACCTTAGCTTCGCCAGTCGCTTGGGAACATCACTATGGTGCGTTCCTGCCTATCTTTGCCGCGGCTCTTGCCAGCACGATCATCATGCGACCGTTCGGACGCGTGACCAGCGGTATCTTTGCTTGCAGTTACATTGCGTGCGCCAGCGTCCTCCTCCGCCCCCGACTGTTCTACAAGTTTCCCTTGTTAGGGCTTGTTGGGTCTCATATGTTCTTCGGAGGGCTGGTCTTATTTGTCGTGCTCCTCGTCTTACGGCAGATGGATAACCGTGAAGGCGCTTAAGGGAACAGATCACAAGGGGAAAACTCCAGGCCTCGGAAGATGTGCCGGCTGGGCAAACGGCCGCGGCCTTGCAGTGACGTTCATGAGCCCTGCCGAGACGCTCATCACCGAGCAGGCGAAGGCTCTCCTGGACAAGGCAGCCGCTCACGTCCACTGAGGCAATTCCTACCAAGTTCGCGTATACTCCCCACGCCTACGCAGGGGATGGGGTCCCCCGTATAACCGCCACGGCCAGGCTGATGACTCCTACGTTCGCATCGCCGGAGCCGTGGGGTCTGTCGCCGTCGTGGCGATAGCCGGTCTGCGCAAGTGAATCCCGGCCGGAACGGAGGACTCCTTCGATGGAATCGATCTTTCTCACCGCGACCCTGTGGCTCGCCCTCGCCGTCGTATCCGCTCTTCTTGCTTCCTCATTGCGATTGTCCGTCGCGTTGGTCGAAATCTGTGTCGGGGTCGGTGTTGCCGCCCTGGTCGGAATCTTCGGTCTTGGCGATGTGCTGGAGGCCGACAAGGAATGGTTGCGGTTTCTTGCCGCATCCGGCGCCGTCGTCCTGACCTTCTTGGCCGGGGCAGAGCTGGACCCCGACGTGCTCCGTCATAAGCTGGCCGAGGTGAGCATCGTCGGGGTTATAGGATTCGCCGCGCCGTTTTTGGGCTGCGCGGCCGTCGCCTATTACCTCTTGGGATGGGATGTCAACGCCAGTTGGCTCTGTGGCGTGGCCCTGTCGACGACCTCCATGGCCGTGGTCTATGCGGTCATGTTGGAAACGAGCCTGAATAAGACGGAATTCGGGAAGGGGATTCTCGGCGCCTGTTTCATCAATGACTTGGGGACGGTGATTGCGCTGGGGCTGCTGTTTGCGCCCTTCACCTACAAGACCCTCGTGTTTGTCGCGGGCACCATCGCGGTTTTGGCGTCGCTGCCCGGCACGACGGCCTGGCTCACCCGTCACTATGCCAATCGGACCGCAGCGATCAGGACGAAATGGATCATGCTGATCCTGTTCGGACTGGGCGCACTGGCCTTGTGGTCGGGGAGTGAAGCGGTACTTCCGGCTTATCTCGTCGGCATGGTGCTCGCGGGCACTGCGGCACGGGATGCACATTGGATGAGACGGTTGCGGACGCTGACGGTCGGCTTTCTCACGCCGTTTTATTTTCTTCGCGCGGGGACGCTTGTCTCCCTTCCGGCCCTGTTGGCCGCTCCGCTGGTCTTTTTCGGCCTGCTGTCGGGCAAAGTCCTCGCGAAAATCTTCGGCCTCTATCCGGTGATCGGCGTCTTCCGACGTGAACGACGCGAACGGTGGTATTACACTCTTCTGATGTCGACCGGCTTGACGTTCGGGACGATCTCATCCCTCTATGGATTGGCGCACGGGATCGTGACGCAAGAACAGTATTCCTTCCTCGTGGCCGCCGTCATCGCGAGCGCCATCGTGCCCACGCTGATCGCCGGGCTGTGCTTCCTTCCCACCCATTTGCTTCCGGACAGGGATCGACCGGCGAAAGCACATCGCCTCAACGGATTGAGCGACGAGGGCTAGCCGGAGGCACGAGACATCGACCGGTGGTCTCGCGCGAACCACCGGCGGACCAATCTTTCCACCGATTGGAAGTGTCGCTCCGGCAGATTCTTGAATCGCCGTTTGCACTCGACCAGGGCCTCGTCCGGCGAGGAACAGGGTTCGATGACCGAGAGCAGATGATGGTAATAGTCCGTCAGTTTGAGTTCGACGGTCCTCATATGACCCGGGTCGCCGGCCACGCTCGCCGCAGCCTTGGACTGGTCGCCGTCGGCATCGACGAGCGCCTGAAAGCACAGGCCTTTCAAACGCTGCGTGACGGTGCTGCGGTCCCAGCCCAATACCTTGGCGGTCGCCTGCATATCAAAGTCCTGTCGTCTCAAACAGTCCAGCACGGCCGTGTCGCCGGCCGTATCCGGCAAGAGCGAGGTGCGTTCCTTGAGCAGCGGGGCACTCCGCGGTTCAAGCTGCAGCGCTGGTGCCGTGAGGATCGGCTGATCACTCAATGCGACGGCCCGTTCCAACGTGTGGCGAAGCTCGCGGACGTTGCCCGGCCACGAATACTCAGTCAAGGTCCGAAGCGCGTCGTTGGAGAGCTTTGGCGCCGGCCGTCCCAGTTGTCGTGCGATGTCGGCGAGAGCCGCTTCGGCCAGGGGCGCGATATCGCCGGAACGCTCGCGTAGCGGCGGCAACCGGAAGACCAACCCGGTCAGCCGGAAATACAGATCCTCGCGGAACCAGCCTTCCGATACCCCTCGCTGCAGATCCCGGTTGGTCGCCGCAACGATGCGGACATCTACGGTCGTGGGCGTGGTCGCCCCGACCCGGTAGAACGACCTTTCCTGAACCACCCGCAGTAATTTACTCTGATGATCGAGCCGGAGATCGCCGATTTCATCCAGGAAGATCGTTCCGTGGTCGGCAAGCTCAAAATAGCCGCGACGGTCGGACGTCGCTCCTGTAAAGCTGCCCTTGGTGTGGCCGAAGAGCTCGCTCTCAAACAACTCGGGGGAGATGGCGGCCATGTTCACCGCAATGAAGGTCTTCCCGGCTCTCGGGCTGAGGCGGTGAACGGCTCGCGCGAACAGTTCCTTGCCGGTTCCCGGCTCGCCGAGGAGCAGCACGGTGAGAGAGGATCTAGCCCCTTTCTTGACGTCGTGGAACAGTCGAAGCAATGCCGGATGCTGGGTCACGATGCCGAGCTGCCGGCTTTCCGATCGAAGTTGATCGAGTTCCGCATCGCCGAGCGATCCGGTCTGCACGCCGGCCTCGCGGAGGTCGTGAAGCTGTCGCTCAAGTTGCTCGAGTCGCCGGCGAGCTTCCTGCTCTTGCGCTTGAACGGTGGCCAATTCATCCCGCAAGGATTCGGCTGCGAGGGATAAGCCTTCCTGCTCTCCGGCCGATCTGGCCGCTGCCGCCCTTGCCGCCTCCAGATCCTCCTGCAGCCCCTCGGACCGGCTCTCGTGACGGGTCAAGGATTCTCTCACCGCGGCCTCGTCCTGCCGGATGCGCAGCATGTCTCGCTCAAGCAGCACCAGGCGCTGGCTCGCGGTCAAATGTGTCCACGCGGTGCTGCCCATCACGACAAACAGGCATGCGGTCAGCGGCAGCGCCGCGGGAAGGACGAGGTGCGTCACCGGCAGCGCCGCGCCGAGCATGGCGAAATACAGCGCGACCGTCGCTCCGGCGGCCAGGAGTCCGGTCCATCCTTGAAAGCGCAACAGACACCAGCCGACCAGAGAGGCTACCACCAACGCGACGACCGATTGGGCAAGCCCCCCGAGGTTGGCCATTGGTCGCTGGGTGAGCAGGCTATTGAGCAGGTGGAGGTGCATGACCGTGCCGTTCACCGACAGGCCTGTGGGCAGGAGCCAGATGTCCTGTGCAGCAACGCCGGTCAGGATGACAACGATCTTGTCCTTGAACCAGGTCTCGAGGGCGGCCTGATCCTGTTGCCGCGCTGCTTTCCAGACGGCCGACAGCGGCACCGTCGGGAGAGCGTCCAGCGATCCGTTGCCGACCACATTGACCAAGGCCGGGGGTCCTGCCGACGTCACCAAGGCTTCCGCTGTCGGCGCCGACCGTTGCCGGGACAGGTCATACAGGATCGAACCGAAAGCCGGTAGAGTCCGCGCGTTGACCGAGGCCAACAGGGGAACGTGGCGCGTCACGTGATCCAGCTGGGTCGTCACCAGGACATGGCTCGGGATGGCCGCGTCGGAGTACAACCTCGAGTCCAGCCCTTGAACGAAGACCACGGGACCGGCCGTCTCAATCGCTTCCAGAAGCAGCGCGTCGCTTGCCGCGCCGCCCAGCTGTGTCGGACTGGCATAATCGAGTCGATGGTCGAGGCCGATGGCCGCCGCTCCCGCGTCATGCGCAACCGTGATCAGGGTCGCGAGCAGGCTTCGATCTAAGGGACCGGTGCCGAACCGATCGTCAATTGCCGGGTCCCGTAGCAGGATGATTAAGGAGGGGCTGACCTGGACTGAGGTTCGATGCCGGAGCCACATGTCATACGGAGCCCATTCCAGGGTCGTGAAGGTCGCCGGCATCAGGGTCTGAAGCAGGAGAGCGCACAGCGTAGCGAGCAGACCGATCGCCGGCACCTGGAGCGGTCGCGACGTGATGAAGAGGCGCCAGAGTTTGATGTCGTCCATTCTGTACCTGGCCTGAATGTGGGCTATGGTGTCGCGAACTCATCGAGCAGGGCTTTCACCTCCTGCTTCGGGAGCCCTTTCAACGCCGCCTTGGCCTTCCGAAGATCCGGCGCGGTGCCGAGACCCTTGCCGTAGATGCGCGCGACGGTCTTTTTCGCGGGAGCGAAGCCGTCGGCCGCCGTCGTCTCGAAGCAGGCGAGCAAGGCGGGATCATAGGGTGGCAGCTGCTGGTCCCATCCCATCTCGTACAGTTTGGCCAATGCAGCCTGTGCCGCCTCGCTGAGTGCATAGGCTTCCTTCAAGAGGACAGGAACGGCCGCGTCAGTCCGATTCTGCTTCAGGAGTGTCATGCCGAGGGTCTCGCCGTCTTCCATCTGAATCTGCTGAACTTGGTCGGGAAACTCCTCTCGCAACCTCTCCCGATAGGCCTGAAACGCATCGAGTGTCTCCTTGCGCTTCCGCTCCGGCTGATCGGCAGACAACGCCAACCGCCTGGTCTTCGAGAGGGCCTCCGCGGCGGCCTGATGACCGAATTCCTCGGCTCTTGCCCACCAGTAGATCGCCAGGGCCAGATTCTTCTGAACCCCCTGGCCGCCTTTGTAGGCATTGCCGAGGAAGAATTGGGCCTGCGGTACGCCTCCGATCGCCGCTTCCTCCATGAATTGCGCCGCCTCCTCACCGCGGTTGATCAGCTTCAGCAGCAGTGCCAGGCGATAGCGCGCATCGGGAAAGTTCGGCTGCAGCTCCAGCGCCTGTCGATAGGACTCGATCGCCGCTTTCACGTTCCCGCCCGTGTACTGCACGCTGCCGAGGCTGTAATGCGCATGAGCCAGCGTGGAATCCAGCTGAACGGCTTCCTTCAGCGCGGCCGAGGCTCCGCGCCAGTCCTGCTTGGCCATAAGGAGCACCCCAAGCTGTAAGTGCGCTTGCGGATCCGAGGCGTTCAACTTGATCGCGGCACGGCATTCTTCGATCGCGGCGTCGAGATCTCCGATTCGATAGAGTCCCCGCGCGAGATTCAAGCGGTTTTCCGCGTTCTGGGGCGCCAGACGGGCCGCGTTGCGGAGATCGCTGAGGGCGAGCGCGGCATCCTCTTCCTGCTCGTCCATCGGCGGTTCCCGAGTCAGAGGCTCCGCGTGGGGCGGTGCCGGCAGGAGCGGGACGCTCTCGACAGGCGGCGGGCTTTCGACGAGCGGTGGGCTGTCAACGAGGCGTGAATTGTCGACGAACGGTGGAGCAGTCGGCTCATCCGGTATCTGGGAATACGAAGGACCGGTCCGGAACAGCAGCGCGAGGGACGCGGCCAGAATGGTCACGGGAACCGATCGACGCATGAAAGACTGTGACCCTCCGACTCCGTGTGGCAGCCGGGACCATTATAGCATCCGGTGTGAGGATGGGGAGCCGGTCGGTGCGGCACCCGGATTGACGCCGTACGGGTTATCGCAGCCTGGCGATGGCTCGGGCGATGCATTGAAGCTGCTTCTGGAGGTCTTCGCCGGTCAAGCGAATCGGTTCATGCGGGACGCGCCAGACCGGTTCGAGTGGAGCCGGGTCTGTCGTCAACCGGGGAATCACATGCCAATGGATGTGCGGGAGCTGGTTGCCGAGCAATTCGTAGTTGATCTTCTTGGCTCCGAAGGTATCGGCGAGAGCCTTGGCCGCCACGTTTACTTCTTCCATCAGTTGAATGCGTTCCGTGGGAGCCAGGTGGAACAACTCAGTCGCGTGCCGTTTGAAGACGACCACCGTCCACCCCGGAAAGTATTGATCATCGTACAGATAGGCGTTGGAGAGCCCCAGGTCCGCGATGAAGTGATCGGTGCCCGGCCACCGTCCTCCGCAGGCTCGACAGGATGGATCGGTCACGGTTGGTTCGCCTTCCGCCATTCCTCCTCGGTAATGACTCCCTTCTTGAGCAAGAGCTGGATGAGTTTCTCGGTCTGTCGATCCTGGGCTTGGTTGCGGGGAGAACCGGGCTGCGTTTGGGTCTGCTGTTTGGGCTCGGGCGGAGGCCGTCGGATTCCGTAGACCTTGAATGATGGGGTAAAGACGATCATGTAGTCCTTGTTGCGGAGCCGGACATTGGCGGGAAGACTTTGGCTGTAGGGAATGAGATCGGGATTGGCACCGGATGGGATTCGGAAGTAGGGCCGTCCGTCAGAGGTCTCTCCCTCTTGGCCCAACACTTCCATGCGGCTCAAAATCGGATCGCTGTTCAGATTTTCGCGTTCCTCGCCGCCGAGGTTGGTCACTTTGTCGAGCACGATGAACAGGGAATCTCCGACGAAGGTATCGGAGGACAGGTTCTTGGCGCTGACGTCGTACCGGTACTCGCTGTTGAAATTGTCTCGCCCTTTGAGGGTGACCACGGCGGAGACCTTGCCGGTCAGGTCGCTCAGTTGGTCGATCGGCGAGGCAGCGGTCTCGGAGAAACCGGTGACGATCGTCCCTATGGCTGCCAACCAGCAACCGGCGATCAGTTCAAGACACCGAGGCGTCCTAGGCATGGCGTGCTCTGTCAAGACCATAAGTCTGTACCGATCGGTTGAATCGGCTAAAGGATAGCAAAGATCCGGTGGTTGAGCGAGGCCCTTCCCGACGGCCTTACCTTGACACCTTGTTTCAGCCGACGATATTCTCGTGCATCCGAGGCAGGATTCCGGCGGCCGTCGCTCCCGTCTATGAGACCACCCAGGCTTAGGTCCGCTCCGTTGGTCGTTCCGCAGGCGCTGGTTTCTGGACTGCTTCGGCTCTACGATTATCCGCATCCCCGCCAGAGAGGCAAGACGATCCGAGGCTATGATCGCCCGCATGCGGTGCGGACGGCCAAGATGTGCGCGGCCGTCGCCGCAGAGCTGGGTCACGGCCCCGAGCGCGTGCGCCAATATCAGATCGCCTGTCTTTTGCACGACTTGGGCCGAGCCGGCTTGGATCGCCGACTCTTCGGAAAGATCTGGTCTTGGGCCAAGGCGCACGGGATCCCTACGAGACCGCGCGAATGGCGGACCATACATCCGGAGACCGTCTATGGACGCGAGACCGAAGCCTTCCTCTCCCGCTATCGGCGGGAGTTGGAAGCAGACGGGGTCGACATGACCCCCTGGGCGGTGGAACAGGTCGAAATGCGACTGGGCTATGCCCGCCGCCTGGCCCGCCGGCTTCGCACCGTCCGTTCGGCGATCAAGCGGCTGGGCATCCGATGGGAGCCCTGGATGCAGGCGGTGATGCTCTACTATTATTATCCGGAAAAGCTCGCCGGGGCCAAACCCTGGGTCAGGCAACTGGCGGAAGTGCTGGTGGCCTGCGAACAATTTGAAGCGTACAGCAACCAGCGGCGGGGCCGGGATTATTATGTGCGACGGAAGGAAACGATTCCCGAAGCGTTTACCTATCTCGCCGCGCTGCAGCGGGAAGGGATTCTGAGCGCCGAAGTCCTGCGTGCGCTCAAGCGCCTGGCTGCGGACGGGGTCTTCGACAAGGTGCTGGCGGAGGCGCGCGGGCGTCGGCTCACCCCGGCGGACCGTAAACTTCTCCGCCGCCTGAGGAGCTGAGCATGGCCGTCAAGACCGTTCCCGTCCGTCTGGCGATGCGCGGCGACACGCAGATCGAAAACGTGACCAAGGTGGTACAGGAGGCGCTGTCGGAGTCAAAGCTGGCGGCCGGCATCGCGACGGTGTTCGTCCGGCACACCACCGCGTCGGTCATGATCATTGAAGACGAGCCGGGCATCCGAGCGGACACGCAAACGTTCTGGGATCGGGCAGTTCCCGCGGACCCGACCTGGCAGCACAATGTCCGCAACACCGGAGAGGACAACGGGCACAGTCATTTGCGCGGGCAACTGCAGGGGCCTTCGATTACCGTTCCCTTTGCCTCCGGCGCATTGCTGTTGGGGACCTGGCAGCAGATCGTCGTCGTTGATTTCGATACTCGAGCCCGCACGCGCGAACTCATCATCCAAATCATGGGGGAATAGTCCCGTTGCGCTCCGGCCTTCTCCTGATCATTGCCGCGCTGGCTGCGATCGGCGTGCTTCTCGACGCTGCTGCCGTTCCGGCTGCGGAGTGGGGAAAGCCGCTCGGGTCGGCCTATGACGGGGTCGAGGGAAAGCCTCGACCGGTGATGCCTGGTCCGACTGAGCTGTCGCCGGACGAACGGGCGACCATGGCCGTCTTCGAACGGGCGACCAAGTCCGTGGTCTTCATTTCGAATACCGCCATCCAACAGGACTTCTGGTCCTTCAATACGATGGAGGTACCGCAGGGATCGGGGTCGGGGTTCGTGTGGAACAAGCAAGGACACATCGTCACCAACTTTCACGTCATTTACGGCGCGCACTCGATCAAAGTGACGTTGGCCGACCGATCCGAGTACAAGGCCGTCCTGATCGGGGCGGATCCGGATCATGATCTGGCGGTCTTGCAAATTCAGTTCACGGAAGGTTCTCTGGAGCCGCTCGCGGTGGGCACGTCGAACGATCTGCGCGTCGGGCAGAAGGTGTTGGCGATCGGCAACCCGTTCGGATTGGACCATACGCTGACCACCGGCGTCGTCAGCGCCTTGGGGCGCACAATCAAATCGATGTCGAATCGGACGATCGAAGGGGTCGTCCAAACCGACGCCGCCATCAACCCGGGCAACTCCGGCGGTCCGTTGCTCGACAGCAGCGGTCGTTTGATCGGCGTCAATACGCAAATCATCAGTCCGAGCGGCGCCTACGCCGGCATCGGGTTCGCCGTTCCTGTTGATACGGTCAACCGGATCGTGCCGGAGCTGATCAAGCACGGAAAACTCATCCGTCCCGGGCTGGGCGTGTCGCTTGTTCCGGATGCGGTGGCGAAACGCTGGGGAGTGAAGGGCTTGATCGTCGGCAAGGTGTCACGGGGCGGGGCCGCGGAGAAGGCCGGGCTCCAAGGTGCACGGGAAACTTCCCCCGGACGGGTAGAACTCGGCGACATTATCACCTCCGTCGACGGGAAAACGGTTTCGACGGTCGACGACCTCATGGACGTGATGGAAACGCGTAAAGTCGGTGATCGCGTAATCGTGGAAATCTTGCGAGGGAATCGCAAACAACAGGTCGCGGTGAGCCTTCAAGCGGTGAATTGAATGGCGGCATTGTCGAACATCTCTATGGTAGGATCAGGCATTCGATCAGCGTGGAGGAACAGGAATGAGTGACCGTCGGTCGCCCGATTCAGGTTTTGAACCGTCCAGGAACAACATGGATGACTCAGCCGACAAGAAGCAGGCCGGTACGGATCCGTTGGAACTGATCGAAGAATGTCTCGCGTCGTTTACCGAAGCGGATCCCCGTCGGAAGCTGCTGTACAAGGTGCGGCATGCGGTGATGCTCGCTCAGACGGCGAACCAGCAACGCGAGGCCGAATTCAAGAAGGTGAGCGAAGTCGTGGCGAAGCTGACGGCGCCCGCCAACCGGATCGGGACGTTGCTCGACCGACCAGGCGAAGGATTGGCCAGGATTCTCATCGGCGGGGCCGAGTACTATGCCAACGTCGATCCCCGCGTGCCGGCGCAGGATCTCAAGATCGGCACACAGATTTTGGTGAACGAAGCCTATGCCGTGATCAAGACGCTGGGCTATGACCGGAACGGACCCGTCTTGAAATTGGCCGAAGCCATGACCGACGGACGGTTGCGCTTCGAGCAGGAGATGGGCCGACAAGCCCTGGTTTTACAACGGTCGAGCGACCTCGCGGGGGTCGAGCTGAAGGCGGGCGACGAAATCCGGATCGATCCCAGCCATCGGATCGCCATCGAGAAGCTCGAGGAGCGCAAGGCCACCCGGCATGTGCTGGATGAAGTGCCGGCCGTGACGTGGGAGCAGATCGGCGGACAGCGAGATGCGATCACCGCGATCAGGAAGGCGATCGAATACCCGTTGTTGCACAGGGAGACCTTTGAGAAGTTCAAGTTCTCGCAACCCAAGGGATTTCTGTTGTACGGCCCACCCGGTTGCGGCAAAACATTGATCGGACAGGCTGCGGCCGGCAGTCTGGCGAAACTGGTCGGGGAATCCAAACAGCAGGCTGCAGTTGACGATCGCCGCCCGCCGGTCGTGACCGGGGCGTTCCTCCACGTGAAGGGACCGGAAATTCTGAACATGTGGTTGGGAGAATCGGAGCGGATGGTCCGCGACCTCTTCGCCCAGGCCCGGGCTCGGCGCAAGGAAGGGGCGTTGCCGTTTATTTTCATCGATGAGGCGGAATCCATCCTGGGCACCAGGCGTGCGATGCGATCCTTCAACATCTCCAACACCCTTGTGCCGATGTTCTGCAGCGAGATGGACGGGATCGAGTCGTTGCAGGACGTGGTCATCATTCTAGCGTCGAACCGGCCCGACCTGATCGATCCGGCCGTGCTGCGGCCCGGCCGCATCGACCGGAAGATCAAGGTGCGCCGGCCGAACCGCGAAGCGTCCACCGAGATTCTCAAAGTCTATCTGACATCGGATCTGCCGTTCGATCAGGCGGTGCTGGACGAACGGGGCGGCGATGCGGTCGGAGTGTCGGCCTGGCTGGCCCAGGAGGTCATCGACACCCTGTTCAAGCGAACAGATGACAATCGGCTGCTGTCGATCCGGTTGCGCAACGGGCAGCATCAGGTGCTCTATCGCAGCGACCTTATCAGCGGAGCGATTCTGGCGTCCGTCGTTCAACGGGCCAAGGAGAAGGCGATCGATCGGACGATCCAAGCAGGGCGGCCTGCCGGCATGACGGCGCAGGATCTGTTGGATGCAACGGCGGAAGAATTTCGCGAAGGCGAGATGCTGCCGCCTGACGATGCCGCCGAAGAATGGCTCAAGCTCCTCGATCACCACCCCGAGCAAGTTGTGGGGATCTCCTCGTTCCGCCGCGGGCGGCCAACGGAAGAGCGAGCCGTGAACCAAATCATTTGACGAGCCAGGACGAGGTTTGACGGGTATGCCGGTGTCTGTGCGGCTGTTCGGGATCGAAACCGAATACGGGATTGCCAGGGACGACCTGGAGCAGATGGATCCCGTGGTCGAATCGATGGAGTTGGTGCGGGCGCACCTCACGGCGTCGTTCGAGCGGCGCTGGGACTATGCGGGGGAGGATCCGCATGAGGATGCGCGCGGATTTCGCGTGTCGGGATTGCAACAGGACCGGGAAGAGGACGAGTTCGCAAAGGTCGACGCCCATCGGCCGTTTTCCTTTCATGAGATGAAGAGCGACCTCGTGTTGCCGAACGGCGCGCGGTTCTATAACGATCATACGCACCCCGAATATTCGACGCCGGAGTGCCGGACCTTGAAGGACCTAGTGGCTCAAGACCGAGCGGGGGAGCGCGTCCTTCAACGGGCAGCCGATCGCCGGAACCGGAGTCTCGGCGGAGCTCACGTTCACCTCTACAAGAACAACACCGATTTCCACGGGCACAGCTACGGCTGTCACGACAACTATTTGGTGCCCAGAACCGTGTCCTTTGCCGCCTTGGTGTCGGGCCTGTTGCCGTTTCTCGTGAGCCGCCAGATCATTGCCGGATCGGGGAAAGTGGGCACGGAAGCCCAGGAGTCTGGGTTCGTGGCGGGCCCCTACCAGCTGTCGCAGCGCGCTGATTTCATGGAGACGGATCTGAGCGTCGATACCATGCACAACCGGCCCATCCTGAACACCCGCGACGAACCGCACGCGGATGCCCGGAAATACCGGCGCCTCCATCTCGTCTTGGGCGACGCCAACATGTGTGAGTATGCGACGGCGCTCAAGGTCGGCACGACCAGGCTGGTGTTGGAGTTGATCGCCCGCGATGCGGCGCCGGATCTTGAATTGGAGTCACCGGTCTCGGCGATCAAGCAGATTTCGCGGGATGCGGACCTCAAGGTCAGGGTGCGCCGGCAACAGGGCTCGGCTCTTTCTGGGCTCGACATTCAGGAGGAATACCTGGCCGCGGCCCGTCGGACACTGTCGGGATCCGATCCGGAGACGGACTGGATCTTGGCGGAGTGGGAGAACGTCCTGTGTCAACTGAACGGCGAGCGAAGCCAATTGGTGGGAAAGCTGGACTGGGTGACCAAACAATGGCTGTTGGAAACGTTCGTCCGCGAAGAGCGGATCGGCTGGGATGATCCCTGGCTGGCAAGCTTGGATCTGGAATATCACAATGTCAATCCCGAGCGGGGACTCTTTCTGGGGCTTGAAGCGGAAGGCAAGGCCTGGCGGTTGACGACTGAGAAGGACGTCGAGCAATCGCTGTCATCAGGACCGCGCGATACCAGGGGTGGATTGCGAGGCCTCTGTGTGCGCCGGTTTCCCGACCAGATTAAGGGCATGCAGTGGGAACGGATTCAGTTCACCGGCGGGTTTCGGTCGAGGGTGCTGGATATGAGCGATTTGTTCGAACCGGAGGCCGTCTTGCGCTGCACGGAGGTCTTCCAGGCTGCGTCTTCGCCGGCCGAGGCGCTCGATGTCTGGGATGCAAGAAAGGATACTGAACCATGAGCAACGTGATGACGCCCGAACGCCGCGAAGGGCCGGCGGACCCGATGCCGAAGGGGCCCGGTCCTTCCGAAGAGGAACGAGGTCCTCGGCGTCCCGATACCGGATCGCCGGAGACGGACAATCTGATGAAACGCATGCGCAAGGTCGATCCGAAACAAGCGGAACGGTATCGGCAGAGGACAGGTCAGTAGTGAAGCAGTGCTGAGTTCTGAGTGCTGAGCAAGAAGCGAGTAGAGGAATGCGGCTTCGGCTCAATACTCAGTCCTCAGCACTTGTAACTCAGGACTAGGTGAAAAGATGGGGATGCAGGGAGATTTTTTTCAACTGCTGAAGGAACAGGGCTATCAATTCGGCCTGCCCGCCGCCGCGGCGTCGGACGTCGAGATTCCAACGGCCACGACGATTCTGGCCTTCAGATATCGGGACGGCGTCCTGGTCGCCGGAGACCGCCGTGCCACGGCCGGCAACATGGTGATGTACGATCGGACCGACAAGGTGCTCGAGATCGACCGGCACAGCGTCATGGCGATTGCCGGAGTGCCGGCCACGGCGTATGAAATGGCCCGCATTCTGGAACATTCGTTTAAGTACTATCGGCGGACGCAGCTTCAGGAATTGAGCTTCGAGGGAAAGTTGCGGGCGCTGTCCAAGTTGCTCAAGGAAAATGTGGCGGCGGCGCTTGCCGGAACGGGAGCGGTGGCGCCCATCTTCGCCGGCTATGACGTCGATCAGGGAGTGGCGAAGACGTATTTCTACGATATCCTGGGGGCGGAATTCGAAGGCGTCGAGTATGCCGTGTCGGGCTCCGGTTCGCCTACGATTCGAGGGATACTTCACTATCTGAACACCTGGAGCGAGCAGCCGTTGAGCGGCATGGTGGAAGAGCAGGCGGCGATTCAAGCCTTGCGGCTGTTGACCTGCGCGGCTGAATTTGATTCGGCGACCGGCGGGGTGAATCGCGAAGCCAATCTCTATCCGGTCATTAAGCTGATCACACAGGACGGAGTCCGCACGGTGCCGGATGCGGATCTCAAGCAGACGTTCGAAGCCGGCGTGAGCCGTCGAGCCTGAGCCCGGGATCCCGGGGCCTCGGAGCAAGCCGGAGATTCAGGGGTATCCGCGACGCTTGTCGAGTAGGAGCCTTATGTACGAAGAACCATACCGTTGGGTCGAAGCGGTCGGCAACCGCCGGCAGTATCTGGACGAACAATTCACGCAGGGGAGCCCGGTGATCGCCGTGACGTACGCGGACGGGATTCTGCTCCTCACGGTCAGCAAAGGCACTCCGAAACTCTATGAAATTTACGATCGTCTGGCGCTGGGAGGCATGGGCCATCCGGCCGATCTCGAGAAACTGCGCTTCAGCCTGTTGGAAATGGCTCATGTTGAGGGGTTCAATCGGTCGCCGTCCGATGTCACCGGCGGTCGCATGGTCAAGTATGGGATCGCACCGGTGATCAAACAGGCGTTCGAAGAGGTCTTCAAGGCGCCGTTCATCGTGAAAATCCTGCTGGCCGAACTGGGACAGAAAGCCGACAAGGACAGGTTTCTGACTATCAATTATGACGGGACGTTTGAAGAACGGACTCACTGTGCCGTCTTGGCCGCCAATCGGTCCGTCGAGCAAGCGATGCTGGCTTATTTGCAGGCGGATCCGGCCCATGCCGGCACACTTGATCAGGCGATCGGTATTGCGCTGCATGCGTGGGTGTTGGGGGAGCGGTCTCAGCGCAGGACCGCGGAGACACGATCGGAGCAGGAGCCGGCCGCGCCGGAATCGGAGCAGGCCAAGATCGATGCCGAGACGGTGAGAGAGTATGTGCGTGATCAGCTTGACGGCCGTACGATCGAATGCGCCGTGCTCGATCGGAACCATCGCGGATCGGCAAAATATCGGGCCCCCCTCAAGCCCGCCGAACTCGGCGAGTGGGCTGTAGCGTGATCCTATTCGCGTGAAGTCATGTTGAACCGTATATTCGGCTTGGAGACCGAGTACGGCCTCCTGGTTCACCAAGACCGTCCGGATCATTCTCCTACCTGGTTCGCACACAAGATTCGCGACCATCTGTTCCATGTCCGGCGCCTGGGTGTCCTCGATGTGCATCATCGGGGACACGATGAGCCTCCCGGCAACGGTGGATTTCTCACGAATGCGGGCCGGGTGTATCTGGATATGGGGCATCTGGAATATGCCTCACCGGAGTGCCATTCCTTGACCGACGTGGTCGCGGCCGATCGCGCAGGGGATGCGATCTTGCAACAGACAATCGAGGACCTCGGAATTGCCGATCAGGTGTCGCTCATCAAAAACAACGTCGATCACCAGACTGACGCCACCTTCGGCTCTCACGAGAACTATCTGGTCTCCAGACGATTTCCGTTCACGCGGCGCGGCTTGGCTCCTCTCGTGACCTTTCTGGTCACAAGACAGATTTTCACCGGGTCGGGACGAGTCGGGTCGGCCGGTCCTCAAGACGCCTGGATTCAGATGGATCGACTGATCGTACCGCGCGCGTCGATCGGCTCAGGGCGCCTGGACCCGGCATCGCCGTTTCAGATTTCGCAGCGGGCCGATCACATCGTCAATGACTTTTTCGAGTGGGTGCAGCAGAATCGGGCCATCGTCAATACGAGGGATGAACCCCTGGCGGACCCGAATCAGTATCGACGCATCCACCTGCTGCTCGGCGACTCCAATATGACGGAGTATGCCGCCGCCCTGAAGATGGGAACCACCGGTCTGGTGTTGCAGTTGATCGAGGAGGGGCATGTCCCGGGCGATCTCGAGATCAACGAACCGGTCGAAACCCTGCAGGAGATTTCCCAGGATCAGGATCGGCAATGGATGGTGCAACTGCTGTCCGGCAAGACGATGTCCGCGATCGACATCCAGGAGCGGTTTGTCGAGGCGGCGAGGCAGCATTGCCGCGGACAGGACGAGGAGACCGATTGGGTACTCGACGAATGGGCCGCGGTGCTGCAGGACCTGCGCAGCGAGTACGTCAAGCTGGTTGGGCGGGTGGATTGGGCGTCAAAGCTGTGGCTGTTGGAGTCGTTCCGCGAGGCCGAACAGGTCGACTGGACGGATCCAATCTTGAAGAGCCTCGACCTTGAATATCACAACCTGAATCCGGACAAGGGACTTTACTTCGGATTGCTGGAGGAAGGGCGCGTCCCTCGTGTGACGACGGACAAGGCGATCGAACTTGCCGGGGCTCATCCGCCGCGAAACACCCGAGCATACGGGCGCGGCGAGCTGGTTCGGCATCTGCTGGGCAAGGCTCATCCCCCCGATGAGCCTGAGCCCAGGCAAGAGGAGCGATTCTTCCCCCCCTACGTGATCAATTGGTCGATTTTCCAAGTCAAAGGCCAGGCGCCCTTCCCCATGCCGGACCCCTTCAGGACCTACGTTCAAGAAGTACATGCTCATCTAGCCGGATCCTGACCGGTTCGGCAAGTCCGAGCCACCTCTCGAATCCTCCCGTGAGCCCGACATTCATGGCGCGCCGTCGCGTCGGGTCATCAGGTCGATGATCCGATTTTCGGCCCAAAAGCGGTCCTCGTCGGCGCGGCGCGGCTGGACGAACCCGCAGTGCCCTCCGTGCCGAGGTGCGATCAGTCGGATTTTTGGATTCTCTCGGATGGCCGCCGTGTCGAACATGTCATAAGGGATGAAGGGGTCGTCCTGAGCCGTGATGATGACCGTGGGAACGGCGATCGACTTCAATACGTGTCTTGCCCCGGCGCGGTCATAGTAGTCCGCTCCGTCTCGATAGCCGCCGTCGCGTGCGGTATAACGGTCGTCGAATTCGCGTAGCGTGCGGATGGCGTCTAAGTCGGTAAGGTCCCATCGACCGGGAAAGAGCAGGGCTTTCCGGCGGATGCGCGCTTTCATACTTGTGAGGAAATGGCTGTGGTAGATCCAGTTCCTGGGATGTTCCAGCGCGGCGACGCATTGTGTGGGATCGATGTTGGGGCAGACCGCGACTGCTCCGGCCAACCCCGGCTGCAATGAGGCGGTTTCACCGGCTGCCCTCAGCACCAGGTTCCCCCCCATCGAATAGCCGACCAGCCATATGCCGGCCAGGCCGTCGAGGCGAACCAACTCGTCCACCACCGTTCGATAGTCGTGACCCAACCCGCTGTTGTACAGCGTGGAGGTCAGATGCTCGGTGCCGCCGCAGTTGCGCTGGTTCAAGCGAACCACGTTCATGCCTGCGCGGTAGGCTTTGGCGGCGATCCCGTGCATGTAGTGGGATTCGCTACAGCCTTCGAGGCCATGCACCAGAACCACGGTTCGGTGAGCCCGCCGATGTTCTTGCCAATGGCAGAAGCCCTGGATTCTCGTCTCGTCAGCGACGGTGAAGAGCCGGGATTCGACCGCAATTCCGTGCAAGAGGCGCCCCCGAGGCCAATACCGAGGGAGCAGTGTCATGAGGTGAGGGTTGCGTAGGAGCGGGGACGGGACGAAATCCGGAAACGGTGTCACGTTGCCATACTATCAGGAGGGATCGTCGGTCTGCCACAGCGGGACGGGCGATCCAGGGACCGACCGTCCTGAAGTCCGCAGCGTCACAGGTCGTTTCTATTTGGAAGAAAGCGGGATGGTCAACAGGATCCCCCCCATCACGTCTCCGGACTTGAAATTCCTTTTCGTGCTCTTCGGATGCACATTGTGACAATCAGCGCATCGTTGAGAGATGGCTTTGTCGGCGTAGAGCGCTTGAAACACGCGAGTTTTACCCTCCGTCGTAATGCCTGTATAGGGGCGGTCGGCATTGACAAGGACTTTTGCCAGAGCGGTTTGCTCGAATTCCGTCATCGGACCGTTCTTC
Source organism: Nitrospira sp. (assembly GCA_029194535.1). Classification (NCBI taxonomy): domain Bacteria; kingdom Pseudomonadati; phylum Nitrospirota; class Nitrospiria; order Nitrospirales; family Nitrospiraceae; genus Nitrospira; species Nitrospira sp. The sequence continues at coordinate 503,781 of JARFXR010000002.1, read as the reverse complement.
TTGTTGATCGGCCAATTGCTGATCAACCGATACCGCATTCCATTAGATTGTTGAGCGACGAGCCGACCCGTTTCGAGCACAAATTGAGCAGGCAGCGGGAGATCTCCTGTCTCCTTCCAATGCTCCGACGCGGAAACGATGCCTCTCGTCTGCATCCGTTCAACGATTTCATTCGTGTAGAAGGTTCGATCCGCTTGGATGATGCTATGGATATAATCGGCCACAGCCTGCGGTGCGATACCATCGGACGGGTCCGGATCCTTGCTCGCGGCCGAGAACACCCAGGGACTGAATAGACAAGTGGAAACGGTTCCAACGGCGAGACCCAACCAAAAGCCTCTCAGATCCATGATTCATCCTCCGGTTATGTCAATGTGCACTTTGTCCACCTTCATCGATCGTGACGACAGAAGCGGCTTACAAACAGCCGGACGGCTCCAGATCTCGAACGCGCTGAATTAAAGAGCAAATATCCTGCTTCTCCCTATCTCCGCTTGAGCTGGCGTGGCGCCCGATCGACTCCTGCTAGATACTTCGGAGAAACTGAGGTCGCTTTGTTTCGCAGCAACGCATAGATCGGATCCCCAAGTTACGTGAAGATGAGTACTGGACAAGTCGTGTGAGGATCTCAGGGAGAAATGTCCAGGCTTGTCAAGTGTAATGCAAATGACCACATCGTTACTACAGAATAGTGTACGAACTGCTTGTCGAAGTCGTTCCTTCCGATTAATTGTGGACCGGAACATACTGTCGTCATTGCCTTCCCGTCCATCTCCTTCCGCATCGACATTCCGAGGCAAATTCCACGAGGTTGACGTATCCATGTGTGCGTAGCCGCCCAATACGAGCGGTGTGCGATCGCACAGTATGTGCGGCCGAAGCAACTGGTGTCCCTCGTCCATGTAATGTGCTTAGCGATTTAACAGGCATTCAAATGATTTCTCCAGTCTTGACTGCGGAATGAAAGCTGCTTGCCGCATCCGTTGACGCCCGCTGTCCTGTCACACACCAGTCGAGCCTAAATGAACCTCGTCATACTACTTTCCTACGCCACTGCGTTAACTTGTGGGATGCCGGCGCTTCCTAATCTGGAGGGAAATCGCACAGAGTCTTCTTGCGACGTGGCTTCAATATTCCGTTCTGCGGATGCCTGATTTCGACGATCCTCTCCGGTAGAAGTGGAAGCGACAGGACTCCACGAACCGGCAAGAGGGACAGGAAGAACCAGCTTCCTTTGCGATGCCCGTCGCGCACCATGTCCCCAATATCAATCTCGGCTTCTTAAACTCAGTTTTGTTCGATGTCCATTGCGCCCAATATACGAGCACTTGACAGAGATTCTTGCTGAACGGCAGGGAATTACGAAAATCAGACTACTCAGCGGCTAGGAGCGGCATTGGTGAAAGATATTTATCTAGGCCTTAAACCTCATCAGGAGGAAATATGCCCAACCTTACTAATGCGGCCCGACGTGTTCCGAAAGCGACCTATGTGCCCTTAAAATTGCCAGAACAGGCGCACAGTACAAGTGATTCGTCTGACAATCAGAGTCACTCAGCGGCGACGGCAGCTGTCATAAAATTCGGTTATCTACGCCAGCTCAACTTGCAACCTGGGGAAGTGGATGAGGCCCTTTCGTCAATGTCTGAGCAGGATCGACCACAAAATGTGCCACACAACACAACCGCCGTTGGCGGTCTTGCAGAGAATTTGCGCCGATTTGAGGGCGCTCCTATGCCCGCGCTTCTTCCTTCCCCTAGTGCATTGGCCTCGGTAAGTATTTCCACGCTCACGACCTTTGGTAACGCGGTAATTGCGGGCCGTCAGAATGCGTTGGCAGCTCCCCAACAGACTAACGCGGTATCCACCAGACTGACGCTGAGGCCTGCCTCCGTAGTAGCTCCGGCTGTAGCCGCCAACCTATTGCAAAAGGCCGTAACCGCCACGAAAAACTTTCAAGCGAATGCGGCTGCCGTCCGCATCGGCATGCTTAATCTAGAACGCCTGGAAATGACGCCAGCAGGCCTCGAACGTGGCGAGTTAGTTTCCACCATCTGTCTTGCTCCGATGGAGGAAACCTCGGTCATCCAAAAGGAATGGTCCGTCACGAACAAGGAATTCACGTCGATCGTGACAGATTCTCTAGAGGATTACAGCGAGACGGGAGTGACCGAAAATACGGAACTCGCACAGTCGACGACCTCCCAGGCGACCCGTAACAATCAGTTCAATGCAACCGGGAACGTGCAAGGTAGTTTCGGAAATTTTGTGACTGCCTCGGGTTCCACAGGGTTCAGCATTCAAGACCAAACATCTAGATCGGCCACAGATAGCCGAAAAGATGCTCTGGCGGTCACACGTAAAGCCTCGTCGCGCGTAAAGCAGTCGCATAAAGTGACTATCTCGACTTCAACCACTTCAGGCGCTTCCGAGACCTCGACGAGAATATTGAAAAATCCCAGCGCCACAGATCCAATGCGGATCGATTATTTCAGTTTGATGCGTAAATGGCATGTCGGCTTATACCGTTATGGATTGCGTCTAACGTATGACATCGTGATTCCGGAACCAGGTGCGGCAATGCGTAAAATCCATGCCCAAATGTGGGAATTGCAACAGAAAGTCAATCAGGTGTTTTCGTTTCCGCTTACTTTCGGGCAAATCACTCCGGATATTCCCACTTGGCAACGGCTCAGCGAACAATTCAACGTTCAATTGCCACCGCCGCCCAACCCGTCTCCCCCCCCGCTTCAACTGACTCAGGCAGCTGGTGGGTTGCCGCCGGCCGGAGATGACAATCGTGATTGGCATGAGTATTCTCTGCCTTTCGATGTCCCTCCGGGCTATTGGATTACAGGTGTGGAAGTTCACGCGTCGCTTGAAACCAGTCATGAAGATAGTTACAACCGCCATGATTTTGCAGTAGCCGACACGGGGTATCTCTGCACCAAAGATATACGAGACTATGTTCTCAATTTCGCCACAAGCAGCTTCACCCCTCCTTCCGAATCGCCCTTGGTCACGGACAGCTTTCTTCTACATGCGACCGGCTCTCAAGTTGTTTCGTTTCATTTCAGATTAGTTTCTCCAGCGACCGTTGGTTTGGTTGTCCAACTTGAACCAACCCCTGAGGCAATTCAGCAATGGCAATCTACCGTGTGGAACGCTTGCTACAATGCCGCTCAAACCAACTATTATGCCCAACTTCAGGCTTGGAACGCTCAGATTGCCGCACTGCAGGCTCAGATTGCGAACGTCGATACGTTGACATTGCGACGTGAGGAAAACGACGAGATCATGAAATGTGTATTGCGGTGGTTGCTCGGCGAAGGCTTTGATTTTATGCCGGCGGACGTGGCGGCTCTCTTTAAGACAAATCCGGATCCGACTGATCCGGTAGGGAATATGCTGAAGTATGGGGTCGCCTTTACCGGGAACGACTCGAATCTGTCTCCGACCGCATGGTCGACGGTCTCTCAGTACGAACAGATGGTTCGCTTCATCAATGACGCCGTGGAATGGGAGAACGTGGTGTATTTCCTGTATTCCTATTTTTGGGATGTGCCGGGAAGCTGGGAATTTATTCGTGCGATCCGCCATCCCGACCTGACGCGGCAAGGCTTTCTTCGTTCCGGCAGCGCCCGAGTAGTACTGACGATTCGCGAGGGCTATGAGGAAGCCTGGGTCAAATTTGCCGAAGGTGGTGCCGTTGATGCCGTCTATTCAGGCCCCTATTTGGCAATTGCACAACAGATTGCAGACTACAACAACACCAACTATCCTGGCATTCCTCCGACGACACCAGGTGGTGCACCGTTGCCAGACGACGGACCTCAGGTGGCCACTGTCACAACCGACCGCCTGTCCCAGAATTCAAGCCCCGTCACCATTGCCGTGTCGACAAGTGCCGGATTTGTGGCGGGATATACTGCGATCATTGACAATTATGATTCAGGCGTGCAGGAGGTCCAACCGATTGTCTCGGTGCCAGACTCGACCCACATTGTCGTGCAGGCCATGGCAAATGCGCATGACGGCTCGCAAAAACCAGTCAGTATTATGCAAGCGGGGGAGAAGGGTCTTTTGATTGCTGAATGGTTTGAGTACACGCCTTCGTCTGGCACTGATATCGCCGTAACGAGCAATTTGGCGACAATCGCTTAGTCAATAAATGACAGACGCCCCGCGCATCTTCAGCAGTGTCTTTTCTTTGACTTAGAGAGATCCCGATGATTGTCGGATACAACTATCCTTGGCCATCGAACAAGTTCGGGAGCTGGTTGGGACCCCACCTACCACAAGGTCAGTGGCCTCAGAACTATTCAGTGGAATGGAAGGACCTTGAGTTCAAACAGCAGATGGCGGACAACTTGAAAGTGCTCAAGGACAATGGGGTGCAAGTCGTTCGATGGCAGCTGTTAGGCAATGGATTAACCTATGGACTACCGCCACGGGTAATCAAGGCACAGACCACTGACGTTAATAATCGAGCCGTAATGGATGTGAATTTCTTCGGGCGAATGCAACTACTGCCCCGATATGGGAAGAATGACATCGTCTCTCCTCTAATCAATTTGAGTAATCCTTTAACTGCCTTTGATCCGCCAGCCACGCTAGATCCATTATTCCTGGACCACTTCCGACAATTGTTGGAGATGCATAAAGCCGTCAATATGCAACTGATCCCATCGCTGATCAGCTTTGAGTTTTTTGAGACGCATGATACCGCAATCACCAACGCTGGCGGACGAGGGAGTGTTGCCGAGGATGCGACGAAACGAAACAAGTTTCTCTTCTCTGTCCTGGGAGAATTTCTTCGAGTCTCGCTGGACTACAAAAAATTGATCTATGCATGGGAAGTGATCAACGAACCAATCTGGACTGTGATTCCTGTCCCAATCAACATCAAGAAGCCATTCCATCTTTTTCCCTATGTACAGCCATCCGCTTTGGTAGCATTCATTTCGTTGGCCTTGAACTGGATTGAAGACAAGAAATTTCCCTCGACCGTCGGACACCGTTTCCAATCCGACCTCTCCATATTGCCGACAGGGACGCAACGACAATTCCACTATTACTCAGAAAAATTCGGACCCTTCGGTGATTATACACCTTTGCCTAGTGCTAGCACGGCCAACGCTCATATCCTTGGTGAGTTCGGGTCCGTGATTGGGAAGGGGTATGAGAAAGACGAAAACATAAAAGGGGAAGCACTTCCGAAGGGCAGCTATGGACATCCCTGGGACCAAGACTTTCCGGACCACCGGGACCGCGATCCCGCGCGCACAGTGTTTGAGCGATTGAGGCTGATTCGGAGCTTAGGATATCAGTTGGCATTGGTATGGCCGGATCTGGATGACAATAGCCTTCCGGGAGATACCTTAAAGCTGTCGCCCCTAAAACTCTCCCAAATCAAGGCATTTGCCGCAGATTCGTACTAGCCTTGAACGCTGTCATGCGTGGGTGGGCGATTCCTCTTCCCTTCCGGGACATCGGCAATCGCGGTTCTGTCAACCGCTGCTGTCCGATTGATCAAAGCGATGGCGCCGGCTGCGTGGGTAGCCGTTTCACTGTTCCGCGTTATGGACGGACAATCCAACTATGACGGCGGCGGACATTGCTGCTGAATCATCCGGGTCGCTTCCATACCATCAAGTTCTGGCATCACTGACATGCATGAGAGTCACATCGGGTCCAGCTCTCTTGCCGGTAGGTTGCCTCCTCCTCAACCTGGGCTTGTCCAATTCTTTCTGTCAGAAGAAGCATTGGAAATTGATGATTCCAAGGCGGTGGTAGTCAAATGGGATTCGAGGGCTGCTTGTCTTGGGACAGAGGGTGGGGGATCTGGGAGTGTTCAGTAAGCAAAGAAGCACCCTAACCCCTAGTGCAGGAGGGTCCGTCACGAAATCCGTCGGCTGATCATGAAGAGAAGTTGCAGACCGGTGGTCCGTGCTGCCGGAGAAAAGGAAGGGCGGGACCCCGCGATGGGGTATGCCTCCTCTTGATCTGGGTTGGCTCCCCGGGCAGGACTCGAACCTGCGACCAGCCGGTTAACAGCCGGCTGCTCTACCAACTGAGCTACCGGGGAACGCAGAAGTCAATTGGAGGAAAGGCATTCTAGCAAAAGTCTGTACGGAAGGGGGAGGAATTTTCAAACGTCGAAATCTTCGGTTTCGTCCTCGTCGCTGGAAGCGTCGGTGTTCCCCTCGGCCAAGGCCGCATAATGCTTGGCCCAAGTCAGATAGAGATTGCCGCTGTCGCGCATGGTATCGGCAGCCTTGACCAGCTTCTCCACGAGCTCGGGGTCTTTGCCCGCGGCCTGAATGGCCGCTGCACGGCGTTCAATGGCTTTCGGGTACTGAGTGATCAGGTCTGTAATTTCTTTCAACAATTCGTCGATCACGTTGTCTTCGGATTCCATGGTGCACCCTTTTCGAATGTCCCAACAAAAAACCCCATAGCGAGAACGCCATGGGGTCTTTCGATTCGAACCGTATCGGCTTAGCCTTGGTAGGCCTGCCCCAATGCCGCAGATTCGCCTTTCTTCGACATCAACTGCCCGGTGGCGCTGACAGCCTGCATGACGATCGCTTCGTGCTTGGCGGCGTTGCAGACCACGACGCAGAGTTCGCAACCCTTGCAACGATCGATGGTGACCTCGGCGACCATCTTGGCGGAATTGAGGTCCAAGCAGTTTGCCTCAGGGCAATACATGATACAGAGTCGGCAACCTTTCTTGGCCGTACACTTGTCATCGATGACTTGCGCGACGTTGTACATTAATGATGGTTCCTTTTTCTTACGCGGCAACGGCCGGATTACCGACCTGCAGCTCGACTTTGTTCTTTGCCGCCCATTCGCTGGCGATCTCGTAGGCACGTTTTACAGTCGCCAGATTCTTGGCCAGCAGCATCTCTTTCTTCGCAAACTTCTTCTTGATCGCCTCGTCCAACGAAGCTGTACCGCCGGAGGCCACGAATTTCTTACCGAAGCGCTCTTGAAGGGCGCCGTCGAGGGCTTCCATAGTGACGCATTTGGTGATGCCCGATACTGAGCCGATCATCGCCATATTGGTGGACAATTCGGTACCCGCGACTTCAATAGCAAGCTCGGTTCCCGCAATATAAAACACGGCGACGTTCAAATCCTTGAGTCGTTGAATGTCTTCTTCCGAAAGAAGAGGCTGAGCCGAATTGATGATGACCACCCCGCCTTCCTTCACACCGGAATAGAAAGGCATCGTATAGCTCTTCCCCATGGTAATAACCTGAGGATGGAACACTTGAATCACGTCCGGAAAGACGAGCTCGCCGCGATCGTAGATGCGTTCGATCCCAATTCGACAGTAACTTTCCGCCGGAGCCATTCGCTTCTCCGCCCCAAAAAACGGATTTGAAATGGAAAACTTCCCGTCGCGGTTGGCGGCCATGGCTAAGACGTGCGCTGCTGTGACGGCGCCCTGTCCCCCCAAGCCGGACATCCGGATATTGAGCCGTTTCTTAATCATATGTGACCTCCGGTCGGGTTAGGCTTGTCCTGCCAATTGCTTGGCCGCCGCTTTCCGTTCCTTCTCTTTCGCCGTCATCTCAGCCAGGAGTTGCTTGGCAGGTTCGCTGATGTATTCCTTGTAGGCAAAGCGCTCGGTCGGCTTCTCGGAATCCCGCATTTCTTGCAAACCTTCCATGCTGTTCTTCCCGATTTCCAGAATGCAGGGCGTGTAGAGCTGAAGATAGGTGGGTCCGATCTCGCGTGCCACGTGCACCGCGTTCCGGATGACCTTCTCGACCAGCGAAGGCTTGCTGACGGTGCAATTGACGACATAGTGACAGCCGGATTCCCGCGCGATTTCCGGCAACCGGACCTTGTCGAACAATTTGCCGACCGGCGCCATCTTCGCGACGAAGCCTTTCTGCATGAGCCCGCTCTCTTGACCGCCGGTATTCGCGTAAAGCTCGTTGTCGAAGCAGATGGTCGTAAACTTCTCCTGCCGGAACCAGGCTTGGAGCGTCATATCAAGACCGATGTCCACGGTGGCACCGTCACCGGCGAGGACCACAACGTCCTTCACGCGATCCGGGAATCGGACGCTGAGAGCGCGCTTGAGACCGGACGCGATCGCGTTCTGGTTGCCGAACAGGGAATGGATATTATGAACCGCAACCATCGGAAACACCAGGCTGGTGCACCCGGTTGATCCGACCATGACCGTATCTTCGGGATTTGGGAGAGACGCCAAGATGTATCGGAAGGCCATCGATTCCGGGCAGCCCGCGCAAAGAGAGTGCTGCTCGATGAGTTCCTTGGAATTACCGATATCTTTCCAGCCGCGATCTTCCTTCCCATACGTTGCGCTCTTGACCAGGTCCTGGTAGTCCGACGGCATAATGTCATACAGATCTTCGGAAATCTTGATCCGTTCCTTGCTCATGTGGCCTCCTCAAGATTCGCTCGCGGGAGCGAACAGGTTCTTTTAGTGTACTGCTCAGCTTCCACGACCGGCCAGGGAAAAGCTCTTCATCCCGAGGGCCGTCTTAATTTCCTGAACGATGATCTCCGGCGGCATCGTCATGCCGCCGCAGACGTGTGGGCCAGCATGGACGCGATGCGGATTCGGAATCGTCGCACGAATTTCTTTCGCCAGCCAGCCGGTCACGTTGAATTCCGGCACGAAGATGTGTTTGGCGTTCTTCGTGGCTTCTCGAATCTCCTCTTCCGGCCAAGGACGCAACGTTTTCACCTTCACGAGCCCACAGCGGACCCCCTCATCCTCCAATAACCGGATCGCTTCACGACCTTGAGAGACAGCGGTACCGGAAGCCACGATGAGGATTTCCTGGTCGGTGTTTTCCGTATCGATCAACCCGTTCAGCCAATGGATCGAATGTTTGCGGGACCGTTCAACGGCGGCCCAGATTTCCTGCTGCCAGCTCGCATGCGTCGCATAGCTGATGTAGTTGCTCTTCATGACAAAAGGATCTCGCATCATGCGAACCGGGGGACATTCCATGTCCATGCAAGGAACCGGTGACCGATAGGGATCGTAGGGCGGAAGGCACATGTCGGTCGGCGTCAGGTTGACGACATCCTTGGTGTGCGTCACGAAGAAACCATCGCAACATAAAGCGAGAGGGAGATGCACATCGGGTTCTTCGGAAACCATGTAGCCCTTGAGAATCCAATCGAAGAAGTCTTGGGCTGTCTCCGCATGCCAGACCAGCATGCCGGTGTTCAGCAGATAGGCAATCTCCAGCGTGTCCGGTTGGATCGACAGCGGAGAGTTGATGCCGCGACAGGTGACGATCATCTGGATCGGCAATCTTGCACCGGCCCACATAGGGAAATTCTCCATGGCCCGCATCGTGCCCGGTCCCGCCGTCGTCGTAAATACCCGAGCGCCTCCGAAGGCGGCGCCTGCGCATTGGGACATGACGGCGAATTCGCTTTCGCCGCGGAAGTAGTCTCCGATATAACCCTCGGCGAACAACTCGCCGATCAACGCCGCTGCTTCGCTCTGCGGAGTAATCGGATAGGCAATCATGACATCGCAGCTCGCCCGACGAACGGCTTCTTTAATGACTTCACTGCCCGTAAAGAACGACGGAGTGCGAGGAGCGTCATGGAGCATCTTCCACGGATCGGTAAATGTCTGGCCCTTCTTATTCTGCGTCCCGATGACCGATTTTGTTTCCGCCATGACCCCAGCCTCCTTTCACTGCATCAGGCAGTGCTTAGCTTGTTGCGCCGCTCTTGGTCGTCAGCCGCGGTTTGACCGTTCCCTTTAACTTCTTTACCCAATCGGCGAGCGTCATGATTTTTTCGACCGATGCGTCACGGAACGACAGCATCGCGTCCTCATGGCCGGCCTGCGCACACATGGCAATCGTGTAGCAGGATGTCCCGCCCCGAATGATTTTCAGCGAGAGATTCGCCTGGTGGCAATGCACTCCCACGAACATGCAGCAATCGATCTTGTTATGCCAGATGGTCAGATTGGGATGGTTTGGGTTGATTTCGACTTCTGGATTGATCTTGGGGTACTTCGGTCTGTAGTCGGGCATGGGAATGAGCATCGGCCTCTGGCCGGGCTGCACGCATTCCTTCAGCGTGTTATACAGGTGGCGAATGGCCGTCGCTTTCTTCGCGGCTTTTTCGTTCCAGGCCCACAACACCAACGGGCCGGGGAAAATTGTCGGCACGGAGGCCATGAGAAACTGACGTGCGGCTTCTTCGTACGCCTTTTCCTCTGATGCGATGACGCCGTTGATGTGGGCCTCGCCGGGATTCGGCAAGTACACACCCATGGACGCTGCAGCGGGAGGAAGAAAATGTTCAGGACCTGGCAACACGCGATATTGACTCATTCCGACTCTCACTTCGCCTAAGGGTTAACTACGAGAGAACTTCGATTTTTCAATAAGCTCGGCTGCTCCCAATGTAAGCTTTTCCCGGGATATCTGCAACCTCACAGAAGGCCCAAGCAGGGGAAATTTTGGGCTATCGGACAAAGTCGAACCTAGGCCTATTGTCCTAAGCCAAGCCGTCTGTTCCGTGAAGAATCAATCGCAGGCTTTCCAAGTATTATAGGAGGGGGAATTTCGCTATGTCAAACGGAGGCGAGAGGAATTCTCCTTGTCTTGCTCGCATCTTGCTCGCAGAAGTTCACTCCCGTGTGCATCTCGCGCAAGCCATTGATAGTCATTGGAGGTTCCAGTCGCTCATTTATGGGAGCTGTTCGCATGCCTCGGTCGATCCGAGCACACAGGCTCTCTCTAGATCGTCTTTCGCGAGCCTACCTTGGAGTGCGTCCTGGTACAGCTTGGCACGGGTGAGGAGCGCCCCGGTGTTCGTGGGATCGACACGGATGACCGTCGAGAGATCTTCAACCGCTTGCCCTGGACGATTCAGCTTCAACAGTATGTCGCTGCGGAGCAGGTAGGCCTCCTTCTGATAGGGAATCCAACTTTCTGGGGTCTGGGTGTCGAGAAGCCGCCTCAAGGTGGCGAGGGCTTGATGCAGATGTTTGGATTCCGCTTGCCGCCGGGCCTGGGTGGTAGAGACGGCGATGAGGCGTTGGCGCGCAATATCGAAGAATGGGTCCAGAGCCAGGGCCTGTTCATACGAAACAGCGGCTTGGTCCATGTGCTTGAACCATGTCTGGACATCACCCCTGCCGACCCATCCCCATGCATTTTGGCTATCGAGCTGGAGCGCCCTGTCAAAGTCCGTTTGGGCCTTCTGGAGATAATCGGCATACGTATCCGGGCTCGAATGTTGCGCAAAAGCCAGAGAAACCAATCGAAGATAGGTCTGACCTCGAATGAGGAGCGCTTCCACGGAACGACTGTCAAGCGTGACGGCTTCGGAGGACAGCTGGATTTTCTCGCGCAGATTCTGTGATTGCACGGCCCTGCTCACCAAACCTCTCGCTTGCTGAGCAGGCTCGGATTTTCCGCTTGGTTCGATGATCAGCATTCGAACGCCGATGGGGTCCTGCTGGAATTCTTTCAGCTGTTTGCGGAGTTGCTGATTTTCCTGCTGCAATTGACGAAAATGCTGAGAAAGCTTCGCCTCCGATTGCAGCCGTCGAACCGCCGCGGCGAGATTCTCGATATCGACCGTCGCTCGGATCCGCACGAAAAACACCGGCCGATCGTTTTCAAGGAATCGCCGTGATTCGAGAATCTCGGTTTCCGTAATGCCGGCGGCGATCGTGCGTATTTCCAGCATGCTGTTCTGTGTCCGTTGCCCCCGGAATTCCCTCTCGATGTCCTGAAATGTCGCCTCGAGATACACTCCCGCTTCTTCAATCGCTTTCCGCTGGGCACGCTGGAATACCTTTTCCTCCGCGCTCGTTAACGTATCGTCATCCGTCATGGCGTAGGAGGCTTCGGCGGTTATGACCTTTCCTGACGAAGCCGAGGCGGGGGGCAGGAGAGTGGTGAAGACTAAAGCGAATCCGAGAAGGGCCACCGACCCAGTGGTGGATTGTAGGGCGGAGCACATGGAATAACTATAGCGCTCAGCATCCAGGGCGGCAATTCGACAAAAGTATAGTCGACGATACTGGTGTAATGATTCCTGATCGCGGGAACGATTATCTTGGTTTGGGGAACACCTGAGCGAACGGATGCACTTCTACCCGTTCGAACACGCCGTTGACCGTGTAGGGGTCTTCAAGCGCAAACGTGCGAGCTTCCTCAAGGGAGTCTGCTTCGATGATAATGAGGCTTCCCGTCTTGTCCGTTAGGGGGCCTGCCAGGAGGATCCGGCCGGCTTGATCGAGGGGCTCGAGATTGGCGAGATGAGCAGGCCGGTGAATTTTGCGCCGTGCCTCTCCATCAGGACCATCGAATCCGAGAATGACGAAGATCATGACGGGTAGTAGGGCCGTCGATGAGGTTTCGAGAAAGGGTTAGGAAGAACTCTCAAGTGGGCACCGGTCCTTGTAACCTGATGTCGTTTCATGCCACCATCTGATCTCCTGTTCCCCCATTTTCCAGCAGAGGAACACGATTCGGCCTTCGCGAAGGTGGGGGAAATCGCAGAGTCCCATATCAAGATCCTTGACGACGACCCCTAACTCGTGGATTGCCTTGATATTGGCACTGACCTGCTGGAGGCTGGTGATATAGAGAGCCCCGACTGTGCTTCCTCCGCCGTATTCGGCGCGAGCACTCGCCTTCCGAATGTCTTCTTTGGTTCGAACCAACGTTTCTCTCGCCTGCTTGACCGAAGTCAGACGGGAATTCAGTTGGGGGATCAGGCGATTGGCCTCCGCCAACGTGAACAGCCGCTCGTGGTGTTCCTGCTCGTCGTCTTGCGACATGCGCGCCCCCGGGTTGTTGCGCTCATGTAGCACATCGGTGTTTCTTCCCGCAATACGGCCCCGGCGGCTGAGGATCCGGATTTTATCCCGAATGCTCGTGGGGGGGCAATGGGACCGCGGAAGGGCATGCTCGACAGAACAGAGACTCTCTCTGCTTCTTATTCTGTTGACAAGCATAGATCAGCGGGGTATGCTGCACCGTAACTAGCTTTCGGTTCGAGTCTACGGACATTCCGCACACGAGTACTTCCGGGGCACGTCTCGACACAATCTACAAGGTATGCCATAGGACCGGTCGGTGGGCGGGAGTTCTCGCTCATTAAGTATCTACGGGACATGAGGCAAGATCGTCCCTCACAAAGCGTCCCCTCGAATTAGAAACACACGCGGCACAATCGCCAACTCATTGATCAGTTCCGTAATTACGCGCCAGTCGACGTTGACCATGTTTCGCATTCATCTGCTCACTCACCAGCTAAGAGCTTGAGAGGACACGTATGGCACAAACCAAGGGAGAGGTTATGCATCTTGCCGAGTTGAAGCAAAAAACCATCGCCGACCTCAATGATGTCGCGCGGGATCTCAAAATCGAAGGAGCGGCAAATCTTCGCAAGCAGGAATTGATTTTTGCCATCCTTCAAGCTCAGACAGAGAAGAACGGCGTGGTTTTCGGCGAGGGGGTCCTCGAAACATTGCCAGATGGGTTCGGCTTTCTCCGTGCCCCCGACTCCAACTATCTTCCCGGCCCGGACGACATCTACATCTCGCCTTCGCAAATTCGTCGCTTCAATCTTCGTACGGGAGACATCGTGTCCGGCCAGATCAGGCCTCCGAAGGAAAGCGAGCGATACTTTGCGCTGCTCAAGGTGGAAAAGGTCAACTACGAAGATCCGGAAGTCGCGCGTGACAAGATTCTCTTCGACAACCTCACCCCTCTGTATCCGGAAGAGCGCATCAATCTTGAATTCGACCGTGAGGAATATTGTACTCGGGTGATGGATCTGACGACTCCGATCGGTAAGGGGCAGCGAGGTCTGATCGTTGCCGCTCCGCGAACCGGCAAGACCATGCTGCTGCAGGCCATCGCTCGCGCCATCCTCAAGAACCATAAGGAAGTCACCCTGATCGTGCTGCTCATCGACGAGCGCCCGGAGGAGGTCACCGACTGGCAGCGACAGGTCAAGGCGGAGGTGATCAGTTCCACGTTTGACGAGCCGGCTCAACGCCATGCCCAGGTGGCGGAGATGGTGTTGGAAAAAGCGAAACGGTTGGTCGAACACAAGAAAGACGTCGTCATCCTCCTAGACAGCATCACTCGTCTGGCGCGTGCCTACAATACGATCGCTCCTCCGAGCGGCAAGGTCCTCTCGGGCGGGCTTGATTCCAACGCGCTTCAGCGGCCGAAGAGATTCTTCGGCGCAGCCCGGAACATTGAAAACGGCGGGAGTTTGACCATCATGGCTACCGCACTCGTCGATACCGGCAGCCGGATGGACGACGTCATTTTCGAGGAGTTCAAGGGAACCGGCAACATGGAAGTGCATCTGGATCGTCGGTTGGCCGACAAGCGCATCTTCCCGGCGATCGACATCAGCCAGTCCGGGACGCGCAAGGAAGAACTGTTGGTGGACAAGGACCGACTCAACAAGATGTGGATTCTCCGGAAAGTGCTGAGTCCGCTCGGCACGATGGAAGCCATGGAGTTTCTGATGGATAAGGTGCAGGGGACCAAGACCAATCAGGAGTTCCTGCAATCCATGAACCGATAATACCGACTTGTATCCGGTGGTCGGACAGGGTACAGTGGCGGGTCTTCGAATAGGCGAAGGCAGCAGTTTCGGAGGCACAGGACACATGAAGAAGGGTATTCATCCGTTATACCGGGAAGCGACGGTACATTGCGCGTGCGGCAACAAGTACAAGACCCGATCGACCGTCGGGGACATCAACGTCGATATCTGCTCGAATTGCCATCCGTTTTTCACGGGGACGCAGAAAATCGTCGATACCGAGGGGCGGGTCGAGCGATTTAAGAAGAAGTACGCGAAGAAGGGTAAGTAGCGAATTCTGCGAACATAGGAGAGGCCCTGCTTCGCAAGCGGCAGGGTCTCTCTTTTTTTGCCTCGAATCGTTTTCCGACAGATCGCAAGGACCACGTTGAGGGAATATGGAAGCCGCACTGCTGAAAAGATGGGAATCTCTCGCGAGCCGATATGACGAGTTGACCACACAGCTCACGGACCCCTCTGTCATCGGCCAACCCCCTCTACTGGTCAAGTTGAATCGAGAGCGAACCGAACTCGAGCCGGTTGCGCACCTCTTCCAGCGTTATCGAGACCTCCTCAAGCAGTCGGAGGACATTTCCCACATGCTTGCAGATGCGGCGACCGGTACGGAGTTTCGGTCCTTGGCTGCCGAAGAAAGTGCGCGGCTCGAGGACGCGATGGCGGCGCTGCATGCCCAGGCTATGGAGCATCTGACACCGAAGGATCCGCGCGACGACAAGAGCCTATTTTTGGAAATTCGGGCGGGTACGGGCGGCGATGAAGCTGCCTTGTTCGCCGGAGACCTGTTCCGGATGTACGTGAAATTTGCCGAACGGCACAAGTTGAAAGTTGAGATCGTGGAGGCCTCCGAAACCGGGAAGGGCGGCTATAAGACGGTGATCGCGTTCATCGAGGGGAAGGGCGGCTATGCCCTATTCAAATATGAAAGCGGTGTCCATCGGGTTCAGCGCGTGCCGGTGACTGAGGCGGCAGGACGAATTCATACATCAACCGTTACGGTGGCGGTTATGCCGGAAGTGGACGAGGTGGACGTCCAGATCGATCCGAAGGATCTCCGAATCGACACGTTCTGTTCGTCCGGGGCGGGAGGGCAAAGCGTCAATACCACCTATTCGGCCGTGCGGATCACGCACATTCCGACCGGGGTCGTGGTGTCCTGTCAGGACGAACGGTCGCAGCTCAAGAATCGTACGAAGGCCATGCGAACGCTACGCGCCCGAATCGTCGAGGCCGAACGGGAAAAGCAAGAGGCCGAAATCGCCCGGAATCGCAAAGCGCAGGTAGGAACCGGAGACCGAAGCGAGAAGATCCGCACCTATAACTTTCCTCAGAATCGGGTCACGGATCATCGTGTGGGTTTGACGCTCCATAAGCTAGAACATGTGCTGGCCGGTGACATGGACGAACTGGTCGAGACGCTGCGTTCCCAGCGTGATCACGCGGCTGTCTCGGAGGCTTCATGAGTCTGTCGTCTCCGGGAGCGGCTGCCGAGGAATGCCGGACGGTCGGACGGGTGATCGCCGAGGCATCTCGACAGCTATCAGAAGCAGGGTTGGACGCTGCCGACCAGGAAGCGGTCTGGTTGGCCGAATACGCACTCGGACTGTCGAGGCTGCAGCAAGTCCTTCATGGGAAGCGCGAGTTGTCCCTCGGCGACGTCGCAGGATTGCAGCGGCTCGTGTCCAGACGGACCGAGAGGGAACCACTGCAATATATCCTCGGCACGCAGGATTTTTGTGGTCTCGAATTCGAGGTCAATCGCTCGGTGCTGATTCCTAGGCCGGAAAGCACCTTGCTGGTCCAAGAAGCAATTCGCCGAGTCAGCTCGTGGGAACGGCCGGTCCTCGTCGATGTGGGTACGGGCTCTGGTTGCCTGGCGATTGCCCTCGCCCGCCTGCTGTCCCCCCGGCAACTGCTCGCGATCGATCTCTCGTCGGACGCCTTAAGAACTGCGAAGCAGAATGCGGCGCGTCTGCAGGTCGAATCGGTGACGTGGCTGGAAGGCGACCTCCTGGCACCTCTGGCAGGACGAGGCCTAGAGCAGCGTATCCGGGTGATTGTCTCAAATCCGCCCTATGTCTCTGAATCGGAGTGGCCGACGCTTCAACCAGAAGTTCGTCTCTACGAACCTCGATTGGCTCTGGTCGCCGGCGTTCGCGGCACTGAGCTGCACGAGCGGTTGATCGACGACGCGATCCCGTTTCTGGAGCCGGGAGGGTGCTTGATCATGGAACTCGGATGGGGACAGAGCCGATCGTTGATCGAACGCGTAGAGGCTTGTCCTGCGTATCAGTCGGTCGGGACGCTTCGCGACGAGGCGGGGATCGAGCGTGTGTTGGTTGCTGAACGGGGAAGAGGATAGGATCGACGCGTGGACAAGATCGTGATCAACGGAGGCGTCTCGCTAGAGGGAGACGTTCGGATCAGCGGGGCCAAAAATTCCGCTTTGCCGATCCTTGCCTCCACGATTCTGGGCGGCGGGGAGTGCGTCATCAGCAATGTACCGCGCGTCGTCGACGTGGTCACGATGGGCAAACTGCTGGGGATTCTTGGGGCCAAGGTGAAGCAGGAAGGAAACCGCATCGTCATCAAGGCCGACGTGATCAACTCGACTCAAGCCCCGTATGAACTCGTGAAGACGATGCGCGCTTCCGTGCTTGTGTTGGGACCGCTCGTCGCACGCTGGGGGCAGGCAACTGTGTCGCTGCCGGGTGGATGCGCCATTGGTTCCCGTCCGGTGAACATGCATCTTGCCGGGCTCACCAAGCTTGGAGCGGAGGTGTGGGTCGAGCACGGCTACATTCATGCAAGGGCCAAGCGTCTGACCGGTGCATCCATCTATTGCGACGTGCCCACGGTGACGGGCACGGAAAACCTGATGATGGCCGCTTCACTCGCTCAGGGGACCACCGTGATCGAAAACGCCGCCAAGGAACCGGAGATCGTGGATCTGGCCGATTTCCTGACGAAACGCGGTGCTCGTATCAACGGGGCCGGCACAGATATGATCACCATAGAAGGCGTTCGGGAACTTCGAGGCAGCGATCACGAGGTCATTCCTGATCGTATCGAAGCCGGCACGTACCTGGTTGCCGGTGCGATCACCAAGGGGTCGATCTCCGTTAATCGATGCCGTCCAGACCATCTTGAGCCGGTCATCGCCAAGCTTCGGGAAGCCGGCATGGACATTCGCGTTGAGAAGGAGTCGGTGCATCTGGATGCGGCAAGATGCGGCCGTCCGGCCGGTGTTGACATACGCACGATGCCGTTCCCGGGGTTTCCGACCGACATGCAGGCGCAAATGGCGGCACTCATGTCCGTCGCCAGAGGGGCCAGCATCATTACCGAAACGGTGTTTGAAAGCCGGTTCATGCATGTGGAAGAACTGCGGCGGATGGGAGCCGATATTCGCGTCGAGGGCAATCGCCTGATGATCACCGGATGCGAACGCTTGACCGGTGCGCCTGTTATGGCGTCCGATCTTCGCGCGAGTGCGGGGCTCATCCTTGCAGGGTTGGCAGCGGAGGGAACCACAGAGGTTCTGCGGGTGTATCATCTCGATCGCGGCTACGAAGAAATCGAGGAAAAGCTTCGGGGACTCGGGGCGGTCATCCATCGCTGCGCTGCCTAGCGCCGCGATCATTGTCAGAGCGAATGGCTCAGGATCTCATGCTGACGGTCGCACTCTGCAAAGGTAAGTTGATTGAACCGACGCTGGCGTTGTTCGGACGGGCCGGCTATGCAGGGGCAAGCCTGGCCACAGACAGCCGGCGCCTGGTATTTGCCTGTCCAGGTATAGGAATGACATTCTTAATCGTCCGTCCGACCGATGTGCCGACCTATGTAGAATATGGAGCGGCGGATGTGGGTATTGTTGGAAAAGACGTACTGTTGGAGCAGGACGGCGACGTCTATGAGCCGTTGGATTTGGGGTTCGGAGCGTGTAGAATTGCCGTCGCGGCGCCACGGGGCCAGGATTCTCGTGACCGGCTTTCCTCAAAAATTCGGGTGGCGACCAAGTACCCGAGAATTACCGAACGCTATTTCAACCAACGCGGCGTGCCGGTCGAGATCATCAAGCTGTACGGGTCGATTGAGCTGGCACCCCTTGTGGGTCTTGCTGATCGTATCGTGGATCTGGTCGAGACCGGCAATACGCTCAAGACCCACGACCTTGTCGAGGTCGAGTGCATTGCGACGTCGACGGCGCGTCTGATCGTCAATCGAGCCAGTCTGAAACTCAAACATGCCGCCGTAACCGAGCTCATTCAGAAGCTTCGAAAAGCCACGATCATACGGCGGCCCTCCGCCTTGGTTGCGGCGCCCGGACGAAGCCGGACGAGTCGTAAGGCCAAGCGGGTCTCTGCATGAGAATTATTGCCTCGACAGACCGTGCATTTGCTCCGGTCCTGAGAAAAGTTGTCGCGCGGGCGCGGGCTCAAGGAGCCGCGGCTGAGAGGACGGTGCACACCCTGTTGCAGACAGTGGAGCGGGGTGGTGACAAGGCCGTGCTGCGCTACACGAAGCAGTTCGACAAGGTCGCTCTCAAGGTGAGTGATCTCAAAGTGACCTCCGATGAGATCAAGGATGCCTATCACCGTATCAGAAAGGACGAAGGCGATGCCCTTCGATTCGCCGCCCAGAGGATCGCGGCGTTCCACGAGCGGCAGCGCACGAAAACCTGGATGTATCAGGACGGCGAGGCGACGCTGGGCCAGGTCGTGACACCGATCGATGCCGTGGGCGTCTATGTGCCGGGCGGGAAGGCGGTATATCCTTCGACGGTGCTGATGAGCGCCATTCCGGCGAAGGTCGCGGGCGTCTCCCGCATCGTGATGTGCACCCCGCCGCAGAAGGCCGGAATCAATCCGTATTTACTCGTTGCGGCGGATATCGCCGGTGTCACGGATATTTTCCGCGTCGGCGGAGTACAGGCGATCGGGGCCTTGGCGTTCGGGACAACGTCCATCCCAAAGGTCGACAAGATCGTGGGACCCGGGAACATTTACGTAGCAACGGCCAAGCGCCTATTGTACGGAACGGTGGGTGTCGACATGGTGGCGGGCCCGAGCGAATTACTGGTAGTCGCCGATGACGACGCGAATCCGGCCCATGTGGCGGCGGATCTGCTGTGCGAGGCCGAGCATGACGAAGACGCTCAAGTATGGCTTGTGACGACATCCGCATCGCTTGCGAAGGACGTCGGAAGACTGCTGGAGCAACAACTGCGGGGGTTGCAGCGGGAGAAGATCGCCGCCAAGTCCGTGGCGAGACATTCCGTGGCGTTTGTCGTGACGACGATGGACGAAGCCATCGACGTGGCCAACCAGATCGCCCCTGAGCATCTGACACTGTCAGTGGACCAGCCGTTTGACTACTTGGAGAAGGTTCGTCACGCCGGAGCGCTATTCTTGGGCCGATATACTCCGCCCTCGGTCGCAGACTATATTGCCGGCCCGAATCATGTCCTGCCGACCGGAGGCACCGCCAAGTTCTTTTCGGCCTTGTCGGTTCTCGACTACCTGAAAGTGAGCAACATCGTGCATTACACGAAGGAGGAACTGAGCAAGGTGAAAGATCATCTCGTCCGATTCGCTCACATCGAGGGCTTCGATGCCCATGCGAAGTCGGCTCAAAGCAGGTTCGCATGAAAAAGGACGGCGCGCCTTCACGACAGGCTTCCATTCATCGGGCGACGAAGGAGACGGATATCCGTGTCGAATGGGTGTTGGATGGCAGTGGGCGAAGCACGATCGACACTTCCATCCGGTTCTTCGATCACATGCTCGAATTGCTGGCAAGGCACGGATTTTTCGATCTCGCGGTCAAGGCCAAGGGCGATATCGATATTGACGAACACCACACGGTCGAGGACGTGGGAATCGTCATGGGCAAGGCGCTCTATCAAGCCCTAGGCGAAAGGGCCGGCATCAAACGATTCGGCTTTGCTTCCGCTCCCCTGGATGAGACGTTGGCGCAGGTGACCGTTGATTTGAGCGGCCGGCCTTTTTTGGTCTACAACGTCAACCTACCAGATCGTAAAATCAAGTCATTCGATCTGGGATTGTTCGAGGACTTTTTCCAGGCATTCGTGACACATGGGGGACTCAACCTGCACGTCAATCTGCTGTACGGTCGCAATCCGCATCACATTATGGAGGCGATCTTCAAGGCGTTGGCGAAGGCGCTTGATCAGGCGACGACTATCGAAGAGCGTCTGGCGGGCAACGTGTTGTCGACGAAAGGGATGTTGTAGCCGGGGGTTCGATCTTGGCGAACCGCCTCACCCTGGTGATTCCACTGATTCTCTTCCCCCAAAGAGGTCCCTTCCATTTCCAAGCGCTGTTGAGCGAGGCCTCATCTTCGCGCGACTAGGGTTGGCTGGGTGACTTCACCCAAGAGTGGCGAGGTGGCTACGCAGCTGTACGGCCAAGCGAGCCATCGCTCACGTCTCCCCCATCACGGCTTTCGTTGTTTTGAAGTGAAGTTTTGCTACCGCTGCCAATCGATCCCGTCCGTGTTTTTTGACCACCATCCTTCCTGCGAGTTCGACGGCCGGTGACGCACCTTTGGGGAGGATGGTGCCGACGTCGTCCGAGAGGCGTTTCAACCGGATCAAGAATTCCGCCCGTGCAAGGATCGAAGCGGCCGCGACGGCGAGGTCCGATTCCGCCTTGGTCCGC
This sequence comes from Nitrospira sp., assembly GCA_029194535.1. Lineage (NCBI taxonomy): Bacteria > Pseudomonadati > Nitrospirota > Nitrospiria > Nitrospirales > Nitrospiraceae > Nitrospira > Nitrospira sp. Next base: position 482,485 of record JARFXR010000002.1, on the reverse strand, counting down.
TGTTCGAGGGTGATGGTGCGGCCCTTGGCCTGCAAGGCGTTCAGGATAAGACGCTCGTCGCCGAACTGATCGGAGATAGCCAGTCCGCAGGGCACCCGTTCCAGCAGGTTCTCGAGAGCTTTGGCATGGCCCCAGGCGAGCAGGCGATTGAGGTTGCGGATCTTTGCATAAAGCTCGTTATATTTCTGAGGCCCGATCGCGATGACACTGTGCGGACAAATGGTCTTGATATCCGGGGCCATTTCCAGGATCCGTCCGTCGGATATCTTTTTGCTGTCCCGGACCTGCATTAGCGCGAGTTCCGCTTGCGTGGTCCCGTCGACGAATACCGCGGCGATGACGAGGGGACCGAAATAGTCGCCCTTCCCCGATTCGTCGATCCCGATGCGTTCGATCGCGGGCCCCGGCATGTTGTCGGATTCAGTCTGGCAAGTCAGGTAGAAAACGGCGTGGTGGCGCGGTAATCTAGCAGAGCCGCTGAGGGCGGTCAATTTTGAGACATTGTTGAGAAGGGAGGAGGTCGATGGCCGCACGTCTACGTCGTGGTCGCATATGGGGTCTGGCTGTGCCTTGTTTGGTACTGGCCGTCGGGCTCGTCGGTTGCGAAAAGAATCCTTACACAGGCCGCTCCCAATTGCTCATGACCTCTGTGGCAGAAGAAATGGAGATGGGCGCTCAGGCCTATACTCAGGTGAAGAGCGATCCGAAGATGAGACTCTCTCAGGACCCGCGGGAGATCGAGCCCGTCAAGCGCGTTGCAGCACGCATCGTCGAAGCCGCAAAACGCTCAAAATATGCAGAGATGGCGAAACAGTTTCAGTGGGAAGTGACGGTGATCAAAGACGACAAGATGGCGAATGCGTTCGCTCTTCCGGGCGGCAAGATGGCGGTCTACACGGGGATCTTCCCCGTCGCAAAGACGGAGGCTGGCCTGGCGGCGGTGATGGGGCACGAAGTCATCCATGCCCTGGCTCGTCACGGGGCCGAGCGTATGAGTCAGGAGCAGTTGACGAACGCGGCCGTACAAGCCGCCGGAGTGGCGGCGGGAGCGGCAGGAGGCGGCCTCGTATCCCAAGGAACGATGGCGGCTCTTGGCGCGGGTGCTCAGGTTGGGGTGTTGCTGCCCTTCAGCCGACAGCACGAATCGGAAGCGGACTACATCGGCATCCTGCTCGCCGCCGCCGCCGGCTATGATCCCAGAGAGTCCATCGCGTTGTGGGAGCGCATGGAACGGATGTCGGGAGGAGACGGACCGGCCGAGTTCTTGTCAACGCATCCGAGCCATGGGACCAGAATCGAGGATCTCAAGAAAGCCATGCCGGAGGCGCTGAAAATCTACAAGACACGGCAACCAGTCCCTGCAGTTGATCTGCCGAGGCTCGGCAGCTGACCGGAACCGATCCCCGCCCTTGAGCGTGTCGGTGCCGCTCTTTTGTAGGGATGGTTCGTTTCACCGATCGCTGGGACAATGCGTAGCGTGACCGTTTTATCCCAACGGAAACGGGAGGCGTCCATGGTCGCTCGATACGGACATCGAGTCCCGGTGGTCGGTCAGGCCGTCCTGGCTGGTAACCAGGCGTACTGCGAAGGCCGGGTGCTGGATCTTTCGGTTCCAGGTTGCCTCATCGAATGCTCCCATCGCTTACGCGTCGGAGACTACGTTCGGCTTCGGATATCGTTGCCCGATGGAGGTGTGGCCATGACCGTGCCCCTTGCCGCCGTGCGCTGGGCACGTGGAACTCGCGTGGGGCTGGAATTCATTCGGTCTACCGACGCAGATCAGCAGCGCCTGGCCGCCTTCGTTCGTCGGCACGGGCCTCGAGCAGGTCTTCCCATCGCCCGCGCCTCGAGGTGGAAGGAAACGGTGACACTTCTTGGTGCGTCAGGGGATTGATGGGACCGTCGCATCCCGGCCCCGACTCGAATTTGAGTTGCTTGCATCCGTCATCTCCATTTCCTATACTGACCTCGCGCGAGGGGGAAGACCGGGGGATCGCTCGGCGCGGAAACGCGATGAGAGGAAAGTCCGGACTTCACGGGCAGGACGCTGGGTAACGCCCAGGCGGAGCAATCCGACACCCGCACCACAGAGAACAGACCGCCGATGGCCAAGGCGATTGGACCCCAATTCTCATCGCTACGGCTCAGGTAAGGGTGAAACGGTGGAGTAAGAGCCCACCGCGGTGGTGGTGACATCACCGGCAGGGTAAGCGTCGTCCGATGCAAGGCCAAATAGGAAGACGCCACCGGCTCTTTTCGGAGAGCCGGTGATCAGCTGGCCCGGCTGAGGTCTTCGGGTAGGTCGCTAGAGGTTCGGGGTAACTCGAATCCCAGAGAAATGATCTCCGCCGACCGAGAGCATATCCCAGTCGGCACAGAATCCGGCTTATAGGTCTTCTCCACCGCGTTCATCATTTCGCACCTCTTCGTTTCAGGGTCCAAGTCTGAAATCCCTCTATTGACCTGTCACAGACAGGATGGTAGGATCTCGCATCTTCCCCATTGTTTTTTCAGAACATTCTGAACGATTGACGAAAAGGTGCTTGGTAACGCACCTGCATCTCTACGTATCTCCTTCTCTGTGGGGAACCCATGGATTGGAGAGAGGGGGCCGGCATGAAGCTGACAGGCGCTGAAATCTTTATCGAATGCTTAAAGCGCGAAGGCGTTAAGACGATCTTCGCCTTGCCAGGTGGCGTGGTGCTGAAGATTTTCGACATGCTGCATCAACAGAAGGGCATTGACGTCGTCTTGACCCGTCATGAACAAGGTGCAGGCCACATGGCAGAAGGCTACGCGAAGGCTACAGGTCGGGCAGGAGTCTGCCTGGTCACCTCCGGTCCCGGGATGACCAACGTGATTACGGCCTTGGCCGACGCCTACATGGATTCCGTTCCGTTGGTCTGTTTCAGTGGGCAGGTTCCGACAAGTTTGATCGGTAACGATGCGTTCCAAGAAGCCGACAACGTGGGGCTCAGCCGACCTTGTACGAAATATAACTTTCTCGTCAAGGACGTGAACGATTTGGCGTCCACCATCAAGGAAGCGTTTTACATCGCCACGACCGGGCGTCCGGGCCCTGTCCTCGTGGACATTCCCAAAGACGTGTCGATGGACAAAGCGGAGTTCACCTACCCGAACTCCGTGTCGATCCGCGGCTACAATCCGACGTACGAAGGAAATAAGTGGCAGATCAAGCAGGCAGCGGAAGCGATCATGAAGGCCAAGAAGCCGGTCCTCTACGTGGGCGGCGGCGTAGTGTTTTCCGGCGCGTCCCAAGAGCTGATCGAGTTGGCCGAGTTGACACAGATTCCGGTCGATATGACGCTAATGGGTCTTGGCGCGTTTCCGGGGGAGCACCCCCTCTCCATGGGCATGATGGGTATGCACGGCACCTATCAGGCCAATATGGCGGTGCATTACGCGGATCTCGTGGTGGCAATCGGGGCGCGGTTTGATGATCGGGTGACGGGAAAGGTGTCGGAATTTTGTCCGTACGCGAAGATCGTTCATATCGACATCGATCCGACCTCGATCAGGAAGAACATTCATGTCGATATCCCGATCGTGGGGGACTGCAAGGCCGTTTTGCGCGAGCTCAACCAGATTCTGAAAGCGACCGTCAACGGCGAGCAGAAGGAACTCCGCAAGGCCTGGTGGGATCAGATTCGCGAATGGGAACGCGCGCATCCCTTGGCGTACCGACAGGAGAAAGACGGCCCGATCAAGCCCCAGCATGTGATCAAGCGACTCTACGAACTAACCAAGGATCGCGATCCGATCGTCTCCACGGACGTCGGCCAGCATCAAATGTGGGCCGCCCAATACTTCAAGCTCTCAAAGCCCAACCGATGGCTCACGTCCGGAGGGTTGGGGACGATGGGATTCGGTTTCCCTGCGGCGATGGGAGCACAGGCGGCGTTCCCGGGCCGGTTGGTTCTCTGCATCGCCGGAGACGGGAGTGTGCAGATGAATATGCAGGAGATGGCCACCGCTGTGGTCAGTAAGCTGCCGGTGAAAATCGTCGTGCTGAACAACCGGTTCCACGGCATGGTTCGGCAGTGGCAGGACTTGTTTTATGAGGGCCGATACGCGTCCAGCTACCTGGATACCACTCCTGACTTTGTGAAATTGGCGGAGGCCTATGGGGCCGTGGGATTGCGAGCGGGTAGAGCCGGCGAATTGGATGACGTCCTCAAGGAAGCGATCGCCGTCAACGGGCCGGTCATCGTGGACGTCCCGACGCATCCCTATGAGAACGTGTATCCCATGATCCCGGCCGGAGGCTGCAATCACGAAATGATCTTGGAAGATCCGCCGGAGTTGAAAAACAAACAGCAGGGTGCCGAAAAGGTGACTCCTGAGGATAAGGATACGATTCTTACGGCCTAACCTGCTTGGCTAGAGTAGTTGGCCGTTTGGCTGGCCGATGACCGGCCGTCGCTGTCGGAGCGGAACCGCATGGAACACATCATTTCCGTCACGGTCGAAAACAAGTTCGGTGTACTGTCCCGGATCGCCGGACTCTTCAGCGGCCGTGGATTCAATATCGAAAGTCTGTCTGTTGCGCCGACGTTGGACCCCTCGATGTCTCAGATGACGATCGTCACGTCCGGCGACGAGCGCATCGTCGAGCAGATCGTCAAGCAGTTAAATAAACTCATCGACGTGATCAAGGTCGTCGATCTGAACGAGAGCGAGTTCGTCTCGCGCGAGACCGCCTTGATCAAGGTTCACACCAGACAGGAAGATCGGGCGGAGGCTCTGAGGATTGCCGACATCTTTCGCGCGAACGTGATCGATTCTACGCCCTCGACCTATACGATCGAAGTCACGGGCGATCCGAGAAAAATCGAAGCCATCATCAACCTACTGCAACCGCTGGGAATCAAGGAACTCACCAGGACCGGGCGAGTGGCAGTGGCGCGCGAGCCTCTTCGGTCCGCCGCGGTTCAACCCAAGAAAATCGCCCGCGAGTAGGCGCGGACGGCGCTTGCCGTTCGACCCCGTACATCACATATTATTGTTACCATTGTTACCCAGGAGCCAGCGATGAAGATCTACTATGACAAGGACGCCGACCTTCAACACATACGAAACAAGACTGTCGCCGTCATCGGGTACGGGAGTCAAGGGCACGCTCATGCGCTCAATATGAAAGAAAGCGGCGTCTCGGTCGTGATCGGCTTACGCGAAGGTGCTTCCTGGAAGAAGGCCGAGCACAGCGGATTGAAGGTCATGCCGGTGGCCGATGCGGTGAAAGCATCCGATGTCGTGATGATCCTCGCGCCGGATGAAGCGCAGGCGGCCATTTATCGCCAGGAGATCGCGCCGAACCTGAAGCCGGGCGCCTATCTTGCGTTCGGCCACGGATTCAATATCCATTTCGGACAGATCGTGCCGCCGTCGTCGATCAACGTCTTCATGGTCGCTCCCAAGGGGCCCGGACATTTGGTACGATCAGAATACACGAAGGGGAGCGGAGTCCCCTGCTTGTTGGCGATTTATCAGGACCCAAGCGGATCTACACGGCAGGTGGGATTGGCCTACGCCAGCGCAATCGGCGGTGGGAGGGCCGGTGTCATCGAAACCAACTTCCGGGAGGAAACAGAAACCGACTTATTCGGCGAACAGGCGGTGCTGTGCGGCGGGCTGACCTCGTTGATTCAGGCAGGGTATGAAACCCTCGTGGAAGCGGGGTACTCTCCGGAGATGGCATATTTCGAATGTTTGCACGAGGTCAAGCTGATTGTGGATCTGATCTACCAAGGGGGCATCGCAAACATGCGATATTCGATCAGCACGACCGCCAAGTACGGTGATGTGACCCGCGGGCCCCGGGTCGTCACGGACCAGACCAAGCAAGAGATGAAGAATATTCTGCGTGAGATCCAGGAAGGACGGTTCGCCAAGGAGTGGGTGTTAGAAAACCAGGCCAACCGCCCGGTCTACAATGCGTTACTCGCCAAGGGCGAAGCCCATCCGATCGAGGCCGTCGGCGCCCGTCTGCGGGCGATGATGCCCTGGCTGAAGAAAGATCAGTTAGTCGACAAGAATAGAAACTAACGGTGTCGTGTGGCATCGGATTGCGTCTCGCTCCAAAGGCGTGATCGAAGACGGCTCCTGCCGCTCACGGTTCCATCGACAGCGGCCAAAGATTGGGTAGGTGGAGGTTTTCGTGGCCGATCGTGCCGTCGGCGTCCCCGTTGCCAAAGAAGGAATTCCCTTCATCGCGGTTGCCGCCGGCGGTACACTGGCGGCGGGATGGATGGGCTGGACCTTCCTGGCGGTGGCGGCCGGACTGTTGACCCTTTTCATCTCGTGGTTTTTTCGCAACCCCCTTCGGACTATTCCTCAGGGACCCAGACTCGTAGTAGCGCCGGGCGACGGGAAAGTCATCGCCCTCGAAGAGGAGTTTGAACCACGCTACCTCAAGGATCGCAGCATTCGCGTCACGATTTTCTTGAACGTGCTCGACGTGCACATCAACCGGATCCCCTGTGAAGGAATCGTGGAGAATGTGCACTATCAACCTGGACAGTTCCTGGTGGCCAGCAAGCCCGAAGCGACGATTAAGAATGAACAGAATGCCGTGATGATCAAGACCTTACAAGGCTCGAAGGTTCTCTGTGTCCAGGTCGCCGGCTTGATCGCCAGACGGATCATCTGTTGGGTCTCGCCGAAGGACAGGGCCGTGTTGGGTGAGCGGTTTGGATTGATTCGGTTCGGATCTCGTATGGACACGTTCCTCCCGATAGGGTCCGTGATCAAGGTCGCCCTCGGCGATCGTGTGAAGGGTGGGGAGTCCATTCTAGGAGAACTGCCATGAAGACCACTGCGTTGCGCCAGTCGTTTGCGAAGGGCGGGAAGCGCCATAAGGCGGCGATGCATTTGATCCCGAACCTGTTCACGACAGGAAACTTGTTCTGCGGCGTGTTCGCCATCCTGTCGGTTTTTAACGCGAATTACCTTGCCGCCGCGATCGCAATTTTGGTGGCCATGGTGTTCGACGTCCTTGACGGCAAATCCGCGCGGTTGACGAACAGCACCAGCCACTTCGGCCTCGAGTATGACTCGCTTTCCGACGTGGTCTCGTTCGGCGTTGCCCCAGGGCTGCTCATCTATTCATGGGCGCTCAGTGGGCAGGGTACATTCGGTATCGCAGTCATGTTCGCCTACGTGGCCATGGGCGCCGTTCGTCTCGCACGATTCAACGCGACGGCTACCGTGTCGGACGGCAAGTACTTCACCGGGCTGGCCATACCGGCCGCCGCTGGCGTCGTTGCCTCTCTGGTGATTTTTGATCACCACGTCGTCCGAACCGGATCGGAAATCAAGCCGATTCTGATGCTGATTATTACCCTAATCTTGTCCTTCCTGATGGTCAGTACGATAAAGTATCGGAGTTTCAAGGACTTGAAGTTCCGAGGCGGTCGCCATATCACCTATCTGGTCTGGGGTATTTTGACCGTGGTCCTGGTAGCGGCCTGGCCTCAGGTTATGCTATTTGTAATCTTCACCGGCTATGCCTTGCTTGGTCCCATCGAACGGGTGATCACGTTGGTCGCGAGGACTGGGAAGCAGATACAGCCGAAAAAGGAACAGCCGGCAACTGACTCGAAAATATAAGGCGACGACGAGGAGTAGTAGGCTATCCGTCGAATCAAGAGAGCTGGTGGGCGGTGCAAACCAGTTTCGACGACGCTGAACTCGCCTCCGAGCCAGAATTCATGAAACACGAGTAGTGGATTCCGCCTTGCCCCCGTAAGGGCTGAATGAAGGACCTGGGCGGCAGCATTCCGGGTCGAATCAGGGTGGTACCACGAAGCGCGTCAAGCCTTCGTCCCTGGGTTCTTGGGGCGAAGGCTTTTGCCTTTTTTCAAGCTGCTGAAAAGCCTTCCCGCTGCGTTCTCTGTCGTTCGAACCCCTCGATGTGGGGACTAGTTCCTGGAGGAAAGGTACCTATCCGCTCGCGTGTGATCAAAGCGAGCGGTTCAAGCGAAGCTTGGTATGTACCTCCTCGGGTTCTTACTCCTTGCGGCCTTGCCGGAAGGATTTTTGAGCAGCTTGCCAGGTGGAGGTGATGCGATGACCCGTATGATCAGGATTTTTGATACAACTTTACGCGATGGAGAGCAATCTCCCGGGGCCAGCATGAACGTCGAAGAAAAGGTCATGGTGGCGAAGCAGCTGGCGCGCCTAGGTGTCGACATCATAGAAGCGGGGTTCGCCTACAGTTCACCAGGAGATTTCGAAGCCGTGCATCGGATCGCTCAGGAGGTGGAAGGTCCGACGATCTGCAGCCTGGCCCGGGCGCGTCCGGAGGACATCGAGCGGGCTTGGGAGGCCTTGAAGGGTGCCTCCAAGGTCCGCATCCATACGTTTCTCTCGGCTTCGGATATTCATTTGAAGCATCAGTTCAGAATGACGCGTGAGGAGGCGAAGCAGCGGGCGGTGGCGATGGTCCAATTGGCAAGGAGCTATGTCGAGGATGTCGAATTCTCTCCGATGGATGCCAGCCGCTCGGATCCCTCCTACCTCTATGAGGTCATTGAGGCCGTCATCGCCGCAGGCGCCGGCACGATCAACATACCCGACACCGTGGGGTACGCGATGCCGCAGGAGTTCGGCAAGCTGATCCGCGGAATCCGTGAGACCGTGCCCAACAGCAGCCGGGCCGTGATTTCGGTGCATTGCCATAACGATCTCGGATTGGCGGTGGCCAATAGCCTGGCGGCCGTTATGGAGGGGGCCGGTCAGGTGGAGTGTACGATCAACGGCATCGGTGAGCGTGCCGGAAATACTTCATTGGAAGAAGTCGTCATGGGATTGCGCACGAGAAAAGACTGGTATCAGGCGGATACGCGGATCCGCACGGAGGAGATTTCAAAGACCAGCCGGCTGGTCAGCAAGACCACCGGCATGGTCGTGCAACCCAACAAGGCCATCGTCGGCGCGAATGCCTTCGCACACACATCGGGTATCCATCAAGATGGCCTGCTGAAGGACAAGATGACCTATGAAATCATGAGACCGGAATCGGTCGGCTTGGTCGAAAGCAAGATGGTGATGGGTAAACTGTCGGGGCGTCATGCGTTTCGTCAGCGGATCGAGGAGCTGGGATACAAGCTGACGGATGACGAGATCAACCACGCCTTCGAGCGGTTCAAGAAGCTGGCCGATCAGAAAAAGGAGATCTATGAAGAGGATCTCGAAGTCATCGTCTCGGAAGAATTGGCCAAGATGGCCGATCGGATCACTCTGAAGTCGTTCTATGTCGAAAGTGGAACCAATCAGGTGCCTACCGCGACGGTCGAATTGGAGATCGACGGGAACGCGGTCACCCGGACCGGCACAGGCGACGGGCCGGTCGACGCGGTCTATCGGACCATTGCCGCCATCACGTCGACCAGGAGTAGGTTGTTGATGTATGTGGTCAAAGCCATTACGGGCGGGACCGATGCTCAGGGGGAAGTGTCCGTGCGTGTGCAGGAAGACGGCCGAACCGTATCAGGGCACGGGGCGGACACCGACATCATTACCGCCTCCGCCCGTGCGTACTTGAGTGCATTGAATAAGCTTGCCTATCTGTCGGCCAAACAGGTGCAGGGTGAGCAGAAAGTGAACTTGATTTGACGTGGGACGCACGGTAGAGTGCTCGACTCGCTAAACCTTGCCGCGGAGGGGGCGGTCCGTGCTGAAGGTCACGCTTTCGGAGCGTCCGGAATTCCTGGCCGGAGACCATACCCGTCTTCGTGAAATCATCCACCCCGATAAGCATCATCTGAAACTGGGTTACAGCCTCGCGTATGGGACCCTGGGGCCCGGCCATCGCTCCAAGCGGCATATCCTGAAATCATCGGAGGTGTACTACTTTATTGCAGGCAGAGGGCGTTTTCTGCTCGATAACCAAGAAATTCCGGTCGAAGAGGGGACGACACTCTATGTCCCGCCTGGCGGCGAGCAGTCGCTGGAGAACACGGGAGATCAAGAGATCGAATTTCTCTGCCTGGTTGACCCGGCTTGGAAGGTGGAAGACGAGCAGGTTTTGGAGTAACGCCTGTCAGCTAAAGGAGTCGAATGACGTGAAAGCCAAGATTACGGTGCTTGCCGGTGACGGTGTCGGTCGAGAGATTGTTCCGGAAGCGGTCAAAGTGCTGAAGGTCATCGCGGAAAAATTCGGCCATACGTTCGAATTCGTCTATGGCGATGTGGGAGGGCAGGCGATCGACAAGGTCGGAGTGCCGCTGCCGCAGAACACCTTGACCATGGCCAAACAGAGCGATGCCGTTCTGTTGGGTGCCGTGGGAGGCCCCAAATGGGAAGGGCTCGAATACAGCCTACGCCCTGAACGCGCGCTGCTCGGGCTTCGCGAGCAGCTCGGACTCTTTGCTAACCTTCGACCGGCCAAACTGTATGACGTTCTGGCCGATGCGTCGACCCTTAGGAAGGATGTGATCCAGGGAATCGATATCTTGGTGATCCGCGAGTTGACCGGCGGGATCTACTTCGGCAAACCGAAAGGGATAGAGGTGCTGCCCCACGGCGGCGAACGCGGGGTGAATACGGAAGTCTATACGACGGAAGAGATTCGTCGCATTGCGAAGGTGGCGTTCGAGGCGGCTCGCAGACGGCGCAAGAAGGTCACCTCCGTGGACAAGGCCAACGTCTTGGAGTCTTCAGAACTCTGGCGACGAGTGGTAATCGAGGTGCAGAAAGACTTTCCCGACGTGGAGCTCAATCACATCTATGTCGACAACGCCGCGATGCAGCTGGTTCGAAATCCGAGACAGTTCGACGTGATGCTCTGCAACAACATGTTCGGAGACATTCTCAGCGACGAAGCGGCCATGCTGACCGGATCCATCGGCATGTTGCCGTCGGCGAGCATTGGAGCGCAGGTCGGCCTGTTCGAGCCCATTCACGGTAGTGCTCCCGACATTGCCGGGAAGAACGTCGCCAATCCCATCGCGACCATCGCGTCGGCGGCCATGCTGCTCTCGTATGCGTTCAAGCTGGATCAGGAGGCTCAGGCGATCGAAGGTGCCATCGTGAAGACGTTGGATCTCGGTTATCGCACGAAGGACATTCACGGCGCCGGTGCTCGGTTGGTCGGAACGACCGACATGGGCGAGGCCATCGTTCGAAATCTCAAATAATTCGAGACAGCCCGATGCGCAGAGAAATGAATCGGAAAACCGGCGTCATCAAGACGGTTGCCGGGATGGGGGACGGAGCCATGTCCGGGGACGGCGGGCCAGCGGTGGCGGCCTGCCTCAACGAACCCAAGTCGCTGACCTACGATGGCCACGGCAATCTGATCATTGCAGATTCCGAGAACCATGTCGTCCGAAAGGTCGATCGGCGGCACGGCACCATCTCGACGGTCGCAGGCTGCACTATCCCTGCACAGTGTCATGAAGACGCGGTCCAGTCCGCTGGCGAAGCACGCATGGCGGATGAGGATCCCTTGGCCGATCAGACCTCCGGGCCTCACACATTCGCGCACCAGACCGATTTGAGCGGGACGGTTCGGTACGTCATCAATGGCGGAGGACCGTCGGTGCGATTCGGCGGGGACGGGGGACCGGCTATCAAGGGATTGCTGAATTTCCCCACGGCCGTCGCCGTCGATGCGGCGGGACATCTGTATATCGCCGATACTATGAACCATCGCATTCGGCGAGTCGACCGCGAGTCCGGCAGAATCAGCACGATCGCAGGGGTGGGACAGCCTCGATTCAGCGGAGACGGCGGGCCGGCGCTCTCGGCTGGCCTGAATGAACCGAGCGCGCTGGCCATAACCTCATCCTCGATCTTGTTCGTGGCGGATCAGAATAATAATCGGGTAAGAGCGATAGACCTGCGGACAGGTCTGATCCGGACGGTCGCCGGAACCGGCGCGGCGGCGTACAATGGGGATGGAATTCCCGCCATCGAGGCGGCATTGGCAGGTCCCAGCGGTCTCGCCGTCGGAGTGGACGGCACCCTGTTTATCGCCGACACCTTCAATGGCAGAGTTCGCTCCATCGATCCCGGCACCGGTGTGATTCAGACTGTCGTCGGAGACGGTGGGACCTATCGCTATCAGGGTCCCACGGAGCCCGCTTCCACAAGTTTGGCCAGGCCTTATGGGATCGCTCTGGACGCCGAAGGCAATCTCTTGATCTCGGATTCGGACAACCATCTTATCCGGCGGTGGGACCGGATGACAGGTCGCCTGGATCGTGTCGCGGGAGTGGGGGTGGCGGCCTACGGTGGCGACGGGGGATCGGCGCTCGACGCGAGCCTGAATTATCCGTTCGGGATTGCCGTGGCTGCAGACGGAAGACTGTTCATCGCCGACACCTTTAACCATCGGATTCGTGAAATCGTCCTGTAACCGACGGAGTGCACGGTGAAGAAGAAATCGAAGTACATCCTGGGCATTCTCGGTGCGACGGGGGCTGTGGGAAAGGAAACGCTGGAGATTCTGGAGGAACGAAAGCTCCCGCTGGAATCCTTACGGCTGTTTGCGTCCAAGCGATCGGCCGGCGAGGTCTTGTCGTGCCAAGGGCGAGAATGGAAAGTGGAGGAACTGACTCCGGATACCTCTTTCGCCGGCATGGATATCGCCCTGATTTCCGCGACGGATGCCATCAGCCGCGAGTACGGTGCCCGGTTAAGCGGGGCCGGCGTTCTGGTTATCGACGACAGCGGAGTGTTTCGCATGGAAGACGATGTCCCGCTCGTGGTGCCGGAAGTGAATCGGCACGCGTTGCGGTCGATGCCGCGCCGAATCGTGTCGATCCCGAACTGTACGACCACCCCGTTGGTCATGGCGTTGAAGCCGCTGCAGGAGGCGGCCGGAATCAAACGGGTCGTGGTCACGACATTTCAGTCCGTTTCTGGGACGGGGGCTGCGGCAATGGATGAACTGATGGAGCAGACCAGAAACCTCATGGCTTTTCGTGAGACCAAGGCAGCGGTGTATCCCTATCAGATCGCCTTCAATTTGTTGCCGCATATCGGATCATTCAACGAGAGTGGTGACTGTTCCGAGGAGATCAAGATCATGCGGGAGACGAGGAAAATCCTGGATGCTCCCGCGCTCCGTCTCACGGCCACGACTGTGCGCGTGCCGGTGCTGCGATGCCATTCAGAGGCCGTCAATGTGGAGCTGGAACGTCCGCTCAAGCCCCACGACGCGAGGGCCGCGTTGGCGGAAATGCCCGGGGTGCTGGTGTATGATGATCCATCTAGAAAGCTCTATCCGATGCCGCTGGATGCCACCGGAAAAGACGATGTATTCATCGGTCGGATCAGGGAAGACGAGTCGACCGCCAATGGGTTGAATCTCTGGGTGGTCTCCGACAACCTACGGAAGGGGGCCGCTCTCAATGCCGTGCAGATTGTCGAGTGTTTGATGGAACTCTGATGGCCGAATGGGCAAACCTCGGGAAAGTGCTGCTTGGGGCCGGCGCGCTCATCGCGTTGACGGGGGTGCTCTTGCTGCTCTCCGACCGCGTGCCCGGCCTCGGCAGCGTTCTTGGCCTGTTCGGACGCCTGCCGGGGGATATCTCCTTCAAGCGAGACAATTTCAGTCTCTATATCCCGCTCGGCACCAGCCTTGTGCTCAGTATCCTCCTAAGTTTGGTATTCTATTTCCTGTCATGGATGCTTCGCCGTTGATCCCGATACGCCGATGGACTGTGGCGATCGTGCTCGGGATCGCGCTGACCCTCGATACGACGTCGCTGCAGGCCGCGCAATCCTTGCGCGTCCTCCTTGCGACCGATGTGGTAAAGCTCGACGTCCAGTCGAGTAGCCCCGTCTGGGTGTCCGATTCCACTCGCCGCGGGAGGGCAGTCCGGCCGGTCATTCGAATCGTACCGTCCGGAAAGGGGCTTGTCGTCAATGGCGTCCGGATGATGCGCGAGCAATTGACCTTGCAAGGGGAGCAGGGGTTGACCCTCACCTTTGTCACATCGGACGGAGCTGCGGGCACGACGGAGCGGGGGGTGATCAAGACGGCGACGATCCAGCGTGTCACGGTTCCAGTGAGCGGCCTTGTGCACGTCATTCGACGAGGCGGGGGCGCCTTGGTGATCAATCAGGTCGATTTGGAGGAATATGTCAAAGGTGTCGTTCCGGCGGAGGTGAACTCGTCCTGGCATCCGGAAATGCTCAAGGCGCAGGCGGTGGCGGCCAGGACCTACGCACTGTACCAGCAGATGCTTAGTGCGAGCCGTGACTACGATGTCGTGGCAAGCGTGCAGGACCAGGTCTATCGTGGGAAGCAGGGTATCGATGGGGCGGTAGTGAAGGCAGTCGAAGAGACGAGAGGGTTGGTACTCACGTACCAGGGGGCGCCGATTTACGCGGCTTTTTCCTCAACGGCTGCCGGCCTGACCGAAGATGCGGTCAATGTTTGGTCCAAGGACTATCCCTATCTCAAGGGAGTCGAATGTCCCTTTGACCTGGCCTCTCCCTATTACCAATGGACGGCTTCGTTTCGGAGAGAACTGCTCGAGCAGAATCTTCGCCAACAGGGATTCCCGATCGGGACCATCACCGCGCTGACTCCGTCGTCGTTCAGCCGGGGTGGACGGGTCGCCACCTTGCGTGTCGTCCATACGGAAGGGGAACTCATATTACGGGGCGAAGAGTTGCGCAAGGCCGTCGGGTACATGGTGGTCCCGAGCACGCAATTTACGGTCGAGTCCGTGGAGTCGGAGATCGTCCTGTCCGGCTATGGAGCAGGTCATGCGGTCGGGATGTGTCAATGGGGCGCCAAAGAGTTGGCCGAGTTGGGCTATCCCTTCTCCACCATCCTGAGCTATTACTATCCCGATACGCAATTGCAGGACATGGCGTTGACGAAAGCGCCGATTCTTCCCTCCTCCTGATGCAGATATCAGAGTTCGATTTTCCTTTTGATCCAACGCTCGTTGCGTCCGAACCCATCCTTCCGCGGGATCAGGCTAGGCTATTGGTCTTGCCTCCGAGCCATCATTCGCCTCAGTCGATGATGCACCGCCGAATCGCGGATCTCCCTCAACTCCTGGCTCCCGGTGATGTGATCGTCGTCAATGACACCAAAGTGATGCCGGTTCGTCTTTCCGGCCGAAAGCAGCCGACCGGGAAAGCCGTCGACATCCTGTTCGTCCGGGAAGTTGCGGAGCGTCTATGGGAGGTCTTGATCAAAGGCCGGCTTCGGCCTGGTCAGAGAATCGACTTGGGGTCCGACGGCGGCGTTGTGGTTCAATCGCGGGACAACGTTCGGACCGTGGTCCGTGTCGATTGCCCGATGTCGCCGCGCGAATTCTTCGAACGCCGGGGCGTGATGCCGCTCCCACCGTACATCAATCGGCAACCCGACGACATGGATCGCGAGTGGTATCAAACCGTGTTCGCCCAGGAGGAAGGAGCGATTGCGGCACCGACTGCCGGGCTTCACTTTACGCGGGAGCTGTTGGCCCGACTCAATCAGGCGGGGGTGGGAGTCGCGAGGATTACACTGCACATCAGCATCGGGACGTTCAAGCCCGTCACGGCCGACCATGTCGAGGACCATCGGATGGGTTCCGAATGGTTCGAGGTCGGACCGGAGACGGTCCAGGCCATCGAACATGCCAAGGAGAGAGGCGGAAGGGTCGTGGCGGTGGGCACGACCGTCGTGCGCGCGTTGGAAACGGCGGCCTCTCGGCAAGGCCGATTGCGTCCTGATCGCGGAGAAACAAGCCTCTTCATCACCCCCGGATTTTCCTTTCGAGTCGTTGATGCTCTAATGACCAACTTCCATCTCCCCAAGACAACGCTGCTCATGTTGGTGTCGGCCTTTGCCGGGACCTCATTGCTGCGCCAAGCCTATGAGGAGGCCGTCCGAGAGCGATACCGGTTCTACAGCTACGGAGATGCCATGCTGATACTGAAACCTTGACGGTTTCAGCCTCTGGTGTCGCCGTCCGGTCACGGTCGTGTCTGGTCAGACTCTTCACAATCTACAGAGATCAGGATGAAATGCGAATTCCCGTCAGCCATCGGCGTCCAAGTCGACGAGGAAGAACGGTTCGTCACGATGGGACTGTGTCCAAATATCCGAGGGATCGCCGTTATAGCAGTTCGCGATGAATCGTAATGGGGATGGTGGCCTTCAAGGATTGCGTGTACGCCGCCAGCGCGCGCTGCTGCTTTTGAAACAACACGTCCTGAACGGCGCGATCCTTTGCCGCCGCCGCCTTGGCGGGGTCGGACTCGGGTTGCCTGATCGTGAGCGCCTGCGCTTCGGCCAGCTCGGCGGGTGTGAGGGTGACCGCTTCGCTGATCATCATTCTCGCCCGATTGCCGAGGAGTTCCTTAGCTTCGACGGCCTCGAAAAGCGAAGGCGTCAGGTGATTGGCTGCCAGAAGGCGTTGATAGAGGTCAGGGTCGAAGACCCCGTTCTTCTGAAACTCCGGAATCTGCATGATCGCGTCACGCAGATCCGCGTCGCTCACAGTCAACCCCATGTTCTTAGCCGCCACGAGCCAGACTCGATTGTCGATCAGTTGCTCAACCACAACCTGCTTAATGGTCTCGTCTTTGAACTCACCTGGCAGCTTGTCCTTGTAAAATCGGTACGAATTCTCATAGGCTCGCCTGAACTCGTCATGGGATACCGTGAGATCTCCGACCGCCGCCACGACCGAGCCTCGCTGTTCTCCGAACCCCCACCACCCCATCGTGATCACAAAGGCGATGGCCAGAATTCCCATGATTGACTTGAGCAACCACGGATGGTTGTGGGAGGCCTCTCTCATCAACTTGATCATGTCGGTTCCTGCTGAATCTTACAGAGACGGATTGTACAGAGCCGTTTCTGCGATGGCAAGTACGGAGATCATGGGTCTGGTCGGAAAACATTCAGCGACCTGAGAGACAGACGATCCGTCGATTCGCGAAAGGAGGTTTATGCTTTCGTTTGTGCTAGGTAGCCGGATTTGTTATACTTTGCCACGAATTGTAGGGAGATTTCTTGGTCGCCGAGTCTCATGAGGTTCATCTCTTCGGTTTCAACGCCGGGATGTATCCGAAAGCGCAGGTCCTCAATCGGTTCATTGCCAAGTTGATCGACCTATTCATTGTGGCAGGCGCGGCAAGCCTGATCGATCCCGTCGGGTTCCTTGCGGGACTGGCGTATGTCTTGGTAGGAGATGGGTTTGCCGGCGGCCGCAGCATCGGCAAGCGGCTCATCGGTCTCCAAACGATCCTTCCCGATACACGTGTGACGGCAGGATTCAGGGAATCGATTATTCGCAATGTGCCTTTTGCAGTTGCCCAGATGGCGTTTATGGTCCCGTACGTAGGATGGATCCTCTCGGCCGGAATCGTCGCATTTGAGGCCGTTCTCATCATCGGGAATGAACAGGGTCGACGCATCGGTGACGAATTGGCAGGTACGCAGGTGTTGGACGTCGGACGTTTCGCACTGCCGGATTAAGGCATCGGGTCCGGCGGTCGGCCCGCAAGTTTGAAAGGGAGAATCCTCGTGGGTCTTGCGAGCGACATATTCGGATGGTTCTCGAACGATCTGGCGATCGACCTCGGGACGGCGACGACCCTCGTCTACGTGCACGGCAAGGGCATCGTGTTGAACGAGCCGTCGGTCGTGGCCGTCGAGAAGAAGACGGAGAAAGTGCTGGCGGTCGGCGCTGATGCCAAGAAGATGCTCGGTCGGACGCCAGGGAATATCGTGGCGGTGCGCCCCATGAAGGAAGGTGTGATCGCCGATTTCGAAATGGCGGAGCAGATGCTGAAGCGGTTCATCCAAAAGGCGCACAACCGCAGCGCCTTTGTTCGCCCCCGTATCATTATCGGGGTACCGTCGAGAATCACCCAAGTGGAGCAACGCGCGGTGCGGGATTCGGCAGAATTGGCCGGTGCACGGGAGGTTTACCTGATCGAAGAGCCGGTCGCGGCTGCGATTGGAGCGGGACTTCCGATCACGGAGCCGTCGGGGAATATGGTTGTCGACATCGGCGGCGGCACGACGGACATCGCGGTCATCTCATTGGGCGGAATCGTCTATAGTGAGTCGGTCAAAGTCGCCGGCGATCGCATGGATGATGCGATCATGAACTACATCAAGAAGAAGTATAATCTCCTGATCGGCGAACATATGGCGGAACGGATCAAGTTCGAGATCGGATCCGCTTATCCGTTTGAAGAACGCAAGACCATGATGATTAAGGGGCGTGATCTGATCTCCGGTATTCCGCGCACATTGGTCGTGGACGATGCCGAAATCAGGGAAGCCCTGCAGGAACCAATCGGAACGATCGTCAATGCGATCAAAGTCGCTTTGGAGAACACCCCGCCGGAACTGGCCGGTGATATCATCGATCGCGGCATCGTGCTGACCGGGGGCGGCTCCTTGCTGAAGGGCATGGATACGCGATTCCGGGAAGAAACGAATTTGCCGATCATTACCGTGGACGACCCCCTCACCTCCGTCGTGTTGGGGGTGGGGAAGATCCTCGATGAGCTTGATCTGCTGGCAAAAGTTGCGGTCATGTCCCAGGCGAATACCTTCCGATAAAGGTTCCATCCCTAATGTGGATGGCCACATTGCGTGCCCCCTATAATGCTCGACGTTTTGCGCTAGGAGGCTTCGCCCTGCTGCTCCTGGTGCTGTTCCTCTTCCCCTCACAAAGCCAGGGTGTGCTCCAATACCTCGACGGTCCCGTCGGGCAGGTCGTCCGTATTCCGCTAGAAGTGGTGGTATCGATTGATCAGGGCATTTCAGGGGTTTGGCACCGCTATATCGCTCTTCAGGGCGTTCAGACAGAAAATGAACAGCTGCGACAGGATATCGAGTGGTTGAAGGGACAGAACACCCAGTTGCGGGAGGCCGCAGCGGCGACGGAGCGATTGACGGCGCTCCTGCACTTCAAGGAACAAGCGTTGCCCACCTTGGTCGCCGCGCAAGTGATCGGGAGAGACGCAACGAGTTGGTATCGCTCGGTGATTCTCAATAAGGGCGAAAGCGACGGGATCAAACCCGATATGGGGGTGATCACTCCCGCTGGCGTCGTCGGGCGGGTCGTGAAGACGAACAGCGCGACATCGGTCGTATTGCTGGTGACGGATCCCAACAACGCCATCGCCGGGTTGATTCAGCGGACGCGGGATGAGGGCATCGTCGAGGGAACCCAACAGGGCCTGGCCAAGCTCAAGTATATCCCGATGCTTTCAAGCGTTCGAAGCGGCGATCGTGTGATCACTTCGGGCCTTGTCGGCGGTTTCCCAAGAGGTCTCGCTCTCGGCACCATCAGTAGGATCGACAAGGAGGAAGGCGCTCTGTTTCAGTCGGCCGAGCTGACCCCGGAAGTGGATGTCGGCAGGCTCGAAGAAGTGCTGGTGATCCAAGCTCCGTACGGCGTATCGGTGCAAAGGCAAGGGAATGACAGGAATGCCCCGGTAGGCAAGCCGTGAAGCTCCTCATGTACAGTATCGTCATTCTGTTGCTGGTGCCCCTGCAGACCACGCTGCTTCCGCATGTGAGCATTTGGGGGCTCACGCCGGACGTCGGACTGGCTGTGGCGGCGCTGATAGGGCTCTTTGCCGGTGAACTGGAGGGGCTCGTCGTCGGGCTGGTCATCGGGTGGATTTTGAACATGTATTCCGCCGGTGACCTTTGGGTCGGTCTCGTCACCAAGGGCGGAGTCGGACTGTTGGCGGGTTTATTGGGGCAACACATAGCGCATGTGACTCCGACGGTCGTGTCGGTGGGGCTCCTCATCTTCTCTGCCGTCGGCGGAACGATGGTGGTTTTAACCATGAAGAGTGCCATCGGGACCGATATTTGGTGGATGGTCCAGTCCATGGTGCTTCCGCAAGCCTGTTTGGATGCGGTGGTCGGAGCGGGGCTCTTCTACGTGGCGAACCAGCGGCTGGCCGGCGACCGCATGTTGCTGTCTGACCGATTGTAGATGGCGGATTGATTCGACAGGCTATGGCGATCTCTGGAGCGTTCGATTCTGATTTGGGCGAGTTGCAGCGGCGTCTGGTGCTCCTTCGCATCGGCCTGCTCCTCGTCGTGGCGCTGCTGGCGTTGCGGTTGTGGCATTTGCAGATCCGTGAAGGCCCCTATTACCGTGATCTCTCCGAGAACAACCGCACCCGTTCGGTGATTCTGGAACCGGCTCGCGGTCTGATCTACGATCGCAACGGCGTGCTGTTGGCCAATAACGTGCCGAGCTTCAGCCTCTATGTGTCCCTGGAGGACGTCAAAGATCGCGAAGCGCTGATCGACCAACTCACGCAACTGATCGGTCTGGATCCGGCCCTTGTCAGAAAAAAACTCGCCGGGCGCGGTGCGAAACAGCTGCCGAGAAAGATCAAGGATCGCCTGACGCTGAAAGAGGCGACAGTCATCGAATCCCATCGACTGGACCTTCCCGGTGTCATGATTCAAGTGGAGTCTCAGCGCAACTATCCGAGCGGCACGGCGGCCGCGCACGTGCTAGGCTATGTCGGCGAGGTATCGGCCGAACAGCTGGAGAAGCCAGAATTTTCCGAACTTCACCAAGGTAGCATCGTCGGCCAGTACGGCGTGGAAAAATACTTTGACCGGATCATGCGGGGGCTGGCGGGCCAGAAGAGCGTCGAGGTGGATGCGCTGGGTCATGAGAAGCGGACGGTCGTGGTCGATCAACCGAAGGCCGGCGATGATCTCTATCTGACGATCGATGCCAGATTGCAGAAAATCGCTGAAGAGCTACTGGGACTGGAATCCGGTGCGATCGTCGCACTCGATCCGACCACCGGGGATATTCTTGCCATGGCCAGCCGCCCGGCGTTCGATCCCAACGTCCTGTCGAGAGAGCTCACGGCCAAACAATGGGTGGAAATCGTTCAGGATGAGGGGAGGCCGCTGAACAACCGAGCATCTCAGGGTCAGTATCCCCCGGGATCAACGTTCAAGGTGATGATGGCCGCGGCGGCTTTAGAGACCAACACGGTCACTCCTTCCAGTACGGTCCATTGCAACGGCGGGTATCAGTTTGGCCGGCGCCTGTACCATGACTGGAAGGCCGGAGGACACGGTTCGGTCGATCTGCATCAGGCGCTCGTCCATTCGTGCGACGTGTACTTCTACACGGTCGGCCAGCGCATGGGGATTGATACGATCGCCGCCTACGGGCACCAGTTCGGCCTCGGCGAAGAAACCGGCGTGGATTTGCCTTCCGAGCGAGTGGGGATCATGCCGTCGACGGCATGGAAGCAAAAAGCCAAGAATGAGGCCTGGTTGCCCGGTGAGACCATCTCCGCCTCGATCGGGCAGGGGTATGTCACGGTGACGCCGCTTCAGATGGCCAGTTTGATCGGTACGCTGGCCAACGGCGGCGTGGCCTATCGTCCACGGTTGGTCCAAGGAATCATGAGTCGAGATACCGGCCATCTGGAGGAACTGCCGCCGATCGAGAAGCATCGCTTGAAGGTCAAGCAGGAGCATCTGAAGTTGATCAGGGAGGCGTTGGCGGATGTCGTGACCGAGGGCACGGCCACAAGGGCCAAATCTTCCATCGTGACTATTGCGGGGAAGACGGGGACGGCCCAGACGTCTGCGCTGCGAACCGGTCCGGAGAAGGATATCCCCAAGAAGCTTAGAGACCATGCCTGGTTTGTGGCGTTTGCTCCCGTCGAATCGCCGAAAATCGCCGTGGCCGTCCTGGCCGAAAACATGGGGCATGGGGGAGCTGCCGCGGCTCCGCTGGCCAAAGAAGTCATTGAATCTTTTGTCAGGCTGACGCAACATGCACCCGCAGCCGGACATGTGATGACTCATAAGGCTCACACCGGGAGTTCGGAGTTCTGATGATCGATCGAGTTCTGGAAAGCCGCCAGTTCGACAATTTTGACTTGCGGTTTCTCGGATTGATCTTCTTGATTCTCGGGATCGGCGTGCTTTCGATATACAGCGTCACGCATGACCAGGGCGGGATCATGCCCTTCTTTGCGAAGCAGTTGGTATGGATCCTCCTTGGCAGCGTGGCGTTTCTTGTCATGCAGATTTGGGACTATCATCGCATCGCCCGGTGGGCCTATCCGGCGTATGTGGTGATTCTCTTGCTGCTGGCCTTCGTCCTGTTCGAGGGGAAAACCAGTCGGGGAGCCCAACGGTGGATTCCTGTCGGTCCCTTTGCATTTCAACCTTCTGAATTCGCCAAATTGGTTCTGGTCTTGGTGCTCGCGCATTACTATTCAAAGGCTCCCCGTGTAGGTTGGCTGCAACGGGTGGTGGTGCCGGGGTTGTTGATGCTTCCCGGCCTCTTGCTGATTTTGAAACAGCCGGACCTCGGCAGCGGGTTGAGCTTTCTCGCCGTCTATGCCGCCATGTTGTTAATGGTGGGGATGCGCTCTCAAGCCATGGGGTTGATCCTCCTGTTTTCGCTGATGTTGTTTCCTTTCGCCTGGGAAATGATGTGGGGGTCCTTGCATGATTACCAACGTCAGCGCATTATGGCGTTCGTTGACCCGGACTATGATCCGGCCGGAAAAGGCTACCATGCGCTGCAATCACGGATCGCCATCGGAGCGGGGGAACTGACGGGAAAGGGGCTGTACGGGGGAACGCAGAGTCAGTTGAAATTTCTGCCAGAAGGACACACGGATTTCGTCTTTTCGGTATTTGCAGAAGAATGGGGGTTTGTAGGGGTGCTCGTGTTGCTCCTCCTGTTCGTGGCGTTGATCTGGCTGTCGCTGGAAATCGCCGCAAGGGCGAAGGATGAGCTTGGGGCGCTTTTGGCAGTCGGCGTGGTATGCATGCTGTGTTTTTGCGTCGTGGTGAACATCGGAATGACCGCCGGCATGTTTCCCATCGTCGGAATTCCGCTTCCGCTCATGAGCTACGGCGGCAGCGCGACCGTCATGACGATGGCATCGCTAGGACTGCTATTGAATGTGAAGCGGCGTCGATTGGGTTTGTTTTACTGAGCGGGCAGCGACCTGGATCGAATCCGGCGGGCTGGAATCGCGCTCGAGGGTCATTCATCATGTGTCGTCCATCGGCTCGACAGTCACCCGATGAAGGGGTGGACCTGGGGGTCCCGCGTCCGCACCTCTCGCCTGGTCGATGGAAGCATCGAATGGAAGGAGTTAGGCATGGGATTGGAAATCGCAATCACCGTCGCCCGTGAGGAAACGCGTGTGGCGGTGTTGGACAACGGAGTGGTGACGGACCTATTTGGAGACCGCGCCAAACATAAAGATTTCGTGGGGAATATCTATAAGGGGAAGGTGGCCAAGGTCCTTCCCGGTATGCAAGCCGCGTTCGTCGATATCGGGCTCGAGAAGGCGGCGTTCATGCATGTCTCGGATCTGTCCATGGATGCCGAACCGGGGGATACCCTTGTCGATGCAGACGAGGATGAAAAAGGCGGGGACGATTTGCGGCCTCGACGGGAAAGCTCGAAGCCTATCGAGCAGCTCTTGAGCGAAGGACAGGATCTGATGGTGCAGATCTCTAAAGGGCCGATCGGCACCAAGGGGCCGCGTGTCACGAGCTATGTATCGTTGCCGGGCCGCTACCTCGTGTTCATGCCGAACGTGGAGCATATCGGTGTATCACGGCGCATTCCGCGAGACGAAGAACGCGCACGGTTGAAGGAGATCATGAAGCGCCTCCGCCACCCGGGTTGCGGGTACATCGTCAGGACGGTCAGTGAAGGAGTGAAGGAGGAAGAACTGCGGTCGGATGTCGACTTCCTGCATGTGCTCTGGCAAGACATCCACGAAAAGCGCGATCAGCAGCCGGCGCCGGCGCTGTTGCACACGGATCTCAGCCTGAGTTTCCGCGTCGTGCGAGACCTGTTCGGCAAGAAGGTGGATAGGTTGTGGATCGATTCGCGCGAAGAGTATGAAGCGGTGCGGGACTTCGTCCAGCGCTTCTCTCCTGAACAGACCTCGCGTATTCATTTCTACGATAAAGATGAGAGTTTATTCGATCATCTCGGAGTCGAACAAGAAATGGCCCGCGCCCTCAGCCGGAAGGTCTGGCTCAAGTCTGGCGGATATCTGGTCATCGACCATACCGAGGCGATGACCGTCATTGATGTGAATACCGGGCGCTTCGTCGGGAAACGAGATCAAGAGGAAACGATCTTGCGCAACAATCTGGAAGCAGCCAAAGAGGTCGCCTATCAAGTCAAGTTGCGCGGGATCGGCGGAATTATCATCGTCGATTTCATCGACATGGAGCGGGAGAAGAACCGGGACAAGGTGTATCATGCCCTGGTCGATGCCATGGCGTCGGATAAGGCGCGAACGAGAATCTCCCGCATTTCGGATCTGGGGTTGATCGAGATTTCACGCGAACGGGTTCGTGAAGATCTTCTGCGTTCTCTTTCGGAACCCTGTCGTTATTGCGACGGCCGCGGCTACACGAAGTCTCCGACGACCATCGCCTATGAGATTTTCCGTGAGATCAGACGGATCGGGAGCGAGGCGGAGCAACAGCGTATCGTGGTCGGGGCGCATCCTTCGGTCGCGGGTCTGCTGCAGGACGAAGAACGACAGGGGCTCGAAGCATTGGAGCGCGAGTGCATGGCCAAGATCCTGGTCATGTCCGACGAGCAACTGCATTTGGAGCAGTACGATCTGGCCGTGTTCTGAGCGCCCGACGGCGCAGTAGCTAAATCGAGCGGAGTCTGCTCCCAATCTCTTGACAGCCGATCTCTATGCAATCGCGTCACCCGACGGACCAGTCTCTTCTTGCGCCCTGGTTACGCCTGAGAGCTATTGATGGGTTGGGAGATGCGACCATTCTGTCGCTGCTGCAGATCTGGGCGACACCGGAGGCCGTGCTGAAGGCGGATTTCCACGAACTGATCGAACGAGGCTGCAGTCGCCGCTTGGCCGCCGCAATTACCAAGGGACCTTCTGAGAAGGCGTGCCGCCTGGTCGACCGAGAACTCTCGGTGCTGCGGCAGTCGATGTATACGGTCCATACGATCCTCGATGCATCATATCCCGCGCGGTTGCGGATGATCCCTGATCCTCCGCCGTTGTTGTATGTCTCGGGAGCGTTGTTGGAGGCGGATGCTTTTGCGGTGGCGGTTGTGGGCGCTCGCCGAGCGACGGCTGGTGGGTGTCTGTTGACGGAGGAATTGGCCAGAGACTTGGCGGAAGCGGGCGTCTCCGTCGTCAGCGGATTGGCTCGGGGGATCGATGCGGCTGCTCATCAAGGCGCCCTCTCGGGCGGAGGCCGAACCATTGCCGTGCTCGGTTGCGGTATCGACCGGACTTATCCGTCTGAGCATGCACGGTTGCGTCGTCAGATCGAAGAGCAGGGGGCGGTGGTGACCGAGGTGCCGATCAACACGGCTCCGGAACCGCACAATTTTCCTAAACGAAATCGCATCATCAGCGGGTTGTCGCTCGGCGTGGTGGTGACGGAGGCCGCCTTGGAAAGCGGATCGTTGATTACCGCCCGGTTGGCGTGCGAGCAGGGCAGAGAGGTGTTTGCCGTTCCTGGTTCGGTCAAGTCGGACACCTGTCGTGGAACAAACGCGCTGATCAAACAGGGTGCTGCCTTGGTCGAGTGTGCAGACGACGTTGTCCAAGCACTGACGCCGCAAC
The DNA here is from genome assembly GCA_029194535.1 of Nitrospira sp. NCBI lineage: Bacteria > Pseudomonadati > Nitrospirota > Nitrospiria > Nitrospirales > Nitrospiraceae > Nitrospira > Nitrospira sp. The sequence continues at coordinate 456,883 of JARFXR010000002.1, read as the reverse complement.
TTGAGGAACCGATGCGCCGGAAAGTGCGCCGATCACGACTCGATCCCACGACTCCTGAGCGTTTGGATGAGCAGGAAAGGCTGGTCTACGAGGCGCTGTCACATGAACCCAGGACCGTGGATGAGGTGGCCGAAATCATTCATGCGCCGGTGTCCATTGTGACGGCGACGCTCTTGTCTTTGGAGCTCAATCGACAGGCTCGGCAGCTGGGCGGGCAGCGCTTCGTCCGCACGTAAGCAGGCTTTCATTCCTGAGATGAGTTGCATCGCGAGAAGAATTTTGGTACGGATGATACGGTAACCGGGTATTCATCCAGCGGAGCATCCATGGCGAAATCTCTCATCATCGTCGAATCTCCGACGAAGGCCAGGACGATCACGAAGTATTTGGGGCGCGGATATACCGTCGTCGCCTCGGTGGGTCATGTCAAGGATCTCCCTACCAGCAAGCTTGGTGTGGATCTGGAGCACGATTTTGCTCCGCAGTATGTCACGATCAAAGGAAAATCGAAGGTGCTCGCTGAGATCAAGAAGAAAGCCGAAGAGGCCGACAAGGTCTTTCTGGCTCCTGACCCTGATCGCGAAGGGGAAGCGATCGCCTGGCACCTTGCAGAAGAACTGAACGGCAAATCGAAAAAGAAGAAGGACGGCAAAGTCTTTCGTGTCCTCTTCAACGAGATTACGGAGTCCGCCATTAAGCGGGCGCTGCAATCGCCAGGACAGATCGACATGAAACTTGTCAATGCCCAGCAGGCTCGGAGGGTCTTGGATCGAATCGTCGGATACCAGGGCAGTCAGCTGTTGTGGAACAAGGTGCGCCGGGGACTGTCCATGGGACGGGTGCAGTCGGTCGCCGTTCGGTTGATATGCGAGCGCGAGGCGGAGCGAGAGGCGTTTCGCGCGGAAGAGTACTGGTCGATTACCGCGCTGCTGGCCGGAACGGTACCCCCTCCGTTCGAAGCCCGCCTGCACAGCATCAACGGGGAAGAAGCGTCGATCGCCACCGCGGAGCAGGCGCAGAAGGTGGTTGCGGCACTCCAAGGAAGGGCCTTTACGGTCACCTCCGTCGAGCGGAAGGAAAAAAGGCGCAACCCAGTCGCTCCCTTCATTACCAGTCGGCTGCAGCAGGAAGCGGCCAGAAAACTGCGCTTTACCCCTAAGAAGACCATGACTCTTGCCCAGCAGCTGTATGAGGGTATTGAGATCGGGACGGAAGGGGCAACGGGCCTCATCACCTATATGAGGACGGATTCACCGAGAATCTCCCAAGAGGCCATGACGGATGCTCGACAGGTCATCTTGGAGCGATTCGGTCAGGAATATCTCCCGGGAACGCCCAACGTGTACAAGACGCAGAAAGCGGCTCAGGAGGCCCACGAAGCGATCAGACCCACGTCGGCGGGCCGCGATCCCGAGTCAATCAAACAGTATCTCGAAGAGGACCAGTATCATCTCTACAAGTTGATCTGGAACCGGTTCATCGCTTCTCAGATGGTGCCGGCCATTCTCGACGTGACGCGTGTGGAGTCTTCCCCGCAGGATACGCCGGATCGGTATCTGTTCCGCTCGAACGGCACGGTGGTGAAATTTCCGGGTCACACCATCGTCTACATGGAGGGCGTCGACAAGGAGTTGGCCCTGCAAAAGCCCAAGCAAGACGAAGACAGCGACGAAGGGACCGAGCGCCAGCTGCCGGTCCTCGTTGAAGGTGAGCGTCTCCGGCTGGTCGAACAGGCGGAGCAGACGATCGCGGGCGTTACGTCCAGACAGCACTTTACTCAGCCGCCGCCTCGCTACAATGAAGCTCTGCTCATCAAGGAATTAGAAGAAAAGGGGATCGGAAGACCCTCCACTTATGCGGCCATCATCTCCACCATTCAAGACCGGAAGTACGTCGAGAAAATCGAAGGTAGGTTTGTTCCGACGGAAACCGGCCGCACGGTCAACGACTTTTTGATGAAAGGGTTTCCCGACATCGTCAATGTCGATTTCACGTCTCAGCTCGAAGAGGAACTCGACGAGGTTGAAGAAGGGAACAAGCCTTGGATCGATGCGGTTCGGGACTTCTACAATCCCTTTACAGCTGATTTGGAAAAGGCCAAGTCGATTCCCGGTCCAAAAGATACGGTCGAGCCTCCCACCAATATTCCCTGCGACAGATGCGGAAGAATGATGGAGATCAAGTGGGGTCGAAACGGCAAGTTCCTCGCGTGCCCCGGTTATAAAGAGGATCCACCCTGCAAGAATACTCAGAACTTTGAGAGACTCCCCGACGGAACAATCAAGATCGTCCCCAAGCAGGATCTCACGACCGACCAAGTTTGCGACAAGTGTGGGAGTCCGATGGTCGTGAAGACGGGACGATTCGGCAAGTTCATCGCCTGTTCAGCCTATCCCGCCTGCAAGACGACGAAGCCTCTGGCGCTGGGTGTGAAATGTCCTCAGCCCGGATGCGGAGGCGACTTGGTCCAGAAGCGCACCCGCAAAGGACGCTCGTTCTACGCATGCAGCCGCTATCCTCAATGCGAATTTGCTCTATGGGATCGTCCTGTCAACAAAGCGTGCCCCACCTGCAGCGCGCCATTCCTGGTCGAAAAGATCAGTAAACAGGACGGAAGAAGCGTGCAGTGCCGCAATGAAGATTGCGGTTATCGCGAAGCCGGATAACCTCGCTATCCCCGTCTCCTCTTGCGCATCAATCCGCCTGCGATCTTTGCTCTGATCCAGCCGTTTCGTACGTTCATCCCGCATAATCGCGCGTGCTCGCGGTGTGAAATTGAGAGGCGAAGTCATCGAAGATGAGAAGTCTAATCAGAATTACGTAAATCAAATCTTGACGAGCTGTGTGAGAGCCGAGATAATATGTGCAGGAATGGTTAGGTCATCGCGCATTCGCGTTGATTTTCTGATGAAGGGAGGGGCATAAGATGAAAGCAAAAGATGGGGTGATCAATCTGTTGAACAAGATTCTCACCGCTGATCTGACTGCCATCAATCAGTACTTCGTTCACGCCAAAATGTGTGCGAACTGGGGATATGAGCGGTTGCATCATAAAGTTCGAGAGCGGAGCATCGATGAAATGAAGGATGCGGACGAACTCATCGGACACATCTTGTACCTGGAGGGAGTGCCGAACGTGCAACGCATGAACACCGTGCATGTCGGCGAGACGGTGCCGGAGCAGTTCAAGCTCGACCTCAAGGCGGAACAAGAAATGTTGTCGCTGTTAAGCGAGGGGGTCGTCCATTGCACGAAGGTGACCGATTTCACCACTCGCCACATGCTGGAAGATATGGCCAAAGACGTCGATGCCCATATCGACTGGATTGAGACGCAGATGGAAACGATCGAGCAGATCGGCATTGAGAACTATCTGGCTGAACAAATCAAGAAAGAGAGCTGAGAGAAGCCATGAAAGCCAAGGAAGGAGTCATTCAGCATCTGAACGATATACTGCGAGCGGAGCTGACGGCGGTGCATCAATACCTGCTGCATGCCGCGCTGTGCAAACACTGGGGATATGAACGTCTCCATGGCCATTTCGACCATCTGGCGCACGAAGAAGTAGGACATTCTTCGTTGTTGATCGATCACATTCTGTATCTCCAGGGAACGCCGGAGGTGGCGAAGCTCGATGGTGTAGCCACGGGGCCCGATGCTAAGTCGCTGTTCGAGAGCGATCTGGCGTTCGAACGGGAAGATGTCGAACTGCTGCGGAAAGCTATCAGCCACGCTGCGCAGGTTGGAGACTATACGACCAGACATCTGCTGGAGCACATGGTGATAGACTCGGAAGAACACGTGGACTGGTTTGAGATCCAACTGAAGACGATTGGACAGGTTGGACTTGAGCGATATCTTTCCGAGCAAATTACGAAGTAGTAGATAGGACGCATCGTGCTGAGTAGGTGGGAGGCTGGTAGCAGCCGGCCTCCCGCCTATGTCTCTTCGGGCTCACATCCGAGTGGAGTCATCCGATTCCATCCTACTGGTAATCTTCGTTCAACGAATTCAGGAATGCGGTCACAGCCGGAAGATCGGCGGCCGTCAGGGCGATACCTTTGAGCTGACTATCCCCGTTCCGCAGGGTCCCCGCTCGTGCCTGATCGGATGTGCCTCGATAGAATTGGAGCACATTGTTGAGTCCATCAAACTGCCCCGTGTGCATGTACGGGGCAGAGTGTCCGAGGTCCCGCAACCCCGGTGTTTTGAATCGCGCAAGCGCTCGATCCAAGAGCACGGCATTCGAGACGGGACAGGGTTGCTGATTGTCGCAAAGGATCGCGGTGATCTTTGCCTGTGGAGCCGGCATGTCGGGATTCGCAAACACGTTCCACGCTCCGAGGTCGGTTAGTGCCGGGTTTGCCAGCACGGGGATTTCCCGGAAACGCTCCGACGCATTCGGGTGATTCTCCGTCGCCGGAAGGTACGCGTCGTAATTGGCGTCACGTGTGGAGAGGTTGGGGATGACAAGCCCGGAGAATTGCCCTGATCCATGAATCTGGTCGTATTCTCTTTGAGTCGTACCGGTATTGTGCAGTTTGAAATCCGTAAAGTTAGGAGCGGGGTGGCAGACGAGACAGTTCCCGATCTTGCCCGCCGTCAGTTCAGCCGGTGAAGCTGGAATGGCGGTCGGTTCTGCGAGAAACATTTTCAGACCTTCTAATTCGGTGGTGCCAAAGACGAAGGGTTGGGAGTGGAACTGGAACTGACCATCGGCTCGGTTCGGATTGGAGGTAACGAATTGCAACGTGCCGGCTAATTCACGGGTCTGTATCAGCTGCAGTAACCGCCTGCTGTACGCCACGGGAGTCTCGTTTGGATCCGGTTGCTGAGGCAGGCCATTGATGGTCAGGAACACGTCGAAGGGGGAACGGATCAAGGCACCGCCGTCGTCGGTCTGAGAGAAGAGCAGGCCGTTGACATAAGCCGCGACAACTTTGACTACTGCATCGAAAATTTCCTGATCCGTGCCCGATCCGACGAGAACCCGATATTCAGGAGGAAGACGTGACTCATCAGGGATCGCAGGATTCGATCCGGTGAACAGGATTCGGTAGGGTAGGCCCACGAACTGATCCGACGGGTCGAATGACCCGTCATCACCGCGAACTACGCGCGCGACATGAGCGATAGCCTGCGCGCGTTCTCCCGCCAACCATCCAAAGTTGCGTCCGGTGAAGGTAGCCGCGACAAGATCCTCCATCGAGTTAAATTCCGTATCAAGATGGAAGAGGACGCCTCCGGGTCGATCCAGTGCGGAATTGACCAGAGGTGGGGAATTTCTCGGCGTCAGCGTCTTTCCGTCGGCCCTGGCGGGAATAGGGCTGCGCCGCGCGAAGTCCGCGTAGGTCCGCATCCCGCCCCCGGGGGCTGTCAGCACCTCATCGACGAAGTGACAGGAGCGACAATTCATCGACAGACCCTTGAACGGCCCGGGACTGATGGGGACGCCGGGATTCATGGTTTCCACGGTGCTCACGACCGGGTCGTTGACCTTGGGGTCGTTGACGTTCCCTCCGTTGTCGAGGAACGCGCTGAAGGCTTGGGCGAATCGTGTTTCCATGAAGAGCCGTTCGCCGACGGCCTGCTCGGCGCCCGGTGTTCCTGTCTCTTGGACGGTCGCCGGCGCACTGGAAGTGTTGCCTCCCCCGGAACATCCTGAGAACGCCAGGAGCAGGACCAGCGCGATGGACACGACAGGGCAGGACGGAGTAGAGCGTGAGACAGATTGATGAGTCATGGCAAATCCTCAAGGAAAATATCAGCCGCGACATCCTGTCGGCAGATGTCCGGCGCCGTATTGAGCTGCGTACGAGGTGCGTTATCGTTGCACGCTCTCGACCTCCACGACCTGGGCTTCAGCTTCGGCTCCACGGTCAAGTCCGAGTCAGATTGATTCGGATGATGCCTCTCAAAAGTAAGTCGCAGCTGAAATCACCAACGCTTGGTCATGGATGCGCTGCTCGGTGTTGGGATTAAAGGCCATCGGCTGATACTGATAGCTGATCTTGAAGGCCGCATCCTCCACTGGTCGATAGTTAAGCCCAACGGAAATCTGCTCCAAATTCCCCCAGCCGCCTGTCCCATTGCTGTTATCCAGGTTTGTGTTCACCCTGTCGTACCGGAGGACGGCCGTGAAGGTTGATCCCTCGCCGAATCGCTTCGGCGACCACTTGCTCAGGAACGAGGGCATAAAATGATAGTTGCCCTGGATGTAGTAACCGCTCGAGCGCTGTGGTGGAATGCCCGGACCACTATTGCCTTCAATTCCGGTCAATAGGGACCCGGGAGCGAATCCAATTGTATTCGTCTGAATCGCGCGAGAGTTGCCCCTCGCGTAGGCCCAGGCTGCTTCTCCGATCAATTCAAACGGACCGCGCTGAAATGTCCAGTCGACTGCCACAATGCTTGTAGGATTGTAGTTGCCGTTAGGCGCGCCATTGCCGTAGTAACCTGATCCTCCGACTTCGATTCCTAGGATTGGGCTGAAAGCTAAACGTCCCACGATGGACTTACCGTTATTGATATCTAATCCATCATCCGAGGGACATTTCCTTTGCCGTGATCCCCTGGTCCCATCCGCTTCATTGATTCTTGGAGTTCCATCACTGTTATATGAACAGGGGCCCGTCGTGAAATACAATTCGTAGTCCAGCTTGCTGGTTGTTCCGGGATAGAACGTTCCGTAGAAACCAGCACCGGTTTCAGACATTGTCGAAGGAATCACGAAGCGAGCGACTAAGGGCCGATCGGTCAAATCATTGAGCGGAGAATCGTGCAAAAGGTTGAATTTTCCCACAGGCAGCAACAGGATGCCCGCGCGAATGTTGAAGGGTTCGTTGACGAGGTAATCGATAAAACCAAATTCCAGCCCAATTTCCAACCCTTGTGTCGAATCCTCACGGATGCCGTGTTCGATCTCAATTTCAGAGGCAAACTTTACATGCTCCGTAATGTCTGCGTAGATAAAGGGCACGAACCGCTGCTGATCGAAAGTATTTGTCGTCCCTCCGTACCCGTTTTCAATGCTGGCTTGACTCTGAGCTCGGTACTGAATGTCCATATAGCCGCCGACAACGGCTTTCGGAGCGGAAACGAACGGCTTGGCGTACACCAATCGACCCGACCCTGTGGAGCCGAAGGAGAGGGGAACTTTCTCTTCGCCCGGTCGCTCAACCTTGATATCGGACATGGATCCCACCGGCGTGGGGTACTGCGCTCCCGGGGGTGCAGACTCCCGATGTTCCGCTGTCCCCTCCCTGCGTTCCTGTTCCTGGTAGCGCTTCAGCGTCTCTCGGTTTTGTCGAAGCTCCTCTTCGACGCGCTGGAGGCGTTCCTCAAGCGCTTTATCCTGGGCGAATGCTTCCAGACCAGGACAGAGCATGAATGAGATCAGGGCCCCGAGTCCTATTGCGATCTTCATACGCTTCCCTCCCCAAAAATGTATTGGTGGTGATTGACTCGGGACGCGGGGGTCTCTGGTCTCTGCTTGCTCAATCATGCTCCTTGTGGACCATTCCTCCGGTCAGGATGACGCACGGCCAAAAAAAAGAGCCCACGATCACCGAAGGTGATGCTGGGCTCTGGGCGAAAAACCTCTGGCCGCTCCTTCTTATTACACCTTGTCTGAGTGCACCGTCGATCTCAGATCACGGTCCACCTTGTCCTTTCCCCGCCACCAGCGGCTGTCTCAGGACCCACATTTCATAGATGGGGATTGCCATCATAACGAGGAAACTGACGACCATCAGCGTGTCTCCCATCAGCATCGTGAGCACAAAAAATGGGGACACATAGCTGATCAGCCACGGTGACACCAAATCCAACCCGACGCCTCCGAAAGACAGCCAGGTCATCATCACTTTCATCAGGTGACTGGCTTCGGTAAGATAGAGCACGTGGGCGAGAATCATGAATACGACGGGCATCGTGAACAGGTGAAAGTGGGTAACCTCGGCCAGTTCCCGAAAGGACATCGGTTCGCCGAACGTCGCATCGGACCCTCGGTAATGATCGGCGATTCCCTGCGGAGATAATCCGGTCATGTCATGGGCCCAAAAAAAAGAAAAGGCGAATCCAACCAGCATCAGGAGCAGAAACTGCGTATAGAGCAATCGGATATGGCGGTCCGAGTCTCGGAGACGGAAACGCGTATTGAAGTTCCGCATGACGTCAGACAGTTTCGGGGGGTCACTTGCCGAACAATAGGCTGAAAAACCCTCTCTCGGCCCTGCGCGCGTCGATGGCGTCGCTGCCGAGACCTGCGGGCTTCAAATAGAATTCATCCAATAACACCAACACACGCTTCACACCTGCGCTCATGGAGCGTACGGACATGGTTGCGCCGGAGATATTGATGATATCTTTGTTGATTCGAATCGGATCGGACACGTTCTTGCCTTCATATTGAGAATTAAAACGTTTCGTGCGAACTTCGCTGCCTTTGGCGTCGCGAAAGACCAACAGTTCGACATCCTGGCAGGTCCCTTCTGCGTCCACACCGACCATATACGTCATGGGTTTGTACTTCCCGATGGTATGATGAATCATGGCGTACCCATCGATCTTATCGTCTGTCTCGCCGACATAGACCTCGAATGATTCCTCCGGAAACTTCCATCCGATGCGTTGCTCGATTAACTCTTTCTTGTCCTGCGTCAGACGGATGAGTTCTCGCCTGATGCGTTTCGACTTGGGAAGCGCGTGCTTCAACGCTTCATCTTCCGTCATGAATTCTTCGTACTTGAAGTCTTGCTCGGTGACGAACCGGCGCAACTCGTTGTCCCAAATGCGGTCGCCGCTGAACGCCGCTGTCGTCCACAGCGAGAAACCTGCAAAGCAGATGATGGAAGCAATTAGGCGAGCGAGCATCCTTGCTCCTTGAGCTTGCCGTCAAGCCGGTGTTCGACATCGGTCATCACCTCTCGGGAAGGGTCCGTATCAGCCCAGCCGAAAAGCCTTGAGCCTCCGCGAAATGCCCACCGTTGACGTTCCTCAATAAAGTTGACATTCGTGACGTCACTGAGTCGCTTGACATTCATGATGATACGGGAGCGGTCCTTGCTCTCCATGTCGCGTTGGAATGCCCCATACTTTCGACCGGGCATCGGGAGCTCCAACCACGCGGTTTCGATGAGACCCTTCTCCTTCTCTTGGACTTTGATCGACCTATCCTTGACGCTTTCGATGGCGGCATCCCAGACCTTGTCGTAGGGGCAAACGACATAACGTTCCTGCAGACCCGTCAGTGACGAGCACCCGACTTGCCATAGGAGAAGTCCAACACCTAGGAGACCTGTCACACTGTGCCCAATAGTCATGATGCCATCTTCGGATCGGCCGGCTGCCAGGCTAAGCAGGCAGCCGGCTTGTCATGTCTCTAGAAATACGTGGCTGCCATGAATAAGAATCCGTTCCCGTCGATGCGGGTCACCTGATTGTTCCCGGGATTGTTGACGAAGTTGTTCAAGGACGTGTTTCTCTGTGTATTGAACATGTAGCTGAACTTAAACACCGTGTCCTCGATCGGTCTGAAATTCACTCCTAGTGTCAATCGTTGCAGATCTCGCTGATTGCTGACCTGACCGTTGGCAAAGCGCGAGTTTTGAGATGTATCGGTATCTACAGTCTCCCATCGGACGACGGCAGTGAATGTCGAGTTGTCGGTGAAGTGGCTGGGAGCCATCCTCTTCAAAAATTCCGGCATGAAGTGGTAGTTGCCTTGGATATAATATCCAAACATGCCTGAGGGCCCTTGGGTGGTTAATGTTACTCCTTGGTTCCCTTCGATCCGGGACCAGGCCGCCTCACCGATTACCTCGAAGGGCCCGCGTTGAAGCGTCCAGTCGATCGCATAAATTCCGATGTAATCTTTCTGATTGTTGACACCCCCGGCATTCCGGTTGTTGTACAGGCCGTAGAACGACGATCCCGCGATTTCAATGCCGAGCATCGGGCTGAAGGCGAGACGTCCGACCACACCCTTGTTATCGTTCAGATCACGAGAGACACTGCCTCGGCAGTTGCGAGTTCCATTCACATCTGTGATCGCGCTGCCCTGTGCGTTACAGCCCATGCCATTGACGGCGTAGAATTCGTAGTCCACCTTCGAAAGGGAGCTGGGATACAAGGTGCCATAGAAACCGGCGCCCGTCTCGAACCAGGTGCTGGGAATGACAAGGCGATCGACCATCGGCCGATCCGGAAGGTCGTTGAGCGGTGAATCGTGCAGGAGGTTGAACTTGCCCACCGGCATCAAGATGATACCGCCGCGGAGATTGAAGGACTCAGTGACGAGATAGTCGAGCTGCATGAATTCCAGTTGCATGGAGCCGGCATTGGTGCCGTTCGCCCCCGGAGAATTGGTCCCGCCGCGTTCAAACTCAATTTCAGTCATGAACTTCACTCGGTCCGTTACATCGGCGTACAGGAAGGGCACCATTCGTTCCTGGTTGAACGACTGTCGGCTGAGATTGTCGAGCGTCGGGCCGGTCAGAGATCCGAACTTGAAATCTGCGTACCCACCGATGGTGGCCTTGGGCGCGCTGACGAAGGGTTTCGCATAAACGAGCCTTCCTGACCCGGTGGATCCGAACGACAGCGGCACGCTTTCTTCGCCCTTTCGTTCAACCTTAATGTCAGACATGGGACCCGTTGCAACCGGATACTGCGGGCCTCCGGGCTGTGCTTGCTTCTGCTCCATGGATCTCTCCGCAGAAGGTTCCCGCCGCTCGTATTCTTTCATTCTCTTTTCGACGGCCTCGTCTACCAACTTCTGAATTTCCTCCGGAGTCATGTTTTCCGCCCATACCGGCATGACCGGTAAGCTGGCGATAACCAGAGCCCCAAGGATTGCCCCGATCCGCATTGCGAACCTCCTTGAGAAACGATGGTTTGAAGCAATGGTGGTCTGACTCGGGACGCAAAGGTCTCTGGTCCTGTTTCTGGCGCCTAAGAGCTACCCGTAGGTTCTGACGATACGAATCCTCCTTTCATCTGGACGATTGCCCCGTCCAGCCTTCGACCGCAGCGAAGGGAATAATGACGATGCGCTTGCATCGTTTGCATTTGAGTTCAAGCCCGGCGTCCTTTACCTTGGCGATGAGCTGGCCGCATTCGCAACGCGTTTCGTCGTTCTGAAAACGCTCCTGGGGCGGCATGCCTGTGACAATCATTGATGCTAGAAGGCTTTAAATGAAATTGAGAACGGTTATTAATGTCCCGAATCGCTCCCAATTGTCAAGTGGTACGAACGGAAATCTTGAGAAAAATGAGATGGAGTCTCTTCGGTACTCCCCTGCGAATTCTCACGGAAACTGTGCTACAAACCTCTAGATATGGCATGCGAACTGACGAACCGGCTACGGGATCTGCTTCTTATTGTGACGATGCTTGCCGGATGTACTCAGTTGCTATCCCCGTCTACACCGGTGCTCAAAAAGCGAACCCAGTTGCACATGGGGACGCTTGTGACAATCACGGCACTAGCGCCGTCGGAGGAGGCGGCGAATAACGCGATCGATGCCGGATTCTCGGAAATCAAGCGCCTTGAGCGGCTACTGAGTACCTGGATTGGCACGAGTGAACTCTCTTCAGTCAATGCTGCTGCGGGAAGGGAGCCGGTCCGCGTGAGTCCAGAGACTATTGCGGTCGTCGAGCGATCATTACAGGTGGCGAAACTGACCAATGGCGGATTCAACATTGCTATAGGCCCCGCTGTCGATGCTTGGCGTGTCACTGAGCGACAAGAAATTCCGTCGCCCGAGGACCTTCAGGCCCTCAAGGCATTGACGATGCTCAGTGGCGTGCATCTTGATGTACAATCCGGCACGATTTTCCTCGAAACGCTTGGGATGCGGATCGACGTCGGAGGTATTGGAAAGGGTTATGCGGCAGATCAGGCAGTGACTGCGATGAGGACGGCGGGCGCCAATGCCGGAGTAGTGGCGCTCTCTGGGGACGTTAAAGCATTCGGTCAGTTACCAGGTAAGAGGAAATTTACGGTTGGCATCCAGCATCCTCGCAAAGAAGGGGCAGTTCTGGCTTTTATCGATTTAGAGGACGAGGCAATTTCAACAGCAGGCGATTATGAGAAGTTTTTTGACCGTGACGGAGTTCGTTATCATCACATCCTGGATCCGTCCACACTGCAGCCTGCCCGTGCTTGTCAAAGCGTTTCCGTCATTGCAAGGGACGGCGTATGGGCCGATGGCCTTGATACCGGTGTATTTGTCATGGGGCCTGAGCGTGGGATGGATTTGGTTGAACGCCTTCCCGATGTGGAGGCCGTGATCGTGGACCATGCGGGCAATGTTCATATCTCATCAGGGTTGAGACATCGCATTCGTTTTCCGGTTGAATCTGATCAGGAAGGACATCTTCAATGAGCAAACTCATGCGAGTGCTCCAGGCAGCCGTGCTGTTAGGAATGTCGGTGGCGTGTTCGGAGATCGAATCTCAGTACTTCAAGAATGGTGTGAACACTTCCACTGCCGAGCAGGTCGCCAGTCGTTACGGGGCCCCTCACAAGGCTCGGAAGATCGATGGTGGAGGAATGGTATGGACCTATTTTGACCGTGGCAGCGGGACCGGTAGCTTCGCAGGATATGCCAAGTCCACCTACTGTCATGTATACATTTTGACGTTTGACAAGGATGAGATCCTTCGGGATTGGCAACAGGATAAGTGTGAAGCCTAGATGAAACGGTAGAGCCAGCGGGACGTTTGAAGTCCTGCGCGTGACCGGCCTATCGGGCGGCTGAAATTGCGGTTACTATGATCTTAGCACCTCGAGACTGACCTGGTGGAAGCCGAGGCCGCGGACGTCATCGACTACGTTGACGAAGCGCTCAAGCACGGTTACCCTGTCCGCTCGAACCAGGACCAGCGATTCCCTGGAATGGCTGATCAATTCGACCTTCAATCCCTCCTGCGACACCGGTTGGTCGTTGAGGAACAAACTGCCATCGGAGGAGAGCGTGATCACAAGCGGCACATCCTTCCGGTCTCCTGCCTCTTTGGCCTTTGCGAGGTTCACTGGGATATGCCCAGTCGTGATGAACGTGGCCGTTGTCATGACGATGACAAGGAGGACCAGCATTACGTCCACCAGAGGGATCACGTTGATCTGATCGATCTCACGTTCCATGCTGCACCTTGTACAGGGTGATGAGTTCCGAGACCCGCCGACGCAAGATGTTATTCATGACCACGCACGGAATGGCCACCAGCAGCCCTACGGCCGTGGCTTTGAGGGCGAGACTCAACCCGATCATGATGGTATTGACCGCCATCTGACCGGTGGTTCCCATTGTGTGAAATGTGAGCATGATGCCAAGGACCGTTCCGAGCAGACCGATGTAAGGAGCATTTGATGCGACAGTCCCAATAATGACCAGCCGCCGGGTCAGGGCGATTTCGAACACTTGCTGATTAGGATATTGCTTGAGGTCGACCCGACGATAGAAGAGCCAGCGCTCAACAGCTACCGCGACACACCAGATGCTGAGCAAAAAGAGCAGTCCGATCACTCCATAGTCCACTGCGTGCTTTAACAGGTCCATCTGTTGCGCCTTCCGAAGAGCTGAACTGGAAAAAAGTTCTCAACATGTCGAGTGCGTACGCTAACAAAATTCAGAATCCTGTGTCAATTAAGCTGGGTCAGTTGGTCCGAATCGGAGGTGGGCCAGGGTCGCGCCAGCCTGCATTTTTGGCTCAGGGCTACTCCTGCAGACGGCGTGATGAGTGACTGATTTCTGCGGCGCTTAGTGGCGGCAGCGGGAGCAGAGCCCATAGAGCTCAAGCCGGTGGGTCTGAATCGCAAACCCGTTCTTCACCGCGACCTCTTCCTGGAGTCGCTCTATTTCACAGTTCTCGAACTCGATGATTTTTCCGCACCCAGTGCAAATGAGATGGTCGTGATGTCCCTTATGCGAAATGTTGTCGTATTGAGTTTGAGAACCGAAGTGTCGGGCCTGCGCAAGTCCGGCATCGCAAAAGAGGTTTAGGGTCCGGTAGATGGTAGCCAACCCGAGATGCGGATCCATCTTTGCCAGTTGATGGTACATCGCCTCAGCCGTAATGTGCTCTTGTCGCAAGAAGGCACTCAGAATGAGCTCTCGCTGGCGGGTAAACTTCAACTGGTGTCTCGCCAGATGCTCCTTGAGCGTCTCCATTTCTTTCGCGTTCTTTGCTGACACCATAACAGATATACCTCCGAGGGAACAAACATTAGAAACGAAATCATGAGGCTGGGTCAAGAGGGTCGTGATTGACGGGTTTGAGGTCCGCTGTCTATAGTCGTGGGCGGTTTTGTGATGCGCGGGGAATGGCCACGATGCGTCAGCCTCATCAGATTATGGTTGATCGGGCGTTATTGCTCTATGTGCTGCAGTGCGCTGAGCCCCACGGTCTCCTCAGCGATGTCAAGCTCCAGCAGCTCTGCTTCCTATGTGAACTGCAAATGTTCGGGAAGGGGTACAAAGGATTTCATTTCGAGTTTTTCCGCTTCGCCTACGGCGCCTTCAGCAAGGATTTGGACAACGACCTGACGTCCCTCCGCAGGCGGGAACGGGTGGAGAACTTTACGCTCACCGAACAAGCCGGAGAGGTGATTGCTCAGCTGGAAAAGGCGGTAGCGGGAGTGGAAATCAATGAGAAGATCGTCGAGATTCTCAAGGCGGTGGTCGCGACCTACGGCGGTCATGACAGCGGGGCCATCACCAACTCGGTGGAGTCCGTGGAGTTGAGCACCCCGCAGGATCCTGAATTCAAGATTCCGATCCGGGACATCGTGTTTCATACCACGCTGCTCGTACCGTCTCGGATCGAGGTGCAATACGAGTTCCAGCTCTCTCCGAGCATCTTGGCTAAGATCAACCATGCCATGGGGTACTAGTGGATAGCGCTGAGTTGTGAGCGCGGTGTGTTGAGCGGACACTCGACTTGGCCGATCGACCGGCTACAGTCGGTACAATTCGGCGTACTTTCGCTCGATGTACTGGAGATAGGGTTCCGGTGTCAGGCTCACACCGGTGACCCGTTGCGCCAATCGCTCGGCGGTGAACATCCGCCCCCAGCGGTGTATTTTTTGGCCGAGCCATCGGCGTAAGACCAGTAATTGCCCGGCCGCAATTTCGTCTTCCAGGTGGGGGATCTCCATGCGGGCCTGGTCGTAAAACTGCACGGCATAAAGATTTCCGAGCGTGTAGGTAGGAAAATATCCAAACGCTCCCAAGGACCAATGGACGTCCTGGAGCACGCCATCGGCATCGGTCGGCGGGACAATATCCAGATATTCCTTCATCTTCACATTCCAAAGTTCCGGGAGTTCCTCGGCTTTGGCACGGCCTTCGATCAGATCTTGCTCGATTTCGAAGCGCAACATAATGTGAAGATTGTACGTCAGCTCATCGGCCTCGACCCGAATGTAGGAGGGTTTGACCCGATTCACTGCGGCGTAGAAATGATCGAGGTCGACGGACTGCAATTGGTGATGAAACGTCTGCTGCAAGATCGGATAGAAGAACCGCCAGAAGGCTCTGGAGCGGCCTACACAGTTCTCCCACATGCGGGATTGGCTTTCATGAATCCCGAGCGAAACGGAGTCTCCAAGCGGCGTTCCATAGTGGGCTGGATCCAGCCCCTGATCGTACAGCCCATGGCCGCCCTCATGGATGCAACTGAACAAGCACGACGTGAGGTCGTGTTCATGGATCCGGGTGGTGACCCGCACGTCCGTGGGGTGAAACGATGTGGTGAAGGGATGAGCCGACAGATCGAGCCTGCCTCTCTCGAAATCGTATCCCATGGCGATGAGAACCAGGCGGCCGAATTCGAGTTGTCTCGCCGAATCAAAGGTGTGAAACAGGATGCCGTCATCGACCCGCACCGAACTGTTCTGGATTTTTCGGAGCAGGGGAACCAGTCTGGCCTTCAGTTGCGCAAACAACGGCCGCAATCCGGCGATCGTTGCCTCGGGTTCATAGTAATCCAATAACGCATTGTAAGGAGAGCCCGCATAGCCCAAATACTGAGCCTCCTCCCGCTTGAGGGCCAGCACCGTGCCGAGGTTCGGCAGGAAGTCGGCAAAGGCATTCCCTTCTCGTGCTTCCGCCCAGACTTGTTGAGCGAGGGAGCATTCGCGACTGAGCTTCACGACGAAATCAGACGGGAGTTTTCTGGCCCGGCTGAAGTCCCTCCACACCTCACGGAGAAGCGATTGTGCCGGCTCGTCCCATAACTCACCATCTCGGTCAAGGGGGTGACCCGTTGCGAGGTCGACGGCGGCGCTCAATAGCCTCTCGGTCTCATCCGAGACGAACTGCCTGTGAGCGATCCCCTGGAGTGTCGCAATCTGTTCGGCTCTGGCGGAGCCCCCGCCCGCCGGCATGTGCGTTTCTTGATCCCAGGACAGCACGGAAGCCGCGCTGTTGATACGCTGAATCTCGCGCAGCCGGTTTGTAAGGTTTTCCAGGGTGGTGAGTGTCTTCACATCATATATCTCCCGCATGACACCGTATGGTAAGATCGCTCACGTACGAGCCCACGATAGTGTACGCTCGATCCTGTCATTTTTAAACCGTCAAGGACCGCCCCCATGAACCAGCTTGTTTCGGCCGAGGTCGAAGCCTATTCCGAAGCGCATTCCATCTCTGAGTCGGCGGTCTGCAGAGCGCTCAGGGAGGAAACCCACCGCACGATGGAGCATCCACAAATGCTGGTGGGCCCCCTTGAAGGGGCGTTTCTGAAAATGATGACTCATCTGGTCGGAGCAAAACGGGTATTGGAAATCGGCATGTTCACCGGCTACAGCGCACTCTGTTTTGCCGAGGCGCTTCCCGCGGACGGAACCGTGGTGACATGCGAAATCGATGAAGGGCCGGCCGAGTTGGCGCGCCGCTATTTTTCGCGGTCACCAGACGGGCGAAAAATTTCGATCCGGCTGGGCCCGGCGCTCGACACCATGCGCGACCTGACCGGACCGTTCGATTTGATATTCATCGACGCGGACAAGCCCAACTATGTGCGGTACTACCGGCGTGCGCTCGATCTGATTGCACCGGGAGGCGTGATCTTGGTGGACAACGTGCTCTGGAACGGCGACGTACTGAAACAGCCGGCGCCTGACGAGAGAGCCGCCGCGATCCAGGAGTTGAATCGGATTGTGGCCGCTGATCCAGGTGTGTCTGCAGTCCTTCTGCCGGTTCGAGACGGGGTATTCGTCATCAGGCCGAAATAGGCCGAGACGAAGCGCCTAGAGTGTCCGGATTGCGCCCGCCGGCAGGCACCACGAACACGAAACCCGCACGCGGCCGGTTGAGAGTTCGGCTACGAACTCAGCTTGAGCCCGACGATCCCCGCCACGATGAATCCGATGCTGAACAACCGCATCAGATCACGAGGCTCGTGGAACAAGAACATCCCCATCACCGCCGTACCCGCAGCACCTATTCCGGTCCAGACCGCATAACCCGTTCCGATTGGAATGGTTCTCAGGGCAAGGGCCAGGCACCATAGGCTGACGATCATGGCCAATACCGTCCAGAGGCTCGGCCACAGCCTGGTGAAGCCCTCCGTATACTTCATTCCGACGGCCCACGCGATTTCAAAGAGTCCGGCAACAAAGAGATACACCCACGACATGGCAGTTTCCTTCCGTTGCGCTCACGCGCCGTTTCCCGGCCTCTCAATTCCGTGGTGCTGGAGAGCGGCGGCGTGGACGGACGATTCCGCGCCGTCTATGAGATCCTGAGGCGTGATGGCATTGCCGGTCTGTGCCGAGTGCCCAGCGTATCCGGCGGCGCGGCCCTCGACCCAACGGTAGAGCACCGGGAGCACGACCAGGGTGAGCAAGGTGGAACTCACCAATCCCCCGATCACGACGATCGCCAACGGTCGTTGAACCTCTGAGCCAATTCCTCGAGCGAATGCCAATGGCGCGAGGCCGAGTAGGGCAACCAACGCGGTCATCAGTACCGGTCGTAGGCGGAGCACGCTTCCCGTGAAGACCGCTTCATCCAAATTATGACCGTCGTCGCGGAGTTTGTTCATGCAGGACACGAGCACGATCCCGTTCAACACCGCCACGCCGAAGAGATTGATAAATCCGACCGAGGCTGGCACGCTGAGATACTCGCCGGTCAGCCAGAGGGCGACCACGCCGCCGATCAAGGCAAACGGCAGATTGAGGATGATGAGTGTCGCCTGGCGCAAGGAATTGAACATGGAATACAGGAGCAGAAAAATGAGGCCGATCGTCATCGGAACGATAATGCGCAGTCGAGCCATAGCTCGTTCCATGTTTTCGAACGAACCGCCCCACGTGACCAGATACCCGGGAGGGAGCGTCACTGCGGATGAAATCTTCTGTTGGGCTTCCGCGACCAGACTGCCGATATCCCGCCCCAAGGTATTGAAGCCGATCGACACATATCGTTGGAGACGTTCCCGACTGATGCGCCCGGGACCCTCTTCCAGCCTCACCGTGCCGAGATCAGCCAGGGGAATCAATGCCCCCGAGGGGTCGGTCAGCAGGATGTTGCTGATCCGCTCAACGCTGTCTCGATATTGCTCTGGAAACCGCACGAACAGGTCGAACCATTGTTGACCTTCATAGACTCTGGTCGCGGCGCGGCCTCCGATCGCCGTCGTAATGATCTCCCGCACATCGGCGACGTTGATGCCGTGACGGGCGATCTTGGTCCGGTCGATGTCGATCGTGAGGTACGGCTGTCCGAACAACTGTTCTACCTTGATGTCGCTGACGCCGCGGACGGTTCCGAGGACGCCCGCGATTTCGTCCGCCTTGCTCCTCAGGATTTCCAGATCATCGCCGAACAATTTAACCGTCGCCTCCGTCCGCACTCCGGAGATCAGTTCGTCCACTCGCTGCTGAATGGGTTGACTGATCAGGAAGGTTGCGCCGGGAATGCGGGTCAGTCGTTCCCGGAACTTCTGCATCAGCTCGGGCATCGTCCGGGCCGTCGTCCACTGATCCAGTGGGCGCAGGCGGACCACAGGATCGCTCTCATTGGGCTCCTGCGGATCGTTTCCCAACTCGGTCCGCCCGATTTTGGACACTACCGTCTCCACCTCCGGAAACTCCATCAGCGCTTGCTGCATGTGTTTCTCGATCTCGATGGAGGCCGGTAGGGACACGCTCGGCAAACGGATCGTCTGCGGGGCGACGCTGCCTTCATTCATGATCGGGATGAATTCGCTTCCGAGAAACGGGAACAGCGCCAGGCCGCATACCAACGAGCCGACGGCCGCAGCCATGACGACCGGGCTATGCCCGAGCGCCCATCGGAGCGCCGGGGTATACAAGCGCTTAGCCTTCCTGACGATCCACGGATCTTCCTCGCTCCCGCTTTTCAGCATCAGAGAGCACAAGGTGGGCGACAGCGTCAGGGACAATAAGAGCGAAATCAACAGGGCAATCATGATGGTGTACGCCAGCGGCTTGAACATCTTCCCTTCCATTCCCTGAAGGGAGAGGACAGGAAGGAAGACCAGAATAATGATGAGGATGCCGAACACCACCGGCTGGCCCACCTCTTTCACAGCCGTCATCAGGAGATCGCGCCGTGGCATCACAACGGCAGAATGAGTCGAGAGGTGGCGGTAGACGTTTTCCACCACAACGACGGAGCCGTCCACAATCATTCCGATCGCGATGGCCAGTCCTCCCAGCGACATGAGGTTGGCCGTCAAGCCGACCTGTCCCATCACGATGAACGTGGCCAAGGGCGCCAGCACCAACGTGCTGACGACGATGAACGCACTTCGGATATTGCCCAAGAACAGAAACAGGATGAGGACGACCAGCACCACGCCTTCCGCGAGCGATTTGTAGACCGTGTTCAGTGCGGCGGTGATCAACTCGATCCGGTCGTAAAATGGCACGATACGAAGGCCGTCCGGCAAGAGATCGCGCGCATGAATGTCGTCGATGCGCGCCTTGATGCCTTCGACCACGTCGCGAGCGTTCCCGCCGCGGAGCATCAGTACGATGCCGGTCACCACTTCCCGCTCGCCGTTCCAAACCGTCGCGCCGTGCCGCACGGCGTGACCGACGAGTACCTGTGCGACGTCTCCGATGAAGACCGGCGTGCCTCCCGTTTCTTTGACGACAATGCGCTCGATGTCCTCGAGCGTGCGGATGAGCCCCACGCCGCGGACGATGTACTTTTCCGCGTGTTTTTCCAAGATATTGCCGCCAGCATTGGCGTTATTGCTGGCGACGGCATCGAAGACGTCATGCAACGTGAGGTTGTATTTCCTGAGCATGGCTGGTTCGACCAAGACCTGGTACTGCTTGACGTAACCGCCCATCGAATTGACGTCGATGACCTCCGGCGTGCCCTTCAACAGCGGCCGGATGATCCAGTCCTGCACGGTCCGCTGCTCGATCAGACTCTGCTGGCGTTCATCTTCGCTCTGCACGTAGCTACGAGCGGGCTCCTGGAGATAATACTGGAACACCTCGCCGAGTCCGGTGCTGTTCGGCACCAGCATGGGTTCGGCGCCGAGCGGCAGCGTCTCCTTGACTTCGATCAGGCGTTCGAGGACCAGCTGACGCGCGAGGTTGATGTCCATGTCGTCGTCGAAGACGATCGTGACCAGAGAGAGTCCCACTTTCGTCAACGACCGCATTTCCGTCAACGACGGAACCCCCGTCAACTGCAATTCGATGGGGTACGTGACCAGTCGTTCGACTTCCGCAGGGGAGAGTCCCGGCGCCTTGGTCACCACTTGCACAAGAACACTGGTAACGTCGGGAAACGCGTCGATGGGGATCGTCCTGAACGCGTAGATGCCGCCGATTCCCGTCACGATCGCGAAGATCACGATGAGAAGGCGTTGGCGAAGGGAGATGTCGAGGAGCCGAGCGACCATCAGACCTGCTTCTTGAGGAGCTCGGACTTCAGGACGAACGCGCCTTGCGTGACGACGGGATCGCCCTCGCTGAGGCCGCCGAGAATCGTGGTGAGCGCACCGTTGGATTCGCCGATCTGGACGTCACGGGCTTCGTATTCATTTTCGTTGCGCCGCACGAAGACGAACGTCCGATCATGATCTCGCTGCAGGGCGGATTCCGGCAGGGCCAACCTGTCCGGCTGCGGTTCCGAGTACAGACGGATCGTCGCGAACATCTCAGGCTTCAATCGGCCTTCGGGATTTGGCAGCTCGAGCCGAAGTTGCATGGTTCGCGTCGCCGGATCCAGCACGTCGCCGACATAAGTGATGGTACCTTTGAAGACTTCATTCGGATAGGCGTTGACGCGTACGTCGGCTTGCGTGCCACCGGCCGCATGCACCAAGTGCACGAAGGGAATGTCCTTTTCGGGAATGTTGGCGCGGACCCACACCTCAGACAGGTCGGCCACCACAAAGAGCTTCTCGGTGGTTTCGACGACTTCCCCTCGCGTCAGGTTGCGTCCGATGATCCGTCCCGCAAACGGGGCCACAATCGGAACATGGGAGCGAATGGTCCGGGTTTGGTCGAGACGGCGAAATTCCTCATCGTTCATGCCCAGCAGCTTCAGGTGGTCGCGCGCTTCGTGCGCTTCCGCCTGCATACTGAGCAGTTCGGCCTTGCGTCGTTGCGCCTCTGCTTCACCGATCACTTTTTCCTGCAACAGAAATTTCGCTCGGGCATAGGCCTGCTCGGCCACATGCAGCTTC
This sequence comes from Nitrospira sp., assembly GCA_029194535.1. NCBI lineage: Bacteria > Pseudomonadati > Nitrospirota > Nitrospiria > Nitrospirales > Nitrospiraceae > Nitrospira > Nitrospira sp. Next base: position 435,193 of record JARFXR010000002.1, on the reverse strand, counting down.
GCTTGCGACTTCAGATAGGCGGACTGGGCCAACCCCAGTTCGCTGCTGTACAAGATGGCGAGGAGTGCGTTAGCTTCGACTTGCTGGCCGAGGTCCGTATAGACGTCGACAACACGACCCCGAACGAGCGTGGTAATGTCGGCCACGGCCCGTTGGTTGGGCTGCACGATGGCCGGGAAGTCACGATGAGTTCGAAACTCGCTACGGGCGACCGGTTGGACGACCAGACCGACCCGCGAGGAATCCTCCGGAGACAGGACCACAACCCCCGCGGCCGAGCCGACGGGCGGTTTGAACCTGACCGCGTCGCTGGGCGTACTGTCGCAACCTATGGACGAAACCATCAGGCCCGCAAGCACCCAGCCGAGCAAAGGGAGAACGCCATGCCGGGATTGAGCGCGCATGTCAGTCGATCGCCTCGATCCAGTCGATATCATAGCGCTCCGCCGACCGCCCGCTCAAGTCGTGCCAAGGCGACGGATAAGTCATATCGAGCTTGGGCGTAGTCCATCTGGATCTGTCGTTGGACCCGTTGGGCGTCGAAGACCTCCAAGAGGCTGGATGCACCCTGCTGAAAACTGAACTGGGCCAGTCGGAGGGCTTCCTGAGCCTGTTTCAGGAGACCCTTGTCGAACACGTCGATGAGCTCGGCCGTTGTTCTGGCATCCTGATAGTGTTGGTGGATCGCCCGGGCCAGTTCGTTGCGCGCGCGCAACAATTCGGCCTCCTCTCGCCGCTTGGTGCCCAATGATGCCGCGATCTCTCCCTGGCGTCGGTACCAAACCGGGACCGGTAGAGACAGGCCGCCTTGCACGGCTTCGCGGCCGATCTCGCGCCAATAACTCCCGTTGACAGTGACCTGGGGCACTCTCGACTGCCGCTCGAACTCAATCCGCCAATCCGATTGCTCGACGGATTGCAGGAGACGCTGAATGGTCGGGTGGTCTTGGGCCATACGTGCCATGAGCTTATCGATACGCAATTCCTTGGACATGTTCAGGAAATCTCCCTGAACCATGTACGAGGGCCCGAGTCCGCCACCGGTGAGGGTGTCCACGATCACCCGATTCACCCGCACCACATTCTCGGCGCGAACGAGGACCTGCTTGGCCTTTAGGACTTCCACCTCCGCTTTGATCAGTTCGAATTGCGGCGCTTCTCCTGACTTGACTCTGGCCTTGACGATCCTGCCGACCCCTTCGACGATTTCAAGGTTCTGCTGGGCCAGCGCCGCGTCCTGCTGGGCGAGCAACAGATCATAAAACGCGACCTTGACCTGTGTGGTCAAATTCAATCGTGTTTCGGACATGCCCGCGTTTGCCGTGGCCAGACCTGCGTCCGCAACCCGCTGGCGGGCGGAGCGCATGGCCGGCCATTCCAGCGGCTGTCCAATGACCATGTTGTATTCCACGATCGACTGACGAGCAAGCGATTGCGCGATGTCGGCGCGGCCGGCATCCCGAATCTCACCGTAGCCCGCGTTGCCTAAGATGTGCGGATTGGGATAGGCACCCGCCGCTGTCTGCTGGCCTCGCTGGTGGTCGATGTGCCCCTCGGCGGAGGACACCACGGGGTTTCTGGCAAGCGCCATCTCGATTATGGTGCCGAGTTGGTAGACCGGTGCTCCTGACAATTCAGTCGCTTGGGATCGAAGGGGTACGGCGCCGATCTGGAGCGCCGAGGTCAGGCAAATGAGCAAAGAAATCCGTCGGTGTGTCATATGTCGTCCCCCTTTTGACCGGGTGTTCGTCCTGAGGCTACGCGAGTTCAGACCGATGTGGCAAGTCGCGCATACCACGCCGTCGCAACATAGTCGAGCAAGATTGGGGAGCAATTGGGTGCGGTGCTGTTGCGCCTAATCCTTTCCCTCGAAGAATACGCTCAAGCACTTGCGCCGAAACAGTTCAGAGTCGAAAGGTTTGACGATGTACTCCGTCGCTCCGACATTCATGGCTTGCCGAAGATTCGCCACGTGCATGGAGTCCGCCATGACCACAATGGGGATTGACGGGAAACGGGTGCGCACCTCTCGGAGGACCGCAAGGCCATCGAGTCCCGGCAGATACAGTTCAATGAGCACCCCATGAAAGGGATTTGTCGGCTGATCATTGGCGATGCGTGACAGCCCCGAGGCGCCGTCCGCTTCTGCGGTCACATCAAAACCGAGCGCGCCGAGTCGATCACGGAGAATCCGGCGGACATCGTCGTCGCCGTCGATCACGAGGATGCGCCGTCCGGGAGCGTTCCTTGTGGAAGGCGCAGCGGCCGAAGATCCAGTTGCGGAGGATGAAGCGTCAGTATTCACCGCGTCCACCTTTTCATGCACAGGGCAGAGCCATGGAGATGCGGAGCGTTGCCCTGAGGACCCAACCCATTGACCTAGCAGGCTCCGTACTGCGTCAACGTCTGACCTCGCGGGGAATCCGGGGGAGGGAAGTCCGATGTAACATATGGTTCCCGGCGCCATATGTACTGTACGACGGCTCGGATAGAGGAAAGCAGCGAGCGGGCTGTATCGTTGATAAGATACCCCGAAGCTCCGGCTTCAAATGCCGCAGCCATCGTGTCGGGATCTCCGCACGAACTATAGAAGATGACCCGACAGTCGGGCAAGAACTCATGAATTTCTCGCGCTGCGGCAATTCCGTTCAAGATCGGCATCTCAACATTCGTCAGGAACACATCGGGACGGAAGGTTCTGGCGGCTTCGATGGCCGTCAATCCGTTCTCCGCCGCTCCGACGATGTCGTACTCCGACTCCAATCGAAGCCGGAGCAGGGCAACCGTCTGGGCCTGATCGTCGGCCAATAGGATCCGCACGCGTCCCATCACGACTTCGTCATCTGTAGTGCCGGCACCGCGCATAAATCGCCACGAAGGAGTCTACCCGATGCGCCGTTCAAACGAGGAGTGGAATGTTACCGGAGCCTATCTGGAAAACTACCGGCTTCCGCGGCGAGAATTACGAGAGAACCGTTCGGTACGTGATCACGAGCTGGAAACCAAGCCGTGCGCAACTGCGTATTTAACCAAGTCGGCGGTCGTGTGCAAGTCCAGCAATTCCATGATCTTGGCTTTATGGAATTCGACGGTTCGATGGGAGACCTTCAGCTGCGCGGCGATCTCTTTGGCCGAAAAACCCTCAGCGACGAGTTGCAAGATCTCGCGTTGCCTCATGGTCAGGTCGTCGGCCGCGGCGATTCGGGGTTGGCCGGGGCTGAGAAAGGAGCTGATCACATCTTTCGTAATAAGCGGGGTGACGTAGTAGTTCCCTCCCATCACGCACTGAATCGCTTGGACCAATTCCTTCCCAGCCGACCGCTTGAGGAGATAACCGGACGCACCCGCCTTGAAGGCCTCGGTGATGTATGCCGTATCCGCATGCATGGTCACGAAGATGAGTTTCACGTCGGGAAGCAAGCGTTTCAGCTTCTTGGCTGCGTCAATGCCGTTGAGTCTGGGCATCGTGATATCGAGCAGGATCAGGTCGGGATGAACACGTTCCGCGGCTTCGACAAGCGCGCGCCCGTCCTCGACGGTCCCGGCGAGTTCGCAGTGCTCTTCGAGCAGTTTCTTGAATCCCTCGAGGACGAGGGTATGGTCGTCAGCCAGCAGGATTCGCGGCTTCTTCATTGGCATAGGCTCCAGGAAGAGGAACGAGCACGGAGATCCGGGTGCCGAGGCCGGGTCCTGAATGGATGTCCAGCCGGCCGTGGACGGCCCGGACCCGCTCTCGCATGTTAATCAATCCCAACCCTTGTTGGTGGCGGTATGGCTCTGGATCGAATCCCGTCCCATTGTCCTGAATCGATAGGGTAACTGCGGAACCGTCGCACGTCAATTCAAGCTCGACCCGCGAAGCTTTGGCGTGTCGGGTCACGTTCGTCAGGCTCTCTTGTGCGATCCGGTACAGGCAGGACGCGATGTCCCGTGGAAACGAAGGTGTCAGCTCCTCCTGGACCACGATGGTTTTCACGCCGGTCCGCGAAGAAAATTCATCGGTCAGACGCGTGAGGGCAGCCGGAAGCCCCAGATCGTCCAGGATTGAGGAATGGAATTCGTAGGCGATGCGGCGGACATCGTCGGAAATGGTCGCCAGACGCTGGGCCAGCGATTGGATCGCATGACGAGCCCGCCCATCGGACAGTGAGGGGTCCGTCTCCATGTTGCCCAGTTCGATGACGACGATGGCCAACCGTTGATTGATGTCGTCGTGCAATTCGCGGGAGATCCGCCGGCGCTCTTCTTCCTGCGCCGTCATCAGCTGTGCGGTCAGCGACTGCAGTTGCCCCTCGGCTTGCAGGCGGTCGCTGATATCCCGCAAGATCACCGTGAAGGTCGTCTTCTCGCCGACGGTAAGTTTCGAAATGCTGGCCTCGGCAGGAAATTCCTTTCCATCTTTTCTCAGACCAAAGACTCCCCGGCTTTCAGCCATACGGCGCGCCGATTCGGAGCCGAGCGCAAAGGCTTGGATATTGGCGGTGTGATGGAGCCGGTGGCGCGTGGGCAGCAGCAGTTCGATCGGTTTCCCCAGGACTTCTTCCGGCCTGTAGCCGAACAATCTCGATGCGCCCTGATTGAAAAGCGAGATGGATCGGTCTTCTTCGATCAGGATGATGGCGTCCTCGGCAATATCCAGAATCCCGGCGAGCCGCCCCTCCGAGAGGCGAAAGGCCCGTTCAGTCTGCATGCGCTCGGTGACCTCGGAGACCAATGCTTCGTTGACGCCGGCGAGCTGCCTGGTCCGGTCGGCGATCCTCTCCTCAAGTCCTTCATTGACCTTCTGCAACGCTGTTTCCGCCTGCCGGCGCTTCAGCGCGAACCAGACCAGGACCCACAGGATGAGAATTGTGAAGGTCCGGTTGGCGATCGGAATCCACAGCGGCTGATTGGGAAGCTGGGGACTGAGGAATGTGCCGATGATCGTGAGAGCGGTGCAGATCGTCGCGACCAGTCCCGGGATCCATGGAAAGCGGGAACCGATCGCGATCACGATGGCAACGGCGTAGAGAATATGGTTGGCAAGACTCAGCGGCGTATGGATGTCCAGGACGAAGAGTCCCGAGAGGAGCAGCACCAACGCGCCGCCGCGCAACCATTCTTTGTCGATGGAGGACATGCAATCGGCTCGTGATGGCCGAAAATTATGATCCTTTCAGGTCCGGAGGTGCAAGCTGGCTGCTCCAGCGATGAATCGAGACGGGCGCGGACACGATGACGAAGGATGAGGAATACTGCTTGACGGTGGCCGTGAAGGATTGTATCCCCTTAACCATAACCATGTCACAGCAGTCCAACAGTTTCGCCTATGGAGCGATCGTGACCGCCGCCATACTCTGGGGGGGATCCATCGTCGCACAAAAGCTGGCGCTGAGCGGGTTCTCCGCAGTCGAAGCCTCCGTGCTGCGCGACATGGGAGGGCTTGTCATCCTGCTGGTTACCTGGGCATGGCAGGAGCGCTCAGTGGCGGGATTGATGGCAGGAGACCTCCGTATCCTGTTTGGGCTCGGGCTGGGTGTGCTCGGCAATCATCTCCTGATTCTGATGGGCCTCAACTACGTCAGCGGCGCCGTGGCTGGCGTCATCATCGGGTCCGCGCCGGTTGTGACCGCGCTCTTGTCGGCGGTCTTGATTCAAGACGTGCCCTTGCGAATGGTGTGGGGCGGAAGCCTATTGTCGTTCATGGGAGTCGCGCTCGTCTCCGTGGCAGGTTTTCAGGCTGTAGGAGAGCAGCCGCTCCTCGGTAGTCTGCTGGTTTTCCTGGGAGTCGTCAGTTGGGCGTTGTACAGCATCGGCAGTCGCGCCATCATGGAGCGGGTGTCGGCCTTGACCGTCAATTGGACGACGCTGCTGGTCGCGACAGGGCTTCAGATTCCGTTGCTCTGGACGGATCGCAAAGCATCCCAGGCGGGATGGGCCTCCGTCGGCGCCAGTGACTGGGTGGCGCTCGGATATCTGATCGTATTCGCCACTGCGATGGCGCAGCAGGCATGGCTGTACGGGGTGAAGGGTATCGGACCGTCCCGCGCGACCGTGCTGGGAAATCTGACTCCGGTCGCGGCCGTAGCCCTGTCCGCCGTGATCCTCGGCGAATCAGTCGGGATGATCGAGGTGGCGGGAGTCACGCTGATCCTAGCCGGCGTCTGGCTGGTTCATCACCAAACCTCGACCCTCGCCCGTGCCTGATCCGGACGTTTCGTTCTCGCCCTCCTAGGCAGTTTCCAGTATGATACTCCGCTCGGACGGGGGAGACCTGTGATCGAACAGCGCATTGAAGAAGTCACCAGAGCCAATCAGCGATTTTACGATGCGTTCGAATCGCTCGACATCGCCAAAATGGACGAGGTATGGGCGCACCTCGAATATGTCACCTGCATTCATCCGGGCTGGACGCTCCGTTCAGATTGGCCTTCGGTGCGCGACTCCTGGGTGCTGATTTTCAACAACACCTTCTCGATGAAGTTCGAGCTGACCGAAATCACGGTGCAGGTGGCGGGCGACATCGCCTGGGTCATCTGTGTCGAGAACATCACGAGCCAGCAGTCGGATGAGCCCCAACAGGCGCACGTGCTGGCAACGAATCTGTTCGAGCGAATCGGGGATGAGTGGCTGATGATTCATCATCACGGAAGTACGGTGATGGGGTGAACGAGGCGAGGAATCACGAGCCGCACGTGTGCGCTCGCCGAATGAAATACCGCAGCAATCTGACCTACATTGCGACTCGTCAGCTCGATGGATGTGCGTGCGCGGAGTAGAGAATCAATGCAGGGAGCGATGGGGTCAAGGCTTCGGAGCGGAAGCAGGCGAGGGTTCGACGGCGCGGACGGTCTGTTGCCATTCCGCGACGATCACGTCGCGTTGGTCCATCGTCATGCCGGCATAGGTCAAAAACATCTGAGGGCCCTTGCGGCGGCGCCACGTGAGATAATGGAGAAAATGTTCCTTGCAGACGTTGTGTGTACCGGCTGGAGCGTAGACCTTCCCTTGGCAGCCTTGGATGATACAGTGAAATTGGTTCACGTGGTCCCCCTTCAGATTCGACAGTATGCACGACCGATGACCGGCTTTTCAACCTTGGCGTTGTGTGTTCTGGCACTCGCGGTGTTGACCGCGTGCACGTCGGCCTCCCGTGAAGCGCTCCCTCCGGACAGCCCCTTTCCAGAGACGACGGCGTTCAGAGACAAGCTGTTGCCCGAAGGGCTGGCGGTCGGTGATGTGACCAGCCGGTCGGCGGTGCTGTGGCTGCGCACGGACGGCCCGAAAGCCGTCCAGATTCTGTGGGCGCCGCTTGACGACTGGGAGAAGACGGGCGCGATGGCGTCGCTACGACCGGTCGTATCGCAGACTCCGACGCAGGTCACGACTGCAGACACCGACTTCACCCTGTCCGTGCCGCTCGAACATCTGACTCCTGCCACCCGGTACCGATACCGTGTTCTCGTCGATTCCGTCGATCACGCATCGGGCCCGATGCCCGGCTCCCTTGCCGCAACCGGTGAGGTGACGACGCTGCCGGAACCGGCGCGGTCCGTGCCGCTGACGTTCGCGTGGAGCGGGGATTTGGGAGGTCAGGAACGGTGCCGACAGGGGGAGGCCGGCTATCCGATATTCGACGTGATCGGCGCGCAGCGTCCAGATTTCTTTATCTTTCTCGGCGACACCATCTATGCCGACGGAATCTGTTCGGCTCCTCCCAACGAACCGGGAGCGGGTTTCATAGCCACGAATTTGCCGGAATATCGGCTGCGGCATCGATACCAACGAGGTGCTCCGGCATTGCGCAGACTGCTGAGCCGCGTGCCACTATACGTGATCTGGGACGATCATGAAGTACAGGACAATTTTGCCGGCCCTTACGAGCCCAAGATGGCCGCTGGGCGTCAGGCCCTGCGGGAATATTGGCCGATGGCGGTCCAGGCCGGCGATCCAGATCGAATGTATCGCAGCGTCCGGTACGGTGCGGATCTCGAGATTTTCATCCTCGATACGCGACAGTATCGCAGCAGGAATTCCGACCCGGACGGGCCGACCAAGACGATGCTGGGGCCGACTCAGTTGGCTTGGCTGGTCGATGGGCTACGCACGTCTACGGCGACGTGGAAAGCCGTAGTGACGAGCGTGCCGCTTTCGATTCCCAAAGGCGGCGGCGCGGCCTCACCCGGCTATGACGGGTGGGCAGGCGGACCCCCCGGCGGAGCCGCCAGGGGATCAGACGGGACCGGTTTCGAGCGGGAACGGCAGGTCCTCGTCGATCGGATCCTGGCGGACCAGATCAAGAACGTCGTGTTCCTTGCGGGCGACGTCCACTATGTGCAAGCCAACGCCTACGATCCGGACGGAGACGGCCGCGTCGATTTCCACGAGTTCGTGGCGGGGCCGCTGTCGGCGCGATTTGGTCGCCTGACGCCGCCGAACCCCGGCCTGCACCCGACCGTCCTGCTCAACGACGGGGGGTACTCCAATTTCGGACTCGTCCGAGTCACCGCCGAGGCGTTTGAGGTGTCGTTTGTTGACGACACCGGTACGACTCGCTTCTCCCACCGCGTGCAAGCTCGCTAACCAAGACCCTTGCATTCCCGGCGGCCAACCGGTTACGGTAACCACCTTTACCGACCCGTGAAGGGCCATATCGTTCATTCATGCTGCTACAGTTCATTTCGGTGGTCGGGGCGCTGATGGTGTTGGCGGCGTACGGACTCAATCAGAGCGGAATTTGGCGCGAGCTCCATTCCGGCTACCTCACCCTGAACATCGTGGGATCGCTGCTCTTGGGAGTGGTCGCGATCGCCGACGGCCGGGCCGGTTTCATTCTGTTGGAGTTCGCATGGGCCGCCTTGGGAATTCTTGGAGTGATTCGAGCGGTGCGCGCGCGGCAGCAGCATCAGTGACAACTCATAGAGCAAAGAAAAGAGGAGAATAATTTATGGCAGGGTTGATGTCGGCGGATGAAATTTTCGAAAAAGCACAGGCGGCGGCGGTGGCAGCCACAAGCCCCGATGAGAAAGCCTTGCAGATCGACTACCCGGCGCTCAAGGAAAAGGTTCGCGCTGCATTGGGAGACCGCAAAGTGGCGCTGTGTCACATCAACAAGTTTCTGCCGGAGGGTTATGAAGAACAGGGGCGCTTCAATCTCATCCTGCTTACGGCCGGCAACGTTGTCTTCGACATCGTCATCGGGGACTCCTATTTTCGCTACGACGTGCTGTCCGTCGGGCAGCTCGATAAGGTCCAAGTGATCGACGCGATGTGGGATAACCGGGAAAAGCGCCGCGAAGAGCCGTTTCTGAGCCTGCGCCTGATGCACGCCGAGGAAACGCATCTCCTATTGGCGTTAGATGAAGACGAGCGCAAGAGCTTGCTGGCGTTTGCCCGGGCCGTTTCCGCTGCACGTAACCCAGAACGCTGAGCACTCGGACGATCCTGGAAACAGGGAGGACCAAGGCCTGCGTTCAGCCGCGCCGAGGCCGCGGAGCGGCCACGGGCACCCGAGCGAGCAGCGCAAGGGCGTCTACTGGAACCCGTTGTTGGGCGTCGTTCACATACAGATCGCAGCAGCCAGCGCGCGCAAGAGCTTCGCGCCGTCGCCGCGCCATGCGCTGCCGTGCATGCAGGCGAGTGTTGTTGGGCGAGTGGACGCCAATCGCTCCAGCATGTGGCGCGCATGCTTTGTATGCGAGAAATAGTCCATTCCGTGGCGGAACGCCTCGCTCGGCCCGAGGATGTCCGACTCGGTCATGGCCGGATTGTCGGCGCCGCCCTGAGTGAAGAGGTCACCGCACAGAAGCGTCCCGGTCGTTTCTTCCATTAGGAAGCCGCATTCCCACGCGTGCGGCAGGTGAGGGGTGTCAAACCACCGGACGGAGTGTTTTCCCAGTGAGAGCAACTCGCCGTCAGCGAGCGCTCGAGGCGGTCGGTCCGCAAGGTCGTTGATGGAGACCAGCGCCGCAACGGTTCCGCATAGGGGCGCGGACCGCGGGGCGGCGGCCAGCCACTCATTGAGCGATCCGCACTCGTCAGCCTCGACGTGTGAGAAGGCAATGTGACGAAGTCGTGGGGGCGGAAGCACGCGTGTAACCGCCTCGTGCACGAGCGGAAACAGCTTCCGCGGCCCTGTGTGAAAAATCAGTGGCTCGTCGTCCACGATGAGATACTGGTTGAATGAAAAGCCGCTGCCCGACATGATCACCGGCGTACTGATGCGGTAGATCCCGTCCGCAACTTCCTGAATATTGGTCCCGGATTGCTTGTTCGTGATCGTCATTTCGGTCTCCTCACCGACCAGCTCTGGCCGCCATGGCGAAGTGGAAAAAATACCGGTCAAGCGAGGCGAGATCACTGCCGTAGGTGGTCCCGCCGAACATGGCATCGCACAGCAGTTTGCGCGCACGGGTCAGTTCTTTGCGCCGGCCTTTCCACCGCTCGTCCGCGATCGTCAAATCCAGCAGTTCCAGGGCTCGATCGAAGGCCCGTTCGCAACGCTGCTGATCCTTTCCATGCCAACGCGCAGCTCGCGCCACGTCGCTGCGGACATGGGCCAGTTGCTCCACGAGCGACAGCGTGTGCCAGCGTCCTGCGGCGAGTTGCTCGTGAATGGGCGCCATGCTGAGTGTTAACCTTGTACCAAGCGATTGACGATGGCCCTGACCGCGTCGCGAGTCTCCGCGCGCTCGACGTATCGAGAACGGTTTCCCCCGGAGGGGCGCACATTGATCATCGAGTCAAATTCAATCCATTCGGAGCCCGACCTTTCAGGGTAGAGATTGATGCCCCACAGGTGTCTTTGCAGCGAGCCTTGCTCTAGGAGCATGGCTTCCTCGTTGGAATGCAGTTCCCCGCCGATGGGCATAATCACCTGATCGATATCCACAACGGCCTTGACCATATCGCCGAACTGCTGCTGAGCCATGGCGTTCAGATCGGCCTTTGTCACACTCGTTCGAACGATGATGAGCTCCATGACGCGTGTTTCAGAAGGTGAGAGTCGCCCGCGGCGCAAGAATGCGGGTTGTGCAGGCTGCTGTCAATACCGGTTCGTTTGAACGCTTGGCGCTCTCTCTTGTCTGCGCATCGTCGATCGCCTGCGGACTGAAAGGTCCGACCCCGTAACTCCGGCCGCTCGATGATATCCGCTCTGCCCCCCAACGCCAAAGCTCAGGGGAGCGCGGCTTGCGGCGTGGCTCCTCCAGTGCTGAGTTGGGCGGCAGTAGAGCCCCCTATCGCACCATTAATGCTCGTGGTAAGTTCGCGCAACGATCTCAAATGACCCTCGTACTTCTTGGCACTTTCCGAGTAGCGCTCGTCGATCGCGCGGGCCTTTTCTGATGCTTGGCCTGACATCTTTATTGTCCCGGCCCTCAGCGCATCGCGGTACGCGGCGCGGGTGGAGGAGAACGTATGCCAGTCCAGTCGGAGGGACGAAAGCAAGCGATCGGCGCTATCTAACTTCTCTTTAGGGACTACGCCCATGGCCACCAAGCTCGCTAGGGCGAACCGGATCTGTTCGATGCTTTGAAACGCTTGGGAGGCAAGTGGCGGTTCCGGATTAGCGGCGATCCACGCAACGTTATGGGAAGCGTCATACTGCGTGTGCAGGTGAACAGCAGCCTCCAGAGCTGAGCTGACGAGCCTATCAATCTGTGTGCGGCGGAAGCTCTCCCTTTCCCGTTCAACCGCAGCTACCGCGGTGAACTATGCGACTGAGCGGTCCGTCCCGCTAGTCAGAGCAGCTGACGTAATGCTCGCGGCGGCTGCGATAACAGCTGCAATAAGTGTTATGCGTTCCTCGGTGGTGGACCGGATAAGACACCTCCTCGTATGTGTGCCGCATAACGTCTGAATTCACCGGCCTGAGTGGCTTAATGCGCAGGTTCGGTGCAAGGAATACTACCATGGCTCCACTGGTGAGCCGGTAGCAGCGAATTTTACTCAGAATCAAGTTTCTTTCCGTCAATAGCCCAGGCGTATCAATTTCGGTCACTGCTTTTCTCGCGACATCTCCCGATTCGGAATGCCAGATCTCGATTCCCGAAGGCGACGGTTCATCAAAAATGAATTACCCAAATAGTTTTCCACCCAGAGCGAATGCGCCCGCGACTAATGCTGCCAGCGCACCGAGGACGGACCACAGTTGGACGGGCTTCAAGCCGCCCAGCAGTTCTGCAACCGTCATGTCGGCCGCTGCCTTGGACGACACTGCCTTCTTCGGCGCGCCCAACATCTTCTGCTTCCAGCTGGCAAGAACCCCGTTGAACTCGTTGGAAGTCAACGACGTAGGTTCGAGGGTCACCCACTGCACATACCAGTCATAACCGCGCTCAAGCAGTCCTTCGCTCTTCAGACCAGCTTCGACGATGACCATGAGCGGGAGGCCGCGGGCGTAGGACATCGCAGCCTCGATATGATTCCATGGTGTGGGCAGCTTAACCTCAGTGAGGGCGCTCTCTTTCGCACCACCACGCTTCTCAATTCCTGCGGCAAAGTACGTACGCTCGAGGGCGATGACCACGGTTCCAGAACACCTGTCCAACAACTCGGTAACAGTCCTCAGTGGCGCATCAGCACTGAATGTATTCCTGCCGACCGTATGCGGAACCAAGCCTTCACTCCGAAGCCGGTCTTCCACCGCCCGGACAAACGTCTCCTGCTTCTCCGTGGCGGTCCCTCCGACGCTGACGAACACGTTCAGCTCATTCATAGCTCGACCTTCCGGGTGTGAGATGCATAACTAGACCGTGAACCGCTTGGCCCCTGAATCGATTGGCGGTGGTATAGCACGATCCTGCTCGACGCAGTTGCTGTCGCAAACGCCGCAAGTATCAAAGTGTTCAGGAGTTCTGTCAAGGCTGGATTGCCACAATGCCTGGCCGGATCCGGTGAGGTCTCCGGAACGGGGGTAAGCGTATAGCTTCGAATCCGGGAAGGTACTAAAAGGAGTGTCGGAACAACCGGGCCAGAACCTGTTTGGCACCTCCGCTGGATACGCTGCGAATCCTGCCTTCTATCCGGTGATCAGCCCACAGGATATCCGGCCAACCGGCCACAGGCGTGCGCTAAGGAACAGGAAGAGATTGTGCTGCGCAGTTGGACGGTTATCCCTTTGTGTAGAACGGGAGGCTGGTAACGGTGGCCTCGAGGCGGGTTCCGCCGATCTCGACCGAGAGCACGGTGTCGGCTGTGCTGAAATCCCGAAGCGGAAATCCGAGCGCAATGACGGCCTTGATCTGCGAGGATCGCGTCGCGCTGCTGATCCAGCCCACTTCGCGATCGCCGCTGAAGAGCTTGGCTCCCTGCGGCGGGACCACAGAACCCTTGACGACCAGGCCGACCAAATGGCGACGGACGTTGCCGTAGGTGTCCATGCGGGCGACGACTTCCTGGCCGGGGTAGCATCCTTTGGTGAGACTGAAGGCTTTGCCTTCGAGGTTCGCCTCGGGCGGGACTATCTCATCGTTCAAGTCCGGTCCGGCTTTCGGGATCCCTGCCTCGATGCGGAGCGCTTCACGGGCCTGGCTGCCTATGGGCGTGATCCCATAGGCCTGACCGGCCTCCATCAACCGCTCCCAGGCCGTGATCAGTCCGCCCGCGGGCAATAGAATCTCATAATCCTCTTCACCCGTTTCCTCCGTCCGTACGATCAGCGCGGACTGTCCGCCGATCATCGAGGAGACAAAGTTCACGGGCTTTAGATCCGCCACGTCCGTTCCAAAGGCGGCCCTCACCGTCGACGCGGCTTTTGGACCGCTCACGAGCAACAGCCCCCAACTCTCCGCGCAGTTTTCCATCTTGGCCTTGGTGCCGTAGAGCAGAAATTTCCGCAGCGCGCTGTACGTCGTCTCACCGATCTCGCCGACGTCCTCCAGCATGACGGCGTCGGTCTGCATATACACACGGAAGTAGGTGAGCATTTTCCCCTTGTGGGACAGGAAGCTCGAGTAGCGCCCCTGACCCTGTTGGAGAGACAGGATATCGTTGCTGATGACGCTCTGCAGCCACTTGATCCGGTCGTCGCCGGTCACCCGAAGTTTGCCGCGGTGCGACAGGTCAGTCAGCCCCACGAATTCCCGTACCGCCCGGTGTTCCGCGAGAGGGTCGCCGTAGTGCGCGGGCACGCTCCAACCGGTAACTTCCTCAAAGGTCGCGCCGAGGCCGGTATGGTGATCGTACAGGCGGGATTGTTTCAGCATACAAATATCCGGTCGTGAATGTTTAATGTTGCACGATTACCGCTGAATTGAAACCAGCTCAAAATTCAGCATCAAACGTTCGACAGTATTTCCTCAACGAGATCTTTTGTACGAGCCGAGAACTCGTTTCGTGAGACGATCTTCGTCACGCCCATCGACTTGGCGCGATTCCAGGTATCGACTTCTTCATGATTGGCAAACGCCAGGATGGGGACCACCTTCGTCCGAGCAGCGGCCTTCAAGGTTTCGAGGGCTTGGAACGCGTTCAGGACATCGTCGTTCATGTTCAGAATGACTGCGGCCGGCGAACCGGTCGATGAGATTCCCTCGATATCTTGCTGCGAGCGGGCACGTTCGAGTCGAAAGCCTTTGGGTCGCAGGGCATCGCGGACCTTCGTATAAAAGAAGATATCGGTCACCGCGACCAGAATCGTCGGCTCGGTTGCATGGTCGGTCTGAGTCATCTGGAATAGCTCATTGCCGAATCGTGAGTGCGAAGCGCGGGCGGTTTCAATTCAATGAACTGATCAGTCGTCCGAGCGACTTCTTAGCTAAGACGTAGTCCGGATTGAGAAGGAGGGCCTGCTTGTAGGATTCGATTGCGTCGGTCCACTGACCTTTCTTCTCGTAGACTCTTCCAAGGTTCAAGTGAGGAAAAGCCGGGCTCTCGTAGCGTTTCGCCTGCATCGCCTTCTGAAACCAGGGGATCGCCTCCTCGAACTGACCCTTCTCGATCAAATAGGCGCCGATGTCGTTGTAGGGGTTGCCGAACTCCGGGTCTCGCGCAATGGCCATGTGGCACTCGTCGATGGCGTCGTCGAGCCGACCCATGAAGCTGTAGGTCCAACCCAGGAACGTGTGCGCCTCCGCCGTGGGATGTGCGGACAAGGATTGTCGGTAGAGCGACACGGCCTCTTCCAATTCGCCTTTCATCTGCCGCTCGTACGCCTGCTGGAAGAGACCCCAGGCTTCCCGTTTGTCCTCTTCTCGGCCGTCGCCTTGTACTAGAAAATCTTGAACATCCATATGATGCGATGATGCAGCTTCTGAAAAACGCCTCCAGCGTCGTTCTCAGTCGTACGAACTCCCCAACACTCTCAGACGTACGCCTCCGATCCGCACTCCCTGCGGCCTTGCTGGAGACCTTCATTCATTCTTCAGTTTCTTTTTGATCAACTCCGCTCCGTACCGACCGGATAGTAACATAGATCCGAAGGCCGGACCCATGCGGGGGGTGCCATGGACGGCCGAGACGGCCAGGCCGATGACGAAACAATTGGGATAGACCTCGCCGGTATGGTCCATGACGTCCTCTTCCGAACGGGCGACCCACATGGCACCGTTGCCCGGCACCTCCGTGTAGAGGCTTCGTTTATGCAACAAGGTGACGACGACCGCATCGTGGCCGGTGGCATCGACGACGACCTTGCTTTCCAAGGCGATCGGATCGACGTGGATGAGATCATGGCCGGCCATTTCGGCGGTCGTGTTGTTGACGACCACTCCCTCCAAGGCCCCGTCATGGCGGAGCACCAGATCAACGACCCGGGTAAGATTCAAGATTCTCGCGCCGCCGCGATAGGCCGCGGCGATCAGCGCACCCGTGGCGTGAGGCGGATCCACGATGTACATGCCGTCGCAGTCCTTGATCTTCTTGCAGGGCACGCCGATCTCCGCGAGTATCTTGTGCGCCGGGGCACAGATCGTAGCCTTGTTCATCAGGTACCCGCCGTGCCAGAACCCGCCGCCGAGCGCGAGGTTCTGCTCGACGATGACCGTCTTGAATCCCATGTCGGCCAGGTCGTGTGCGCAGATCAATCCGGACGGTCCGGCGCCGACGATGATGACGTCGCTCTCGATGAGCTGATCGAATTCCTTGTAGTACTCGCGTGCGATCTGTCTCGTGATGTCTCGTTCTCTCAGCGGGGCCGGCTTCGGCTTACCCATCGTACGCTCCCTTCAGCGAATGCTGAAAACAGCCTCCAACTGCGTTCTCGGTCGCTCGTTCCCCTCAACGTACCTAACAACAGTACGTCTTGGGGCCCTCGCTCCCTGCGGCCTTGTTGGAAGGCTGTTTTGAGCATTCGTATTCGGATCTCATGCTACCGGTAAATTTCAGATCCGGTTTTTCGAAATTCCTCTGATTTTTCTTTCATGCCGATTTGAATCGCCTGCTGTTCACTGACATGCTTGCTCGCGGCGTAGTCGCGCACGTCCTGAGTGATCTTCATGGAGCAGAAATGCGGCCCGCACATGCTGCAGAAGTGAGACACCTTGGCCGCGTTGTCCGGAAGCGTCTGGTCGTGGAACTGTTCCGCGGTATCCGGATCGAGCGACAGATGGAACTGGTCCTCCCACCGGAATTCGAACCGCGCTTTTGACAGGGCGTTGTCCCGGATCTGCGCCCCCGGATGGCCCTTGGCGAGGTCGGCGGCGTGGGCCGCGATTTTGTAGGTGATGACGCCGGCCTTCACGTCTTCGCGATCGGGTAGGCCCAGATGTTCCTTGGGGGTGACGTAGCAGAGCATGGCGCATCCGTACCATCCGATCATGGCCGCGCCGATTCCGGAGGTGATGTGATCGTAGCCGGGGGCGATGTCGGTCGTGAGCGGGCCGAGCGTATAAAACGGCGCTTCGTGACAGGCCTGGAGCTGTTTCTCCATATTGACTTTGATCAGGTGCATCGGCACATGCCCTGGTCCTTCGATCATCACCTGTACGTCATGCTTCCAGGCGAGTTTCGTGAGTTCGCCCAAGGTCTCGAGCTCGGCGAACTGCGCTTCGTCGTTCGCATCGGCGATTGATCCGGGCCGCAGTCCGTCGCCCAGGCTGAACGAGACGTCGTAGGCCTTCATGATCTCGCAGATTTCCTCGAAGTGCCGGTAGGCAAAGTTCTCCTCGTGGTGAGCGAGACACCACTTGGCATGAATCGATCCGCCGCGCGATACGATGCCGGTCATCCGCCGGGCGGTCAGGGGCACATAGGCGAGCCGGACGCCGGCATGGATCGTAAAGTAGTCGACGCCCTGCTCGGCTTGCTCGATGAGGGTGTCTCGATAGATGTCCCACGTCAGGTCTTCCGCCTTCCCGCCCACCTTTTCAAGCGCCTGGTAGATCGGCACGGTGCCGATCGGGACCGGGGAGTTGCGGATGATCCACTCCCGCGTCTCGTGAATGTTCTTCCCGGTGGAGAGATCCATGACCGTATCGGCGCCCCATCGAATCGACCAGATCATCTTTTCGACTTCCTCTTCGATCGAGGAGGCGACGGCGGAATTCCCGATGTTCGAGTTGATCTTGACCAGGAAATTCCGGCCGATGATCATGGGCTCCGTTTCGGGATGGTTGATGTTGGCGGGAATGATCGCCCGTCCCCTGGCGACTTCATCACGCACGAACTCCGGCGTAATGGTCTTGGGAATGCTCGCGCCCCAGGCCTGGCCCGGGTGCTGCGCCGTGCCTCCCCCCTGGCCGTTCCGCGAGGCCAACTCGCGGGCGACTTCCCGGGATTGATTCTCCCTGATCGCGATGAATTCCATCTCGGGTGTGAGGATGCCTTTGCGCGCATAGTGGAGCTGAGTCACATTCTTACCGGGTTTGGCGCGCAGGGGTTTGCGGATGTGTCCGAAGCGCTGGTCTGCCAGTTTCGGATCAGCGGCTCGTGCCCTGCCATATTGCGAAGTGACGTCCGGAAGCTGTTCCACATCGCCGCGTGATCGAATCCATTCCTGTCGGGCCGGGACCAATCCGGCTCGAATGTCGATCGTGACGGACGGATCGGTATAAGGACCTGAGGTGTCGTAGACTGTCACGGGCTCGTTGGGGGTTGGCGCCTCGCCCTTCAAGGACTTGGTCGGAGATAAGGCGATTTCCCGCATCGGGACCCGCACGCCGGGCTGAGTCCCGGAAACGAAGACCTTCTGCGATGCGGGAAAAGGATTTGTCGTAATCGTTCTCGGGCCGTGACCGTCGTCGGAGCCGTTCTTGCTCATGGGGAGATTCCTTTCGTCTGAAACCGCTCTCGATTGTCCGAATCCTCACTGCAAACTAAAAAGCCGCCCCTGGTAGATTAGGGAGCGGCTCAGACCTCAGCGTCTTTTGCTGTTCCGCTTCCCTACGCTGGTATTACCCAGGTCAGGTTGTGAGGGTCGTCCGTCCAAGATCTTCCGGCGGACTCTCAGCCTTCTGGCACCCCTAGCTTATAACGTCAAATCGTAGTCTGTGCCGAGTGGGAAGTCAACGTGCTATTAGACCCATAGGACGGGATCCATTTATCCTCCGACTGCGTGATACAAGGCCTGTCGGAAGCCGGGCGGTAGTGGGTCCGTCTCCTCTTGCGTCATGCCCGCGAAGGCGGGCATCCACTCCTCGATCACGGCTAACTGCTGAAGAGAAGGTCTTGTCTGGATTCCCGCTTCCGCGGGAATGACAGACTTCAGTGCGTCTGGATGGCAAACTGACCCACTGCCGCCGGGGCGGTTTCATTGATTGTGGGAGAACGCGTGTCGTACAATCAGGGTTCTTTATATGAATAGGTGAGCACAGTTCGGACATGCTGGCCACATTACCCAAACCCAAGCCGATTACCGAGTATCAGGGCCTTGAGGGCGAGGAACTGTTCCGGCGAACTGCGCAAGCGAAGCGTACGCTAGGCGACCGGGTCATGATCCTCGGCCATAACTATCAGCGCGACGAAGTGATCGAACATGCCGATTTTCGTGGCGATTCGCTCCTGCTGTCCAAGCTCGCAGCCGAGCGTTCGGAGCGGCCCTACGTGGTCTTTTGCGGCGTGCATTTCATGGCCGAGACGGCGGACATTCTGAGCCGTTCAAATCAAACCGTCATTCTGCCGGACCTGGCGGCGGGCTGTTCTATGGCGGACATGGCGGCGATCGAGCAGGTCGACCAGTGTTGGGAAGCCTTAGGGCGCATGCTCCCGGTCGAAGAAACCGTCATGCCGGCCGTCTATGTGAATTCCGCGGCGGTCTTGAAGGCCTTTTGCGGCGAGCACGGCGGCATCACCTGTACTTCGTCCAACGCGAGAGCCGTGATCGAATGGTGCTGGGCGAGACGTGAAAAGATTCTCTTTTTCCCCGATGAGCACTTGGGCCGGAATACGGCGAACAAGATGGGCCTGCCGCGCGAACAGATGATCGTGTGGGATCCCTATCAGCCGAACGGCGGCAACAGCCGAGAGGCCATCAAGCGGGCGAAACTGATTCTCTGGAAGGGACATTGCAGCGTCCATCAGATGTTTCAACCGGTGCATATCGACAATTTCAGGAAGCAGTATCCGGACGGTAAGGTGATCGTTCATCCGGAGTGTCACGAGGACGTGGTCAACAAGGCGGATGTGTCCGGATCCACCGAATTCATCATCAAGACGGTCACCGCGGCCCCTCCCGGCACGACCTGGGCGGTGGGCACCGAACTCAATCTCGTCAACCGATTGAAGCGCGACATGATCGACAAGAAGGTCTTCTTTCTGTCGTCCACCGTCTGTCAGTGCGCGACGATGTTCAGGATCGACGGCGCGCATCTGTGCTGGGCCATGGAGAATCTCGCCGACGGCCACGTCGTTAACCATATCGTGGTTCCTGAAGACGACAAGCGGTGGGCACGAATCGCCCTCGATCGCATGATGGCCATTAGCTAACCCCGCAAGCAGTTAACACTCCACGCCCAGATTTCCATGGACTACAAAGCAACGCTCAATCTGCCCAAGACCGATTTTCCCATGAAGGCGAATCTGCCGCAGCGGGAGCCCGAACTCTTGGCTTGGTGGGAAAAAGAGCGGTTATACGAGGAGATCCAGCAAGCCGGAGAAGGTCGGCCCCGTTATGTGCTGCATGACGGCCCTCCCTATGCCAACGGCCGTATCCACATCGGCCACGCCCTGAACAAGATCCTCAAGGACATCATCGTCAAGTCGAAAACCATGGCAGGATTTCACGTGCCGTATGTCCCGGGCTGGGATTGCCATGGGTTGCCGATCGAGCATCAGGTGCTGAAAGATCTCGGTGAAAAGAAGAAAACACTCGATGCAATGACGATCCGCCGGCTCTGTCGGGAATATGCCGAGAAGTTCCGCGACATTCAGCGCGAAGAATTTCAACGCCTGGGCACGTTCGGTGATTGGCAACATCCGTATCTCACCATGAACCCGGCCTACGAGGCGACGATCGTGCGGGAGTTCGGCAAGTTCGTGGAACGGGGGGGGGTCTACAAGGGACTGAAACCGGTGCTCTGGTGTACGCAGGATCAGACGGCACTCGCCGAGGCGGAAGTGGAATATGAAGACCACACCTCGCCGTCGATTTACGTCAAGTTTCCGATCGTCAATCCGCCTCAGTCGTTCCCCGGACGACCGGACGGTATTCCCGCCGATCGAGCGTCGTACGCGATCGTGATTTGGACCACCACCCCCTGGACGCTTCCGGCCAATCAGGCGGTCTGCCTCCACCCTGATATCGACTACGCGTTCGTGCGGGTCGGCGACGAGATCTTGATCATCGCAGACAAGCTGGTGGAGCGCGTGGCCAAGGCCTGCGAATTGAAAGAGGCCCGCGTTCTGGGCGTGAAGAAGGGGGGAGACGGGTTCGAGGGGCTTGAGACTCAACGGCCGATGACCACAGGATTGTCGCCCGTCCTCTTGGGAGATTTCGTCACGCTCGACCAAGGCACCGGTTGCGTGCATATCGCGCCGGGACACGGCATTGAGGACTACATCCTGGTCCAGGAGTACAACGCCAAAGCGTCGCCGGGCGAGCGGCTCGAGATCCTTGCCCCGCTCGACGACGCCGGACGATTCACCAAAGCGGTGGGAGATTTTGCAGGGCAACATGTCTTCAAAGCCAACCCCGGCATCGTGGAACGGCTCAAGGCGACGGGGAAGTTGCTGGGGTATGGCTCGCTGAGCCACTCCTATCCCCATTGCTGGCGATGCAAGAGTCCGGTCATCTTCCGGGCGACGGAACAGTGGTTCGTGTCCATGGAGACGAACGATTTGCGTCAGGAGACCCTGGCCGAAATCAATCGCGTGCAATGGGTTCCTCCCTGGGGCCAGGATCGGATCACCGGCATGATCACCAATCGACCTGACTGGTGTTTGTCGCGCCAGCGGGTCTGGGGCGTGCCCATCCCGGGGTTTACCTGCGTTGGCTGCCGCAGAGTGATGGCCGAGCCGGTTCTCATCGAATACCTTGCCGTGTTGATGGAATCCGGAGGGTCCGATATTTGGTTCGAACGGTCGGCGTCGGAGCTGCTGCCTCCCGGTACCACCTGTGGGCAGTGCGGCGGGAGCACATTTGAAAAGGAACATGACATTCTCGACGTCTGGTTCGAATCGGGCGTGAGCTATGCCGCCGTTCTCAAGCCGCGCAGGTGGTGGCCGGCGGACTTGTATCTCGAAGGCTCGGACCAGCATCGAGGCTGGTTCCATAGCTCATTGCTCGCCGGGGTGATCACCGATCGGCGCGCCCCCTACAAGGCCGTTCTGACCCACGGATTCGTCGTCGACGATCAGGGCAAGAAGATGTCGAAGTCCGCGTGGAACGGCGTGGCGCCTCACGAGATCATTAAGCAGTACGGCGCCGAAATCCTCCGTTTGTGGGTGTCTGCGCAGAATTATCAGGACGACGTGCGCATTTCCCCGGCCATCCTGACGCAATTGGTCGAAGCCTATCGAAAAATCAGGAATACCTGTCGGTTCCTGCTGAGCAATCTGTACGATTTCGATCCCTCGAAGGATCGAGTGCCGTACGAGCGGTTGCCCGAGCTCGACCAATGGGCGCTGTTGCGGCTCGAGGATCTGAAGGGAAAGGTCCGCACGGCCTATGACGAGTTTGAATTTCACGCGATCTATCATGCGTTGAACAACTTCTGCTCAGTGGATTTGAGCGCCGTCTATCTGGATATTCTGAAAGATCGGCTGTACACGTTTTGCAAGGACTCGCCGTTGCGACGAGGATCGCAGACCGTCCTCTATGAAATCATTCTGACGATGACCAAGCTGATGGCGCCGGTGCTCAGTTTTACGGCGGAGGAGATTTGGCGGACGATCAACGCGCACTCGGCCTTGGAACCGGAGACGAAGAGCGTCCACATGAGTCGGTTTCCGGAAGCCGAGCCGCGGTGGAAGGATGCCGGGCTTGCTCAACGATGGGAGCGGCTGTTGGGCTATCGGGAGCTGGTCCAAAGTGTGTTGGAAGGAAGCCGGCGGGAGAAAGTCATCGGATCTTCCCTGGAGGCGACGGTGGAACTACAGGCCAATCAGGAGGACTACGCGTTCCTCGCGACCTACGTCCAAGACCTCCCGACGCTCTTCATCGTGTCCGAGGTGAGGCTGGTTGCCGGCGCGGCCGGCAGTCGGCTGTCCGTTTCAGCGGCGAAGTCGCCCTTCGGCAAATGTGAGCGCTGCTGGAATTACCGGGCGGCAGTCGGAAAGGATGAGCGCCATCCCACCCTCTGCGACCGCTGTGTGGAGGCGGTCCAGTGAACTCAACCGCGCTCCGGTACGGAGGGCTGGGTCTGCTCGGATTCGTGATCGTACTGGTCGATCAGGTGACGAAATATTGGATTATGCAGTCCATGCGGTTGCACGAATCCATCGTGGTCATTCCCAACCTGTTCAGCATTACCTACATTCGAAATCCGGGGGCCGCGTTCGGCTTGCTGGCCAGCAGCAGCAACGCGTTTCGCATGGTCTTCTTCGGGGTAACGTCCCTGTTTGCGTTGGGGCTGCTGGGGACGATTCTGGCCCGGCTGCCCGAGAAAGATTGGATCGGACAGGTGAGCATCGCGGGGATTCTCGGAGGGGCGATCGGAAATTTGATCGATCGGCTACGGTTCGGCGAGGTGATCGACTTTCTGGACGTGTATGTCGAGATGTACCATTGGCCGGCGTTCAACGTGGCCGATTCCGCCATCAGCATCGGGGTTATCTGCTTGATCATGCATTTTGCGTTCGAGCGAAAAGAGACGCCGCTGCCCGCGCCTGATCCTCCTCCGACCTCCCTGTCCTCCTAGCCGTCCTATTCCGTAAGGGGGACGATGAATCCGCCCTGTTCGTGAAACTGGCGCTGCTGTTCCGTTGAAAACATGAGCAGCGGCTCGCTGTGGCAGAACCGGCACTCATTCACCGTCACCGAGACGTCTCCCTCTCCCAATTCCTCCAGATAGCGCTTTGCCAGCCTGAGTGCGGCCGACTCGTCGGTCGTCATGACGTCGAAATGGAGGGGGCCCTGCTTTCCGCGCACTTTGGCGTCGAACACGTGGACCGTATCCGTCATCGGGGTTCCCCAGATTACAGACCAAAGATGTAGAGGACGACGAGTCCCATGACGATTCTGTAATAGGCAAACGGGCGCAGCGTATGGTGCTTGACGAAGGAGAGAAAGGCCGCGATCACGATCCAGGCAACCAGGAAAGAAACGGCGAGCCCGATCGCCAAGGCGACGTAGTCCTCTTGATGAAAGACTCCTCGTGATTTCCAGATCTGATAGCAGGTCGCGACGATCAACGTCGGGAGCGCCAGAAAAAACGAGTACTCCGTAGCGACCTTACGGTCAAGGCCTACGAGCAAACCTCCGATGATCGTCGAACCCGAGCGCGACATGCCGGGAACGAGCGAGGCACACTGAGCCAATCCAACGAAGACGGCGTCGCGCAGGCCGACTTTCTCCAATTGGTGAACGGCTGCCGGCTTGGAGCGCGACTCCACGACGAGAATGATCAGTCCTCCCAGGATCGACGTGATGCCGACCGTTTGGGGGCTGAACAAATTAGCCTTGATCCATCCGTGCGTGATAAAGCCGGCAAGGCCCGCCGGCAGGAAGGCGGCACCCAGGCCGATAAGAAACCACAAATGCGGATGCGTAGTCATCGACGTTGAGATCCGCAGGGCTTGATCCGATATGCCACCGACCATCCGCTGCCGAAGATCGGCTTGTTCCTCGAACGCGCGCGTGACCAGCAGCTTGAGTTTTTCACGCTCGTATGCCACGACGGCGAGGATGGCGCCCAACTGGATGGAAATCTCCGCGTTGGCCGCCAGGTCGCCGGTAAATCCCAGCGCATGCCCCACGAGAATGAGATGGCCGGTCGAGGAGACCGGGAGAAACTCCGTGAGCCCTTCGACAATACCGAGAATCACCGCCAGGGCGGGACCCCATTCATTCATCGGCGTTCCTTTTGGTGAGGTTTGTGACGAGAGGTCTCTGCATAATCACAAAGTGTCCGCCTCCCGTCAAGCAGACGCGAGAAACCGATGATCGGAAATCCAAAGGCGGCGGCAGGGCGTCAAACTTGTTGACAAAGACTGAGGCTTGGCATACACAGTGGAGGGGTGCGAAAAGACGCGGTGGTGAAGCCTACAGCCGCGCCGCGCAGGGACGGCGATCAGGACAAGGGGAGGTTCGCATGAGGTCAGTGTGGATGACGGCGATTGTCGCAGCGGGGGCGTTCTCGATTATGGGCTGTGTCGTCAGCGACCGCAAGTACCAGGAGGCGGTGGCCGAAGGCGATGCCGCTAAGACTGAATTGGCCACGATGCGAACGCAGAAGAGCGCGTTGGAGCAACAGGTCAAGACGCTGAAGGAATTGAACGTCAAATTCGGCAACGAAGCCCAGGCCGCCCACGACGAATTGGAGCGCATACAGCACAGCCGGGACAAGGAACGGGGAAGCATCGAAGCGCGGACCAAGGAGCTCGAGGACCGCGTCAAGCAGTTGACCGCCCAGAATCGGGCTATGAAATCGGAATATGAGGACGCCAAGCGGCACAATGAAACGTTGAAGTCCTTGGTCGCACGCTATCAGAAGGAGCTCAAGGAACGGAGCGTCACCAGCTCCTTGGCACCCTCTGCCGCCACGTCGCCGGCAATGGTTCCGGCTCCGATGCCGCCATCCGCCGCTGCGATCCCGTCGGCCGGGACAGGGCTGATGAACGTCAATAAGGCGTCGGCGGGTGATATGGTGCTGGTGCTGGGCATTTCGAAGGAGATGGCCGACCGAATCGTCATGAATCGTCCCTACAAGGTCAAGGGCGAGTTAGTCGCGAAGAACGTCGTACCGAAGGAAACCTTCGATTCGATCAGGGAGCGTATCAGCGTCAGCCCCTAGACCTGAAGCGTATCTCGTGAAGCGTGAATCGCAAACAGGCGCCTCACCTCGGCGGTTCTTAAAGGCTTAGCGCGAGGCGAGGCACAAACAACAGAGGGCAATTCCCGGACAGGCCATCCATGCACATGGATGGCCTGTCCTGCTTTTGAGGCCGGAGGATGATTCTCATTCGTCCGTCTTGCTAGAATGGCACGGCACAGCTTGGGGAGGAACGGCTCTCGTCATGCGCCGGCTTGTTCTGATTGCCGCAGTATTGGCCGTCGGGCTGGTCATCGGCGGCTATGTGTTCTTCAACGGTGAGCGCAAGCCGCCTATTCGGTACCGTGCAGCGTCGGTTGAGCGAGGAACGGTCGTCTCGCTGGTCACCGCTACTGGAACGATCGCCCCGGTCGTGTCGGTTCAAGTCGGCACACAGGTATCCGGCATGATCAAAAGCCTGCACGCCGATTTCAATTCCGTGGTCAAGGCCGGGGACATCGTGGCGGTGATCGATCCCGAACCGTTTCGAGCCCGTCGGGATCAGGCCGCCAGCAATCTTGAAATGGCGAGAGCGACCATCGCGCGAGCGAGGACGGAGCAGGCGCAGCGTCGCCGCGAGTTGGACCGGACGAAATCGTTGCTGGCCCAGCAATTCGTGTCGCAGAACGATGTGGACGTCGCGCTGACGAACGCGCAGGGAGCCGATGCCCAGGTGAGTGTCGCAACGGCGCAAGTGAAGCAGGCAGAAGCCGCGCTCAATGCCGCGGAACTGGATCTCAAGTACACGGTCATCCGATCACCGGTCAACGGCGTCGTTGTGGCCAGAAATGTCGAAGTCGGCCAGACCGTTGCCGCGAGTTTCGCCACGCCGAACCTGTTTTTGATCGCCCTCGACCTGACGCAGATGGAGGTGGACACGAACGTGAGCGAGTCGGATATCGGCGGCATCACGGAAGGAAAAGACGCGACGTTCACCGTCGATGCGTATCCGAGCGTTCCCTTTTCCGGCACCATCAGGCAGGTGCGCATCGCGCCGATCAACGTGCAGAACGTCGTCACCTACAACGTCGTGGTCGGCGTGGACAACAAGGATTTGCGGCTCAAACCCGGGATGACGGCGAACGTGTCGATCGTCGTAGCTCAACGTGAAAATGTGCTCAAGATCCCGAACGCGGCGCTCCGGTTCATGCCTCCGAAATCGGAACTGGCGACCAGCGGTCCGGTGACCGGCGGCGGCCGAGTCGCAGCCGCAGGAGGTGCGGGGGGCAGGCCTTCCCGGTTCATCTGGCAGGAGCGTGAAAACGGCGAGCTGGCCTCGGTCCCGGTCCAGGGCGGCATATCGGACGGCCTGTGGACGGAACTCATCTCAGGAGACCTTGCCGAAGGGGAGGCAGTGATCGTCGGGATCGAGCAGCCCCGCGGAGACCGGCAGGTCAGCGATCTGCCGCCGGGGTTCGGCCCTCCGCAGCGTCGCCAGTCTCGCGAACGAGGCATGTAGGCAAGCCCAAGGCCGAGCCTCCACTGCGTCTCAACCTGAACCTAAGCTCTCCCTCGATGACTCCACTGATCACCTGCCGCGACATCTGGAAGGTGTACCGGGTCGGCGAGGTCCAGGTCGAGGCGCTTCGTGGCGTGGACCTCACGATCGAGCGCGGCGAATTCGTCGCCGTCATGGGCTCGTCCGGATCGGGTAAGTCCACGCTCATGAACATTCTGGGTTGCCTCGATCAGCCGACGAACGGCAGTTATGCGTTCGACGGCGCCGAAGTCGCACACCTGCGTCAGGACCGGTTGGCTGAGATCCGCAACCGACAGATCGGATTCGTCTTCCAAAGTTTCAATCTTATACCGAGAACCAGTTCCCTGGAAAACGCTCAGCTGCCGTTGTTTTATCGAGGACTCCCGCTCAAGGAGCAGCGCCGACAGGCTGCGGAAGCGCTTCGGCGGGTCGGGTTAAGCGGGCGGGAGCACCACTTTCCGACTCAACTCTCCGGTGGCCAACAGCAGCGGGTCGCCATCGCGCGGGCGCTGGTGACGTCACCGGCCCTTCTGCTGGCCGATGAGCCGACGGGCAACCTCGACACCCAATCCAGCGAGGAGATCATGGCGATTCTGCAGGGGCTCAATCGCGAGGGCATGACGGTCGTCGTGGTGACCCATGAACCGGACATCGCGGCTCATGCGTCTCGGGAGATCGTCATGACGGACGGCCGGGTCGTGAGTGACCGAACGAGGCGAACGCAGGCGCCGATCATGGGGCTTTAGCATGTCGGCATTCATCTGGTTAACGATTCTGACGGCGCTGAGAGTCCTGAGGCGAAATCGCCTGCGGACGGCCTTGACCATGCTGGGAATCGTGATCGGAGTGGGGGCGGTCATCGCCATGGTCAGCATCGGGGATGGAGCCCGGCGTGCGGTCCAGAGACAGATCGCCACGATGGGCACGAACGTCATCATCATCTGGCCCGGGGTTACGACGGTTAGCGGTGTGAGGGGAAGCCAAGGGGGTGCCGTCACCCTGACGGTGGCGGATGCCCTGGATCTCAAGAAGAAAATCCCGTTGCTGTCGGATACGGCGTGGGCCAAACGGGACGTGATGCAGATCGTCAACGGCAACCGGAATTGGAACGGCTCCATCAACGGCGTGTCCCCGAGCTATCTGACCATCAGAGACTGGTCGTTTACCAGCGGCGGGCCGTTTACGCAGGCCGACCTCGACAGCGCGGCTCGGGTGGCGCTGATCGGGCGGACGGTGGCGGAAAATCTCTTTGATCCGGGAGAGGAGCCGGTCGGCGCCGTCATCCGCATCAAGAACGTGCCGTTTCGGGTGATCGGCGTGCTTGCGTCGAAGGGACAATCTGCCCAGGGTTCGGATCAAGACGATGTGATCTTCATCCCGTTCACGACGGCGGAGCGGAAGGTGTTCGGCACGCTGTTTCTGGGCTCGGTGGGAGGAATCTTCGCGTCCACCGAGCGGGTCGATGATCTTCCGGAGGCGGTCGAAGAGATTCGTGAAGTCATCCGCATGCGCCATCGCATACAGGGCGAACAGGCCGACGATTTCACGATCCGCACGCAGGTGGACATTGGAAAGGTCCAACAGGGGACGAGCCAAACGCTGACGGTGATGTTGTTCGCCATCGCGTCCGTTTCCCTTCTGGTCGGAGGGATCGGCATCATGAACATCCTACTGGTTTCGGTGACCGAACGAACCAGGGAAATCGGCGTGCGCATGGCGGTCGGCGCCACACGGCGCCACATCGTCGGGCAGTTCTTGATCGAAGCCATGACGTTGAGCCTGCTCGGCGGCGCGCTGGGGATCGTGTTCGGGGTGACGGGGGCGAAATTGACTACGGTGATCGCCGGATGGCCGACCATCGTGTCCGGGTCCGTGATAGGGGTCGCGTTTGTGTTTTCGCTCGTCATCGGATTGTTTTTCGGCCTCTATCCTGCCGTCAAGGCCGCGCGTTTGAATCCGATCGACGCGTTGCGCTACGAGTAGCTTGTGACGGGATCGAGCGAGCTGCCGGTCGGTGCGGCGGCGGTCAGCGACACCTCGATTCGCGGGTTGAGCTTGTCGACGTCTTTGTAGAGATGAGTTTCGACGATACGGTTGTCGTTGATGCCGAGCCCCTCGCACAGCGCGTCTTGAGCGATTTTCAACCCGCCGTCGACGTCACGACGTAACGGCGACCTAAAGTAAAACCGTATCGAAAGAACGAGCGTATTCGATTGAAGCCGCGACAGCAGTGCCGCACGGTTGGAGCGCTTGGAGAGCATGAGCAGCACAAGGTCTCCGACTTGGGCCTTGTATGTGCGTCCTGCCGCGGAAAGGAGGCGACGGCCACGCACGGTGGCATACTGATGGTTCACGCTGGGAGGTACAGGCAGCACAAGTGCCACGCCGTCGGCCTCGCGGCACGCTGCCGCGGAGATCACTCCGAAGCGCAGTTTCGCGGATGGAGCCATGCGGGTCCCTGCAAGGAGTCTCGTAGCCGGCCGTCGGCAAACCACGCGAACCGGGAGCCGAGAACTGATGAGGGGTGTGGCGCGACGGGCGATGGGCATGCGGAGGGCTACAGGAGATTCAGAATCTTCGCCATGTCTTGTTCATACCGGTCTTCGGATCGGCTGAGGTATCTTCGCCATTCGCTGGGGTTCCAGACTTCCATGCGGTGGTACAGGCCGACGAGGATGATCTCCTGGTCCTCGTCGAGCGGAACCAGTTTTCTCAGTCGACCGGGGATCAGAATCCGACCGGTCTTGTCGATCTCCGAGGTTCCCGCTTCCGAAACCACGAAGTGCATGAACAGCCGGCTCTGGTCTTCATCGAGCGTGGCCTTGCTCCGCTCAAGCACCTTCTCCCATTCCTTAATGGAATAGATCAGGATCGACTGCTCCGGGCCCTTCATAAAGACGACGGCGCGCCCCTCGGATTCAACCTGTTCCCGGATGGGCGAGGGGACGATGAACCGACCCTTCTCGTCGACTTTACAGAGGTACTCGCCGGCAAACATCAATGCCACCTTGGGCTTAGTCGTTGAACGGCGTTCTGACTCGACTCCGAATCCACTGTTCGAGATCGGACCGTACGAATCGCCACTGGTTGCCCAGCTTGAAGGCGGGAATCCGACGGCTCTGGAGGTAGCGATAGAGCGTTCGCTGGGTGATCTTGAGATATCGGCAGGTCTCTTCCGCCGTCATCAACTCGCTCTTGGAACTCCCAGCCATTCACCGTCCAGGATGGAAAAGGAACCATAGAGCAGACCGCCTCTAGTGTGGCATCAGGGTATGCGAGAGTCGCGAGCGTGTCAAGTGAAAACATATGACAATGACGGTCATTGCCCGCCAATATCGTCCAGATTCGGCGAGGATTCATCGGCAGCTTCCAGGGCACCCGACGGATCCTCTCCGAAATCCTCACCCATTTCGTCGCCCATCTTCTTCATGAACCGCTGCATGCTCTCGGGGTCGCTTTCGTCAAGGTCGCCTAAGGTATTCGGGTCCGCAAGGGATTCGAGCCTGGCCTCCTCGGATTTCGGTGACGCAAAACGGGACATCAGACGCGAGAGCCTGGCGCTCCCGCAAGAATCGCACGAGACCGGTCTAGGATTGGTGATGCTCAGTTGAAGCACGGTGGTGCGACGCCGGCAGTCGAGGCACAGATATTCGTACAACGGCATGTGCTACAGTCCCAGAACCGAGAAAGGTTGAGCCGGCTCCTCCACGAAGCGGCGATCCGGAACGAACAACGGACCAATCGTGCGGGCAAGCGTCAGAGCGAGGACGGATTGCGCTCCGGACGCCGACAGGACTGCCGCACATTCGTGGAGCGTCGCGCCGGTCGTAAAGACATCGTCGATCAGCAGGATTCGGCGACCGGCGACCATGTGGGGCCTGGGTACCGAAAACGCGCGCCGCACATTCTTCAGTCGCATATTCCGAGGCAACGTGGTTTGAGGGTCGGTGGCCTGCACCCGCGTGAGTCCGCCGATCGATACCGGCAGATTGAGATGCCGTGCCAGTTGGTCCGCAAGGAGCAAGGATTGATTGAATTCCCGGCTTCGCAACCGGCTCGGATGCAAGGGGACCGGCAGAATGAGATCGACCTCGAGACCCGAGGGTAGGGCGTCGATCATCAGACGCGCCAAGGGCTTGGCCAATCCGACTTTCCCTCGATACTTGAATGCGCAAATGGCTTCCCGCAGCGGAGGAAGGTAGGGATAGAGCGTCCAGGCCCTCGTGAAGGCGGGTCGGTAATCCAGACAGTCTTGGCAGTGATGATCCGGCGAGAATGAGACGGCGGCCTGCGAGACGAAGGGCTGGTTACAGAGAGCGCAGCTCGGCCCTTTCAATGGTACGATCAACTCCCAACAGTGCCGACAGAATTCCGGGACGGGATCGCCCTGCAAACGTGCGCCGCAAGTCAGGCAATCGACCGGAACGATGAACCGCACCGCCTGGCGGCAGAGGCTGAGGAAGCCGGTTCGGAACATGCCGTTTCTTCTAGAAAAAAACACGGCGCCTGTCAAGTTGTTGCCCTTCAAATGGTTGTGTTATACGGAAGTGATCCGATACCCATGATGCTCAGGCTTGATCAGGTTTCGAAGATCTATCAGCGCGGATCCACCTCCATCACCGGGGTGAATCGGGTCAGCTTGGAGGTGGCGGCGGGAGAATTTTGCGCGTTCATCGGACCGAGCGGGTGCGGTAAAAGCACGTTGCTCAACCTGGTTGCCGGTCTGGACTGCCCTACGCTTGGGGAGATCATTCTGAACGGGCGAGCGACCGGACGTTTTTCATCCGATGATTGGACGAAGGTCAGGCGGGAGGAGATTGGAATTGTCTTCCAAGCATTTCATCTGATTCCTGGACTGTCCGCCGAAGAGAACGTGGCCTTTCCGCTGCTGTTGAGAGGCGAGCGGGGCGGAACGATGCGAAAGCGTGTTGAAGAGGTGCTCAGTCTCGTCGGAATGAGCCATCGTCGCCGCCACCGTCCCGGGGAATTGTCCGGAGGAGAGCAGCAGCGCATCGCCATTGCACGAGCCGTCGTGCATGGCCCCAAGCTGGTTATGGCTGATGAGCCGACGGGCAATCTGGATTCGCAGCAGGGGGCGGCCGTCGTCGATCTCCTCAGGACGCTGGCCGATCAGGATCGCCGGACCGTCCTTCTGGCGACCCACAGTCGCGAGGCCGCGGGCGCGGCGGACTATGTGTGGATCATGAGGGACGGCCGTCTGGTCGAGCGGACCGCGCCGAACCTCCTTCTCTTGGGGCGGTAGGTCGATGGATTTGTCGACGACGATTGCGGGGATCAAGTTTGCCGGTTGCTTCATGAACGCATCCGGTGCGTTATGCGTGACGCGGGAGGAATTGTCGGCGTTGGGACGGTCGCACGCCGGGGCGATCGTCACAAAATCTATGACGGTGGAGCCTCGCCAGGGCAACCCGTCGCCGCGGTATTACGGGTTCCCGGGCGGTTCGATCAATTCAATGGGGCTGCCCAATCTCGGCTATCGCGCCTATGCCGAGTTGATTCCGGACTTGAAGCGGTTCGGCAAGCCGGTCATCGCCAGCGTGGCAGGTCTGGCCGAAGACGACTTCCCAATCATCGCAGAGGTCATCAATGCCGCCGGGCCGGATTTGATCGAAGTGAATCTGTCCTGTCCGAATATCCCGGGTAAACCGCAGATCGGCTACGACGCCGAGGCGTCCGAGCGTTTGATGAAGCGCGTGAGAAAGATTGTGACGGTTCCGATGGGGGTGAAACTGCCCCCGTATTTCGATCCGGCGCATCATATGCTGATGGGAAACGTGATCGGTCGTTGCGGCGTGGATTTTCTGAATCTCATCAATTCAGTCGGGAACGGGCTCGTCGTCGATGCCGAGACCGAAACCGTCGTCATCAAGCCGAAGGGCGGGTTCGGAGGGTTAGGCGGCGCCATTATCAAACCGGTTGCGCTGGCGAACGTCCGGGCCTTCTGGAAGCATTTCAACGGACGCATGCCGATCATCGGCACGGGCGGCATCATGAACGGGAGGGATGCGTTCGAGCACCTGCTCTGCGGCGCCTCGGCCGTGCAAGTCGGCACCGTGTTGGTCGATGAAGGCATCGACGTGTTCGCACGCTTGGAGAAGGAACTCGCGGCCGCCCTTCGCGATAAGGGCTATCAGTCGATAGCGGAGTGCCGCGGAAGACTCAAGGAACTTTGAAAGGAAGTTCGGCCCCGTATTGCCGGGTTCGTCACGGGACGGTTCTGGGTCACGTAGCTGAGCGCCGGAAGAGTTCAGGAGGAGGATGCCTGTGTGACGTTATTTGCCGAACGACTTGGAGAGCAAGCCGAGTTGGAGCGCTCGTCTGAGAAGTTGGGCGACGTTTCTGACGTTCAGGCGGCGCATCAGATTGAATCGGTGAACTTCGACGGTGCGGACGCTGATCCGCAGCACGGAGGCGATTTCACGATTGGTATGACCGACGGAAACCAGCCGAAGTATGTCCCGCTGACGCGGAGTGAGCATTCCGAGATCGATCTCTTCTGCGACCGGCTCGACTTTACGACGCAACACACTTTTCATGCGGCTCTCACCTTCGATCTCGTGATGTGTTGAAGCGAGTCTAACAAAGGCGGGAAACCCTGTAAACGAAACTACTAAATCCCGCACCTGCAGGCCCGTCCTCCTGTGGTCTGATCCGCAGCGTATCGAGAGTCATCGGTTGCTCACCTCAGCGACGAGGAGTCGGCTGGAATGCCAGTCCGTTGGTCAGTGCCTGCATCGCTGATTCTGGCCCATTTTCGCGAACGGCCGGTCCGAAACGTGCTCAGCGTCGTCGGGGTCGCACTCGGCGTGATGGCGTCCGTGTCGATCGGCACGGCCAACGTGCGAGTGCTTCAATCCTTCGATCGATCGGTCCGAGCCGTCTCCGGAGCGGCAACGCTGGAAGTCATCGGTCACGACCTTGGAGTGGACGAGACAGTGATCAGGTCCGTACGCCATGTTCCTGGGGTGGAGAGCGCCGCTCCGTTTCTGGAGCAGGGCGTTGTGGTGCAAACCGGAGAGCACCGAGGCGAGGTGCTGCAGATCTTCGGCATCGACCTCTTAGCCGAGTTGGGTTCCCCAAGCGAAAGATTCCTGGTCACTCAGGAACATCGAGAACGGACGCTCGAGGATGTCGTCTCGGCCGATGCCGTCTATCTCGGTCGATCGCTGGCCGATTCATGGAAACTCCATGTCGGCAGTCTCTTGGACGTGCAAGGCGGCGGAGGCAACCTCCGCCTGAGGGTGGCAGGACTGATTCAAGGGACGGAGGGTTCTCGATCGCTCTGGGACCGATCGGCTGCCATGGACATCGCCGCGGCGCAAGTGAACTTCGCCGCGATCGGCCGGTTGGATCGGATCGATATCGTCACGGAGGCGGGATGGAATGTGGATGACGTCGCGGCCTCCGTCCGTGCCGTCCTTCCGCCGCACCTTGTCGTACAACGGCCCGCCCAACGGTCGCAACAGGTGGAGAATATGGTGCGCTCGTTCCAGCTCAATTTGACGGTATTGAGCTGGGTCGGGCTCCTCGTCGGAACGTTCCTCATTTACAACACGATGGCCTTCGCCGTGACCCAGCGGCGGCGCGAGATCGGCATCTATCGCGCCCTTGGAATGCCGGAACGCCGGATCGCGCTGCTGTTTCTTCTTGAAGGAGGGATGCTGGGTTTCATTGGCGGCATGCTGGGAGGGATCGGCGGTGTCTGGGTGTCACGGGCGCTCATGGCGCTGGTTAGCCGCACCATCTCAGACCTCTACGTTCCGCTCGGGACGGGGGATCCGACGTCCTGGTTGGACGCGCAAACCGGCATGGCCATGCTGAACGGCACGGTGTTCGGGACGATGGTTGCGATGGTGGGCGCGTTGGCTCCGAGCCTGGAGGCCTCGCGAACCGTGGCGGTTCGTGCCCTGGCGCCGGGAGATTACGAAGAGACTCAGCGAGTCCGGAGCCGTCGCTTTCTGGCGGTCAGCGTGCTGTTACTGGTCTGTGCCGGTGTGCTGTCGATGCCGGGACCGATCAACGGTCTTCCCGTGTTCGGATATCTGGCAACCCTCTGCCTTCTTGGATCGCTGGTGGCTCTGTCGCCGGTCTGTATCCAGGCGTTGGGACGCGACAGGGTTTCCCAGGACAATGCGTCCCTCGCACTGGAGGGCGGGCTGCGTCGGATGGCTGCTGAGCATGCCGCGCGACATCCGGGCCGCAATGCGGTGACCGTTTCGGCCTTGATGGTCGGACTTGCCATCATGATCGGGGTCGTGGTTATGGTTCGCAGCTTTCGCGAAACCGTGGAGACCTGGGTGAATGAAACGGTCATGGCCGACTTGATTGTGGCGCCGTTCGGCTGGCTGCAAGGGCAACAGGTCGGTCATGCGGCCCGTGCGCTTCCCGATTCGCTGGTTTCAGATCTCGCTTCCTTCGAAGGTGTGGCGGCGGTCGACACCTATCGGAACGTGCAGGTGGAGGCCGAAGGCCGACCTGCCATGCTGGTGTCACGGGATATGCGGCTGCATGCCCAACGGAGTCGCTATCTTCTCGTGCGGGGCGATTCGACGGCCGCACTGACCCGGGCTGCCGAATCGGGAGGAGTTCTTATCTCTGAAGTGCTGGCCAACCGACTGGGAGTGCAAGCGGGCGGCCGCGTGAGTATTCAGAGTCCGCAGGGGCCACAGAGCGTGCCGGTGGAAGGGATCTTTTACGATTACGCCACGGACGGCGGCAAGATGGTCATGGACCGCGCCGTCTACCAGAGGCTCTGGCGCGACCACGCCGTGACGGTGTTCGCCGTCTATCTCAAACCCGGAGCCGATAGCGAGACCGTCCGGGCCGCGATGGTCCGGACCTTTGCCGGACGACAGGATGGCGCCTTGCCGCCGATGGTGATCAAGAACAAGGAGCTGCGGGAGGAAATCCTCGACATCTTCGACCGCACATTCGTCCTGACCTATGTGCTGGAGCTGATCGCGGTCCTGGTGGCGGTGCTCGGTATCGTGAACACGCTGGTGACCGCCGTCCTGGAGCGACGGCGTGAACTTGCCACGCTGCAGGCGATCGGGGCGAGTCGGAAGCAAGTCGAACGATTGGTCCTGTGGGAAGCGGTCTATCTTGGTGTGATCGGCGCGGTGTTGGGTGTGATGGGAGGGCTTGGCTTGGCCTGGATTCTCGTCACCGTGATCAACAAACAGTCCTTCGGTTGGACGATTCGCATGATCGTGCCGATCGAGGTACCTTTACAAGCGGTAACCATAGGAGTGGCCGCGGCATGGATTGCGGGTTACCTTCCGGCGCGATGGGCTGCGAGACAGAGCATTGCGGAGGGTATTAGGCAGGAATAGCGGCCTGGCGGAGCGCAGTCGCTTCCTCACCTCTCGGAGCGACTCTTCCGGACTCAGCCGAGCGGAATCTGCGCTTCGCGCCCTTCTGGAATTCCATCGACTGCGGTCAGCGACCGCAGGATCTCAGTCAGTTCCAGCTTTCCTTCTCGGCTGAGTCTCGGCGGGTCCCCGCTCCTACGGTGAAGTTGCTCCGCGCTCTGCCAGACCACAGTGGATATGAGAAACGCGGTGCTCGTTCGACGCGTGCAGGGTTGACCCATAACTTGACTCATACATACCCTGTGAGCATGTCCTTTCAGCCGAAATTCACCGTCTCCGCACGACTCGTCGGCGAACTCGAGGCGATCGCGGTACTGCGGGAGAGAATCCTCGCTGCGACAGTCCAAGTCCCATGGATACCTGCTCTCCAACACGAGGCGCGCGTCAGACATACCCATGGCTCGACGGCGATCGAAGGCAATCCCTTGACGCTGGAGCAGGTCTGGCTCATCGAAGAGGGGCATGAACTGCCTACCGAAGCGCCGCGCGCACGACGAGAAGTCCTGAATTACCTTGCAGGGCTCCGCCATATTGAGCGTCATGCGGACAAAAAACGGATTACCCACCAGGATATTCTCGCGCTACACAAGATTCTCGCCACCTGAGTGATGGACCAAGGCGACGCGGGTCGGTATCGAGACATTCAGGTCTATGTGGGACCGTATACGCCCCCAGCGCCGCAGCTCGTGGGCGGATTGATGGCTGAACTTCTGGCGTGGTGGAACAGGGATGCCGGGGCCTTGTCGCCGGTGATCTCCTCCGCAGTTCTCCATTATCAATTCGAGGACATTCATCCATTCGCTGACGGCAATGGGCGCACGGGGCGAGCCCTGGCACTCTGGGATCTCTGCCGCCGGGGATTCGATACGCACCAAATCTTTTCGGTCGACGAAGTCTATAGCGAGGACCGTCCCGCCTATTACGGCGCATTGGCGAATGTGCGGAAACAGGGGAACGACCTCACGGAATGGATCGAGTACGCTGCACGAGCGCTACAGGTCACACTCGATCGGGTCTGGACACGCATTCAGCATCTGGGGGCCGGGGCCACACGGACGAAGGTGGTGCTGCGTCCGCGACAAGAACAGTTGCTGCGGTTACTCATGAACCGCCGGTCGATGACGCCCAAAGAAATCCGCGAGAGCCTGCGAGTCTCCAAACAAGGAACCATGGATCTGTTGCATCCGCTTCTGGAAGCGGGGCTGGTTCAACGCAGCGGCACCAAGAAATCCGGCCGCTACATGCTGACTTGAAGTGTCATCATCGATGAAAGAAGCATCGCTGGACGATTCGTATGATCGTGCCGATCGAGGTACTTTTGCAAGCGGTAACCATAGAGGTAGCTGCGGCATGGATTGCGGGTCACCTTCCGGCCCGATGGACTGCGAGACAGAGCATTGCGGAGGGTATTAGATAGGAATAGCCTCGACGTCGGAAGAGCGGGCATTCAAGTTCCGCCATCATGCGATGATCAGGCACGGCTATCCGATTCGTACTGTTGGCCGCGTGCTCCTCGAAAGCTTCGACGAAGCGTCGAAATGCTGTCGCACGGCGGCACGTCGTCGGCCGTCTGTTTGGCGCGCCCGCTATGTTAGATCTCTCCATGCCCGCTCCTCCGTCCAAGGCAGTGAGTGAGGTGAGGCGGCGGATAGCTTCAAAGAGCGTCCTGGTGTGTCCGTCATGGCTTGCCACGGTACGCTCCAGTTTGGCGAGTTTCTGAGCCAGGGCGCTGTGCGTGCCCAGCATCTCGCGGAGTTTCATGAATGCTCGGACCACATAGATGCTCACCTCAACGGCTCGCCTCGAATTGAGGAATCTTGCCACCGTGACTGCGCCATGCTCGGTGGAGGCATACGACGTGGCGGGAGAATACTTGAGTTTCTTGTTGGCTGTCTTGCGAGCTGCCTTCGCCGCTCTGCGGAGCGCACGGCCAACCGCGCGGGAAAAGGCATTTGGGGTGATTTTTCGTCTCGGCGGCTTCATCGTGTTTGCTCGCTCAACAGCGGAACGTTCGTGGAATTGTCGTAGACGGACCACTTATCGGCTAACGGTCGATAGAGTTTCCGGAAGTTGTTCCAACTCCTCTGAAAGCGTCTGATGACATCTGCGCGAGGCACATCATGACCGCCTTGGCGAACGCGGGGCGCGATTCGTTGAGGTGCCAGGTGGACTCACGACAGGGATAAGAACACGATCTCTATTCGGTATCCAGCGGTATTCCACTTCTTCAGCAGTCGAGGATACGTTCGGCCGCTCAGCGTGCTTTCAAACGCGAACTTCTTCCTGGCCTTCGCCAATCGAGACAGCTCCAAGAGCACGAGGCGCTCTGCCTGTCGAGTCGCTAGTTCCGGACGGATAGGTGAGAGGCCACCGGCAATTAAGTCGGCATGCCCAAAATGGACGACTTCTTCTTCGCGTAGGAGGAATTCCTTCGCGAAAGTCGTCTTTCCCGCGCCACTGGGACCGGCGATGACAATGCAGCGTGGAGGTCGAGGTCTTCTGATTCTCCTGCCCACAGGACGTCGTATCAGCCTGCCACCGGCTGCGGAGGCTGCTCAAAAAGGTTCTCGGCAAGGCCGCAGGGAGTGAGGCCCCCGAGGCGTGCTCAGTGCCGCACGTTGAGGGGTTCGAGCGACTGAGAACGCAGCTGAGGGCCTTTTTCAGCAGCCGATTGGTAGTCCACCTCGATCGTGAATCCCAGATCTTCGATCATGCCCCAGACCTCTGGAGCCGGTGCGCCTGGGGTTGTCAGGTAGCCGTTCACGAACACCGAATCGGCTGGATAGAGGGCGAGCGGCTGCAGGCTGCGGAGGTTGTGTTCGCGGCCGCCGGCGATACGTATCTCGGTGCGTGGATGGAGAAAGCGGAACAGGCAGAGGACTTTCAGACAGCGTTGCGGCGTGAGATTGTCGCAATGCTCCAACGGAGTGCCTGCCACCGGGTGCAGCGTGTTGAGCGGAATGGAATCCGGCTTGACCTCGCGCAAGGCCATGGCGAGATCGATGAGGTCCTCGTCCTGTTCGCCCATGCCGACGATTCCGCCCGAGCAAATTTCCAATCCTGCCGCCCGGGCATTCCTGATTGTTGCGAGGCGGTCTTGGAACGTGTGGGTCGTGCAGATCGAGGCGTGAAACGCTTCGCTCGTGTTCAAATTGTGATTCACGCGATCCACGCCCGCCGCCTTTAACCGCTTCGCCTGCTGTTCGTTCATGAGCCCCAGTGAGCAACAGATCTGGATCGGATTTTCCTGCTTGATGGCACGGACGGCTCCGGCGATCTCGTCGATCTCACGGTCCAGCGGGCTTCTGCCGCTGATGACGATACAGTACCGTTGAGCCTTTGAAGCGGCGGCCTCTCGCGCACCCTCGATCATGCGGTTCTGTGGGAGCAGACTGTATCGTTCGATCGGAGCGGTTGAGATGGAAGATTGGGAACAATAATGACAGTCTTCCTGGCAAGCGCCGCTCTTCGCGTTCTGGAGCATCTGCAGGCGGACCGTTCGGCCGAAATATCTGGCCCGCACCTGGAATGCTGCGTGAAGTAGGGCGAGAAGTTCGTCGTCCGGTGCGGTGAGGACGGAGAGAGCTTCCGGTCTCGTCAGGGGTTGATCGTCAAGAGCTTTTGCGGCCAGGGTCGAATAATCCGTCATACAGAGACCTTTCAATTTCAGCGAGATTCGTGCTCTGGGTCGATGGCTCGGAAGGTCGAAACGGAAGAAAACTACACGGTTTCAAACGGAGAAGCAATGCCCGGATACGGAACCGCGCGGACCGGGAGGGGAGACTCTTTTCCCGCGGATACCACATCCCCATCGAGCCAGGGAAGGGCCACGAGGCTGTTCCAGCTTCCGCAACGCCGGCAGCGGCCGGCCCATTCGGCGGTTTCCTGCTGGCAGGCAGTGCAGACGTACGGGACGACGACGCGCTTCTTGAACTGCAGCGCTTTCTTCAATTCCACCACCGCCTGCTCCATGTGTTGCTTGCGCAAAAAGAGGTTGGCCATGATCTTGTGGTAGTCGACCAGTTGATCCTGAGGCCCTTCGATCGTCGAAAGAATGTCGAACGCTTCGTCGACCATTTCGAGCCGATAGTACAGTTTGCCCAAATAGAACTGCAGCACGGAGTCATTGGGGTTCTGCTGGAGCGCGTCTTGATACGTGCGGATGATTTCGCTCGGCTCGCCCTGTTCGAGGA
This sequence comes from Nitrospira sp., assembly GCA_029194535.1. Taxonomy (NCBI): domain Bacteria; kingdom Pseudomonadati; phylum Nitrospirota; class Nitrospiria; order Nitrospirales; family Nitrospiraceae; genus Nitrospira; species Nitrospira sp. The sequence goes on along the minus strand of JARFXR010000002.1, from coordinate 394,803 downwards.
ACAGCTCTTCCAGGCGATGTAGGATGATCACGTTGTGCGTCTTCGCGTAGACCTTTTTAAGAATTTCGACGGCTTGTTTGGTCTTGCCTTCCTGTATCAGGATTTCTCCGATGCCGATATAGGCCGGGAGAAACGTTCGGTCCTTCTTAATCGCGCCGCGGAAGTATCGCCTAGCCTTGTCTGGATGCCCCCGCTCCAGCAGCTGGCGTCCGACCTCGTACATGCACCCCGTCAGCAACAACGTCTCCGCGCGGCGTTCGGATTCGGGCAGGCTGGCTTTCAGGAGTCGATGCTGGATTTCCAGCGCTTCGCTCCATTTTTCGAGACGGATGGACAAGTCCCGCTTGCGTATCAGGGCCGTCAGGTTGTCCGGTTCGATGCGTAGAATCTTCTGCAGGGTCTGGAGAGAATCCTCGTATCGCTTGGCGGCTTCCAAATCTTTGGCCAACTCCAGGAGGATTTCGATGTTGCGGTCGTCGATACGATTGGCATACTGATGCAGCCGGATCGCCTCCGAGAAATTGTTCTCCGAGCGATAGATATTGCCCAGCCAGAGCAGGGAATCGACCCGGTTGGGATCGATTGCCAGGGCCTTTTCAAACAGTCCGATGGCTTCGCTGATGCGCTTGGACATGAATGCGTGCGTGCCCTCGCGATGGAGCGCGTCGAGTTTCTCTTTCCGGCGTTGTAAACGTGTACTCCTCCACGTCCCGATGGCGTGCACAGTTTGCCGCATGCCGACCGCCAGGGCCACCAACACCGCTCCGACGGCCGTGGAAAAGATCACCAGCGTGACGGGGCTCAAGTCGAACTGCGAGGAAGGACCCGTATGGATGGTCAGCGTGCCGGGATTCAACTCACGGAAATAACTGTAGACGAAAATACCCGCGCTGATGAGAAAAATGCTGGTGAGCAGCCTGAGCATGGTCTAGGCCTGTCTGGATATGGCCATCCGCTTGGTGCGGGCGGGCTTTGCCGCCGCTGAATCTGACGTCCCTTCCTCTACCGGGATACGCTTGGCATCAGCCCAGAGACGCTCAAGCCCGTAGTGCTGACGGGCGTCATGCCGGAAGATGTGAACAACGACGTCCCCATAGTCCATCAACACCCATTGCGATGAGGCCTTGCCTTCGATACTGAGGGGATTGGAACCGGTTTGAGAGAGGACCCCGTCGACATGATCGGCGACCGCTCTGGTCTGTCGATCGGAATCCGCCGATGCCAACACCAAGTAGTCGGCGATCGAGGTCAGTTTGGCGACGTGCAGGACGACGATATCCGTGGCCTTTTTGTCGTACATGGCCTTCGCGATGGCAAGGGCCGTGGCCTTCGGTGTTCGTGCGATCGGATTCCTCTTATTCGTACAAGTGATGCTGAAGTATATAGGATTCCACGGTGGGCGGCAATAGATTTGCCACCGAAAATCCCGTCCGGACCCTTCTCCTGATGTCCGAAGCCGAAATCTCGCTGGGGGTGAGATGCAGGCACACAAGCCGTCGGTCTCCGAGGGGAATGTCCAATTGTGAGATCTGGCCGGCATCCAAGGCCGCGAAGGACTCTCTGGAAAGCGTCTGAAAAGGATTCACCCGAGTTAAATCCTGAAACGAGGTCCCCGGTCGATTCATCACGACGAATGAACAGAGCTTCAACAGCGTGTCCGATTCCCGCCAAGTCGGAAATTCGAGGAACGCATCCAGTCCGATCAGAAAGAACAAGTCCGTCTGGGAGCCGTATTCTTCGCGGAGGAGCCGAACGGTGTCGACGGTATACGATTTCCCAGGCCGGCGGAGTTCGACGTCGGAAATCGCAAGGCCGGTTTCTGAAGCGATGGCCAGGCGGACCATTTCATGACGATCCTTGGCGGATGCGAGGTCCTTGCCCGATTTGTGAGGGGGGTCGCACGTCGGAATGAAGAGTATGCGATCGAAGTCGAGGGCATGCCGAATGTGCCGCGCTATCGTCAGATGGCCGTAGTGAACGGGGTTGAATGTTCCGCCGAATAGACACAATCGCCGGTCGAGTTTTGAAGTGTTCGTGTTGAGCGCCGAGCTCGTTGATGCCGGATCGGACTGATTCATAACTTACAATTCAACGCTACATAACGACAGAAGTTCTGCCCTGTTCGTTATTCCGGGCTGGACCCGGAATCCAGTCCTGACCTGGATTCCCGCTTTCGCGGGAATGACAGGCACTGCTGTGATTAACGTCGTCATGTTTAATTTATAGGATGACGAGATTGTCCCGGTGGATAATCTCGTCATATTCCCGCGGACCAAGCCGCTGTTGGATTTCGGCCGTCTTCAGGCCTTTCATGCGGGCGATCATGTCGGAGGAGAAATTGACCAGGCCTTTGGCGAATTCCTTTCCGTCCTGAGTGAGGCAACTGACCGGATCTCCTGCCTCGAACGAACCCTTGACGTCGATGATTCCGGAGGCCAACAGGCTCTTCCCGCGTTCCGCGAGCGCCGCCACGGCTCCGGCATCAAGAAGCAGTTGCCCCTGGGCCCGAAGTGTGAAGGCGATCCACAGCTTGCGGCTCGTCATCCGGCGCCCTCTGGGCAGGAACAGACTGCCCCCATCGCCACCCGCTAGGACGGAGGGCAGAAGGCCGGCCTGTTGCCCATTGAGAATGAGCGTCGCTACGCCGTATTCGCCGACTTTTTTCGCCGCTCGAACCTTTGTGGCCATGCCCCCCGTTCCTTCAAACGTGGTAGACACGCCGGCTCGTTGCTCGATGTCCTCCGTAATTTCAGGGATCAGCGGGATCAGCGCCGCGTCCGGATTCTTCCTCGGATCTTGGGTGAAGAGGCCGTCGATATCGGAGAGGATGACCAGCAGATCCGCGTCCACGAGGTGAGCCACGTCCGCAGCCAAGGAATCATTGTCGCCGACCCGAATTTCGTCCACGGCCACCGTATCGTTCTCGTTGATGACGGGTACCACCCCGAATCCGATCAGGGCCGCCAGCGTATGGCGGGCATTCAGGAATCGTCGTCGATCGGCGAGGTCCTGATGCGTCAGGAGAATTTGAGCGACCTGGGCGCCGAGCCGTTCAAAGGATTTCTCATAAGCCCACATCAAGCGACTCTGTCCGACGGCCGCGGCTGCCTGTTTGACCGGCAGGCTCCTCGGGTATTCTTTCAACGCCAGTTTCTTGATGCCGGAGACGATGGCGCCTGACGAGACCAGCAGGACCTCGCGCCCGTCGGCGCGGAGCATCGCGATCTCGTCGGCCAGCCGGTCGATCCGATCGGGATGGAGTCCCGCGTCTTTGGAGGAGACCAGACTGCTGCCGATCTTCACCACGACCCGCTTGGCGGTTCTCAGAATTTCGTCGCGCATCCGACGGTCCGAAGGTGCTCGACCTGTTGTCCGACGAAGGAGACGAGTTCCGACAACCCTTCTCTCGTGGCGGCCGAGATGGGGAGACACTGGTACTTCCGGCGCTTGCAGTACGCCTGCAACGCCTTCAATTTGCTCCGGTCGCCGGCGGCATCGAGTTTGGTGGGGACCACCGCAAAGGGGCGCGCAGACAGGGAGGCGTCGTAGGATTCCAACTCTTTGCGCATGACGTCGAAGCTCGTCACGGGGTCATCCGCCGACCATTCGGATATATCGATCAGATGAAGCAGGAAGGATGTCCGCTCAATATGGCGTAAGAACTGAAACCCAAGTCCCTTGCCTTCGTGGGCACCCGCGATCAGACCGGGGATGTCCGCGACGACAAAGCTGCGATCAGATCCCCAGCGCACCACTCCAAGGTTCGGGACCAACGTCGTGAATGGATACTCCGCGATCTTGGGGCGCGCCGCGGAGATGGCCGCAATGAGCGTGGATTTCCCGGCGTTCGGATACCCGACCAGCCCGACGTCGGCCAGCAGTTTCAGCTTCAGTCTGAGTTCGCGCTCTTCCCCTTGGGTGCCGTGCTCAAAGCGCGTCGGCACCCGGTTGGTCGAGGTGGCGAAATGACTGTTGCCGCGGCCGCCCCTTCCGCCGTGCGCAATGGTGACCGTCTCTCCGTCTGCGGTCAGGTCGGCAAGCACGTCCCCGGTGTGTTCGTCAGAGACGACCGTTCCCACGGGGACAGCGACCACCACGTCATGTCCTGTCCGGCCGGTGCAATTGGATCCGCTGCCGGGCCGGCCGCCCTCCGCCTCGTAGTGCCGTTGGTATCGGAGGTCGAGCAGTGTCGTGAGGCGTTGTGACGCCGTGAAAATGACGTGTCCCCCATTCCCGCCGTCTCCTCCGTCCGGGCCCCCGCGGGGGACGAACATCTCGCGCCGGAAGCTGCACACTCCGTCGCCGCCTCGTCCGGCCTTGACCACGATGCTGACTTCATCGACAAACATCTGAGCCTATCCGCAGGAATGTGTCCGGTCAGTTCTGCCCGGAGACCTCACATGGGGCGCGAGGCCCCCTTGACGTTGTTGGACGAGTGAGACGGTAGTGGTGAAAAGGAGGGGCGCCGGCTATGAGGTCGTCGGTATGGGGTAGACGCTGACCTTCTGCCGCGCGCGACCGCCCTCGAATTTGACGGTGCCCGTTACACGTGCGAAGAGGGTGTGGTCTTTGCCGAGGCCCACATTGAAGCCCGGGAAAAACTTGGTGCCGCGTTGGCGTACGATTATGGCACCAGCCTTCACCGTTTCGCCACCATACGCCTTCACGCCCAAATATTGCGGATTGCTGTCCCGTCCATTTCTCGATGATCCGCCGCCTTTATTCGTCGCCATGAAGCATCATCCTTTACGATTAGGCCGTGTGGATGCCAGTGATCCGAAGTTTGGTAAAGCCCTGCCGGTGGCCTTTTGTGCGACGGTAGTTCTTGCGCCGTTGCTTCTTGAACACGATCATGGATCGGGTCCGGCCCTGATTGACGATCTCCGCTGTGACTTTGGCCCCCGTGACCAGGGGTTGCCCGATGACGACCCCCTTGTCCCCGTGAACGAGTCGAACGTGGTCGAGTTCCACGGTGCCGCCCACTTCACCGGGAAGGCTCTCGACTTGGACAAGGCTGCCGTGTTCCACCCGGTACTGTTTGCCGCCTGTTTCTACGATAGCGTACATGAACCCTACCCTCCGTGACAAAACACAGGTATCTATCACAGCACGGAGAAAAGTGTCAAGGTAATGGTGCGGCCGCAGCCTCGCGCGTTGCGGGGCGTAGGACCGCTCCTTCCCCCTTTCGAGGGCTTTCAAGCCCAGTCCGGCGGCGAATAAGATCCAACCACGGAGGATCGCACGCCATGGAGACTTGGGCAAGGCACTCAAACCGACCGATCCCAAGAACATTCGTTCTCAGAACCTACCGGCGAATCCCGACATGGTGCGCCTCCTACTACCTAAGCGGAGCCGCGATCGGGAAGGGAGTCGTGACGAACTTGTCGCGTAGCGGTATGCGGATGCTGGGGGATCATGCGCTCAAGGCCGGGACTGATTTGTGCGTTCGGTTCCAACTTGAGGAAGACCAGCCACCCATCGAGATCACCCGCGCCACGGTGCGGTGGGTACGTGAATATGAATTCGGGTTGCGGATCGACGATCAGACCGCCGCGGCGGCCGGACGCATCGCGGAGGTGCTGAACCGCCAGGCCCGCACCGGCCTCAATGGCTGGTAATCGCACTCGACCGGAGTCGTGGGCCGCGGATTCTTGACGCTTCTTCCGGCCCGCTGCTATAGTCCGTTTCCATCATGGAACCCCAAGGCAAGATCTGGATGGATGGAGCGTTTGTCGATTGGGCGGATGCCAACATCCATGTCCTCACGCATTCTCTTCATTACGGGCTGGCGGCATTTGAAGGATTGAGGTGCTATCGAGGCAAGTCAGGCTCCGCCATTTTTCGGCTGCACGAGCACGTCGATCGGCTCTTCGAGTCGGCGCATATCGGTATGATGACGATTCCCTACGACAAGAAGCAGGTTGCGGAGGCGATCGTCGAGACCGTGCGGATCAATCAGGTGGAGGCCTGTTACATCCGTCCGCTGGTCTATATCGGATATGGCGCGATGGGGGTGTATCCCGGTGACAATCCGATCAAATTGGCCATTGCCGCATGGAAATGGGGAGCGTATTTGGGCGAGGACGCGTTGGCCAACGGCATGCGGGCTCGGGTGTCGTCGTTCACTCGCCACCACGTCAACGTGTCGATGACGCGGGGCAAGATCTCAGGCTACTACGTCAATTCCATCCTCGCGAAGCGGGAAGCCAAAGCCGACGGCTACGACGAGGCCATCATGCTGGACCCCGAAGGCTACGTCTCTGAAGGCACGGGAGAAAATATCTTCATCGTGCGCAAGGGACGGATCAAGACCACGCCGTTGACCTCCATTCTTGAGGGGATCACGCGGAATTCCGTCATCGAACTGGCGCGAGAGCAGGGCATCGTCGTGATGGAGGATCGATTCACTCGAGACGAGATGTATATTGCCGATGAGGTGTTCGTCACGGGAACCGCCGCCGAACTGACCCCCGTGCGTGAAATTGACAACCGCCGAATCGGAACCGGGAAACCCGGTCCGATTACGACGGGTCTGCAGAAATCCTTCTTTTCCATCGTGCGCGGTGAGGATGCGGCCCACGCATCCTGGTTGACGCGCATCTAGCTCGGACTCTCCTGTCTGTCTCAGCGACGCCGTCACAGGGCCAGCCCACCAGGGCGGTCTGCGTATCCCGCCTCGGGGTGGTTGTGCACGGCGTCACTTCGAGGATCCGCTCAGTGACCGGATGATGAGGAACCGTCGGATGAGTGGGAATCTCCCGCCGGTTTGTCGGCCTGGGTCGGCGAAGCTTCCTTTTTCTTCAAATCGATAACGGTGGAAGAAAACGTCCGCTCTTTGACCAACATCGCAAGACTGAGAGAGGTGATCATGAATACGGCCGCCACCACCACCGTGAATTTGCTCAAGAAGTTAGCCGGGCCGCGACTCCCGAACACCGTCTGACTCGAACCCCCGAACGCCGCGCCGATCTCCGCCCCCTTGCCGGACTGAAGCAAAATAGCGCCGATCATCAGGAAACAGGCAAGGACATGAATGATGATGGTCAACGTGTGCATGGGCCTCCAGAATTTTAGCCGATCGGGTTCCGTTTCGCCGCGGCGATGATCTTAGCAAACGAGTCTGGATTGAGACAAGCCCCGCCGACCAGCGCGCCGTCGATGTCGGAGCCGTCGAGCAGCGAGGCGGCGTTCTGAGCCGTGACACTGCCGCCGTAGAGGATCCGCATCGTGGCTGCTGCGTCGTCATTCCAGCCTTTGGCCAAAAACGCTCGTATCGATCGGTGAACGAGGGTGGCCTGAGCAACCGTCGCGGCGCGTCCTGTTCCGATCGCCCACACCGGTTCATAGGCGATGGCCACCGCCTTTAAGTCTGCGGCCGTGAGCTGATCCAGGCCGGAGGAGAGTTGCTCGGCGATGATCCTCTCCGTTTGCCCCGTCTCGCGCTCCGTCAGCGATTCACCGACGCAGAGGATCGGTCGAAGACCGCAGGTCACCGCCGCGCGGACTTTTTTCCGCACGTCCGCATTGCGCTCCCCAAACAGCGTGCGCCGTTCCGAGTGCCCCACGATGACATAGCGGCATCCCAGGTCGAGAAGCATGGTGCCGGAGATCTCACCGGTGAAGGCCCCGTGCCCTTCCCAGTGAAGATTCTGCGCGCCGAGCGCGATCCAAGAGGTCGGTCCAAGGGACGAGCGTACTGATTCCAGCGCCGTGAACGGCGGAGCGAGGACGACTTCGGCCTCGGCGGAGGTTTCGAATAATTGCCGGAACTCACGAACGAAAGTCCGGGCCTCCGACGCCGTCTTGTTCATTTTCCAATTGCCGACGATCAGCGGTGTTCGCAAGAGATGTCCTGATGTTGGGGCGGTTCAAGCAGATGCGGTCGGTCAATCTTTCCGTTCGGGAAGGGCGGTCAAGCCGGGAAGCTGTTTTCCCTCCAGCAGTTCGAGCGCGGCGCCACCGCCTGTGGAAATGAAGGAGATGTTTTCCGATTCGCCCGCGCGGTGTACGGCCATGGCGGTCTCGCCTCCGCCCACGATCGTGAGCGCATAGGCGTCGGCGACGGCGTGAGCGACGGAGAGCGTACCCCTGGCATAGGCATCGATTTCGAACACGCCCATCGGTCCGTTCCAGAGGATCGTCTTGGCGTTTTGAACCGCTTCCCGGAACAGTTTGACCGAAGCGGGGCCGATATCGAGCGCGTACCATCCCTTGGGAATTTCCTGGACCGGCACGATCTTTGTTTCAGCACCCGGCTCGCGGCTGGCCGCCACCACGCAATCCACCGGCAGATAGAACTTGACCCCGCGCGACAACGCGTGATCCTCGATCCCCTTGGCGAAATCCAACATATCGTTCTCGACCAGCGAATTACCGATCTCCAACCCTTTGGCCTTGAGGAACGTGAAGGCCATGCCTCCGCCGATGATGACCTTGTCGACGCGCTTCCCCAGGTTTTCGATGACGCCGATTTTACCTGAGACTTTGGCGCCACCGAGAATGGCGACGAAAGGGCGGACTGGATTGGCCACCGCGCCTTCGAGATACTCGATTTCCTTCTTCAGGAGGAAGCCGGCCGCCGAAGCGGGAATAAACTTGGTGATGCCGACCGTGGAGGCATGGGCCCGGTGGGCGGCGCCGAATGCGTCGTTGATATACACGTCGCCCAGTGACGCCAGCGCCTTGGAAAATTTTTCGTCGTTCTTTTCCTCGCCCTCGTGAAAGCGGAGATTTTCCAAGAGCAGGACGTCGCCGGGGTTCATCTTCGCGACGAGCCCCTCCACAGCGGGGCCGATACAGTCCGGCGCAAAAGTCACGTTCTTCCCCAGAAGCCGGCCCAGCCGTTTCGCGATCGGCGCCAGGCTGTATTTCGGGTCGAACCGGCTCTTCGGACGGCCCAGATGCGAGCACAAAATGACCTTGCCTCCATCGTCGACGACGCGATTGATGGTGGGAAGGGTCGAGCGGATTCGGGTGTCGTCCGTGATCTGGAGGGAGTCGTCGAGCGGAACGTTGAAGTCCGCGCGGATGATCACCCGTTTGCCGTTCAGCGTGAGGTCGTCAATGGTTTGCTTGTGCAGATTCATGGTCGATCGTTACTTTGGGTCCGGCGTCCTAAGGAAAATAGGAGTGGAACGGAATCAGTTCACAGCCATCAATGGCTCTTGGCCTTCGCCGCAATCACCTTGATCAAGTCCCTGACTCGGCAGGAGTATCCCCATTCGTTGTCGTACCAGGCCGTGACTTTCACCAACCTCTTGTCGACGACGGCGGTCAGCGGGGCATCGACGGTGGCGGAGTGATCGTCGCCCTTCTGATCGATTGAGACGATAGGAGCCTCGGAATAGTCGAGAATGCCCTTCAACGGACCGCTTGCAGCCTTACGGAAGGCTTCGTTGACCGACGCAACGTCGCAATCCTTTTCGGTTTCCACGGTCAGGTCGACCAGCGAGACGTTGGGGGTCGGCACGCGGATGGCGAGTCCGTCCATCTTCCCTTTGAGTTGCGGGATGACCAGATGGAGCGCCTTGGCGGCACCGGTACTGGTCGGGATCATCGACATGCCGGCGGCACGTGCGCGTCGGAGATCCTTGTGCGGCAAGTCCAGCAACTGCTGGTCGTTGGTATAGGAGTGGATCGTCGTCATGATGCCGTGTTTGATGCCGAAGTTTTCCAGGAGCACTTTCGCCACGGGAGCCAGGCAATTGGTCGTGCAGGAAGCGTTGGATATGATGAGATGCGACGCCGGATTGTAGGTGTTGTCATTGACTCCGAGCACGATCGTCACGTCGGGATCCTTGGCGGGCGCGGAGATGATGACGTGTTTGGCGCCGGCGGAGAGATGCTTCCCGGCGCCTTCTCGGTCGGTAAATCGTCCCGTCGATTCGATGACGACGTCGATATTCAGATCCTTCCAAGGGAGTTCTTTGGGATCCTTGATCGCCAGGACCTTCGTCGCTTTCCCATCGATGAGAATCTGATCGTCCTTCGCCTCCACGGTGCCCTTCAGCGTGCCGTGGACCGAATCGTATTTCAGGAGGTACGCCAAGGTCTTGGCGTCGGTGAGGTCATTGATCGCCACAAACTCCAGCTGAGGATCTCCGAGCGATGCCCGCAGGACATTTCTTCCTATTCTGCCGAACCCATTGATTCCGACTCTGATAGCCATAGTGCGCTGGTCCTTCAAGAAAAAACAGGCCGGTGAACAGTACCGGCCTGATGGAGCCCGATAGTATCGACGGCATCCGAGCTTGTCAAGCGCTACCAAAGTGGTAAACCCGCGTCGATACGTTCATTTCAAGGGGTGCACCTGAGGGGTTTAGGTGCGACTTGCGTCTGTGCGGCAGCCATGGGTAGAGTCCGTCGCTGATGAGTCCATCTCCGCGGTCCGATCTCGCCGAGCTCACGACTCGAGCGCTCGAATGGAGGGTGCTCCTGGAGGCGCTTGCGACGCATGCCCGCTCCCCAATGGGTGCGGCCCGTTGTCGCACCCTTATGCTGACGAGCGAGATCCAAGCAGCCCGGCGACGCCAACAGGAAACCTGGGAGATGGTGCAGCTTCAGGCGAGTCCTGACCCGATGCCGACCCTCTCCTTCCCTGACATCCGGGAACCGCTGTCCCGCGCAAGCAAAGGGGCGGCGTTGGATACTCATGAGTTGCGCGATCACGCGGTCGTCCTCGTTCTGTGGTCCGAAGTTCTCCGCTATGTGCGGCGGCATGGGCAGGAAGCGCGGGCGCTGGCGGCTGCGGCAGCTTCTCTGGAAACGCTTCCTGAACTGGGTGTCATCATTGCGGCTCTGGAGGGGGCCGTTCACTTCGATGGATCGATGAAAGAGTCCGCGTCGCCTGCACTGCTTCGGTTGACGCATCAGGCCAACGATCTGAAGCAGAGGATCCGCCATCAACTCGATGACCTCCTTCGCTCGCGACACTATGAGGAGATCTTGCAGGAGCCGTATTTCGATCAACGCGAAGGACGCTATGTGTTGCCGATCAAAGCCGGATTGCAAGGTCGTGTCTCGGGAATTGTGCATGATGTCTCGTCGAGCGGAGCCACCGTTTTTTTCGAGCCGCGCGAGTTGGTGGAGCTGAACAATGCCATCAAGCTTGCCGAACTCGAAATCGATCGGGAGGCGCGGAGGATTCTCAGAGAACTGTCGGGTCTGCTCGCCGCGCAAGCGGAAAGAATTGGATGTGGTCTTGAGGCGCTGGCCGAGTTGGACGAGATCGCCGCGCGGGCGTCCTTGGGCCGCCGCTTAGGGGCTCAACCTGTGGCATTGAATGCCGATGGACTGATTCGCTTGAGACAAGCGAGACACCCCTTGTTGGTCCTGACTAGAGATCAGGTCGTCGCCAACGACATTGTGTTGGACGAGACAGTCCAGGTCCTGATCATTTCCGGACCGAACACAGGCGGGAAGACGGTCACGCTCAAGATACTCGGGCTGTTCGCCTTGATGGTACGGGCGGGATTACTGCTTCCTTGCGATGCGGAGTCCGACATGGCGGTCTTTTCGGCGGTCTATGCGGATATCGGGGATGCGCAGGATCTGGCGCGCGACTTGTCCAGCTTTTCGGCCCACATGACGCAAATGATCGAGTTGTTGCGCGAGGCGCAGCAAGACGGCGATCCCAGCTCCAGGTGTCATGTCGGACAGGCGCTGGTGTTGCTCGACGAGCCTGTCACGTCGACGGATCCGACGGAAGGGGCTGCCTTGGCGGAAGCTCTGCTGTGTCGATTTGCGAGGCTGGGGATGAAGGTCGTGGCCACGACGCATTACCGGTCCCTCAAGGCATTGGCGCAGACCAAGGAGGGATTCGCCAATGCCAGCGTAGGGTTCGACCTGGCCACCCTCTCGCCGACCTATCAATTGTTTCTCGGCGTTCCGGGTGGATCCTCCGCCCTCGAAATCGCCGGTCGGCTGGGTATGGATCACGCCGTGCTCGATGACGCGAGACAGAAGTTGGGGCAGGAGGACCATGCGCTCGAACGGATGTTGAACGATCTACACGGGCAGCGGCGACAATTGGCTGAGAATCTCGCTCGAGCGGCTGAATCACGGGCCGAAGCGGAAGAAGCCGCTCGGCTGGCCAAGGGAGAGCTGGCGCGGTTGGAATCGACCGAGCGGGAGGCCAGGAAGAGCATCAGAAAAAAATTGCAGGACCAGTTCAGCCGCGCAAGAGCCGAGGTGCAGGCGATGGTGGACGAAGCGAAAAGAGAACAGAAGCTGATGACGGCGCGAGCGGCGCAACGACGGCTCGGCGAACTGGAGCAGGAATCGCGAGAAGCCCTGGAGCCGGAGCGGATTCGAGTCCCGATCGAGCAGCTGAAGGTCGGCGATCTGGTCGAAATCGGAGGACTCAATACGATCGGCATGCTGCTCGAAGCTCCGTTCGGGAAGAAGCGCGTGCGTGTGAGAGTCGGAGAAGGGGAAGTGTCGGCCTTGTGTTCCGGGCTGATCGGGGTGATTCCGGATGCCGGAGGCGCGAAGAACCCTCCGCCCGCCCCTCCGGGCCCTCCGGCGGTCACGACCCCGCCTCGTGCCTATCATGCTTCCGAGCAGACCGTGGTCGATGTGCGGGGTAAGATGGTGGACGAGGCGCTGGAGGAAGTCGTGGCGGCCTTGGATCGAGCGGCACTGGCGGGGGCTCCTCTCGTGCGGGTCATCCACGGTCATGGAACCGGCCGTCTGAAGGCTGCCGTGCGGGACTATCTCGGTCGCTCGCCTTACGTCAAGGAGTTCCGGTCTGGAGATCGATCGGAAGGAGGAGACGGAGTGACGATGGCCCGACTGCGCGAATAATCGGCGATGAGGACGTTGAACCGGCAGCAACCAGCGATGCGGTCAGCAGAGACGATACTTGGCCATGCGATAACGTAAGGTGTTTCTCGTCAGTTTGAGAAGACGACTCGCTTCGGAAATGTTCCCTCCCGCCTGGTGCAGCGCCTCCATCAACATTTTCTTCTCCATGTCCTGCAGGGAGAGGCCGAACGCCAACAACGAGGGTTTGGCTTGAGGGTCCGGGAAATCACCGTTGGTGCGGAGCGTCGGCGTGCTGTCGCTCGATAAGGAGGCCGGGAGGTGTTCGGGGAAGATTGTCGGACTCTTGCAGGTGATCGTCAAGCCTTCCACGACGTTGTGCAGTTCCCGGACATTGCCGGGCCAATCGTGTCGGCGCAGCAACTCGATGGCTGCGGGACTGACATCCGGCACGCGGCGACCGCGGTCGCAACGAATCGAGTCCAGGAAGTGCCGGACCAGCGGCTCGATATCGTCGGGCCGTTCGCGCAAGGGCGGAATCCTCAATTGATACACGTTGAGCCGGTAATACAGATCGAGACGAAACTTTCCCGCTTTAATGTGAGCCGGAAGATCTTCGTTGGTCGCGGCGACGACGCGAATATCAATCGGGACGTCGCGTGTATCGCCCAGCGGACTGATCACGTGGTCTTCGAGAACCCGCAGCAACTTGGCCTGTGCCATGGGACTGACTTCGCCGATTTCGTCCAGGAACAACGTGCCTCCCTCGGCGGCCCGGAAACGCCCGAGCTTGGGCTGTTTGGCGTCGGTGAAGGCACCTCGCTGGTACCCGAACAACTCCGATTCCATCAGATGTTCAGGGATTCCCGCGCAGTTCAGCGCGACGAACGGTCCATTGGATCGCGGGCTCGAGGCGTGAATGGCATGGGCGAAGAGTTCCTTGCCCGTTCCGCTTTCGCCCGTAATCAGAACCGTCGCGTCCGTCCCGGCGACTTCGGCCGCCAGGTGCTTGACCAGCCGCATTTGCGGAGAAATGCTGACGATTCGATCGAACCCTGACGACGTTTTGGCAACCGATTGGCTGGTGGCGGTCTCGATGTGCATCCGAAGGAGCGTCGCGCGGACATCGGATTCTGTCAACGGTTTGGTGAGATAATCGGCCGCTCCCAGACGCAGTGTCTCCACCGCGGCCCGGGCCGAGTCCTCGGCACCCACGACCACGACCGGAACCGAAGGAGCCACGTTTCGAAACCGAGCCACCAGGGGGGGCAATATCCGGCTCTGCCGGCTCTCATCAAGGATGATGCCGTCGAACCCGGCCTGTTGCTCGAGTAGATGGATCCCTTCCTCCGATGTGGCGGCGAACTGGAGGATGAGGTTCAGGTTGGAGACCGCTCGCTCGATGGTGGTCTTCGTCGAAGAATCGGTCGAAATCACGAGGAGCAGAGGAGGCATGAGGCACCGCTGTTGTAATCGACAGCCGTTGTGTCGCGTTGTTGAGCCTACTCCTATTCGGTTGGGGATGAAAGGGGGGATTTCTTCGTATGACGGGTCTCGTTCTCCTGAACAATGACGACGTTGCGCAGCAATCCGTCCCGCTTGGCCCGGCGAATCGGGCTGTCGCGGAACTGTTCCGCGAATGCCGTCTCGGTCAGCCCGGCCAACTCCGACAGGCGGGGAGCCAGAGCGACAGGCGACGGCGAAAACGCTGCATCCGCTTTCCCGGCGGCTTGCAGATTGAACGGACAGACATCGAGACAGTCATCACACCCGAAAATATGGTTGCCCATCCGTTGTCGCAGCTCGCTCGCAATCGTGTCTCCGGGTCCGCGGTACTCGATCGTGAGGTAAGAAATGCAACGCCGCGCATCGACGACATAGGGCTCCACGATCGCCCCCGTCGGACAGGCCTGAATGCATAGGCGACAGCTGCCGCAGAGGTCGGTCGCGGGTTCGTCCGGTGTGAGTTCCACCGTAGTCAACACTTCTCCGAGAAGCAGCCAAGACCCGTGCTCGGCTGAGACCAGATTGGAATGCTTGCCGATCCATCCTAGGCCGGCCTGCTGGGCCCAAGCCTTCTCCATGACGGGACCGGTGTCGACGTAGCTGCGGGTGTCTGCCTCGGGCGCCAATGCCTTGATCCGGCTCTCCAGCCGGCTGAGGCGATCTCCAAGGGTACGATGATAATCTCGTCCCCATGCATAGCGAGCGATGCGTCCCAACCCGGGCCCCTCAGTCGCCCGGTGTCCCGTATCGTAATTGAGACCCACAGACACGATGGAGCGGCAATCCGGCAAGACCACCCTCGGGTCGGCGCGACGAGACGGATCGCGCGCCAGCCAGGCCATCGTTCCGTGATAATGGCGCGCGAGCCACTCCTCCAGCCGATCGAGGAGGGTTACCGAGGGGGATCGAGTGACCGTGGAGATTCCGACCGCGTCAAAGCCCAGGGCGATCGCTTCCTGCCGGATCACCGCGGAGAGCGACATGGTTAGCGTTGTGTGCAGTCGAATCGAACGATGAATTGGACGGAACAATGCCCGGTGCTGCAGCGCCCACAGGCTCCGGTAATCTTGGTTTTCCAGTCGGTGCGTTTCTCATCAAATTGGCAGGCCATCTTCCCGCCCTTGGAAATGGTCGTCCAGGGCTTGGTCGTACCGGGGATGTGAGCGACGAGGCAGTCGGCCGGTATCGGCACCTGGCAATGCTGGGAAGATTCTCCCTTGGCCATCCCGAAGCTGCAAGACTGTTCCGTTGTGGCGATATAATCCGACGGGCGTTGAGCCGTCGCGACCGAGGGCGGGCAAGCCCATAAGATGAGCAGCGCGACGCTCAGCATTCGGTACAAGGAGTACATGCCCGCGCATGGTAGCACAGCGGCCGAGCTTGCGGCTATGGACGACTCTGCGTAGAATCACGCCCGGGCGTCGGAACAATCGCAACGGCATTCTCGTGCCCTGTACGCGCGGCAGGCCGCGAGGAGCCTAGATCAGGCGCATCGACCGTATCGTTATCCATCGTCGGAGCATGGTCGAGGACGGCGTGGACAAGGCCGACCGTACGCCTGCCTCGCCGCGTCCGTTTGATTGAATGATTGTGTATTCCGCATGTGTGGTGACGACAGACAATCCTTGAGGGAGGAGCCATGCTGGCCACGCAGATTCGTCAGAAGGAAGGCATGTTTTACTTCATCGGGTACAACGCGGCCGATCTGCTCTCGAAGGTGCGGTTCACCAGCCGCTATTATTTCGAAGGCGAGGAGATCTCAGAAGCGAGACTCCCTGAGCATGACGACGTGGCGCAGTTCATCGCCGGGATCGAGCGGAGCGAAAAAGGCTTCCAACGCTTGCTCAATCGACAAAAAATCAAGCAGATCGTGAATTTTTATGAAACGGTGGTGGCGCAGCCCATGATCCCGGGGACGGTGCTGCTCTTCACCGATGAAACACTCCGTTTTCAGCGCGCCGGTGAACATGAATCCGTCGGCCATTTGAGCGAGCCGAAAGGGAAGTATTTGATCATCGACGGACAGCATCGGCTCGCCGGCCTCCACTTTTTTCAGCAACGCCATCCGGACCAGATCGACAAGGTGGAGGTGCCATGCATTCTTTTCGACGGCAGAAGCGGCGAGTTCGCGACCGAGATGTTCGTCATCATCAACAGCACACACACGCGCATCAATCGATCGCACCTTGTGGATCTTTATGAGAAGGTGTCGTGGGAAAGTCCTGAGAAAAAATTCGCCGCCAAGGTGGTCAACTTGCTCTATGAGGAAGCGGATTCTCCGCTGCAATACAAGATCAATCGGTTGGGCGGACGAAGCAAGCAGGAAAAGTGGATCCTGCAGTCCGAGATCTTCAACGAATTGCTCAAAGTGGTGACGGCGCACAAGCGATGGATGGAATCTCATTTGGGGATGAAGGCCGAGCGCTGTTATGCGCTGGTCCGGGACTATCTCAGGGGCGTCAAAGACGTTATGCAGGATGTGTGGGGGCAGAACGAGCGGTACATGTTTACCCGGGATGTCACGCTGAAGGCGCTGATTCGGGTGCTCGACGATATCGTGGTCGATCGGAAGCTGATCAGCGACTGGGAGGCGCAGCGCTCGGCCAGGCCATTCGCCGATCTCGTGAGGCCGTGGGCGGCGCTGGGGAAAGAATTCCGGGCCGAGGGGTTCTATGAACGGTTTCCGGCAAAAGGCCAGCTGGAGCGCGTGCGAAAGATCCACCAGCGGCTCCTGGATGCGATCATCGGGTAGCTGGAACCCCGCGCGTGTCCTGGTCAATGTGGCGTTGACGCTTGCGATCGGATTGTTCGAAACAGCCGCCCCTCCTGCCGTTGTCGCCGCAGATACCGATGAACTGGAAGTCAAAGTCGAGCCGGATAGTGGAATCCGAGCGAGGGCGAGGCTTGTCTTCGAGGCCAAGCCCGGCGTGCTGTTCGCCATCCTGACCGATTATGCGCACTGGCCAGACTTGTTCGAGGTGCGCATGAGGCTCGTCGACCTCACGATGCATGGCGCGATTGCCCGGACCGATCTTCGGATCGAGCATGCGCTGTTGCCGGGAGAACGGCGTCTGGTCACGGACTCACGGACAGTGACGGATCGCAGCATCGTGACCGATCTTGTGCAGGGCGATTTCAAACGGTACCATCGTGCCTGGAGATTGAGCCCCGCGGACGGCGGCGCCCATACGCTCGCGGAGTTTGAGTTGCTCGTCGCAATCGACTCCATGGTGCCTGACTGGCTGGTGGCCTTCGCCATGCGGCGCGAGTTGGAATCGCACTTCCGGATTGTCAAGAAGAAGGCGATGGAGCGTGCCGCGGCGGAAAGGTGAACTCGGACGGCTCCGCGGCGTCCACGCCCTGCTTGACGAGCCCGCCGATATCGAAACCTCGCTCGATGCGCCGAATATCATCGATCTTCGTTCGCGTGCTGGGATGCGGCGGCGTGAAGAGGGAGCAACAGTCCTCATCCGGCTCGATCGATGTGGTAAATGTGTCGATGTGTTCCGCCTGGCGCGTGATTTCCGTCTTATCCATCCCGATCAAGGGGCGCAGGATCGGCAGTTCCGCGGCTTCCTCGACGACCGTCAGATTTTCCGGGGTTTGAGAGGCGACCTGTCCTAGACTGTCTCCAGTCACGAGCCCCCAGCACTGTTCGCGTTGGGCCAACTCACCGGCGACGCGGACCATCAGACGACGATAGAGGACCACCCGGTAGGGTGCGGGTGCCTGCGCCACGATTTCGCGTTGGATTGTGCCGAACGGGACGACATACAGTTTGGAGCGATACTGATACGCGGTCAGTGTCTGAACCAACTCTCGGACTTTTTCTTCAGACGCGCGGCTGACCAGCGGGCGTCCGGAAAAATGGATGAACACGGCGTTGCAGCCGCGTTTCATCATGCGGTAGGCGGCGACAGGGGAGTCGATGCCGCCTGAAATGAGGCACGCCACGGTGCCGCTGACGCCCACCGGCATGCCTCCGGGTCCCTCGATCTTGTCCAGCGAAAAATAGGCCTCCTTGGTCAAGAGGTGGATATAGACCGTCAAATCGGGATTCTTGAGCTGTACCTTCTTGCCGGTGGTCTGATGTAAGTATGCTCCGACCGCTCGTTCCACATCCATCGACGTCAGGACCAGCCGCTTGTCCGCGCGTCTCGCCGTCACCCGAAAACTTTCAAACGTACGATGAACAACGGCCTCACCGATCCTGCCGGCCAAGACAGCGAGATTCGGGCTTGCCAGCTTCAACTCTACGGCCTCGGCGGGCGAAAAATTGGCGATGCCGAACACACGCCGCAAGCGATCGGCCACGTGCAGAGCGTTCGCTTCAGGCGGCAGGGCGATGCGGATACGGCTGCGCAGGCTTTCCACGCGGCTGATGCGAAGGTCGCGAAGGGAGGAGCGAATGTTCTGAACCAGGCGCCGTTCGAAGAAGTCACGATTACGACCCTTCAGCGCGAGTTCATGGTAGTGGATGACGACGTATTTCATGGGAGGAATCGCCCCCGCTTACCTCGATACGTCTGTCGCGCGCCTGCATGAGGTGCGGTCCACCTCGTCACGTGCCGAGAGCTTCCAGGTAGCGTTCGACATCCATCGCGGCCATGCACCCGGAACCGGCCGCGGTGACGGCTTGCCGGTAGATGGAGTCCTGCACGTCGCCGGCGGCGAAGATACCGGGGACACTTGTGGTGGTGCCCTTCGTGGTGATGAGATAGCCCTTTGGATCCATGTCCAGTTGCCCTGAGAAGAGCGACGTATTGGGCCGGTGGCCGACGGCGACAAAGACACCCGCGCAGGGAATTTCCGCCGAATGCCCCGTGACCACGTTCTTGAGCTTGATGGCTGTCACGACGTCGGCGCCGAGAATGTCTTCGACGACGGTGTTCCATAAGAAAGTGATCTTGTCGTTTTTCATGGCGCGATCTTGCATGATCTTGGAGGCGCGCAGCTTGTCCCGGCGGTGGACGACGGAGACCTTGGTGGCAAATTTGGTCAGGAATAGCGCCTCCTCAATGGCGCTGTCTCCGCCTCCGACGACCATAAGCTCCTTGCCGCGAAAGAAAAAGCCGTCGCAGGTGGCGCAGGTGGATACGCCGTGGCCGATGAGACGAGATTCGTTCTTGAGGCCCAACTGAAGAGGTGAGGCGCCGGTCGCGATGATTACCGCTTTGGTGTAGAACGATCGCTCCCCGTCGATCGTGATGGAGAAAGGGCGGGTCGTGAAATTGACCGACGTCACGTCGCCAGTCTGAAACACGGCGCCGAACCGCTCGGCCTGCGCACGCATCTCTTTCATGAGATCCGGCCCCATAATGCCTCGAGGAAATCCCGGATAGTTCTCCACGACGGTCGTTGTTGTGAGTTGCCCGCCCGACTGCCATCCTTCGACCAATAAGGGCGTCAGATTGGCCCGGGCGGCATAGATGGCAGCAGTGAGTCCAGCGGGACCGGATCCGATGATGATGAGATTATGCATAGGAATTCACTGTAGCACAGGGGGACTGGAGGATGACAGAACGGGGACGAAGGTGAAGAGAGTCTAGGCCAGCCGTTGAAAGTGACGGTACAGCTTCTGAACTTCGGCCCGAAGCGCGGGGAGAGGCACTGCGCCGTTGAGCACCGCGTCGGCCCGCGCAATTTTCCGGTTCAATGGGAGCTGGCTGTCGATTCGCCGAAGCGCCTCGTTTCGCGGCAGGCCGTCCCGGGTCTTGAGCCGCACTATTTGAGTCGCGCGCGGAGCCGTTACCACCACGATCCGGTCGACCCGCCTGTCCACTCCCGCCTCGAAAAGGAGCGGCACTTCATAGACCACCACGGCATGAGGATTTTTCTTCGCGGCGCTTCGCGTCAGCCCGGCCTGCAGACGGGCGACTCGGGGATGGATGATGTGCTCGAGCTTGCGGCGCTTCCTCGGATTACGGAACACGATTTCGCCCAGCCCCTGTCTATCGACTGTGCGGTCGGGCTTGAGGATGGATCTGCCGAACTCTGCGACGATCTCTCGCCAGGCTGATTTTCCTGGCCCGACCACCTCTCGCGCTAAGACGTCGGCGCTGATCACGGTCGCTCCGCATTGCTCAAACATCCGCGCCACGGTCGATTTGCCGGTCGCGACTCCGCCGGTGAGCCCCACGAGAATCATCGCGCGGAGCATAGCACGTGGCTAGAGTCCCAACAACAAACGCCGATTGACTTCTCGATGGGCGCGCCTGTAAGACCTTATCCGATGCGCATTCTTGTCGTCCTCATCACATTCCTTGGCGTCGCCGGCGTCAGCTTTGCAGAGCCTCCTCAGGATGTCGGCCATGAAACCAGAACCATCGTCGTTGCACTCGATGGTTCCGGCGATTTCACGTCTATCCAGGAGGCCGTTGATAGCGCCAAGAAAGGGGACACCGTCTTTTTGAGGCCGGGACAATACCACCAGGACGTCACGGTTCACAGCAAGGAAAGGGTGAAGTTGATTGGAGCGGGAAGAGATCAGGTTACCTTGCTTGGGCGGGAAGATATCGTGGGAGTGCTCCATGTGGGAAAGTGGCCGTATGGAGCGACGGATGTGGAAATCAGCGATATGACGATCAATGAGCACGGTGGACATGCCGTCGGTCTGTTCAACGGGCGCGGTGTGACGCTCAAACGGCTGACGGTGAACGGGATGCTGTTCAGCCAGCAGGTTCAGGATGCACATATCGAGGATTGCATGATCGGCGGAAGCGAGACCACGGGAGTTCAGTTCGCAGATACCCAGGCGGTGCTGGCGGGGAATTTCATCCACGACAACGATCATGGAGTCAACGTTGCCGGCAAGTCCGACGTTCGTATTGAGCGAAATGTCATTACTCGGAGCCTCTACGAAGCCGTGGTCGTGAACGACAAGGCGAAGGCCGTGGTCATCAGCAACACGCTCGTAAAGAACGGGGGCGGGGCGGCATTTCTTGGGCAGTCTCAGAGCGAGGTGACTGGAAATGTAGTGGGGTTGAACCGCGTAGGCTTCCTGATCGCGCCGTCAAGTCGGGCGCACACCTCCTACAACGCGTTGTATAACTCCGATCACGACTATGTCCGAGCCGGCAATCCCGATCAGCCGGCTCCCGAATTGAAAGCGCAATCGGATATTACGGACGATCCGCACTTTGTTGACCCTGGACACGACGATTTTCGCTTAAGAGGCGACACGCCTCTGCTCAAGGTGGGCACGTTTCCCTTCCTCGGCGCACTTCCTCCGACCTCCACATCTTCTCACTAGGTCAGGAGAAACAGCCGCGTTATCAAACGGTTGTCGGCAGACTCCCTGCGCCCCCATGCCCATGTGCTATGCTAACAGTACATTGAGACGCACTGTGAGCGATCCTGGCGCGTGAATTGCTGTTCGAATTGCCGCTGTTGAAGAGAGCTAAGGATCAACACAGAAAGTCGGAGGACAGTTTGGCAAGTTACCGACAAGAACTTGAGCAACGATCCGGGGATGGAATTCCGTCGCTCGATGATATCGAGCCGGGAAAGATTGTTGGGGCCGTCATCCCCATGTCGGAGCGGGCACAAACGCAAATGCGCGACAGCATCGAGGTAATCGACTATCTTCTGAACCAAGAACGAGTTGTCTGGAGCTAGACCTTCCTTCCCTCGTGATCCGTTTCCTCGCAACTCCCCTTGACAGGCCGTTCTTGCCTTCGTAGGCTGCCACAGATTCGCCATCGGCTTATCATTCACTCCTGGAGGAGCTACCTATGCCGTCGATTGCACGATCGGTGTGTGTGCGCGGTTCGCGCAAAACAGCGCGCGTGGTACTGATGTTTGGTCTGGCGCTCTCGGGAGTTGGTCACGCGGCTGAGGAGTTGCCCAAAGAGTCGGTATTGCCGCTGATGATGGCCAGCAAAGCCGTACAGGCGGCGGTGGAGGCCTGTAAGAAGGACGGGTATAAGGTCAGCGCTTCGGTGGTGGACCGTGCTGGCGAGCTACGAGCCATGGGGCGTGCAGACGGTGCCGGACCGCACACGATAGACAGCAGCAGAAAGAAGGCCTATACGGCCGTCAGCTTGCGCCGTCCCACGAGCGAGTTGGCCGACCTGGTCGGTAAAGTCCCAGCCTTGCAGGCGTTGCGCGACATGAATGAGAACGTGCTGATCTTGGGCGGGGGATTGCCGATCGAGATCGGGGGTGAGGTTGTGGGCGGTATCGGCGTGGGAGGTGCCCCGGGTGCGCATCTCGACGACGCCTGCGCTCAGGCCGGACTGGACGCCATCGGCGCATCCCCGAAAGTTCCTGCTCCAAAGTGAGACAGCTGGCCCACGCGACCATCATACTGTGGGCCTGGAGCTATCTTGCCGCATGCAACAGCGATGTTCCCGAGGTCGCTGTGGCCGAGATGCCGTCCCTTGACCTCGTGGTCACCGTGACGCGGGTGGCCACACATCCATTCCTGGCCCGGTACAACCTCAGCATGAAGGCCACGGCGGGAGGGAGGTGTTCTGCGACCAGTGAGCTGTTTCCTGATACCGGAGGCGCGAGTCGACGCAACGTATATGCGGGAATCACGGGGTTACTGTACATGGTAGGACAATACGACGTCCGCGTGTTCAATAGGGACAGCTGTTCGGTTGAGCTGCAGGAGTTTCGTTCGCTGGAGGGTCGGTTGGATTACCTGGGCACGTTCGATCTCGATCGCGAACGCCGGTGGAGATTTTTCCCGGCCACCGCGCGTCCAGAGCAGCCGTTTGAGAGGTTGTAGCTGCGATCAGCCCGATCCGATGATGTCTGAATGAGGCCAGTCTGAACCAACCGATTGTGGGTTATCATCAGGACGAACAAGGGGACTGGGTGGCGGACCTCGCCTGTGGGCATGGACAACATGTGCGCCATCAACCGCCGATGACGAATCGCCCCTGGGTCCTGACGCGGGAGGGTCGTGAGCAGCACCTTGGAGAGGTCCTCTTCTGCAAGAAGTGTGAATCAAGCTGATATGCCTGAATCTGTTTGGTGTGTAGTGGTTCGATGCTATTCTTCTTCTGGAGAAGCGGTCGGAGAATGAGGCTGAGAAGGCGCCCGTCCGATCCAAGGAGGGAAGATGACCACACTCACTGTGGCGGATTCGCAGCCGTCCGGTAATGCTTCCAAACGGGCTCCCCGAGGAATTCAGCGGGGATACGTTTTGTGGATTGGATTGTTGCTCTTCCTTTACTCCGCCCTGTTTTTCACCCTTGCGTTTTTCGGCCCGCATCTGCAGCCTCTCGTGACACTGTACGTGGGCAGTTCTCCGGCCGACCGCCAGGAGGCGGCGCTGAAACTCCTTTCCCTCAGCGAAACGGTGTCGGTTGCGATCCCGGTTCTGTGTCTGGGGGCGGCGATCTTCAGCCTGGTGCTGACAAAACGAGTGGCCCGTCCGCTCCACGTTCTGGAGGAGAGCATCGTCCGGTGGGCGGATGGGGACCTGACGACCCGACTGCGGTTTCGGCAGGTAGATCGACTCGACGCACTTGAAACGTCGATTAACGCAGGGATGCAGGCGATCGACGCCTCGTTTGCGAACATCGCGCAAGAACAGGCACGCGCGGAAATGGCCCTGGACCACATTCGCGCGGCACTCGAGACGCAGCCGGGTTCATCGCGGAAGGCCCTGCAGGGGCTCGACGAGGTCAACGATGCCCTTGTCAAAATGACAGAGATTCTCCGGAAGTTTCGGTTCACTCGCCGGTAGGAACGGCGTGCACGTCATGGATATCGAGAAGCGATCATTAACGACCGGAGGCTTTTCGCTGACGGAGTTGATGACGGTACTGGCCATCGTGTCGGTGCTGATTGCCGTGGGTGCGGCATCGTATTCCCGGTTCATCACCAAAGCCAAGTCCGTGGAAGCGGAGATCGCACTCTCCGAAATTCACCGTCTGGAGCAGATCCATTATGCCTCGACCGGAACGTACACGGCGAATGTCGACGAATTGGGATTCAGGCCTTTTCAGCCTCTCAAGTATCATTCGTTGTTCGTTCAAGTCGCGGGCGAGTCGGGCAATGGTGCGTTCCGCGCCTTGGCCGTCCCCTTGTCCGGTTCCGGGGGGCAGACCTTTTCCGTCGTGCAGTACGCAGCGAGCAAACCTTCGTCAAGCGGCGGAGCCGGTCTGTCCGGTCAAGGAAGCGGTCCCGAGCTGGCATTCGGTGGGGAAGGCTGGAGCGACGAAGGCATCATTCGGCTGGAGACCGGCGGAGCCCAAAAGGGCGGGATTGAGAAAACCGTGTCGAACCCGAAGCCTTCCAGTGCTCCTAAGCCGGCGAGCAAGTAGATCTATCCGTGCTCGATGACGGTCGCGGTTGGGCCGAGTTGCACTGAGAGGTCCAGGCCCGGAGCGTTCCAAGGGACGAGCCGATTTTCTTCGTAGTGATACCCACCCGTAACGGGGTCGTTCACCAGAAGCAACGGCGTATCGAGATCTAGCACCTCGAATCCCTTGATCCCGAGGACCAGACTGAAGGAACAACCCATCGCCACTCTGGTTTCCACCATCCCGCCCACCATCAGGCGCAGTCCTGAGGAAAGTGTATAGGCCGCGATTTCTCGAGCCTCGATCAGTCCGGTCTTCATGATCTTGATGTTGATGAAGTCGGCGGCTTGACTGGCCACGACGCTGTGAGCGTCGGCGAGCGAGCGGACGGATTCGTCGGCCGCGACGGGGATCCCGGTGTCGCGTCGAATGGCCGCGAGTCCCTCGAGATCGTTGCGTGGAAGCGGTTGCTCCAACAAGGTCAACACACCTCCGAATTGGTTCACGCCTGCGACGAAAGCCGAACACTCGTCGCGTGAAAAGCCCTGGTTGCCGTCGGCGATAAACGCGATTCCCGCCAACCTACGATGGAGTGCCTCCAAGCGCCTGATATCTTCCTCCACATCTTTGCCGACCTTCATCTTGAAGAGGCGGAAGCCTCTGGCGTACCAACGGCGCCCCAGGTCGATAGTTTTTGCCAGATCGCAGATCGGGATGGTGATATCGCTTTCTCGTCTCCGAACGTCGGCCCTTCCCCAGAGCGTCCACATGGGGATACCCAAGGATCGGCAGTAGGCATCGACGGCGGCGGTCTCCAAGCTGCAGCGCGCGGCCGGCTGATGCGGCTGGTGGTCCTTGAGGATATCCGCAAAGTGGGCGAAGGGGGCGACTCGTTCTGTGATCACGCGCTCACCGAGTCTCTTCAATGCATTCAGACACGAGATCCTATTCTCTCCCCCGACCTCGGGAAAGGGAGCCGCTTCGCCGTAACCCTGCACCCCGTTCGATAGTGTCATGCGCACGAAGACATTCTCCGCCGACAAGCGGACTCCGGTCGCGACGACAAAAGGGTCCGCCATCGGCACATCAACAGGCCAGAATTCAATCCTGCGAATCGTGAGGCTCTCGGGCCGCATGTGATATATCTGCGTGCGCGACATGTTACCCGGATGCACCGACGAAGTCAGCCGATTGTGCGACGATCGGGTACCAGATCCGCAGGCTTGACTTCCAACCTTCACTGGTTGAGAACATCGAGCAGGAGCAGTTGAGCGAGGCATGAGGAAAGGGTTTGCGGTCGCTACGATAGGGATAGCTCTGTGCGGTCTGACGGCGGCGGTGTGGCTGCTCGTGCCGACGGCCGCATCCCTTCTGCTTGAACGGTGGCTGCATAACGCAGGATTTGAGGAAGCGACGATCCGGGTGGAATTGCCCGGATGGGGTCTGATTTCTCTCTCGAACATTCGACTGAAGCACCTCCTTCAGGATGAGGCACTGATCATCGAATCAAGGGAGACGGTAATCAGATACAGCTTGGCCGGTCTCCTGGCTGGACGGTTCGATGAGGTCGCGCTGCCGGATGTGCGCATGGGATTGACGGCTGTTCCACCTCCGATTCCGCAGGAGTCTGAGGGGGATGAAAGGCACGCGCAGGAACAGTTTTTTTCACTTTTCAATATGGTCACCGTCAGCGATCTGGTCAGGGGTATCCCTCTGCTTCCCTGGGACGATCTGCAACTCGGGCGGTTGGAAATCACTCGCGAACGTGCGACCGGGCCGTTCAGGCAGTTGAAGGTAGGCGGATCGGTCCGCCAACGGGGGGAGGGGTTACTTGCGACCATCACCGTTCAGGGAAGCGACACCCAAGCCTACGAGCTGCGCGTGTCCGATCTCGCTACCGGCATCATGTCGCTTCAATTGGCGGCGAACGACTCCTCTTCTGTCCCGATCCTCAGTTGGCGATCGGAAGCAATCGTCGGTGAGGCGCATGCGCAGCTTCGCGGAATGATCGACGTCAATGTTCAGGCGTTGGCGCCGTTCCTTGCGCTTGTGCTGCCCGCCGGATCCGAATGGCGGGAGACGACCGGTCGCATCCAGGCCAATTGGGTCGGAACCGCCTCCACTGCGGCGGCGCTAGCGTCAGTCTGGCACGATCCCGACACGCAGGTGCAAGGGACGATGCAGCTGGCCGTGAAGCTTCCAGCCCTTGCAGGTCTAGGGCGCAAACTGACAGCGGCCATGATCGGAACCTTTTCCGGAAGTCCCGGGCAACTGCGCTGGACGATCGAGCCGGGTACGATCGCGACGGCCGACATCGAATTAAAGAACATGGCTGGCCTTGCGCCATATCGAAAATTGTTGCCCCCCGACACTCAGACTTTCCGGATCGAAAGCGGGCGGGGGGTGAGCGGCGAACTGCGCGCAGCCGACTCGCCCCCGAGCATCCGAGTGCAAGGTCCTTTGATGCTGTCGATGAATTCCACACAGGATGCCGCACATGCGGAGATGTCTCTTGCCCTCGTCACGCTCCGCGGCAGCCGGCTTGAATCAGCGGAAGGCACGTTCGATCTCGTCGGAGACCTTCCGAAGCCGCTCAGCGAGAGCCTCTCCATCCAACGAGTCATGGGAAAGGTGGAAGGACGATTTTCCATGCGCGATGCTGAAATTCAAGGATCTCTCCTCCCATCGTCCTCGATTACAGCCGTCAAGTTCCGTCAAGGGGCAGTCAGGGTGGATCGTGGTTCGATTGTGCTGGCCAATACCCCGATGTTCCGATTCGTTCCGGGGACGGGAGAATGGACCGTTACCCTCGCGGCCTTCGCACTGCGAGTCCCGGTGCTTCGCTGGGCTGATGAAGAGGTGATGGTTCAGGACGCTCTGCTGAAGATGGAGGAGGCGGGAGGGGCATACCTGACCAGGTGGAGGGGGAGAGGGACGGCAGTGGTTCAGGGCATCTCCGTTGGACGACAGGCGGGTCGTAGTATCCCCGCCGACCTTACCGTTCGGCTTGCAGCCGATGAAGTCGCGGTCAAGGCCGATGTTCGGGTCGATACACCGGACCATGTCGTGACGTTGGACGCGGAGGCCGAACATATTCTTGCGACACACAGAGGATGGGCACGCGGTACGATCGGCCCCATCCGTTTTGATCATGACAAGGTCCGGTTACGACGGCTGTGGAATTCTTGGCCCTATCCGTTAGACATAGAAGGAGGCAGGGCGCAAGCGAGCGGGGAATTGACATGGGACGCGGGTCTTTCGGACGCCGTTGCCGTGAAATCCGGCACGGCGGTGATTACGCTGGAGAACCTTCGGGGCTACTATCGCGAATTTGCATTTGTGGGTCTGCACACGACCCTGGACCTTGCCGCGACGTCGCCTGAGAAAGGGGTGACGTTACGGCCTACTAAAGTTGAAATCGCCTCGTTCAGGCGAGGGATTGAGGCCACGCACATTTCCTTCACGGTACAAAGCGAATCGGATTCGCAAGGAGGACCTCTCATCCTCGAAATCCGTGACGTACGGTGGGAGGTTTTGGGAGGGACCATGACGAGTCAGGGTGTACGGGCGGATCTGTCCCATCCTCCCTATGCGTTTACCGTGCTGGCGAGAGCGGTGGATCTGGGGAAGGTCTTGAATCTGGAGCAGCAAAAGGGGTTGGAGGGAACCGGGCTCCTGGATGGAACCATTCCTGTGAGCGTGACTTCAGGCGGGATCAGCATCAAAGACGGAGCGTTTGAATCCCGCCCGCCCGGCGGGGTCATCCGCTACTCTGCATCTTCTGAAACTAGCAAGGCCTTGACGGACGCCAATGCCAGCATGGAACTCGTGCTCAAGGCACTCAACAACTTCCACTATAATGTGCTACAAGTTGAATCCCAGTACGAAGAGGACGGGCAATTGCACCTCAAGGCTCGACTCGAAGGACGAAATCCCGACTTGAAGCAGTCGCCCCCGATCCATCTCAACTTGACAGTGCAGGAAAGCGTTCCGGCTCTCTTGAAAAGCCTCAGACTCGTCCAGGATATCGAGACTTCGGTCGAAAACCGATTTGTCCTGCCATAGGGTAGGTGGCGATGACGACGTATCATCGTAAGCGACACTCAGCAGCCACCGTCGGCTGGATCCTTGCCGGCATGGCGGCTTGCCTGGCCGGCTGTACGCCGAGGGTCGAGGTGGCGGCTCCCGAGAAGCCGATTACGATCAATTTGAACGTCAAGATCGATCACGAGATCCGCGTGAAGGTCGATAAAGAATTGGATCGTGTGCTGTCGAGCGATAGCGGGCTGTTCTGAAGGTTGAAGCTGGGGGCCTCGATGCGAATGATCGGAATGATCCTCGTCGTTGCGGCGTCGTGTTTCTGGTCCGCCTCCATCGTGTTCGGAATCTCGCTGGAGGAAGCCAAGGCCAAGGGATTGGTCGGAGAGAAAGCAAACGGCTATCTGGGAATTGTAACCTCGTCAGGACAGGATGTACAGGCTCTTACCAATGACGTGAACAGGAAGCGACGCCAGGCGTATGAGGACATTGCCAGGAGGAACAAAACGCCGTTGGATGCCGTCGAGACGCTGGCCGGAGAAAAAACGATTCAGAATACCCAACCCGGGAATTATGTGGAAGGCTCCGGCGGATGGGTGAAGAAATAGCGCCGGTCGAGTACATGACTCGAAGCACGTGTTGATTTCAGGCGTACCGATCGTTGATCCAGGGTAGTGCGGTATTGGAATAGCCGCGGACCTCCCAGAATCCCTTTTCGTCCTTGTCCGAAAACGTAATCTCTTTGACCCACTTCGCTCCTTTCCACGCATACCGTTTCGGAACGATCACCCGCACAGGGCCGCCGTGCTCACGAGTCAGAGGGACTCCATTCCACTTCCAGGCGAGAAGTACGTCATGATCGTCACAGGCTTCCAGGGGGAGATTGGTGGTGTAGTCGTCGTAGGACTTGAACAGGACGAACTTGGCCAGTGGCAATGGTGCGACCGCCGACAGGATGTGTTTGAAACTGACCCCTTCCCACTCGTTGTCATAACGGCTCCAACTGGTCACACAGTGGAAATCGGAGACGTCCCTGAACTGAGGCTGCGCCAGAAACTGTTCCCATGTCCAGGTCACAGGGGAGGTCACGAACCCTCCAAGCGACAACGTCCATTCGCTGTGAAGAATTTCCGGCTTGAAACCGAGATCGAGAACGGGGAAGGTTTCGACGACATGCTGGCCAGGAGGCAGACGTTCGTCACCTTCAAAAAAGACCTCCCGTTCCTCTCCACCACGGCGGGCTTTTGCCCACTGCTCTTTCTTCTGGGTCAATCGACTCGGGTCGCTCATGTCCAATCCTCCCCTTGCACAGGGTAAGGGAACAAGCCCGCATCTGACAAGTGTCTCGGAATCAGGATCGCGGCGAACCAATCTCCTAACTGCTTGGCCCACAATGGTGTTGGCTCGGCCTGCTACACTTGTAAGGATTCACTCCATACGAGGGGTCATGTTCCGACGTGCTCAACAATCGATCGATGTGTGCTTGTCCGCCGCCATACTGATCGCGACGCTTGTCAGTCCCGGCTGGGCGGGAGTGAGGGAGGCCAAGGAACGGATCTCCGCGGAGGGAACAGCGAAAGGGTCATTGGAGAAACAGGCAATGCAAGGCGCTCCCGTCGGTATCGGAGCGATCCGGCCGGCTGTCGGGAATAAGCAAGCGCAGGTCGTTCAACGACCCAAGCACTTCGCGGAGACCTCCCAGGCGCGCCGCAGCAAGACTCATCGGCGTACACACGTGAATAGGATGCCGCACGCCAAGGTTACGATCCAACCGTCTCGGCGGGAGTTGGCGTTTCATGGTCTACTAGAAACCCCGCAGCGATACGACCCTCGTTTGAATCACCGTGCAGCAAGGATGCCGGCTATTCAGACACCGGAGCTCGCACAGGACCAGTTTGTTGAGCTCGACCGTAATCAGGACGGCCATGTCGATCCGGTCGAACGGACACTCGGCCGATTGGACATGGAGCATGATCTCCAGCCTCGCTAGGTCGTGAACTCAAAGCCGGAGACGGCTCCCCCTTCGCTCCCAGACGATGATCTCCCTTCACCGCTCGAGCCGGTGGACCCATCGTACCTCCATTGCCGCCTGGTTGAACCAATGAGGGCTTACCGGAACCGACGTTGACAGTTGGAACCGGAATTCCCATGATACGTCTTCAATGATGGTTTCGTCCCTCAAGACTTTCCATACGGGCGCATCTCAGTCCATGATCCTTCCCATAACACCACAATTCCCTGCTCCGTCATCATGTTGAGAAGGCAGAGGGGAAGGAAGAATTATGATTCACGGTGAACCGGGCTCGATTGCACCCATGGATGAACACAATCGGGTCCTGCTGGATCATGTCCATCCCTCAAATTGGGTGAACCCGGAGTCCAGCGCCCGGTATAACATCGTGGTACTGGGTGCAGGAACCGCGGGCCTCATTACCGCCGTAGTCGCAGCCGGTATCGGGGCCAAGGTCGCATTGATAGAGCAGCATCTGATGGGGGGAGATTGCTTGAACGTCGGATGCGTGCCGTCGAAAGCCATCATTCGGGCGGCTCGTGCATGGTCGGACTTGCGCAACGCGGCTGAGTTCGGACTTCGCATCCCATCCGGTGTCACGTACGACTTTGCAGCCGTGATGGCGCGCATGCGCAGACTTCGGGCTCGCATCAGCCGCCATGATTCCGTCGGTCGGTATGCAGGATTAGGAGTCGACGTGTATATCGGCCGCGGACAGTTTACAGCTTCCGGGACCATTCGGGTGGAGGGGCCCGCCGGTGGACGAACACTGAGGTTTGCGAGGGCGGCGATCTGTACCGGAGCACGACCGACAGTCCCGCCGATTCCCGGCCTGAAGGAGGCGGGATTCCTCACCAATGAGACGGTCTTCTCGCTCACCGAGCTGCCGCAGCGGCTTGCGGTGATCGGTGCCGGTCCCATCGGGTGCGAGTTGGCGCAGTCGTTCGCACGGTTCGGGAGCCGCGTACATGTCTTCGAGACACAGCATGGGGTGCTTCAGCGAGAGGATCGCGATGCCGCGGAGATCTTGCAGGGCCGGATGGAACGCGACGGTGTGAGCGTCCTCTGTTGCGCGAAGGATCTCCACGTGAGCATGAGTGAGGATGGGACGCACGTAACTCTGACGTCGCACGGCGAACGACATCATGTGACCGTTGATCGGATCCTCCTCGGTACCGGCAGAACGGCCAATGTGGAGGCTCTCGGCCTTGAGGCAGTGGGAGTGGATCTCGACGACGCCGGCGTGAAGGTGAATGCGCGGCTGCAAACGACCAATCACACAATCTACGCGGCAGGCGACGTCTGTTCCCGATACAAGTTCACCCATGCCGCCGATGCCATGGCGCAAGTCGTCGTTCAGAACGCCCTCTTTCCTCATCCGTTCGGACTAGCCTATGCGAGCATCGATTCCTTCACCATACCCTGGTGCACCTATACGCAACCGGAGGTGGCTCATATAGGGCTCTATGAACACGATGCCGAGGCGTTGGGCATCGAGGTTGAAACGTATACCTATCGCTTGGATGAAGTGGATCGTGCCGTCCTTGATGGTGAGGAGGAAGGCTTTGCCAGGATTCATGTTCGCAAAGGGAGCGACAAGATTCTCGGCGCGACGATCGTCGGGGGCCATGCCGGTGATATGATCAGCGAGTTCTCGGTACTGATGAAGGTCGGGGCGGGGGCCAAGACAATCGCGGCCGCCATTCATCCCTATCCGACGCAAGCTGAGGCCAATAAGAAGGCAGCAAATCTTTGGCGGAAAGCCCGGTTTACGGAAAGACAGAAGAACATCTTGAAAAAGTGGTTCGTCTGGACACGAAAAGGATGAAAAAGGGATTGATCACACCGGTCTGCGTTTGCGCCTGTTCCCTGCTCTTCGGGCCCGCCGATACTCCGGCGGATTCACCCTCCACGCTCCGAGTGGGAGAGTTCTCCTCAGCGCGAATTGGACAAGGTTTCCCGGAAGGCTGGAGGCCGCTCACGTTCGAGAAGATTCTCCGCCACACGGTCTACGAAGTGGTGGGCGACGGCGAGAAAGTCGTCGTGAAGGCTGTCAGCGAGGCGGCGGCTTCGGGTTTGGTCAAACAGGTCACGATCGATCCGAAAGAGTTTCCGATGGTGAGGTGGAGTTGGAAAGTCGAGAATCTGCTGAAAAAGAGCGATGTTGCGCGCAAGCAAGGCGATGATTATCCGGCCAGACTCTACATCACTTTTGCCTATGACCCCGACAAGATCGGCTTTTCAAGAAGACTCAAATACATGGCTGCGAAAGCCATTTTCGGGGATGTTCCCATCGCGGCGTTGAACTATATCTGGGAAACCAGAACTCCCATTGAGAGCATCGTTTCGAACGCCTATACCGATTTTGCTCAAATGATTGTAGTCGAAAGCGGACAGGAGAAAGTTGGGCAGTGGGCTGAGGAGGAGCGAAATATCTATGAAGATTACAAGAGGGCTTTCGGCGGAGAGCCCTCTCTGATCAACGGGGTAGCGATCATGACCGACACAGACAATACCAGGGAACGGGCCGTGGCCTTCTACGGCGACATTGAATTTCGACGCTACGGACGATGAGTCGTCGAGACTGAAGGAAAACGAAGAGGCCGACCTGGCAAGGATCGGCCTCTTCCGGATACGGGTAGGTCCGCGCGGGTACACGGACCCTTCGGGAAGTTATTGAATGGAGTTGGCGAACCCACCCCGGGTAATTTCTGCCCGAACAGTATCCCCGATTTTCTTTTGCTTGATCTGCTTGGTCCCCTGCCCGACGTAGAGCTTGACCTGGTTGCCTTCATAGTCCTCGACCGTATAGGCATTACCCTCGATCTGCCTAACGGTCCCGCCGATGGTCTTCCAGGCTGGACCGGGCTTTTCATCGTGTCGTCCGGGCTTGGGCGCCTCCTGCGTTTGTGGGACCGCTCCCATGGACGAGGCGGCTGCCGCGGCAGACGAGTAGGATTGCGATTTCTTGGAATTCTTGGCTGAGGCCGTTCCTGCGGCAAGGAGGACGATGGCCGTTGTTGCCGCCAACATGGAGAGCAGAATCGTCTTGTCTGTCTTGATCATGGAAACCTCCTTAAGACAATGATTATTCAGCACAAAGACACAGCGCCAGCAAGGCACGTGCCCAGGCCTGCTCTCTTCTTCGACATTGGAAATACAGAGAGTTCTGATGAGATGTCGAAGCTGAAGTCATTGGACAGGTCGTCCTCAGAGAAAAAACGGCAAGAAACTGTGCAAATATGACCGTCTGGACCGAACGGCATGGGGTGCGGCACGCACAGACCGGTGCTTGTGAGGCAGTGCCTGACTGGTTTCGATCCGGAGTCGAAACCAGGTATGTTCTCCCGAACTCGTGAACGCGATGGGAGCGGGAACGGGTGCTCCGGAATCAGTCTGCGAAGCGGCGGTTCGATCGGATCTTTTGAGAAGGAGGGCGAATTATGCGACCTGCGGCGTGGGTGCTGGTCGGTGTGGGTATGTTGGGAACCGGTCCCGTGGCCGCGCAACTTCTGCCCCCTGCCTCGGACGATGTGAAGATTCAGGTGACCCAGCAGGAGATGGATGAGGATGCTGCTGGGCGGAACCCGACCAGCCATGCCGAAGCCATGGCCCGGCAGTTTGACGTGGAGAAGGACGTTGTCGAGCAATTGCGGCAGGCCAAGGTGGGGTGGGGAGAAATCGGCATTCGACTCGCATTCGCACAGGAACTGACCAAGCGGGATGCCAAGGGTTTCCCATCGGTGGGAGTCGCACTTTCAAAAGTGAGCGATCGACGCGGCAACAGGATCAGATGGGGAACCATGGCGAACGAGTTCGGCATCGACCTCGGACATGTCGTCACCCAGGCACAGCACGTTCGACAGCAGATGCGGGCCGAGGCCAAGCAAGAAGCAACGGCTGGAGTGGTCAAGCCGGGAGGACCGCCGCCGGATCGGACGAGCAAAGGGGACGGTGCACCGAAACTGGGGGGCGTCTCCAAGTAAGATCAGATACTGTCCTGGAGACCAATGTGAGACCCCGTCGTCCGGTCCGTTGTGAATCCCATCCTGCCGGTCTGCTCCGGAAGCTTTCGCACGAGCACCGTTCCTTGCTCCGTGGTCTTGGAAGGATGGCAGACGAACAGCGCGTGGCGCTGTATCTGGTGGGCGGAGTGGTCCGAGATCTGCTGTTACATCGCCATAACCTGGATTTCGATCTGACCGTAGAAGGTGACGGGCTCGCGTTCGCCCGCCTCGTCTGTCGACGGTATCGCGCCACAGCGACGTTCTTTGAGAAATTCGCGACCGCCCGATTACGATTGTCGAACGGGTTGAAGCTCGACGTCGCCTCCACCCGCCGGGAATCCTATGTTCATGCAGCTGCGCTGCCGTCGATTGAGCCGGCGGCCCTGCGGGATGACCTGTATCGCCGGGATTTTACGATCAACGCCATGGCGATTGGATTGAATGCCGGTACGTTCGGGCGGTTAGAGGATCCGTTCGGAGGTGTCCAGGATCTCAGAGCCAAGCGGATCCGGGTTCTCCACGAGGGAAGTTTTCAAGATGACCCGACCCGCATTTTCCGCGCCATCCGGTTTGCAGAACGGTTCGGCTTCGCCATTGAACCCGGAAGCAGGCGTCAACTCGCTGCGGCAGCCGCTATGGATCTCGTGAAGCGTCTATCCGGCCCTCGCCTTCGGAACGAAATATTTCTCCTGCTCGGCGAGCGACGGTCCAGCCAGGTGGTGGAACGGTTGGTCAGCCTGAAACTCTTGAGATTTCTTCATCCCAGGCTGCGGTACAGTAAAACGAGTAGGCAGGTGCTGGAGTCCGTCTCTGCTGCGCTGATGTGGTGGGGAGCACAAGGAGGTCAGCAATCCGTGGACGTGCCGACGCTCCGCCTGATGGCGCTGCTTTCACAGTCGGGTCCGTCGGTGATTCGACTGGTTGCACAACGTCTGCAGCTCTCCTCGGCGCAGGCTTTGGCGTTGTCCTACGCAGGTGCTCTCACCTCGCAGGTGCTGAAGGACCTGTCGGGTGACCGGATCCTGCCGTCCCAGGTGTACCGCCGTCTGACGGGGCTGCCGGACGAGGCGCTCGTGTTGCTTGTCGCCAAGGCACGAGCGTCGGTAGACCGTCAGACAGCAGGCCGGGTGAGACAGCGTCTCCTCCGCTATCTTCGAAGCGATCGTCATGTTGAAACGACCGTCCGTGGAAGCGACCTCAAGAAGCTGGGACTCAAGCCCGGTCCCCGATTTAAGATCATCCTGGATCGTCTGTTGAATGCGCGGATCGACGGGACGGTAAGGTCGGTGGCCGAGGAGCAGCGGTTGGTCACCCGTCTGGTCTTGCAATCCGCGGGATGAACGATGGCCGGAACGGTCGGCTCGAAGTACCGGCCGCCGCGTCTAGAGCGTCAACAGCCGCTTGTCGCTTTCCATCTTGCCGAATAAGTCGCGAAATGCGGCATGAAGGGCTCGTTCCATCGCTGCCTTGTCCTTCTTGTCACCCGGCATCTTTCCGAATCCGGAATACCGCATCAAGGATCGGCCGGTTCGAGGATCGCTGAGAGTGGCATCCGTCACGGCAAGATAGACGTGACTGAAATCGGAAGCCACGCTGGGGTCGATATACATGTTGATGCGGAGCGTCAGATCCAAATCCGCCGTCCCTTCGTGCATGACGCTCCGAAAGGTTTTTCTCGTCGTCAGATACTTGACGGTCGTGCGTTCCCAATCGGTCGGATCGTTGGTGGACAGCAACGGCCCGGTCGCGCGGCTCACCCGGCTCTGCAGTTGCGGGTCCGCATCCATGCTCGCCCCCGGTTCGACTTCAAAGGTTCCGACTTCGCTGACCTTTACCTTGGCCGAATAGGGGAGGGTGGAACTTGCGGGGACGACGGGAGTCGGATCGAATGGGGCACGGTGACACCCCGCCGACAGGACGAGCGCCAGCGCTGAGAGACCCAGCGCAGTCCATGCGATGGAGACAGAAACCTTCAATCTGGATGTCATTGGCCGCTCCCTCCGGTAAGTCCCGGTCGCAAGTCAAGTCCGCAGCCGGATTTTACCTTACACCTCGATGCGGCTTGCTGCAATGGGCACGGTGAGCGGAGAGCCGCCTGGTTGCTGCCGTCGGCATTCAACTCAGGCGGAGGCACAGGCTTGACTTGACTGTTCACCGGAGACCAGATTGCTTCCCATGGCATCCCCCATCACTCATGCGGTTGTGGCGGTTGCTGCGGCGGTAGGGCTCCGGATCCCGCGCATCCCTCTTCGGTACTGGGCGCTCGGGATCTTCTGCGCGGAAGCGCCGGACTTGGATGCAATCGGTTTCTGGACCGGGCTTCCCTATGGTTCGCTGTGGGGGCATCGAGGTCTGACTCATTCCATTCTGTTCGCGATGCTGCTGAGTTGGCTGCTCGTCGGACTGACCGAGCGCGGGAAGGACATCAGTCTCATTCGTCTCTGGTGTTTCTTGTTTGTCTCGACCGTCTCGCACGGGCTGCTTGACGCGATAACCGATGGTGGGTTGGGCGTGGCCTTTCTATCTCCTTTCGATCCGACCCGGTACTTCTTCCCCTTCCGACCCATTCAGGTTGCCTCCATGTCGCTTTGGGATCTCCTCGGTGCGCACGGAGTGAACGTACTGATAAGCGAATGTGTCTGGGTGTGGGTACCCTGCGCCTTGTTCATGGCAGGAGTGATGGCGACCAGAGGAAGACAGCTCGCGCGGTCAATCGGCTGACACACCCTTGAATGGGACCGTCTCCCTGCGAGGGGGAGACAAAGGGGCTCGGTGCTGCTCAGCCCATCGGAATGATGGTGGTTGAGACTTCATTCGGCAACAGCACCGTGATCATCATCCCGTCCTGGCTGTCCCGCTGAAGCAGCGCGAACAGCGGAACCGGTTGCGGTACGGTGTTGGGCGGAATCGTCAACATCGCGGGAAAGTCGATCAAAGGAGAAATGGTCGCATGAGCAGCCAGGCGGAGCCGCAATGCCATAAGCACGTCTCTCAGCCGTGCGGACTGTTCTTCCTGAGTCGTGATCCCGTTGGGCGCGATCCCGGTATTCCACAGGGTGCGCGTCAGGTTGACCGCGAAGGAAAATCCCAATTGCTTGGCAGCGGGCGTCACATCGATGAGAGTACCTGCTTCGAGAGCCTGTGCAAAGGGAATTCCTTCGGGCAAGACAGCAGACTCGAGTTCCTGTGCCGGTTCCCCCTGTTGGGAAGACTCCGGCTGGGGAGATGCTGCTTCGGGGTCGGCTGTGCGCTGCGCGGCGCTGTCGACCGCTGCTGATAGGTAATGGCCTGTGGGGCGGTCGGTCTCGCCCTCGGACATCGGAGGCAACGCCTTCACGATGCCGTCATAGACGGTGCGGGCTTTTGCGGACCAGATGGGGTTGAACGGGCGGCCCGTAAATGCCGCCTCCGCCGCCTTCTTCTCGTCATGGGTCAGGAATTCGCCAGTCGTTTGCGTGTCCATAGTGAGGAGAAATAAGCACGTGACGCATGAAGTCAAGGGTCGGATTGCCAGGCGGCTCCGGGATGGACCGCCGAATGTTCCGTTTGTGGACGGCTGCCGACGCCTCAGCGTACAAGGCTTCGCGTTCGACCAGAGGAGCCGGATGTGATCAGGCTGCTGGAAGAGATTTTCCCCATCCTGCTATAGTCGAAGGCGATGCGCGTCGACTATTACCGAATTCTGGGCGTCAGCCGCGAGGCTTCCAATGAGACGATCAAGAAGGCCTACCGGAAACTCGTCTTCGAACATCATCCAGACCGGAATCCCGACAGCAAAGAGGCAGAAGCCAAGATCCGTGAGATTAATTCAGCCTATGAAATCGTCGGCGACCCCGAAAAGCGGCGGAGCTACGATCGGCTGCACTGGGGCGACGAGCTCAGGGACGATGTCGTCGACACGGCCGTCATTCTCGACGAGATGGAAAAAAAGCTCTACGACGAGGGACGAAAGGAACTCTTTGCGGTCCTCATGAAGAATGTCCGCCGAATCAAGGACGAGCTCGCGGTGATCCGGGAACAGACGGTGGCCGATCAAGGATACGATTCGTTCAAGGAAACGATCGTCCACGCGCGCGCGGCCGAAATCATGGAGGAATTCATCACCGACGATATGGCGGGTCGCGCGGAGCGCCTGGTCGAGGTGGCCACGCAGATGATGGTCTCGCAAGGGGTGGTCGGGAAACACGATGAGCCGGGCGTTCGCGCACTCCGCAAAGGGCTCGGCGCGATGATCCGCAGAGGGCGCATCCACGGCTACGCCTCGGCGCTGGAATTATTCTATGAACGACGCTAAAAATAGTGGCGAGTGTTGGGTTTTGAGTGCCGGGACTTCAGAACTCACTCTTGTGCAAGAGCGCCTGAAACGAATTGTCCTCCCTTCATCACGCCGACAATCCGATCCGGCTCGCAGAGCACCCCGATCCGCTTGAGCGGGTTGCCGTCAACCAGCAGGAGATCGGCCTGCCGGCCTCTCTGAATCGCTCCCACCGAATCCTGAATGCCGATCAAGCGCGCGGCGGCGGAGGTCGTCGCGACAATCGCCTCCATCGGGCTCATGCCGAGCGACACCATGCGCTCCAGCTCCTGCGCGTTGTCTCCATGAAAATTGAACGGCGTGCCGGCATCCGTGCCCATGGCAATGAGAAGACCGTGGCGAAGGGCGGTTCTGAAGCTCCGCTGATGCCGCTTCGTCATCGCTCTGGCCTTGTCCAACACACTGTCCGGAATCCCGCAGCCGCGGCGGCAGGCCGCGGTAGTCGCCAGGGCGGAGAGGGTCGGGACGGCGAAGACGCCGTGCTCTTGCATGAGGCCGACGGTCTCTTCGTCGAGCAGCGTGGCATGCTCGATCGAATGGACGCCGGCCCGGATGGCGTTCCTCATGCCTGAGGCGCCGTGGGCGTGGGCCGCCACCTTCTTGCCGGCTTCCCTGGCAACCGTCACGGCGGCCATGAGCTCTCGTTCAGTCATTTGCGCGAGATCCGGCGAGGTGCCGGGGGTCAGGACTCCGCCTGAGGCGATGACCTTGATAACTCCGGCCCCGGCGGCGAGCTGTTCGCGCGCGACGGCGCGCACCTGATCCTCTCCCTCGACTTCTCTGCCGATGAAGCGAGCATGGCCTCCGATCATGCAGATCGCGAGCCCCGACCCGACGATTCGAGGACCTGGAAGAATTCCCGCATCGATGGCCCGTTGCAGGGCAAAGATCGAATGGTCCCGGGATCCCACATCCCGGACCGTTGTGATGCCTGCCTCGATGGTCTGCCTGGCGCGGCGTGCCGCTTTCAGCAGCGTGAGCGAGGGGCTATCCTGTTCGACGGCTGCCACGACATCCGCTTCGCTTCCAAGGCATAAGTGGACGTGACAGTCGATCAAGCCCGGCAGCACCGTCAGCCCGCGGCCGTCGATGATGCGGGCTCCCCGAGGAACGGACAGGTCCCGATGGCCACCCACGGCGGCGATACGGTCACCCCGAACGACGACCGTCGCCTTGTCCGATAGACGCCCGGTTCCCTCGATCACTCTGGCGGAGCGAATAGCAAGGATCCCGGTCATGGTGCGTCGATCGGAAGGGTGATGATGATGCCGCCCATTACATCGCCGACCTTGAAGTCGCGACGGGGGCTGTTGGGGTGTTGATTGTGGCACGTGACGCAGGACTGATTGACCGCGTAGTCCGGATAGATGGATTGGTAGAACCGTCCACCCTCCAGCTTGACGAACCCCTGGAACGGTTTCTCAGGATCTTTTGCCACGGCGTCGAGCCCTCTCCGCTCGAAGTCGGTATTGGCCCCGTTCCAGGCGTAGATCGGCGTCAGGCTGGCGAGTCGGAACGAAAACTTGAGATCCTTCTGGGCGACCAGCCGGCCGGTCTCAAGCAGAAACTGTGCGGGCAACGGGACGCCTCGTTCATCCTTCCAATGCTCAATCGCCTCCGCGATACCGGCGGCGTGGAGCTTGTTGACCACATTTTCCGTATAGTTCTTCCGGTTCGCTTCGATCAGCGCATGAATGTAGGAGGAGGCCTTATCCGGCGGGACCAGGTCGAATTTCATATGATTCGCCAGCGTCAGGGCGAAAATCCAATAGGCGGTGACAGCGACGAACGCAAAGGCTCCGCCGCCGAGCACCCACAACAAGGGCTTGTTGTCCGACATGGATAATGGCCCTCCCAGGTTAAGGATTTCCGCGGCTGTAGATCCGGGACGCCGCTCCGACCGCCAGGCCGGGCGTCGTGAACCAGCCGCCTTCGATGAACAATTCTTCCAAGGCATTCAGCAGGCGCAGGACATGGGCTTCGGTCGAGGACTCTCCCATGAGCCCGATGCGCCATATCTTGCCCTTGAGAGGGCCGAGCCCTCCGCCGATTTCGATGCCGTAGCGGGTCAACAGGTGGGCACGTGCCTCCGCTTCGGGGATGATGTTCGGCACGGTGACGCAAGCGAGCATCGGAAGCCGCTGGCCGGCTTGAGCTAGAGGGGTCAAGCCCAACTCGAAGAGTCCGGTCGTCAACGCGTCGCTGTTCAAGTGATGCCGCGCAAAGCGGGCAGCAAGCCCTTCTTCCTCGACGAGGCGCAGGGCCTCCCGTAGCGCGTACAGCATCGAGACCGGTGCGGTGTGATGATAGGTTCTGGTTCCTTCGGTCCAATATCCGGCCACGAGCTTCATGTCGAGGTACCAGCTCTGACAAGGGGTGCGGCGGCGTGTGATGGCGGTCAAGGCGCGTTCGCTCATGGTGAACGGCGCCAAGCCGGGAGGACAACTCAGGCATTTCTGCGTGGCGCTGTAGCAGATGTCGATTCCGACGGCATCGACATCCACTGGAATCCCTCCCAGCGATGTCACGGCGTCCACGATCAGCAAGGCATCATGTTGCCGAGCCAGCTGCGCGATGGTCTCGAGGGGCTGTCGGACCCCGGTCGAGGTCTCCGCATGCACCAGGGCGATGGCTTTGACCGG
Organism: Nitrospira sp.; assembly: GCA_029194535.1. Classification (NCBI taxonomy): domain Bacteria; kingdom Pseudomonadati; phylum Nitrospirota; class Nitrospiria; order Nitrospirales; family Nitrospiraceae; genus Nitrospira; species Nitrospira sp. Next base: position 353,263 of record JARFXR010000002.1, on the reverse strand, counting down.
TCCGGACCGGCGAAGCGCCTGCTCCACGGCCTGCGGATCGATCGCGCTGCCCCAGGGGGCTTCGATTCGAATTGTCTTCCCTCCGCAACGTTCCGCGACCTCGGCCAACCTCGTGCCGAACACCCCGTTGACGCCCACCAAGACCGTCTCGCCCGGCTCCACGGCATTGACGATGGCAGCCTCCATGCCGGCCGATCCTGTTCCCGATATGGCGATGGTGAAGCGGTTGTCGGTGTGGAACGTGCTCCGTAGCAACGATTGAACGTCGTTCATCAAGGTCAGGAAGGCCGGATCAAGGTGGCCGATCAAGGGGGTGGACATGGCGCGGAGGACACGGGGATGGACCTGACTCGGTCCGGGGCCGAGCAGCAGCCGCCTGGGCGGTATGAATTCACGAGTATCCATCCGACTCTCCGACGATGGGATATTGACGAGCGGCAGTATAGCGAAGTTTCGAAGTCCGAGGCCATGGGAAACGTGCAGGGTCGAAGTGATCCCGTAACTATTCCGAGGGGTTTCTGGCTGAAAAATGCCCATGGTATAGTCGAACCGCGATGGACACCCCGTCGAACATTCCGGCTTCGTCTCCGCTGCGCGACACGCCTTCCTGGTGGTGCGCCATCGATGCTCCCGCTCCCGTGGGGGAGTATCCCCATCGATTTTCTCCCGTGATCAGCGTGCTGGCGGCGGTCTTCTTGGTATTGGCCTTGACCTCGGTCCTGTGGCTGTCCCTCTCGATTCCAAAACTCGAGCGGATGGACGCGCCGGAAACTGCGCTTGCTCGGATGGTGAGTCGGACGATGGATGCGCAGGAGGGGCTCCGCCGCGCGCCGGCCTGGAAACAGCTCGTGCTGGCCTGGATCACCGGAGATAGCGAGTCCGAGAGGCTGCAGGCCATCGCCTGGTATCGCGAGTTGGCGCAGGTCTCGGAGGCTCCGGTGGTGCCGCTCCAACTCGCCGTCCTGCAGGCTGAGTCGGCACAAGTGTCGCAGGCGCTGCTCTCGGCACACGAATGGGACCGTCTGGGCGATCCGTTCCCACGGTTGGCCGGATTGATCCGCGCCGCATACGCCGAGGGAACGACGCCCGATCGGGAGACGCTCGAGCGGTTTCAGGCCGAGGCGGCTGAGTGGCTTCCGGCCGGCTGGTTTTATGATCGCCTGGCCGAACGGCTGGCGAGGCATGCGGGCAATCACGCGCTCGTCGCCTCGATTCAGGCCACGAGCATCGCTCGAGCCGACCGCATGTTCCTTCTTTCCTGGAAGCTTACGCTCGTCGAGCTGCTGGCGATGCTCGTCGGCACGGTCGTGCTGATCCGCCTGTGGCTGGCCCGCAAGGCGGGATCAGCCCCGATCAGGCTCCATTCGATCGGCGTCCCTCCGCCATGGCCGGGGGGAGTCGGAACTGCAGTACTTCTCCGGGGCGGGGCTCTTGGAGCGTTGCTCACGGCGGCGTTTCTCTTCTACATGCCGCCTGAGAATGCGACGCTTCGGGCGTTGGCCATCCCGATGTCCAATGTTCCGCTCCTGCTGCTGGCCTATTACCATTTATTCCGTCCGTCGGGGCTGAGCTTCGATGAGGGCTTCGGTCTCGATGTCCCTTGGAGCCGGATCGGGCGTCTCACCGCCGCGGTGGCCGCGGTGGTGGCGGCAGGACTCTGGGGCGAATGGGTGATGGATCGTCTGGCGGAGCGCTGGCAATGGACGAGTCATTGGACCGAGTGGTTCGACGCAGACCTGGTGTGGGGATCACCGGCCCAAACCTTCATCAGCTTGATTGAATATGTGGTGTTTGCCCCGATCTTCGAGGAACTGGCGTTCAGAGGATTGCTGTTTGCAATCCTGCGCCGGAAGTTCCGCTTCCTTCCTGCTGCGCTCATCAGTGCAGGAATTTTCGGCATCGCCCATGGCTATGGGGCGCTGGGGCTCGTCAGCGTCTGCTGGAGCGGCGTGCTCTGGGCCTGGATCTATGAAAGAACTGGAAGCCTGCTGCCGGGGATTCTGGCGCATGCCATCAATAATCTGCTGGTGTGTCTAGCCGTCATGGCCCTACTTCGCTAGCGGACGGTGAATCTAAACAAGCCGGGTTAGCTACGCGGTAAAGCCGCAAGCGCTTCGTACAGGTTCGAGTGAAACAACTGCGGCTGAAGCTCCTGGATGAGCTTCCTTGTGTCGATCCGCTTTCCCGGCCCATGATTCTGCATCGAAGTCGGCGCCCGTACCTTCCAGCGGTCTTCGACGGTCCTGCCAATCTCAACCCACGTCCTGGGGGTGCCGTCGCTGACGTTATAGGTCTCGCCGGACCTGCCTCGCTCCAGCGCCGCAAGGACAATCCCGGCGAGATCTTCCACGTGAATGAGATTGACGTACCTGCGTGAAGGACCGACGCGACCGTTCTTGATCCATTCCAGCGGGTCCCGGCCAGGGCCGTATATTCCCGCAATCCGCAGCAGGATCGCGCCGCCGGCCTGCCGCAGATACTCCTCGCCTTGTACGCGAGGCTTGGTTCGATCGATCGCCGCGGTCTCGTCCAACCATGGCGGCGGATACTGTTGTGATTCCATCACGTCGTAGGCCGATGTGCTGCCGAGCACCACAAGCCGGCGTGACGATGCCTTCACGGCTTCCGCGCAGGTCTTGACGGCTTCAAGCGGCGCTGCGGGAAAACACCAGACAAGATCCGCCCTCTGCGGAATATTCTGCCATGTCTCCGGCTGTAACAGATCAAACCGAAGTCGCTGCTCGCTGCGGAGATGAGGAAGATTTCTGTCCGGATCTCGACTCGTGGCGAAAAATTGACGAGAGGCTTTCGTCAAAGCCTCGGCCAGATAGCGCCCGGTATAGCCGGAGCCCGCAATGACGACCGAATGTGACATGGATCTGTTATTTTCTTGGTGAACCAACCACTAGGTGATACGTTGTACTACGTATTCGGGATTCGATTCATCCGGACGTATAATTGCACAACCCGCGAGGAAATTGCCCGATATCGAAATGAGATGGCCATGAATCACCGCAAGTACGTCCTGCTTCTCCTGGTTCTCCTCCTCTCGCTCGACGGCTGCCCGGGCAACGGGGGCGGAGGCTCCGGCGGTGGCAGTGGATCGTTTGTGATCACCACGACGACCGCGCCATTTGGGGTGGTCGGGAATCCTTATTCAGCCACGCTCGCGACGACCGGTGGGACGGCGCCGTTTACCTGGTCGCTCTTCGGGGGGGCTCTGCCGGCAGGTCTTGGTCCCATTAATCCATCCACCGGTGCGATCACCGGGACTCCGACCACGGCCGGGAACTCCACGGCGACGTTCACAGTACGGGACGGCAACGGGAACACAGCCACCGGGCCGGTATCGTTTGCCGTACATCCGAGAACGGACATACTGTCTGTCGACAATAATACACCTCCCGTACCTGGCAATGGCCTCAGTAGCTCGCCGTCTATCAGTGATGATGGGCGATTTGTTGCATTTGCTTCTCTGGCGGGCAATCTCAACTCAGGAGGCGTGGGCAGTCAGGTTTATGTCCATGACTGGCAGACCAATCAGACGACTCTGATCTCAAGAAGCGGAACCGTGTCTTCTCCGACAGGCGGAAATGGTCCGAGCTCGACACCGGCAATCAGCGGTGACGGTCAATTTGTCGCATTCGTTTCCGCCGCCACGAACCTCTTGCCGGCTGGAAGCCCGTCCGTCACCGGGAGCCAGATCTATCTGTTCGACCTCCAACTCGGCGTGACGAGCCTTGTTTCAAGAGATAACTCCGGGAATCCTGCTAGCGGGGGAGCCACAATGGCATCTCCGGCGATCAGCGGGAATGGGCAGTTCATTGCCTTTGTTTCCGATGCCACGAATTTGGGTGCCTCCGGCGAACAGGTCTATGTCCATGACACACTGGCCAGCGGCCCCTTCCCTAACGGGCAAACCATTCTCGTATCGAAGGACAATACGAATCCAACCCCCATCCCTGGAAACGGGAATAGCGCAACCCCTTCCATCAGCAGCGACGGGTGCTTCGTGGCATTCAGTTCCGCCTCGACGAACTTAGGCGCTCCCGCGAATCAGGTACTCAGTAGAGGTCCTCTCGCCGTTGCCGGTTGCGCTGGAATAGAACAGACGTTCTTGGTGTCGAGCAATAGTGCGGGCAATCCGGCCAGCGCTGGATCGACGAATACGAAGCCGTCCGTAAGCGGGAATGGGCAATTTATTGCGTTCCGTTCCACCGCGACGAATTTCGGAGCGACCGGCACACAAATCTACCTTCGTGATACGCAAGGCAACCAAACCATTCTGGTCTCCAAGGATAACTCCGTCCCTTCAGTGGCCGGAGACAATCCAAGCGATTCGCCGTCAATCAGCGACGACGGATGTTTTGTTGCTTTCGCCTCGGCAGCCGCGAATTTAGGCTCCGCCGCAAATCAAATATATGGGCGAGGCCCTCTCGCCGCCGCCGGTTGCGCCGGAACCGAGCAGACATCGTTAGTGTCAAGAGATGATGCGGGAAATCCCGCGAACAGCGGAGCCGGGACCACCATCAGTCCCTCCGTCAACGGGAACGGCCAATTCACAGCGTTTGCCTCGTCCGCAACCAATTTGACTAGTCCGCCTCCCGGCAACAGCCAGATCTACATCCGCGCCATGCCATAGCCTCTAGAGCCCGTTTCCATGGCATGGTAGCATCAGCGCGCCATGCCGCTGTCTCGCTTCCATCCCCTCATCGCCCAGTGGTTTGCCGCGTCGGTCGGCGTGCCGACCGACGTGCAGACGGAGGCGTGGCCTGCCATCCAGTCCGGACAGCATGCGTTGATCGCGGCGCCGACCGGTTCCGGCAAGACGTTCGCAGCCTTCCTGTCCTGCATTGACCGGCTCTTCACGCAGGCCGTCGCCCGGGAACTCGAGGACCGTACCGAGGTGCTCTATGTGTCTCCGCTGAAGGCGTTGAGCAACGACGTGCAGAAGAATCTCCAGCGGCCTTTGGCCGACATCGGCCAGGCCGCGCTGGAAGCCGGGCTCTTGCTGCCGGAGCTGCGCGTGCTGGTGCGAACCGGCGATACCCCGATGGCGGATCGGCAGCAGATGCTCAAGCATCCCCCGCACATTCTGGTCACGACTCCCGAATCGCTGTTTATCCTATTGACGGCCGAGAAGAGCCGCCGATTGCTGCAGACAGTGCGTACGGTCATTGTGGACGAGATCCATGCGGTGGCACCAAATAAGCGCGGCGCCCACCTGGCCCTGTCGTTGGAGCGCCTGGAGGCGCTGACGTCGCGGTCTCCGCAGCGCATCGGGTTGTCCGCGACCCAGCGGCCGATCGAAACGGTCGCGCGATATCTGGTCGGAGATCGCCCCCTGCCGACCGTGATCGACGTCGGCCACCGGCGAACCATGGACATAGCAGTGGAGGTGCCGAAGGACGAATTGAGCGGCGTGGCGACCAATGCCCTGTGGTCGGATATCTATGACCGGATCGCGACCCTGGTGCGGGAGCACAGATCGACGCTCGTCTTCGTCAACACCAGGCGACTGGCGGAGCGCGTCTCGCACCATCTGGAAGAGCGGCTTCAGGATCTGGGGCCGGAGGCGGTGGCCGCGCATCATGGGAGCCTATCGCGGCAGATCCGCTTGTCGGCGGAAGAGCGGCTGAAGTCCGGCAAGACTCGCGTCGTGGTCGCGACCGCCTCGCTGGAGCTGGGAATCGACGTCGGGACGGTGGATCTCGTGTGTCAAATCGGCTCTCCGCGCGCAATTGCGACGGGCCTGCAGCGTATCGGCCGCGCCGGGCACTGGGTCAAAGCCGTCCCCAAGGGGCGTCTCTTCGCGACCACCCGCGACGATCTGCTGGAATGCGCCGCGGTCGTCAGAGCGGTCAGAGGCGGCGCGTTGGACCGGATCGAGGTGCCGGAAGCGCCGGTCGACATTCTGGCTCAACAGCTCGTCGCGGCGGCTGCAACGCAAACCTGGACCGTAGACGAGCTGCTGGCGCTGGTCCGCCGAGCCGGCCCGTATCGCACGCTCGAACGGCGAACGTTCGACGCGGTCGTGCGCATGCTGGCCGACGGCATTTCGACTCAACGAGGGAGGGGACAGGCCTATCTCTATCACGACCGGATCAATCACCGGATCAAGGGACGGCGCGGGGCGCGCCTTGCCGCCATCACGTCCGGCGGAGCGATACCCGATACGGCCAATTATGCCGTGGTTGCCGAACCGTCTGGAACAGTCGTCGGATCCGTCGATGAGGATTTCGCGGTCGAAAGCTTGGCAGGCGATATCATGCTCCTCGGCAACGCGTCCTGGCGGATCAAGGGTGTCGAGCTGGGCAAGGTCCGCGTGGAGGACGCCCAGGGCGCGCCGCCGAATATTCCGTTCTGGCGGGGCGAAGCACCATCACGCACCGCCGAGCTCTCGGCCGAAGTTGCGCGGCTTCGACACGCCATCGTTGAGCGAGCCGATTCTCCTGATTCTCCACGCTCAGCACTCAGGCCTCAGCACTCAGCACTGTCTTTTCTCAAACACGAATGCGGCCTCGACGTACGCGGCGCGGAGCAAGCGATGGAGTACGTCACGGCGGGTCGGGCGAGTCTGGGCGTGGTCCCGACCCAAGATACGATCGTCGCGGAACGGTTCTTCGACGAGAGCGGCGGTATGCAGTTGGTCCTCCATGCACCCTTCGGCGGACGGATCAATCGCGCCTGGGGACTCGCGCTCCGCAAACGTTTCTGCGTCACGTTCGACTTCGAGCTGCAGGCCGCGGCCACGGACAACGGCCTCGTGATCTCACTGGGCGAAAAGCACAGTTTTCCGCTGGAGTCGGTATTCGCATTCCTCAATTCGAACACGGTCCGGGACGTGCTCATCCAAGCGGTTCTGGCTGCGCCGATGTTCGCCACACGCTGGAGGTGGAATGCGTCCCGCTCTCTGGCGCTGCTGCGATTCGCGAAAGGGAAGAAGGTGCCGCCTCAGATCCAACGGATGAGGGCTGAGGACCTCCTGGGCGCGGTATTTCCCGATGCCATGGCTTGTCAGGACAACATGATCGGAGAACGGACGAGGCAGATTCCCGATCATCCGCTCGTGCAGGAGACGTTGCGAGACTGCCTGAGCGAAGCGATGGATATCGATGGGTTGATCGAATTGTTGCAGGGCGTCGAAGCAGGGCGGATCGCCTGCGTGGCGGTCGAGACGCCGTCGCCCTCGCCGTTTTCTCATGAGATCCTGAACGCCAATCCCTACGCCTTTCTGGACGATGCTCCATTGGAAGAACGGAGAGCCAGGGCCGTCGAATTGCGTCGAACCCTGCCGGTCGATCTCGCCTCGGATGTCGGAGCGCTCGACCAATCGGCGATCGAAGAGGTGGCGCGGGAATCCTGGCCGATTGTGCGTGATGCCGACGAACTGCACGACGCACTGCTGACGCTTGTCTGGGTTCCGAAGCAGACGTCGGAACAGTGGGGCGCCCTGCTCCCCACATTGGTGCAGGATGGCCGAGCCGTCGTGTTGGTTCTGGAAGGGACGGGGTCTGGCGGAGCGGGTCCACAACAACAGGTCGGTGGGTGGGTTGCCGGAGAGAATCGGGAGAGGATGGAACGGTTGTCTGTCCACGGAGATGAGGCGACGCTGGATACCATTGTCCTTGGCTGGATGGAAAGCATCGGCCCGACGACGACGAAGGAATTGGCTGATCGGCTGCTGCTTTTACCCAAGGACGTGGAGAGCGCCATGCTCCGGCTGGAAGGCCAAGGACAGGTCCTCCGCGGCCGCTTTCGCTCGAAGTCAGCACGCACCACTCAAGACTCAGTACTCTCCGGTGAGGTTCTAGACGCGCCGGAGTGGTGCCATCGACGCCTTCTGGCCCGCATCCATCGGCTCACGGTGGGCAGACTTCGCAAGGAGGTGCAGCCGGTGACGGCGGCGGAGTTCATGCGGTTTCTTCTGCAATGGCAGCATGTCGGCGGAGGCGCTCGCCGACACGGAGAAGCGGGACTTCTCGAGACCGTCAGGCAGCTGGCCGGCTTCGAAGCGGCGGCCTCGTCATGGGAGCCGCATCTGTTGCGCGTGCGCATGGCCAAGTATGAACCGGTTCTGTTGGATCGGCTCTGCCTGAGCGGCGCGGTCAGTTGGGGCAGGTTGTCCCTCCACCCACGACTCGCGCCGAGGCTCGGCGCGGCACCGGAGCAGGGACGGGTTCGGCGGATCGTTCCGACCAAACTCGCTTCGATCAGCCTTTTCCCTCGGGACGACACCGAGTGGCTGCTGGAGGTGTCTCAGGAAGAAACGACCGCACCGGATCCCTTCGCGGGCGTGAGCGCGCTGGCCCGGGACCTGCGCCGCCTGCTTGCCGAGCGAGGGGCCTGTTTCTTTGCCGATCTCGTCCGCATGAGCCGCCATTTGCCGGCGGAAGTCGAGGAGGGACTCTGGGAACTTGCGGCGGCCGGGGTGGTTACCGCCGATGGATTCGACAATCTACGTGCCCTGATGGATCCGCACCGCCGCCGCGCGGAAGGGCGCGAGCGAAGCCGAAGACCCCGCCATGCGGCAGGCCGCTGGTCGCTCCTCCGGCCGGCAAGACAGGTCGCCATCGGCCCTCAGCCCTCAGCTGTCGGGCTTTCGGCCTCAACTCAGCACTCAGGGCTCAGTACTCACCACTGCCAGAACGAGCGCGTTGCCCGTCAGTTGCTCCGTCGGTACGGCATCGTGTTTCGGGATCTCCTCATGCGGGAATCCCTGGTCACCGCCTGGCGGGATTTTCTCGTGGCCTACCGGCGCATGGAGTTGAAGGGCGAGGTCCGGGGCGGGCGCTTTGTCGAGGGCTTTACCGGCGAACAGTTCGCCTTGCCGGAGGCGGTAGAAGCGCTTCGAGCCGGCAGGGCGGCCGGAAGCCAGACTGACTCGGCCGAGATCCGGCTTTCGGCCTGCGACCCGCTCAACCTTGCCGGCGTCATTCTGTCGGGACCGCGGGTGCCCGCCTTCCCCACAAATTTTCTCATCATCAGGGACGGAAGCATCGTTCGCACGATCCTCGGCCGTGAACGGGCGGACGCTTTACTCCCGGATCTCAAAGCAGCAGGTCACAGGGCGTAATTGAGGACAGAACGCGGGGCCCGCGCGGTCACATCCGCGAAGGCCTTCACTCGGGAATGGCGAGAAGGGGGGAACGGACTGCTCGTAAGACTCGCTCGGTGGTGCTGCCTCGGAGCATATCGATCACACTCTGGTGTCCGGCCGTCGTCATCACGATCAAGTCGACGTCGAAATCCTGTCCGGCGGCCACGATCCAATCCACGGCATTGCCCTTGGCGATCAGCCGTTCCCATCTCCATCCCGGCTGAGTCGGTTTGTTGATCTTTGGAAAGGTCGCTTCGTCGCCCAAGTAGACGAGTTCGAACAGGACCTTTTCCGCACCGAGCGCACCGGCCAGATCCGTCGCGGCGTCGATCGCCGGTTGAGGGTCTGGATGGCGGGTGACGGGAATGAGAATTCGCTCGAGCTTGGTGATGCCGGTCTGGGCCGAGACGAATCCCGCGACTCCGGCTGGAACGAACAGAGTCTTGACGTGGGCCCCGCGCGCGACCGGTTCGGCCACGGCCTCGTGGGTTAGACGGGCCAACCCTTCCCGCTGGTGGGTCGACATCACCAGGAGATCGGCGGGCTGCAGGGTCAGTTGTCTGAGGATCGCCGCCGCCGCATGGTCGGCCACGGCTCGGAATTTGCTGATATGGACACCCAGCTTAGTGACGTCCTCTTTGGTGCTTCCTTCCGGCAGCAGGCCCCATTTTTGAAGCATCGGCCGGACACGGGGAAAGTCGTCGAAGTCCTCGGGGCCCACGTGCATGATCGTCAGGTCAGCCTGCGCCAGGCAGGTCAGCTTCAACGCGTGGGCAAACGCCTCCTGCTCCCTGGCGGCGCGATCCGTGGGATGGAAGACTTGCCGAAGCGAGAAGGCCGGGCGGCGTGGTTCCTCCGACATCAACGCCGACGCTCCTTCAATCGCTCGAGTTGCGCGGTCAGATTCTGCATCACTGCTCGCAGGTGAAAGGCGTTCTGCAATCCTCGGCGAGTCCGACTATAGCATGAGCGTTTCGGTGGCTGGAAGGCTTTCTGGGAAAGCGACGTACCGGCGCAGACCCGCCCGGAGGCCGGGCGGCCTCCGGACCGGCCGGCGATCAGTCGTTCCACAAACGCCGGTACCAGGCTTTTTCCTCCGGCACGGCAATGGCGGCGATGTTCATGGCCTTGCGGATGTCGCCGATGTTCCAGCCGGTCAGTGTCGCCAGAGTCTCGGCCTGTCGCTCATACCGCTCACGCAGGTGCTGGCGGTAGGCGGCCGCGGCCTGACAGTCGTCCGTGCCGGTCCAGGGATGCCTGAGAATGTATCGGGCTTGGAAGTTCGACCGGTCAGACGTTTCCTGAAAGAGCAAGTCTTCAGGAAAGTGGGCCGCGTCGTAGCGGACGTGCAATCGTGTCAGGAAGACGTTCTGAGCTTGGGGGATGCCCTTGGGCGAGCGCCCTGAAATGTCCTGCCAGAACACGCCGAGGTTTCGCAGTTCTTCAGCCGACAGGGGATCGGCGGCACAGGGGTCGCACCAGGTCATGTCCCAGGCATATTCCAGGAAGACCCCGCGCTCGTTCTCGCGCCGTACTTGTTGATTGAAGAGATCGTGATAGAAGTCGCCGAACCTGTCTTTGACGTACAGCGGAACTTCCTGTGAGGCGGGCAACCGCACCGTCCGGTAGTTCGTGGTTTCCACGCGACCCTGTTTCGTCAGGAAGTAGGCGAACAGCTCCTGAGAACCGTCCGCGTTCACTGTTCCGAGTCGGATCGGCAGCATGAACTTCGCAGACTCGAACGCGATCTGCAACGGACGCAGATGGGTCAAGCCCAGCTTGGCCTGCTCGCCCAGGTTGACTTTGGCGACGAAGAATTTCAGGTTCTGTTTCAGATAACTGTGCAGAACCGCCGACGCGCCCTGTGGAATGCGATAGCCGTTCTCCGTGAGCCAGGTCTCGAGGCCCGCGCTTTCCTTGGCCGAGAGAATCAGGATGTCGTACTCGCCGACCACGTACCGGGCCTCGACCGTCACGCCCAGCGTCCGCTCGCGCTCCCGACTCGGCGCCGCGGCCGGTGCCTGACTTTTCATGGCGTCCATCCTGCGATCCGAGGACTCATATCTCACGCAGGGGTTCTCGTCGAAGTATTCGACGAGCCTCGGTGCCGAATAGTCGGCCAGGTGTTTCAGGACGGCCGGGTTGCCGACGTGGATCTGGTCCTTCTGCAGCACGACCGGCACGGGGACGACCAGTGCAAACTCCTTCACGTCGCCGGTGAAGTCATTCGCCATCGTGAGTACGGTCTTGTCGGTATGGCGGGCGATCGCCACTTCGGAGGCCTTGTTGAAGAGTTTGGTGTCGGCCTTGCCGACGTAGAAGCCGCAAAAGGCGGAGGCGGTGGTGCTCCATGCGACTACCAGACCAACCATGATTAACGAAATGAAGAGGAGGCGGATCCTATCGGCGAACAGCCCAACTGTGCTCGCCCCCCCGCCCGGTGTGGGGTCCCCCGCTGCGCGCGCATGGGTAAGAGCCGCGTCTCGGCGCGCGTCAGGGCCTGGGTGGGTGAGAATGGCGCCCGCTCGCCGCCATCCGCGCACGGATGCAGAGTCACAAACTCCGGGATCTTTAAAGAAGATGAAGGGACGAAGTGCTCGCTGCGGCGGCAGGACTTCCAGAACAGCACCACGCCCATCCCTCTGCCCAAAGCCATCTGTCTCGGTGTTATGACTCCTCATGAGATCCTCCTTTGTTGTGATGTGGACAAGGGAACGAGCGCAGAGGTGGAGATGCTTAACGAGAATTCTCCGGTTGTAGGCTTGGACCAAGCGTAGCGAGAACCGGGAAGTAGATGGTCGATCAACGGGACGAGCGGCGAACAGACGATCAGGCCCCATAGCGGGCCGTGGGGACGGAACAAAACAAACTGAACGAAGAGTGCGGAACCAGCCACGAGGCAAGCGAAGAAGACACGGCCCGCGCGGGAGTCCGGCGTCGTCTTCGGGTCCGTGATCATGAAAAAGGAAAAGATGAGCAACGTGCCGCTTTCGATTTGATGCAGGGGAATCGTGAGCGGGTCCCCGAGCCAGACCGCGCGAGCCACAAGCAGCCCGACATAGAAACCAAGAAACGAGAGCGTGACGTCGGCGCGGGCGGCGCGTGTGACCACAAGGCTGCCCAGACAGGCGATCAGAAATCCGAACCATGCCACTTGTCCCCATTGACCGGGCGAGATCCAGCCGAGACCCGTCGCGACCACAATGATCAGCGCAAAATTGGTCGGGTTGAAGATGTGCTTATTCTTCCAGCGGATGACAAATTTGCTGGCAACGGCGAGGAAGGAGGTCAGCGCGACGATAGACAGATCGGTGGTGCGGAGAAAGATGCACAGCCCCAGGGCGGAAATGATCGCGCTCAGAGGGTCGAAGGATGGAAGCTTGTGCCAGCGCATCCCGGTATATTGCGTCAGCAGGGCTGCTCCGACCGTCATGGCCACCTGGGCGATCGAGACGTCGAAGTGTAGCCACAGCAGACCGTACGACAGCAGCGTTCCAAGACTGATGATTTGATAGAAGCGGGGATCGAGCGACGAGAACCTGGACAGGGTATCGTGGAAGCTCATCCGGCACCTTGCGAATGGTTGGCCTATCTATGGTATGGCGCGAGCTGCACAATCCTTTCATGGGCAAAAGTGAACTTGTGAAATCATTTCGCGGGTCCTGTCGTGACGCACAGCCCCACCGTACTCACTCTAGCCATCCCCAGTGGGTCCCTTCCGTTCCGCGCGCGTGGAGAATAGCCGCGTCTCGGCGCGGCGGGTTGGGCGGGTGAGCACGTTGCCCCGTTCGCCACACCACCTGCGGTATTAATCGTGAATTGGAAATCTCCGATCAATGGGCGTTGACATGGCGCTGGACACGCGCAAGAATCCGCCGGCTCAGAGCACCGAAACGGCGCGCTGGCAGGTCGGCCTGATCAAGCCGTCCGAGCTATGAGAGAGGAGCGTCACATGAAGGTGGCCGAGATCGCGTTCACCTGTTATCCGGTGACGGCCCTACAGCGCGCTCGTCGCTTCTATGTAGGGGTTTTGGGTCTGAAGGAAACACGGTTCTTCGGGACGAATCATCAGGGATTCGTGGAATACGATATCGGGTCGGGCACGCTTGCCCTCGTCAACAGCGCGCCCGATTGGACGCCGTCAGCCGACGGCGGTTCGGTTGGACTTAAAGTGGAAGACTTCGACACGGCGATCGCGCGCCTCAGATCAAGCGGCTGTCCGTTCCGCCTTGAGCCGAAGGAGACGCCGGTGTGCCATATGGCGGTCGTTTCAGATCCTGATGGAAATTCCGTGACAATTCATCGGAGGAAGGCCGAATGAGCGGAGGCGGTCCCGGGAAGGTGTCGAAAGACGCAATTTGTTCTTTCGGCGGTGCGTGGCTCGTCTTTATTTTGTTGAGTCTAGTATCAGGTTGCGAATATGTCCGGCCGACCGTGAACGCTCCGCTCAAACAATGGGATGTGAACTATGGATATCGATCGACGAACTTCCCTCCCCCTCCGACCGGCAATTCCGACGGTCTGTTTATCATTGCCTCCTTCTCCGGCGGCGGCGCGCGGGCGTCTGCTCTATCCTACGGCGTGTTGCGGGAACTGGCGCGAACCCAGATCAGGTGGGAAGGACGAAACGAACGCCTGGTCGACGAGCTGAATATCATCAATGCCCTGTCCGGCGGCAGCTTCACGGCGGCCTACTTCGCGCTGTACGGCGACCGGATCTTTCACGATTTTGAGTACCGGTTCCTCAGAAAGGATTGGGAGAGCGAACTTGAATCGCGTGTCTTCTGGTCCCCCTCTAACTGGTTCCGGATGTGGTCTCCCTATTTCGGCCGGGCTCATGTCTTTTCGGAACTGCTCGACGAAGCGCTGTTTGACGGGCACACCTTCGGGGATCTCGTCGAACAGCATCGACGACCGATTGTCTTCGTTCACGCGTCGGACATGGCGACGCTTTCGCGTTTCGAGTTCAACCAGCGGCAATTCGACCTGATTTGTTCCGATCTCAATCAGCTTCCCCTGTCCGTTGCCACCGCCTCGTCCAGCGCATTGCCTCTCATCCTGAGCCCGATTTCGCTGAAGAACTACGCAGGGCAATGCGGCTTTCAAGTGCCTCCCAGATTTGTAAAGGAGCGTGCAACCTCCTGGGGGCGGCAACGGGCGAACGAACTCCGGTCGTACCTCGACGCCAAGAAACGTCCCTATGTCCATCTGTTAGACGGGGGGCTGTCCGACAATATCGGCATGCGCAGCGTCTTGGAGACGGCTGCGCTCGTGGGAGATCTTGAGTCCTATTTCAAGTTGCTCGGGGTCAACAATATCAGAAAACTGGTGTATCTCATGGTCAGCGCCGAGACCGCACCGGACGTCAACCAATACCAATTGAGCGAAATCCCGGGCCTCTCACGCGTCAGTCGCGCCTTCATCGATATTCCGATCAATCGATATTCCACGGATACATTCCAGCTCATGAGGCAAGCTGTCGAGAACTGGAAAACGGAGCTTCGCCGGCAGCCTCGCGGAGATAGCGCCTTTGCCCCCGATGCCGACATCTATTTCATCAATGCCAGTCTGACGGAAGTGGAGAACCCGGAAGAGCATGACTATCTCATGAACATCCCGACCAACCTTTCTCTCACCGATGAGCAGATTGAGCGACTGCTTCTCGCAGCGACCCGCCTTCTCAGGAACGACAAGGAGTTCCAAAGGCTTTTGCAAGACCTGCAGGCTCACGCAACAACTGTTTCGAGCCCCGTCCCTTGACGGGTAATGGGTCAGTTTCCTCTTGCGTCATGCTCGCGGAGGCGGGCATCCACTCCTCGACCACGGCTAACTGCTGAAGAGTTAACGGCTGAAGAGGAGGCCTTGACTGGATTCCCGCTTCCGCGGGAATGACAGACTTCAGTGCGTCTGGATGGCAAAGTGACCCACTACCCCTTGACGGACAGCCTGCGACGCCTCGCCGCGTTGACAAGGGAGATCGGGCGCGCGCAAGAATCCTGCGCCAGCCTTCATGCTGTCCAGGCAGGTAGGGTGGTGAACCCCTTCACGAATCAGAGGGCGGCCTGTCTGTTTATGAGATACGTCCCAGAGAACCGTTAACGGTTTGGCAAATAGGACAAGAGTCGGCGAGCGCACGGCCGGGGAGGCCGGGACACGACATGCCGGATCGAGCGCCGACGGTGTCTCCTCAGGGTCTGCGGATGCGCAGTCCAGCATCTTGAACGAGACCAGCATCCGCTGCGCTAGATGTACTTCATCGCAAAGAAATCCGACGAGACCTGGAAGGACTGATTCCGACGTTGACAACGAAATTTGGCTCGCGCGAGAATCGACGCGTGTGGCCGG
Source organism: Nitrospira sp. (assembly GCA_029194535.1). Taxonomy (NCBI): domain Bacteria; kingdom Pseudomonadati; phylum Nitrospirota; class Nitrospiria; order Nitrospirales; family Nitrospiraceae; genus Nitrospira; species Nitrospira sp. The sequence goes on along the minus strand of JARFXR010000002.1, from coordinate 337,818 downwards.
GCGAAGGCATCGGCGGGATTCGCGCCGAATTCCGACCGGTCACATCACCTCAGACAGGAGCGATTGCCATGGACGCGCCCAGACCGCCGTTGCCGCCCTTCGATGAGCAAACCGCCGCGCAGAAGGTGCGTGCGGCTGAAGATGCCTGGAATACCCGTGACCCTCACCGAGTCTCCTTGGCCTATACCCCGGACAGTGTATGGCGCAATCGAGCGGAATTCTTCAGCGGACGTGAGGCGATCGTGGAGTTCTTAACGAGAAAGTGGAACAAGGAGCTGGACTACCGGCTCATCAAGGAGCTGTGGGCGTTCCGCGATGACCGGATCGCGGTCCGGTTCGCCTATGAATGGCATGACGATGCGGGCCAGTGGTATCGGTCCTATGGCAATGAGAATTGGGAGTTCGACGAGCACGGTTTCATGCGTCGTCGGATCGCGAGCATCAACGATCTGCCTATCAGCGAGAAGAACCGAAAATATCATTGGACTCTTGGGCGGCGTCCGGACGGCCATCCAGGTCTGTCCGATCTCGGTCTGTGACTCTCGGCAACGGCAGGCCCCCTTCGGTAGCACCGCTGCTCCTGACGACCGAGACTCACCGCGCGAGCGGGACGTCCGCCTCGATGCGGGCAGCGGGGGAGCGGTCCCGCGTGACGACGTAGGTGCCCGATTCCTGATGAGAGGGGCGGGACTGGGGACAAGCTCCGATTCGCCCTGCGCGACGGGTCCCCTCACCGTACCTCATTGTTCCACTTGATGATTTGCGCGACGTTGGAGAAGTCGTCGGACCAAATCCCGACCGATGGCACACGTTGCAGCGGAGTCCAGCGGGGGTCCGTTCCTAACGACCCGAAGGCCTCCTTCTCTCTCGCCAACAAGACGATATCGGCGGCAAACCTGTGGATGGCGTCGTCCGATACGCCGAACTGTTTCAATCCGGACAGATTCAGGGTTTCCGCCAGATTCCCCAGGACCGGTTCGAGGGCCAGGTACTTGTTGGAGATATGGACCACCAGCAGGCCGTCCGGTGCGAGCTTCCGGAGATACAGCTCGATCGCCTCTCTGGTGAGCAGGTGAACCGGAATGGCGTCCGAGGTGAACGCATCTAAAATAATCATGTCGTAGGCGGCATCGGCGGCCTCTTCCATCTTCAGCCGGGCATCGCCGTGGACGACCTGGAGGTCTACGCCTCGGGCCACGCTGTCGCGAAAATAGGAGAACCACCGGGGGTTCTGCGCGATGGCGGTGACTTCCGGATCGATTTCGTAATACGTCACCTGTTGCCCCGCGTCACAGTAGTTCGCCAAGGCGGCGATGCCCAACCCGGTCACGGCGATCCGCTTCTTGGCCTGTGCGCCGGTGAATGCCGCGAACACCTGTCCATATGATCCGGTCGGGTGAAAATAGCTCAATGAATCGCGGCGAGCCCCTTCCTTCATGTTCTGCATGCCGTGGTTCACGGTTCCGTGCTTGAGCCGGTGAAGATCGCCTTCCGCCATGACCTTCAGCACGCCGAAGAACGTGCGGGATTGATGGAGCTTCGTGTCCGAGAACGTCTCACCGATCACGTGCGCACTCACCAGCACTACGCCGACCATCGCGCCGAACTGCAACGGCCGATTGCTGCAGGCGTAGCACAGAGCGAGGGGAATGGCGGCAAGCGCCGCATCGACAAGAAAGGGCGCCTCGCCGAGTGAGAAAGTGATCCACCCGGTGAGCAGCGTCGCGACGACGGCGGTTGCCGGCCACAGCGCCTCCCGTAGCCACTCGGCCTTGCCGGCCGCCATCGTGCGCAGCCACGCTCCGGCCTGTGCGCCCTGCAGGTCCTCGAGGCGCGGGAGGAGGAGCGCGGCGCCGACCATGGACGCTTGGTATTCGTAGATGTCTCGAAAGATGACCGGAGCGATCAGGGCATTGAACAGTCCTCCCAGCGCGCCGCCGACGGACATGAGCAGGTAGAACAAAGTGAGCCGCTCGGCCGGTGGTCTGGTGCGGGCCAGTTCGCCGTGGCAGACCATCGCCACCGCCCCCAATCCCAGCACCGGCAGGAGCAGCCGGATTTCCTTGGGCAAGAGCGGCGCTGCCGGCATGGCGTCGAAGACCATCACGAGTAGCACCACCGGCAGCGCCAACACCATCGCGCGGTGAGCGAGCGGAGGCCATTTGGCGAAGACGAGGATGAAGCTCAGCAGATACAGCGCCAGGGGCAGGACCCAGAGCAACGGAATAGCCGCGACGTTGAGCGTGATGTACGTTGTGGCGCCAAGCAACATGCTCGACGGGATGCAGGCCAGGGCCACCCATCGCAGCAACTGCTTCAGCGGCAGAGGCGCCGCCGAGATCGAGGCAGCGGCGTGAGGCGTAGGAATCGAGGGTGTCACCGATGGATCCTGGTTCCGGCGGAGGACCCAAGCGCAACAGAAGATCATCGCCACCAGCCCGGCATAGCCGGCGCTCCAGAGCGAAGTCTGGGCCAGAAGCACCTGTCCTTTAAGCGGTATCCGGGGTTCAATGACGAATGGATATCCCAGCAAGGCGACCATACTTCCGGCATTGCTCGCGGCGTAGAGGAAGTAGGGGTCATTCGCCGAAGGATGCTTCGTCCAGGAAAACCAACGCTGGAGGAGCGGCGCGGTCGTGGACAGGGTAAAGAACGGGAGCCCGATGGAAACGGTTAACATCAGGAGCACCCAGAGAATCGGGGTCGATTGATCCGGAGGAGTCCACCCTTTCGGAAGACCGATGGGTAGTAGGAACAACGGAAGGGCCAGAACCACCAGATGGACCGGCACTTGAAAACCAGGCTGAAGCTTGCGATTCAAGACATGGACATACCCGTACCCCCCCAAGAGCGTCGTTTGGTAGAAGAGCATGCAGGTGTTCCAGACGGCGGGCGTTCCTCCCAGCATGGGGAGGATCATCTTGGCCATCATCGGCTGGACGAGAAACAGCAGAAAGGCGCTGAGGAAGATCGTCCCAGACCACAGAACCGCCATACCGTTCCTTTGACCGAGCCTGTGGGAGGCCTTGATCACGTTATCGTGATGCCTGGATGCGGCCCCCGCTTCTACCAGACAGGCCGACAAGAAACAATGGAAACGTGATCCGGATACCCGTGCACCAGGACCGCGCCCTTCACCTACTCGAACCAAGGTTCACCGAACCACGACTCGTCTTGGTCGCCTTCTTCTCCCTCTGAATCCATTCCACATTTCATGTCTCTGACTCGGTGGATCGGACGTAGGTTGGCCCTGTGAACCGGCATTGATCGCGAGGGGGAGTGCGATGGAGTCCGGAGATCTCATTCGAGTTGGATCGTTTCTATCCATCCTGGGGATGATGGCGGCATGGGAGCTGCTGGCGCCGCGGAGGGCGTTGACGGCGTCAAAGTGTTGCCGCTGGGGCGGCAACCTCACGATCGTGGTCGTGAACACGGTGATCGCCAGACTGTTTTTCATGGGCGGCGTCGTGGCGACGGCGGTGATGGCGCAGGAGAGCGGCTGGGGGCTGCTGAATCTCGTGGAGGGACCGGCCTGGCTTGAAGTCGCCCTTGCGATCGTCTCGCTGGATTTCATCATCTACTGGCAGCATCAGGTATTTCACGTCGTCCCGATCCTCTGGCGGTTTCACATGATGCATCACTCGGATTTGGATCTGGATGTCTCCAGCGGTGTCCGATTTCATCCGGTGGAAATCGTCCTTTCGACGTTCATCAAGGCTGTATCGGTGGCGGCTCTGGGCGTGGCGCCCTTGGCGGTCGTGATCTTCGAGATCGTGCTCAACGCCAGCTCCCTGTTCAACCACGGCAATGTGCGCATGCCCTTAGGACTCGATCGAATACTTCGATGGGTCGTCGTGACGCCGGACATGCATCGCATCCACCATTCGACGAACGTGCGCGAGACGAACAGCAACTTCGGATTCAACGTGCCCTGGTGGGACCGGCTGTTCGGCACCTATTGTCCGGAGCCGGCGCTGGGACAGACGGGCATGAAGATCGGCCTCGAACATCTCGGCCCGCCGGTCTGCCTGAACCTCTTCATGATGCTGCGATTCCCGTTCGTGACGAAGCTCGGACGCTACGCCGGACGCACGTAACGACGAAGAAATGCTACCGCAGCGAGCGTGACGTTCCGAGAGGGATCTCGGTCGTCAGTTGCGCGAGCGGCGACAGATCGGGGGTGGCCACGTAGGTGGCCTGTTCCTGTGGAAGGGATTCCTGAAGTTGGTCGGGTGACGGTCGATCGAACATCGCCGCTTCTTGTTTAGTGATCGGCCCGAACGGCACTCGTGAGAGACGCACCGCAAGGGTAATGGGATCGCCGGTTGAGGGCAGTGAAATCGATTGTCGGCGGCCGGCTAGGATTTTCATCGAGATCTGACCGGTATCTTTGTCGGGCCACAGCAAGGATATTACCGAGGAACCAACAGTGATCCAAACCTGGAGATACGCGTCCTGATTCGATTCAATGGTGAGTTGAGCCGGGTCGCCGCTCTCCGCCGCCCTCGACGCGTCGACGACTCGATCCCGTCCGTCCGCTCCGCGGACGACGAAGCTGTAGCGGAGACCGAGCGGTGTGCGTGCGGCTGAAGATCGTTTCGCTCCGCTCAGCTGAGAAAGCTGCTCGAACATTCGTGCAGGCTTGTCGGCTTCTGGAGCCGGCTCCGAGGGAGGTTTCCGCGCTTGCTCTTGGGCCGTCATGCGCTGGTCCGAGCGCTCAGACCCGCCGGTGTAGAACAGCCTGCGGGCGCCGGCCGCCGCGCCGGCAGGCGGAGCGGCGGCTTGTGCTCCCAGTTCGGTCGTTGTCGGCATGGCCGCCGCATCCTTCCGCTCAATCGTGCCGACGGGTTGCTCATCTGACTTCCTTACCGCTTCGACAGGGGTCTCAGCTTGTCTCCGTGCCTCGTCCCGCCCGGTTCGCAGCGTGATATTGCCACGCGAAGCACCAGGCGCAGTCTGCATCTGAGCTGGAGGTGAGGGAGCGGCACGCTCTCGTTTCGCCGACTTGTCGGCCATTGCCTCGATCTGTTTCGGCTCAACAGGCGGAGCCAGATTTTTCTTGGCCTTCAACTCTGCTTCCTTCATCAGTGCAGGTCCCGATTGTAACGGTGGGATCATCGGGGTTGGCGGCGTGGCTGGCGTCGTCTCTTCAGTCGCGACCGATCGCGCCGCCTGTTTGAGGCTGTCTTGATACATCCTCGTACCGAGGACGACAGCGACGACTGCGGCAGTGAGGCCACCGGCCCAGGCGAGACCGGCCGGACGTCGGAACCAATCGAACCATGACCTTGAACCGGCGGCGCCTGACGGACTGGGTTGGTTCAAAGCCTGCAACAGTCTGCGCCGCACGGCCGGATCGTTCAACAATTCTTTCAATGCCTGTTCGTCGGCCAGGGCGATGAATAGTTGCTGGTCCTGCAAGGCGGCCTTGTAAAGCACTGTGCGCTCCTCGGCCGTCAGCGTATCCGCCGCGAAGCCACCCAGCAGTTTTTCGAGGTCGTGTTCAGGCATTTCTGAGAACCGTGACGAATGACGGGTGGCGCTGACGCGATGAACCGTTCCCGAATTGAAAATTACACATTCAACACTGAACATTGAAAAATAGAGCACCCGAAAAACTCAACACTCAAAATTGATTACTCCCAACTCCCGCCCATCAGGCTCAAGAGCTGCTTCCGGCATCGCAGGTCCCAGGTATAGATCGTGTTGATCGAGGTCTGGCCCATGAGCTGTTGGATTTCCGGAAAACTTTTCCCCTCCAGTTTCCATTTGAATAGTTCGCGGCAGCGTTCGCCGAGCTTCGCCATCGCCGCCATCAGCCGATCGACCCGCTGCTTCTGGTCGAGTTGTGTCGCCGGGTCGCCGCTTGGGTCGGCCAGCGGCAGGTCCTCTACGGATTCTCCATTATACTCGCCTCGGCGAAGCGCCTTGCGATGAGCATCGAGCATCTTGAACCGCAGGACTTGGAAGGCGAGGGGAACCAGTTCTGTCAGCTCGATGACATCGGCATATTTCTCGTGCAAGAGTGCGAGCACCTCCTGCGTGAGATCCTCCGCATGGTCCCTCGATACTCGTGATGTCGCGAAGGCGAGTATCCTTTCGCGGAGCGCGGGGAGTATCTGATCGCGGTCCATCGGTTAGAGCCGTTGGGCCGGTTGCGGCCGTGCAATGACGTCTCCGAGCGAGCGAAAGCCGAGTTCCAGCCCCCCACACACCTCGACCTGTCGATCGAACCGATTCTTCGTGCGGATCAGACGCCACATCGTGCGGAGCCCAACGCGTCCCCAGGCGGCCAGATGGAAGACCGAGAGGGGATAGTCGGTGCCGAAGAGCAGCCGCTCGTGGATCTCCGGATACCGGCGCAATTTGAGCAGCATCGCCAGGCGATTTGGGAGCGTCAACGCGGAGATATCGGCATAGAAGTTGGGATAGCGGCGGATGAAGTCACGCAGCGTGGGAAGAAATTTCTCGTAGACCATGAGGCCGTAGCTGCACGCATGGGCGGCAATGACGGTGGCGCCTTCATCGAGGGCCAATCGAAGACGGTCGGGATCTCCGACCGATTGATCTTTGCCGATCAAACTGAACTCGTAGCCCACGTGGCTCAAGAAAGGAAGTTTGCGCTCTGCGAGCGCCCGGTAGAACGGTCTGTACCGCGGATCGGCCGGGTTGAACTGTTGGGCATTCGGCAGCACCTTGACCAGCACGGCCCCGGCGTCGGCCACGCGATGCACCTCCTCCACCGCATCGCGCCGCTGTGGATTGACCGAGGTGCCCGCGAGAAAGTCCTGCGGATAGGCCTTGGCGGTCTGCAGCACGTACGCGTTGCTGATGAGAAAGTCGGTGTGGTCTTCGATCAGCCGTCCGTTGTGGTCGTACACGCCGTCCATGCCGAGGAGCACCGCCTTCTGCACATGGCGGGAGGCGCGGAGTTCATTCAGCAAGTCGTCGAGATATTTTCGATTGGCTTCGCGCGGTTTGTCAGGTGGCAGGCGGTGTTTCCACAGGAGAAACCGAAACAGCGGGCTCTTGAGGATCTTCGGCGAAATGTAGCACCCGTTGTCGCCGTCGGGCAGCGCCGCCAGATGTACGTGGCAGTCGATTAACGTTTTCTGAGCGATCATTGGCTAAGCGGTATTCGTTACTTGCCGAAACCCACACTCAGCACTCAGGACTCAGCACTCAGCACTTCCTAGGAGTCGCTCCATCGCGATGCGTTTGAGGCTGCGCAAGTCCATTTTCCCGGTTCCGAGCACCGGCAGCGCGTCCACCTTGAGGCAGTTGCCCCGGGACGGAATGAAGAGATTGGGCAACCCATCGTCGGCCAGTTTGGCCAGAATCGGCGGGATCTTCTCTTCGTCCACCGTGTGCAGGACGACCAGTTGCTCGCCTTTTCGGCTGTCGGGGACCCCGGTGACGGCAAAACTCTGTGTATCGAGGCCCGCAGCCTGGTGCAGGGCCTCCTCGACTGTTCCATGGGGCACCATCTCGCCGCCGATCTTGGAAAATCGGGACAGCCGATCGGTAATGGTCAGAAACCCGTCGTCGTCCAACAGCGCGAGATCGCCGGTGACGTACCACCCGTCCCGCAGGGCTTCGGCGGTGAGGTCGTCGCGGCCGAGATAGCCTTTCATGACGTTGGGCCCCTTCACGAGCAGCATGCCGGCCGTGCCGTCCGGCGACGGGGCAAACGTCTCCGGATCGACGATCCGCACGGAGACGCCTGGCAGCGGCTGACCCACCGTGCCGCGCCGTGACCCGGGCTGATAGTAGCCGGCCGCCCGGTAGTCCGGACAATTGACGGCGATGACCGGTGAACATTCCGTGACGCCGTAACCCTCGATGGGACCGATGCCGAACTTGTCCTCAACCGCCTGAGCCAGCCGCGCCGGCAGCTTCTCCGCTCCCGTCAGGATGACGCGCAGGGAGCTGAACTGTTCCGGCGTGCACCGCTTCAGATAGAGCTGCAGGAAAGTCGGAGTGGTCACCAGGAACGTGATCCGATACCGGCGGATCAATTCGCCGATCGCCGCGGCGTCCAGCGGGGAGGGGTGAAACACCAGGCCGGCGTTGTTGAACATGACGAGCCAGAAGACCAGATAGCCGAACGAGTGGAAGAAGGGCAGAATGCCGAGGATCCGTTCCTTCTCGTAGAGATGGAGCACCTGGCTGGCGGCTTGGGCGTTGGCGTCCACCGAAAAGTGGGACAGCATGACGCCTTTCGGCTCGCCCGTGCTCCCGCTGCTGAAAATGATCGTGGTCAGATCGTCCATCGACGGTGTTCGCTCGGTACCGCAGATCCGTTCGACGATGCGGGCCGGCGCCAGCGCGGCCAGGAGGGCGGCGGCGAGCTTTTGCGAGGTCCCGATCGTCTCCCGCACATCTTCCAGCCAGATGACGGACGGACCGTCCGGCAGAGCGAGTTTCGCTTTCTCCACGAACAATCTGCTGGTGACGATGGTGCGGATACCCGCAATCCGTACCGCCGCCTCCAGGCCTGCCTTGCCGACCGTGTAGTTCAGATTGACGGTGGTCTTGCCGCACAACGGCGCCGCGACGTTGACCAGCGCCGCCGCCACGGTCGGTGGGAGCAGCACACCGACTCGTTCCTGGTCCTTCCATTCGTGGCTGAGGCGTCTGGCCAGTACGATCGAACCGATGAGCGCCTGGAAGTAGGAGATGTGGGGACGTTGCTGGTCGGCCATGGCGAACCGGAGCGGATAGCGCCGCGCGGCTCTGATGAACTGCCGGTGCAGCGGGAGACGGTCGCCTTTGCGCAGGTACCAAGCCTCTTCCCCAAGGGCGCGAATTGCCTGGCGGATGCCGCGGACGTCGGTATCGGCCGGCATCGGCCGGCCGAAAGAGACGGTGACGGGATAGGGCAGTTGCTCCGGCCACTTCCAGAGCACCCGGCCGTCGTTGAAGCTGAAGATGCTTCCCCAGACGCGGTCCAGATGCACGGGAAGGATGGGCGCGGTCCGACCATTCATAATGCGTTCGAATCCGCGGCGGAACGGCAGCAGCGTGCCGGTCCGAGTGATCTGTCCCTCGGGAAACATGCAGACCAGCTCTCCCTGGTCGATCGCGGCTCCTGCGTCACGCAACGCGCGCAGCACGACCCGCAAGCCGCCTTCGGAAGAGATGGGGATCGCGCCGAGAAGTTTCATGAAGGGCTTGAGGAGCGCATGGTCCGCATAGCGCTGGTCGACGAGGAATCGCACGGGGCGGTCCAAGCTCGCGATCAGCAGGAAGCCGTCGATGAACGAGACATGGTTGGGAACCAGCAACGCGCCGCCCGAGGCCGGGACCTGCTCATGGCCGCGGATCCGGAGCCGATAGAGGGTGTTCGTCGCGATCACCAGGATGACGCGCAGCAGTGCCTCAGGCAGCAGCCGGAGCGCCCATCCGGTTCCGACGACGGTCAGGACCGCCGTGGCCAGGAAAATCCCCGTGGTGGACAGGCCGCCGGAGGCCAGCGCTCCGGCGCCCAGCGATCCCAATAGGATGCCGGTAAACACGCAGATATTTTCGAACGCGATGACCGAGCCTCGGCGATCCGCCGGGGCTCGCCACTGGATCAAGGCGTTCAGCGGTACGAAGATCAGCGCGCTGGACATGCCCAAGAGCACCATCATGGCCAGCGTGGCTCCGAGAGCCGGCGCGAACAGGCCCAGCGCGGACAACATGATTGCGACGCCGACCGCGCCCAGCGGGATCAATCCGTACTCCACGCGGCCTTGCGAGAGCCGGCCGACCAATCGCGCCCCGATCCCAATGCCGATCGAGAGCATCATCAGGGGCAACCCGGATTGCCAATCGGAAACGCCCAGCACCGCTTTGGCGTAGACGAGGATGTCCTGGGCAAACAGGCTGGCGATGGTCCAGAAGAACACGGCCCCCATAACCGCCAAGCGGAGCATGCGGTCCTTCGAAAGCGCGGACCAGGCGCCGCGTAATGTATCCGCCAGGCCTCCCTCCGCCCGCGCCGGGGGCACGTGGGGAATGATCCAGGCGGCGGTGAAGCCGATGACGGCCAGCCCCCAGAAGGTCAGCGGGGCGAGCCAGAGAGCCTCGCCGGTCAGCGACATCAAGATCCCTGGGGCCGCGGTGCCGGTCAGGATCGCGAGGAACGTCCACATTTCCAATCGCCCGTTGCCGGCTGCCAGTCGCTCGTGCGGTACCAACTCGGCAAGGATGCCGTACTTGGCCGGACTGAACAGGGCGCTGTGCACTCCCATCCCCCCGAGCACGATCAGCGGCAGGATGCCGCCGGCCTGGTTAAGCCAAAGGGCCAGCGTGGCGGTCCCCATCAGAAGGACTTCCACACCCTTCATGACGATGATGACGGTGCGTTTACTGACCCGGTCGGCGAGGAGTCCGGAGACAAGAGAGACAAGCGCGAGTGGAAGGGTGAAGACGACGAACGCGAGCGTCGTTTGCGCCTGGGAGGCCGCCTCAAGCTCAGGGCCCGGTGCCATGACCGACGAGAGCTGGCGGATACTCAGCAGGGCGACCATCAACTTCCAGGCGTTGTCGTTGAAGGCCCCGCAGAATTGGGCGATCAGGAGTCCGCGGAGGGGGTGTTGGGAGGCTTGCGTCATCGATCAGATCAAAGGAATCCGCGTAGGGTCGGATAAATATGGAGGAAGCGCCGGCAAAGGTCAAAGGAAACCGAGTGGCTCGTGCCGGCGAAGAGAAAGCTCGATAATCGGCTGCGCGTTGCTTGTCGGGCAGGCTCAGGTCGCCCAATTCTGACAGTCACCGTTCCCTCTGCCATCATAGAGGCACTTCTATAGGTTAGAGGAGGTGTCAGAATGCCCGGTGCAACGAAGCAGGCCAATTTCACCTTGCCCGAAGATCTGCTCGGTGAATTGAAGAGAACGGTTCCAAAGGGGGAGCAGAGCAAGGTCGTCGGCGACGCCTTACGTCATGAGCTCAAACGGATCAGGTTCAAGAAGGCCCTGGAGAGCAGCTTCGGGAGTTGGAAGAAGGAAGCGCATCCCGAGTTGGCTCGAGGCACACGACAGTTAGTCCGCTCGCTTCGGAAATCGTCCCGTTCGAGACGTGCCGGCGTCCGGTGAACAAGATCGTGTTTGACACGGACGTGCTCATCGATGCGCTCCGAGGCCGGGAAGCCGCCAGATTGTTTCTCAAAGATATGGTCGATCGGTTCGTGCCTTGTTGCTCGGTCATCACGGTCGCTGAAATTCATGTCGGGATGCGTGCTGAAGAAGAGGCCGCGACGCGAAGATTTCTCGGCAGCCTTGTGATTCTCCCAGTGACACAGGAGATTGCCGAAGTGGCCGGCCGTTTCAAAAAGAGGACGACGAGCCGCCGGTTGGAGTTGGCCGATTGTGTGATCGCCGCGACGGCATATGTCGAAGGGGCTCCCTTGGCGACGGGCGAGGTCAAAGATTACCCAATGCAGGAAATCACACTGTTGAAGGCTAGGTAACAGGACCCCTCAATCGCTCCCCCGTATTCTTCAACTTCCTTCGCCTCCGGGTTTCGGTACCGGCAATCCTTCCAGCTCCATAATCTTCAGTGCGTTGGTCGTCGGGCAGGGACCGGGTCGCAGCTTGTAATCGAACGACAGCGCGCCGTCCGCCACGCTCTCCTGAAAATGTGCGTTGAGCAGAGACGGAATGTCCTTCTCCAGATCCGTCAGTTCCAGATCGTGCGTGCTCACCAGTCCGAAGCCGTTTCCCGTCGAGAGCGCCGTGATATAGGCCCGGCTTCCGAGCAGACGTTCCAGGTTGTTCGTGCCCTTGAAGATTTCATCGATGAGAAACAGCACGGGCGGCGCGGTTCGATCGCCGATTGCATCGAGAATGGTCTTGAGGCGTTTGACTTCCGCGTAGAAAAAGGAGAGGCCTGCATCGAGGGAATCGTCGATGCGGATACAGCAGGCGAGCCGGCTCGGCGACCAGTCGAGCCGACTCGCGCAGACCGGTGCTCCTGCCTGGGCGAGGCAGAGATTGATGCCGATCGTCCGCAAGAACGTGCTCTTGCCCGACATGTTGGAGCCGGTGATCAGATGGAGGGAGCCAAGGCCGGCCAGTGCGAGATCGTTGGCGACGCGGGTCCGGGCCGGGATGAGCGGATGGCCGAGCGCGGAGGCGCGGACGGCGGTGTCAGCCGTTTGAGAGGGCCAGACGTAGGTCGGGTGCAGGAAGGCAAAGGTCGCCAACGCCGATGCCGCTTCCACTTCCGCCAATCGATCGAGCCAGACGGGGAGCTGTTGCGCGATATCCGCTTGTATGGCTCCCAGTTGCCTGGTGAACCACAGATCCCACGGGCAAAGCGCGTTCACGGCCAGGTGAATCAAGGGGTGTGCCTTCACGCTGATGCCGTGGAGCGCCTTGGCGGCGCGTTTCACCGAGGCCGAGGGACCGCGCCGGTCGTGCAGGAGCGGCGCGCAGGCCTCGCTCAGCGCCGACCGGCGGCCACGCGCACGACGTTCCAGATAGCCGAGCACGACGCCCAAACGTTCCATTTCGCCGTGCAGGCCGACCGCATGTTCCAGCAGTTCTTCTCCTTGGTCCGTCATCAGGTAGATGACGGCGTAGGCGCCGAACGAGAACATCCAATAGCCGGGCAGCCAACCGAGTAATGCGCCCAAGCCGAGCAGCAGAGTCGAGGCGGCCAGCACGCCCTGGACGGTGAGAATCAGAGACAGTCGGGGGAATCCGATCGGGTGGCTGAGCACGGCGGCGAGACGGCGGCCGTTGATTTCCTGCTCGCCGGTGAGGCGCGAGGCGAGCACGAGACGGTCTCGAAAGAGTGAGCGGGGAGTCAATTCTTGCGTCAAGCGGCGACGGGTTTCCCATTCTTCACGTGACGGAGGCTGCGCCAGCAGCCAGGAGGTCAGGCGATCACGGCCGTGGTCTGAGACGGTGGTGTCGAGCAGGTGCAGCAACGAGCGCGGGCCGACCAGGTCGAGATCGTTCGCATAGGGGTGCGATTCGGGGCGGGTCCCTGCCGGCAGCGGGATGGCGAGCCAATCCAAGCGGATCCGAGCCAGGTGAACCGACTTGATTGCATGCCACAGGCGCAACCTGTGAATCCGCTGTTCAAGCCTGCTATGATAAGACGCGATCAGCGCGAAGAGCACGACGAACCCGCCTAATGCCAGGTTGCCGGTCCGGTACCATTCGGTTTTGTAGAGCGCGACTGTGCAGATCAGGCCGGTGAGGAAGATCGCCAACCGCCAGGTCGTATAGGCTGAACTGGTTTTCGTACCGCGTGCAATCAATCGCTCGACCGATCTGAGAACACGCTGCAATTGGACCGCGCGCGAGAATGCCGCCATAGGTGATGGGACCTTACTGGAAGCCCGACATGTCGTCAACGCCTACCGATTGGGTCGACGTCCGCATCCTTTCCTGTCCTGAGGCAGGCGAATTTTTGGGACTGCTCGACGATCCCGACGTCGGCGGTGTCTGGGAAGAGGGCGAGGCGTTGCATCTCTACTGGCCGAGCGTTCGTTGGTCCTCCGATCGGTTGGAGCGGGTGCGACTCGCGCTGCGGCGGCTGCGCGGCGGAGGACAGCCGCTACCGGAGATTCGAATCGACTCGCTGCCTCATCAAGACTGGAACCGTCAATGGGCCGAATCCGTCAAGCCGTTGAGGATCGGACGGCGCATCGTCATCCGTCCGAGCTGGGAAGCGGTGGAGGTGCGAGCCGGTCAAATTGAGATCGTGCTCGATCCCAAGCAGGCGTTCGGCACCGGCCATCATGCGACGACCAGGATGTTGCTGGAATGGCTGGAGACGCTGGCGCTCGACGGAGCGACCGTACTCGACGTCGGAACCGGCAGCGGGATTCTGGCCATGGTGGCGCTGCGGCTCGGCGCCGTCCGAGCGGTCGGGCTCGATCACGATCCGGTCGCCGTCGAATGCGCGCAGGGCTGCGCGCGTGAAAACCGGTTCGGCGAGGAGCTTACGCTGAGTGACGAAACCCTGGCACGGGGCGAGCGGTTCGACCTCGTCCTCGCGAATCTGGACGGCGCAACCTTGACGAGCCTGTCGGACGAACTGGCTGTGGCCACCGGACGGAGGCTCCTCGTCTCGGGCCTGTTGCTTGATCAACGCCGAGAGACCGTGGAGGCGTTCGCACGCGCCGGACTCTACGAGGGCGAGGTGCGCGAGCTCGACGGCTGGGCGGCGATGGAATTCCTTCGCCCAGATGCCTGTGACGGGGCGGAGTCGTGACCGGACCGGGCCGACCGTCCTATCCGCACGTGCATCAGATCAATGTGTCTGACGGAGGGATTCCCAAGTATCCCCTGCTCGAGGGGGTCGTCGGAAAGAAAGGGCTCTCGGGCGATGCCCAACGCAATCGAAAGCTTCATGGAGGGCCTGAGCGGGCCGTCTGCCTGTATTCGCTCGATTTGATCGAGCGGTTGCAGGACGAAGGCCATCCCATCGATCCGGGGTCCTCGGGCGAGAATCTGACATTGGCCGGACTTGAGTGGTCTGACCTGGTGCCCGGTGTCAAGCTCAGCGTTGGACCGGAGGTGGAATTGGAAATTACGAGCTATTGCGCGCCGTGTGAACTGAACGCCCGATGGTTTCGCGACCGGGATATCGGCCGGATTCATCAGGAAAGCAATCCCGGGTGGAGCCGAGTCTACGCTCGCGTTCTAACAGGCGGCATCGTCAAGCCGGGGGACGCAGTCGAGGTAAAAGCGAAGTCTCAACCTATTTCGAGGGACTCTGCATGATGGATCGCATTCCGGAACCAGAGCTGATGGAGGACGAAACTCAGGTCGCCGCCTACGCCGATGCGGATTTCGCCGAAGAGAATCAGGGATTCGTCGATCGGTTTCGGGAATACTTTCCCGACTTTGCGGCGGGCCATATCCTCGACCTTGGATGCGGCCCCGGCGACATTCCGATCAGGCTGGCGAAAGCCTTCCTGGGATGCCGCGTCACGGGCGTCGATGCGTCGGCCCCGATGATCCGGCTGGCGGAGCGGGCGGTGCGATCGGAAGGATTGCAGGATCGGATCGTTTTCCAGTGCGAGCGGTTCGAACGGTTGCCGGGAGCGAACATCGTCGACGCGGCGGTCTCCAACAGCCTGCTCCATCATCTGCCCAACCCGCTTCAGTTCTGGAACAAGCTACGGCAGCTCGTGAAGCCCGGCTCTCCCGTGCTCGTCATGGATCTCCTCAGGCCGGATTCTCCGGAAGAGGCGCGAGCCATCGTGGATCGTTATGCGGCCGGTGAACCGGACATCTTGCGGAGGGATTTCTACAATTCGCTGCTCGCCGCTTTCACCGAGGATGAAATCACGTCGCAGCTGGCCCGCATGAACTTGACTCGTCTGTTGATCGACGTCGTTGACGATCGTCATTGGGTGGTCGGGGGCATCGTCCATTGATCAGGATGGTGAAATCGATATCCCTCTCACCCACCCAGCCCCGTCGCGCTGAAGCGCACCCCGTCCCGAGCGGCATTCGCGGTCGTTCGGACCTTTCAACGTATCGACATCATAGGCCGCGGAGGACCAACTTCCTTCGGTCTTGCCTGGGAAAGGGCGTGCTCCAACAGGTCGGGGTTGGGCGGGTGGGAGTGGCGACCGTTTTGGTCCTTCTGTCGGTCACGAATACGTATAAGATTGCCGACGCTCAGCTGGATCGATTGAGGAAGTCCAAAACAGTCGAGTCATCGGCCGCCAGCGAAACTCCCATGATCACGATTCCAGAAGGGGACTTCATCATGGGCGTCGACGGGACTCAGGCCTTGGAAGATGAGCGGCCGGCCCATCAGCCCTGGCTCGCGGCTTTTTCTATCGAGATTCATGAGGTCGCGACCGCCCAGTATGCCGAGTTTCTCAAGGCCACCGGCGGTCCGGCGCCCTGGCAATGGGACACAGTCGAGCTCTCCCGCCACGGTGATCGTCCCGTGATCGGCGTGGACTGGGCCGACGCGGACGCCTACTGCCGGTGGAGGGGAAAACGGCTCCCGACCGAGGCGGAATGGGAAAAGGCGGCGCGGGGGACGGATGGTCGCCTCTATCCGTGGGGTAACCAAACCCCAACGCAGGACCTGGCCAATTTCGCCCTCGGTGCTCGATTCAGTTACAGCCAGGTGCTGATGCCTGTACATTCGTACGAGCGAGGCCAGAGTCCTTTCGGCCTCTTGCAGATGGCCGGCAACGTCTACGAGTGGGTGCAGGATTGGTACGGAACGAATTACTACGAAGTGTCGCCCGATCGCAACCCGGCAGGTCCGGAGCAGGGCCAATTCAAGGTGGTGCGCGGCGGTTCCTGGTCTGATCTCCCCAAGTATCTCCTCACGTACGGACGGTTCAAGCTTCCTCCGGAGACGAGAAACAGCTATACCGGCTTCCGTTGCGCCAAGTAGGGGACTGGTGCCCTTCTCTTCACGGCGCCTGTCCCCCGAGACGCGGGAGCGCGGCGTCGTTCAGCCCGGATTCCGCCGTAGCAACAGAGAGATTGACCTCGAATGTCATTTCGACCACCGGGAGAAATCTGTTCTCGCTTCCAAGCGTGAAGATTTCTCACGGAGCCTGCCCTGAGTGAAGCCGAAGGGTTCGAAATGACAAGGCGATCAGGGGCTGATCGTCTGATTTCCAAACTGGTGGGGAACGCATCGCGCTTCCAACCCCACAGGCTCAAATCCAACTGCGGAATCCAGGTTCAGTAGATGCTCTTGTGGACCTCGGCGGAGAATGCGCTGGTATTCCCCGCGCTGTCATAAGCGGTCAGAGCGAAGTAGTAGGTCTGTCCTAGCGGCACGTTATCGACCTTATGGGTGGTGATCCGACCGATCGTAAAGGGAGACCCCGGATAGCTATAGGTCCCAGACGCGGTGCCGACGTAAACCTTGTAGCTTGCCAGGTCTTTTTCTGTACCCAGATACCAGGACAGCATCGCGTTTCCAGTTTTTGGGGGAGGAGGCGGCGTGCCGGACGACTGGCTTGGAGGCGCATTACCGGTCTGAGTGCCGGGAACTGGATTGCCTGAGGAAGGGCTCGGCTGACGATTGGTCGGTGTCGTGCTGCGAGGTGGATGAGAAGGTGGATGAGAAGAGGTGCCGGGGGCCGTCTGAGGCGCCGGCTTGGGATGGTCCGGAGGATTGCGCGACGAGGTGACCACGGGGGGGCAGCGGAGCCTGAAGCAGATTCACGAGGCCCGAGATGTTGGGCAAGTTCATCACAGCGCGCGAACCGCGGTACCGGCTGCTCGTCTCGGTCCCGTTTGCCGCAATCGGTTGAGCCGGACGCACGTTGGCTACAGGTTGGTGTCCAGCCTTGGTGGAAGCCACCGCGGCCATAGAAGTTCCCTGAGAAGTGTTGGAAAGGACCTCAGGATGCTTCGCCAGTCTGGGAGGCGGGGAAGCTGACGTTGAGGACGTGGCTGGCGAGACAGCGGCCCGGATACCGGTCTGCGCTTCCAAGGACAGACCAGGTGCCATGGGACGCTCGTGCTCGGCCACCGGCCTGAGAATCAAGCTGTGGCGCTTTCCGTCGACCTGATCCGCGCCGAATGCCTGCACCGTCATCGAAAGGACTGCCAGACAAACTGCAAGGCGACTCGGGAACGGTGACCTTATCGATGGTGTCTTTCGGAACCGAACAATGATCATTCGCGGGTCAGTTCGGAGGTGGTTCCCGTCGCGCATCGCAATCAGCGCGCCGAATCTCAGTCTGACGATTGGCGGCGGTGGACGGCATCGTTTTGACACGGAAGTCTGCAATTTGATGCGATAATTCCCATTCGATGGCAAATGAGAACTCAGTTCCCGCTTCGACGGAGATTATTACCCTGGAGGAAAGGCCCTGCGCGAAGTACCAATGCGAACGGAGTGGTGGATCAGTCCAGTAGGAGAGCGATCAGGAGGAGGACGGTCAACAGACAGAGCACGGAGAGATAGAACCTTCTGCTGCGATCGCCGAGCCACGCGGTTCTCCAGCTATCCGGATACAGCGTCTGATTTTCAACGATCAGGCCCTCTTCGTAGAAACCCAAAGCCTGCTCGATCTGGATCAGGACCTGTTTGGCTAAGCGATGACGGTGTTGCTGTTGCAGGATCAACGCGCAGAATAGCCCGCACCATGTGACGCCGACGACTCCCAACAAGAAGGTTTCCTGCGAGGAAAGTCGGTGCTTTTGGGGGCTGAGGAGGAGAGCAAACAGCATCACGATCAGCCCGAACGAGCCCATCGCCGTGAGTCGCATCATCTGCTCTCGACGTTTATACACCTCCTCTTTATACAGGGGATAGATGACCGTCAAAACTTGGTGCACGCCTTCCGTCAGCATCGGACTCCCCTAAACCCTCGATGGATCCAGATGCAGGGTCAGCCAATCGGCGATGGCGATCGTCATGCTGAGAAAATCTTCGCCTTTGCTGAACTGATGGTCTGCGCCCGGCAGCAGATCGAGCCGCTTGGGTCCCCGGAGCGCTTCCATCAATCGCCGGCTTTGATGGAGCGGAACCAACTCATCCCGGTCACCTTGCACGATCAAGGTCGGAGCGGTGATGCGCGTGGCCGGCTCATAGGCGACTTGTCGGAGACTGTCCTCGTACAGTCCATAGCCGAGCCGTCTTCGGTTCGGACCTCCGTGAATGTCCGGAACCATGTTCGTGTCCCTCCAGCGGGCCAACTCGTCCACTCCAAATTCTAAGCGAAGCTCTTCGGCAAAATCTACTACCGGACATTTGAGGCTCAAACAGGCGATAACGGGACGGTCAGCAGCCGTGAGGACCGCGACCAACCCGCCGAAGCTTGACCCCACCAGTCCGATCGGGCTCCGGCTGCGAGCGGCAACGAAATCCACGACCGTTTTGGCCTGGCCGAGCGCCAGCGACACGGTGATGTCTTCAAAACGGCCATCGCTCTCGCCGTGGCCGAAGAAATCGAATCGAAAGGTTGCGAAGCCCCGTTCATTGAGCAGGCGGGTCAAGGTCTTATTCGTCGTGCTGTGTTTGTTCGAGAGAAACCCATGGCAAAGCACCACAATTCCGCGGGCTTGCACGGGCGAGCTGAGGACGGCGGATACGCGATGCCCCTGTGCATCCCGGATCGTGACCGGTTCTTCCATTCCGTGACCGGGTACGGCAGATTGGTCTCCGGTCATGCCGCATCTTTGGCCGGCGGGTCACCGAACACCCAGGCAAGTTTGACCGAGAAGAGCGTGAGCGAAGTCAGGAACAGAATGAACGTCAGCCACACCGCCGTCTGCACCGCGACCGAACCGAGCGGTGCGGTCCAAGTCAGGGTGGCCACCAGGCCAAGCCCCAGCGTTCCCATGCTCAAGCCGGCGACTTGAGCGATGCGCCACCGATTCACGATGCGGTTCAGCCTGTCGAGGTAGGGCCCACGTTTCTTGTTGCTGGCGATCCGCTGTGCGGCGAGCGTCACCGGTACCAAATGGGAGATCGCCCCGAAGATGGTTTGCATGACGAAGCCGACCAGCGCCGTATGGGTATAGGCCACCAGGTGCAAGGTGCCGAACGGCAGAAAAGGATGCTCGCCTAGATAATTGGCCGCCACCAGCAGACCCATGAATACCGCCAAGACCAAGAAGAACGTCGCGGTCAACAGATGGTCCGATGCAGCATTACCCGCATGGCCGGAGGTCCGCCAAGTGACAAACAGGTTGAAGGCGTAGAGGCACAGTCCCGTGGCCAGGACGGCCCCGCCGATGAATTCGATGGACAGGGACGAGAGGGCAAACCCGCCGATCAGCAATGCGATACCTGCCGGCAGCAGGATAAACACCAGTCTGGCAAGACGCGGGCTGTGAAGTGGCTGTTGCAGGACGGTCGGAAGCAAGTTGTGCATGGTTCCGACGATCGTCACCGTGACGAATCCCATTAGGTTTAGATGCAGATGGATCAGCCTCGCCGCACCGGTCCAAGCCGGCTGAATGAGTTGCGCTGCCAAGCCGATGCCTAGCGCGAGCCCGCCCGCCAGGGCCGCCAGGGCCAGGGCGTAGTACCAGACATTCAGCGGAGGTCGATTGAGGCTTCGACGGGCTTGTTGCCATGTGTCTCGGGCGACCCAGAAGAAAGCCACGAACACCATGCAACCTGCGGCGGCCACCACCTGATAATCGCGGAATCCGAATCCCAGGACGAGCGCGAGGGCCCCGCCGTTCATCGTCGCGAAGAGTACGGGATGGGAATCCCGGCGGTCACGGCCGGTCATGAGCAGCGTGGATACAAAGGTCAGCATGGCCCCCATGATGATCTGCGCGACCCCGCCGACCAAGGCGCCGTGCACATGCACGAGTCTCAATCCCGGCGGCAGCGGGGTGCCGTGAACCAATCCAATCAGCAGGGCCAGACCCAGCAACGAGGCAAGCAGGAGCCAGGCAAATCCGGTCATGATGAAGGTCAGGGGGCGACAGAGGGGAAGCGGCATCGAGCGTCAGGTGTCCAGAAAATAGAAATGATTGGTCGGGCCATGCCCGTGACCGATTGCCAAGCCGTGCCGGATGGCTTCGGTCAGATAGGTCTTGGCGGTGTGGATCGCGTCATTGAGCGCCTTGCCGCGGGCCAGTTGGGCGGTAATGGCGGAGGCGAAGGTGCAGCCGGTTCCGTGGGTGTGCGGGGTTTCGATGAACGGGCTGCGAAATACGTTGAAGAACCGTCCGTCATAGAGCAGATCGGTGCCCCGCTCGGCGAGCAGATGGCCGCCTTTGATCAGGACGTGCCGGCAGCCGAATCCGTGGATCACCTTGGCGGCTCGGCGCGCGTCAGCCAGCGACGTGATCTCGATGCCGGACAGCTGCTGCGCCTCATGGATGTTCGGCGTGACGAGCAGGGCGAGCGGGAACAACCGCGTCTTCAAGGCTTCGATCGCCTCCGGCTTCAGCAGGGGATGGCCGGTTTTCGAGATCATCACCGGATCCAACACCATGCTGGCGATGTTCTGCGGTTTCAGAAGTTGAGCCACGACCTCGACCACGGCTGCCGAGGACAGCATTCCAATCTTGACCCCCGCCACGTCGAAGTCGTCAAACACGGCGTCGAGCTGCGCCGCAACGATCGAGGTGGGGAGCTCAAAGACTTCGGTCACTTCCTGAGTATTCTGGGCGGTAATCGCCGTGATCACGGACATGGCAAAGACGCCGTTGGCCGACATGGCCTTGATGTCCGCCTGGATACCGGCCCCTCCGCCGGAATCGGACCCGGCAATCGTCAGGACTTGTTTGAGTGTGGTGCTCATAGGGTATATCTAGCTCAGGGAGCCGGATGTCTTTATAACTCAGGGCATCGGGCCTGTCTAGCAACGGGGCACAGTCGGTCAGCGCACCAGCAGGCGGCCGAGGACTCGTCCGATGGCGTAACCGACCGGCAGCAGTCCGGTCAGTCCGATCGGGAGAAAGATGTATACGAGGGCGCCTTGCGCGTCGGGAAACCACAGGGTGGCCATATGAACCCAGGCACTGAGTCCGATCGCTCCGAGGCAGGCCGCCACCACACCCGCCATTCGTCGTCTGACCAGCAACAGAGGCTGGCTTGCGGTCATTCCGAGATGGAGCAGCAGAAAGAGGGCGAGAAGGACGAAGGGAATCGTATTCAGCAGCCCGACCAGAAATAGATTGTAGCCCGGCGCAAAGAGGTGGAGCCGCCATTGGTGTAGCGCCTGTTCGATGGACTGGTGATGTTTGAACAGGTCCACCAGGATCACGGCAATCCAGGGTATGGTTAAGCCCAGCCCGATGCAGGTCCAGTACAGGATTACGGTAGCCCGCTCGGGTCGCGAATCCGAGCGTGTACGGCTCACGGTGGTCCTCCGTTCCTGAGCGGCGCCGATTCGATCGACCGCAGGGCGTCCGCCACCGCATCGCGGACGACAGGGTCCTGGTCGGCACGGGTCTGTCCAAGAGCAGACAGAGCCTGAGCGGCGGCGGGGCCGATGGCCCCAAGCGCTTCGACCGCCAGGTACCGGTGCAGGGGGAGGCGGTCGTTGAGGAAGGGGATGATCGCGGGTACCGCTTCCGCCGCCGGCGGTCCCAGTCTGGCGAGCTGCTGCAATGCGTCCTCCCGGCCGTCCCGCCGTTGCAGTCGCGCCATGAGCATCTGGACGTCGGTGCGATGGACACCGCCGCCGCGATCCAACGCGATCCGTGCCAGCGAGGCGACGGTCTTGTCCGGGTCTTTCTGCAGGCCGGCCAACGGGGCGAGCGCCGTGGTCGGGATCGGGACGGCAAAGGCGAACAGCGAGACGGCGCGATGTCGGACCATCGCAGACCGATCGAAAAGTGCCGTCGTCAATGCGGCCGACACATCGGTCTGCGGCACGCCGATCGCGCCGAGCGCCTCGATCGCTCGTTCACGCGCAAGATCGTCCTCGTCCGCCAGCATCTTGATCAGCGCCGGTACGGCCGGCTTCGCGAGCAGTCCCAGACTGCCGAGCAGGGAGCAGGTGTGACGTCTGACGTCCGCATCCGAGTCGCTGAGGCCCGGCAAGGACTCTTGCATCACTCGGCGAGCCGCCTGAAGATCCACAGACCGGAGCGCGGCTGTCGCCGAAGTCCGCATAAGCCAATTTGTATGGTGGAGAGCCAGATCGACGAGCAGGGGCACAGCGGGACGCGCATCCTCGCCCGACTCCGACAGCCATTGTGCCGCCAGCATCTGAGCCTGTAAATCATGGCCCTGCAAATCCTCGATGATTCCAGGCACGGCCCGAGCGCCGGTGTGCAGCCAGAACGTCAGTCCCAACAGGCCGGCACCGATCACCAAGGCAAGGACATGCCCCGCGATTCGCCGCGGAGTGAGGATGGTATGAGAAACAGCCTGTTCCGTGTTCACTCCGCCTTTCTGATATACAGAAATTCGAATGTCTAATGAATCTTTCTTCACCCTCTCTCCCGTTCCTGGCAAGTGATGACGTATCACAACCGGCGGGAGGCTGGGAGGGTCTCGAAGCGAAATCAGAGCGCCGTTGGGGCAAATACACTCTACTGCTGAAGGGGCGGCGATGACCTGGAGTCTCATCGGCCCGCAGCGGGGGTCCCTACACCGGGCGGGGGTGCGAGGACGGCGAGGCTCCAGGTCATTGACAGGACCCATGACCGGCGCTCTGTGGCTGCGAGCGGAGAGAGCCTCCAGCCCGGGCCTGCCCTTCTACACCGGCCACTCTTCTTCGTTCCAGGCCATTTCCCAGAACATCCATTCGTAGCGTGAGCTGATCACGAAGGACTCTTCCATCCTGCGCCGTTCTTCCTGTCCCGCGGTTTTCGCCCAATGATCGACTTTGCGTCTCATCCATTGTTGCACGTCGGCGAATTCCGGGGACGCGTAGAGCAGGAGCCAGTCGCGATAGGGGTGAGTCTTCTTCGGGGCTCCGTGTTTCAAGAAGTGCCGCCCCACGACGCAATAGATCCAGGCACAGGGGAGCGCGACGACGGTGATCTCTGCGGCCGAACCGGATGCGGCCACTGAAAGCATGTGCCTGGTGTACGCGTAGTTTGTCGGCGCCATCGGGACGGACGTCATTTGTCGGGCGGTCATCCTCCACCGTTTGCCGTAGCCCTCATGGAGACTCCGCTCGACGGTGATGGTGTCTTCCGCGAGTTTGGCGAACCGAAGCCCCGATTCCGAGTCTGGCGCACGCAAGGCGCCGGCCGCGAATACGCGGGACAGATCGCCGAGGAAGCGCGCGTCCTGCAGGATGTAGTAGCGGAATTTGCGCTGAGGCAAGGTTCCGTTGCCCAGCGCCACGACGAAGGGATGCGAGAGTTGTGCAGTCCAGATCGGCTCGGCCAGCTTCCGCAGATGCTCGCAAAATGACATCAACGTCTCCTTTTCGAACATGGCTTCCCATGAAGCCGACCCCGAGGTGGAAGACCAGGGGGCAATTCAATGCGCCCGCGTGTCACGCTTCACGAGATACGCCTCACGCACTTCATTTCGTTGGCACCCACGGTCTCGGCAAACGATTGATGCCGTCGAGGGCGGCAACCTTGTAACATTCGGCGAGCGTGGGGTAGTTGAAGACCGTGTCGATGAAGTAGTTGATCTGCCCTCGGTAGGCCATGACGGCCTGTCCGATGTGAATCAGCTCGGTGGATCCCTCGCCGATGGCATGGACGCCGAGAAGTTGGCGGGTCTGCCGGTGGAACAGCAGTTTGAGCAACCCGGTTTCGTCACCGATGATCTGGCCCCTCGCGATTTCACGATACCGCGCGATTCCGATGCCGTAGGGGATGTCCGCCTTTGTGAGATCTTCCTCGTTTCGTCCCACCATGGAAATTTCCGGGATGGAATAAATTCCGTAGGGGAGCAGCTCCGTGTCGGTCCCGTCCGGAACTCCGAAGGCATGGCAGGACGCATGACGGCCCTGTTGCATCGACGTGGAGGCAAGGGCGGGAAAACCGATTACGTCCCCGACCGCATAGACATGGGGTATTGCTGTTTGAAAGTGTTCGTTGACGCTCAGGCGGCCGCGGGTGTCCGGGTTGAGCCCCACCGCGCTGAGATTGAGATCCTGGGTCGCGCCCACGCGGCCGATCGCATACATGAGCGTGGCGGCCGCGGTCGGGCCCGTATGCCGGAGTTGGACATGAATCAGGCCGTCCTGCTGCTTGTGGATCGAGACGACTTCCTCGTTGTGGCAGAGCGTGACGCCGATCTCCTTCATCTGCTGTTGCAGCGCCTGGATGATTTCCGCGTCCACGAACTCCAAGAGTCTGGGACGTTTGTCGATCAGGGTGACGGGCACGCCCAGAGCCGCGAGCATCGAGGCGTACTCCGTTCCGATGACTCCTCCCCCCACGATGACGATGGACTTGGGGATGTGCTTGAGCGTCAACAGCTCGTCGGTGTCGATGACGGACTCGTGATCGAAGGGCACTTCGACCGGCTTGGCCGGCTCCGATCCCACGGCGATGACGATGAAGTCGGCCTCGTGCTCGACCCGCTCTCCGCCCGCCTGGGTGATGCGCAGCCGGTGAGAATCGACGAAGCTCGCGGTTCCGTAGATCATGTCCACCCGGTTGCGCGCCATCTGGTTCTCGACGATGCCGACCTCGTTCTTGATGACGTGATTGGTGCGATAGGCAAGGTCCTCGATGGTGATGGTCGTCTTCAGCCGGTAGTCGGCTCCGTACATGCTCCGCTGCCGAAAGCCAGACAGGTAGAGGACCGCTTCGCGGAGGGATTTACTCGGAATGGTTCCAGTGTTGATGCAGACGCCGCCGACGACTTCCTTGCGTTCCACGATCCCGACTTTTTTCCCGAGCTTGGCCGCCTGCACGGCGGCCTTTTGTCCCGCGGGGCCTGTGCCGATCACCAGGAGGTCGTAGCGACTCATCGGTTGCCTTGGTTCGTGTGCGGATGCAAGGTTGGTGTGGCCGGGAGACCCCTGTGGTCAGTTCGCCGTAATCAACGACCGCGCTACGTTAAAGGATTCTTCCATGTCCGGCAGCTGGCCCAGTTCCGGGGTGACCTGGAGATGTCGGACTTTATTGTGCGAATCCACCACCATGACGGCTCGGGCCAGGACGTGGGGGTCCTTCAGGAACAGCCCGTAGGTCTTCCCAAAGTCGGCGCCTCTATAGTCCGACAGAAACGTGACATTGGCGATCTTGGCTTCGGTCGCGAATCGCTTCTGGGCGAACGGTGTATCGATGCTGACGGTGATCAATTCCACCATCCGGTCCAGTCCCTTGTTCTGCTCACTGAGGATGTGTGTCTGCTGTTCGCAGACCTTCGTATCCAGCGACGGCACAACGCTGATGATGCGGACCTTGCCCTTGCCTTTGGTCTCCGCGATATTGACGAGCGAGAGATCGGTCTGGACCACCTTGACGTCGCGCAACTGGTCGCCGGCCTTGATGCCGGTTCCGGTCAGGACCAGCGGGCTGCCCTTGTAGAGGACCGTGTGTCCCTCCCCCGCCTGTACCGTTCCGTCCGCGACGGGAAGGTTCTTGTATGCGAAGACGGAGCCCGAGCCGGACTGTGCACAGCCAGCAACGGCAAGCGCGACGAACATCAGCAGAAGCAGCCGTCGGCGAATAATCGGGGCGGTCATACGATCCTCCGTTCGGTTACGACTCCGCGGTTGCGGATGCGACAAACTCCATTATAGCCTGATTCACCTGTTCCGGCTGTTCCCATTGCGGAATATGTCCGGCCTGAGGGATGGTCACCAGTTTCGACCCCTTCATGGTCCGGTGCAAGTCTTCGCCGACGGCAACGGGGAAAACTCGATCTTCCTGGCCCCAGAGAATCAGAGTCGGATGGGTTATCGTTCCGAGGCGCGGTGCAAAGTCGGTTTCCCACACCGGCAGACTGTCCCGCAAGGCCATCAACGGTGGGATGATACCGGGGCGCCGGCGGTTCCGGTTCGACCGTTCGAGCACGGCGGGCGTAAGGAGGGCCGGATCGTGGACTATTTCCTGCAGGATCGATTCGACCATCAGTCCTCCGAAGAGCCAATTGCCGAAGGAAACCATCCAGGTCGGTGCCCGGGATTCCAGCGCCCGTTTGATCGTCGGACTCGTGAGCTTGTTCGCGACCTGGTTCGGTAGACCGTCGATAAGGATCAGTTTGTCGACGCGCTCAGGACGGGTCAAGGCCATCCCGAGGGCCAGCCCGGCCCCCATCGAACTGCCGACGAGGGTGGCCCGGGATAGCTGCAAGGTGTCCATGAACTCCGCGAAGTAGTCGAGCAACTGCTCGGGGGTATAGGCGATATCCGGCTTGTCGGAGAGCCCGGAGCCGATCAGATCCGGGGTGATCAGGCGGAAGTGCCGGCCCAGGACAGTCTGTTGGTGTTCCCACTGCCACATGGATCCGCCGAACCCGTGAATGAGGATCACCGGGGCGCCCTGTCCGATGTCCAGATAGGCGATCCTTTGTCCGTGGACCAAGGCGGTGTGGACGGGAATGCGTTCGAAGGCGTCGAACTGGGTCGGAATCGCAGTGGGCGATGAACAGGCGGTCATCGGCAGCCAGAACAGCAGCGTGGTCAGAAGCCGATGGAGGCCGACAGGGGTCTGGCTGGCGGTACCAAACGGCGGAATGGTCTACTCCAGCTGGATGAGGGTCTCGTCGGTTCGAACGTTTTCCCCTTCCTCGACCAGAATCCCCGTCACCGTCCCATCGATCGGTGCAGGGACCTGACTCTCCATCTTCATGGCCTCGATGATGAGCAGAGGATCTCCGGTCATGACGCGATCGTCCTTGGCGACCAGGATCTTGACGACGCGACCCGGCATCGGGGGAGCGACGTCGCCGGGTTTGGCCGGTTTGGGCCGTTTGGGCTTGGCTCCGCCGGCGGTCTCCGTGGCCTCGGGCGTGCCGGCCAGGACTTCCTGGATCGCTTCGAGGGACACCTCTTCGAGTTTGTCGTTGACCCGGATGTAATAGGGTTTCCGTCCGTCAACTTTGCGTCCGGATCCGGACACCTTCACGTGATAGGTTTCGCCATGGACGGTCACATTGAATTCCACCGGAGCCAAGTGGAGTTCGCCCGCGACGGCCGGACCTTTCGGCAGGCTTCCCTCCAGCGGCTCCGGGACCAGATCCCCCTTCTCGCGGGCCTCGAAGAAGTCGCGGGCGATGGCTGGAAAAAGAACAAACGACAGGTGATCCTCGACCGTGTCGGCGGATGCGGGCAGATCCTTCCTGGTCGCTTCCATTTCCGGTTCCAGTCGATCGGCGGGCCTGGTCTTGATCGGTTCATCGTCGCCGATGGCGCGAGCCATGACGTCGTGGGCCACTTGCCCCGGCGCGCGACCGTACAGGCCGAGAAAATAGTTCTTCGTTTCATTCGTGATGACCTTGTAGCGCTCGCCTGTGAGGACGTTCAGGGTCGCCTGAGTGCCGACGATCTGGCTGGTCGGCGTGACCAGCGGCGGATATCCCATGTCTTTCCGGACCCGGGGAACTTCGTCGAGCACCTCCTTCATGCGGTCGAGCGCGTTCTGTTCGGACAGCTGCGCGGCGAGATTGGACAGCATGCCCCCGGGAATCTGGGAGGTGAGAATCTCGGCGTCGACGCCCGTGACGTCGCTTTCGAACTGCCGATATTTCCGCCGCACCGTGCGGAAGTGGTCGGCGATCGGTTGAAGGGCCGTGAGCTCGAGCTTGGTGTCGTATGACGTGCGCTGCAACGAGGCCACGATCGATTCGGTCGGCGGATGGGAGGCGCCGCCGGCCAGGGGGGAGATGGCGGTGTCGACGATGTCGAGGCCCGCCAGAACGGCCATGAGCGCGGACATCGTGCCCATGCCGGAGGTGTAGTGGGAATGCAGATGGATGGGCACCCCGACCGCCTGCTTCAGACTCTTGACCAGCAGGTAGGCGTCCATCGGAGCCAGCAGTCCGGCCATGTCCTTGATGCAGATCGTGTCGGACCCGAGGTCCTCCAACCGTTTGCCCATCTCGACGAATCCTTCCAGCCGATGGACGGGACTCACGGTGTAGGAGATGGCCGCCTCGACATGTTTCCCGCAGGCTTTGACCTCCTGGATCGCCCGTTCGAGATTGCGGATGTCGTTGAGGGCGTCGAAGATACGGAAGACGTCGATGCCGTTGGCGGCCGAGCGCTCGATGAACCGGTCCAGCACGTCGTCCGCATAATGCCGGTATCCGACGATGTTCTGCCCGCGGAGGAGCATCTGCAACTTGGTGTTCGGCATCGCGGCGCGCAGCGCCCGCAGCCGTTCCCAGGGATCCTCCTTGAGGAAGCGTAGACAGGTATCGAAGGTGGCGCCGCCCCAGACTTCCAACGACCAGAATCCGACCGCGTCCAGCTTTTGGGCGATCGGCAGCATGTCCTCGGTCCGCATGCGCGTGGCCAGGAGGCATTGATGCCCATCGCGCAAGGCCACTTCGGTCACGAGCACCTGCTTGCCCGCCGCCGGCTGAATCGGCCAATCCTGTTTTAGAACGCCCCGCTTCTTCGGCGCCCTGGTCGCCGGAGTTTGGGAACGTTTCTTGTGCGTCGGTTTCTTTCCGGATGACCGTTTCGTAGCCATGGCTTCTCGCTTAGATCATGAACAATCGGAGGCGCTGAGGGGTTACAGCCCTTCATAGGCCGCAATGGCGGCGGCGAGCGCCAGAACGAGATCCTCCGGCTGCTCGATTTCGTCGTAGGTGTACAAGTCCGGGTGCGTGTCGAGATAGGAGGTATCGAACCGGCCGGCGAGAAAATCCTGGTCCTCCATGATCGCTTTCATGAAGGGAATGGTCGTCTTGACTCCACGCAACACGTATTCCTCGAGTGACCGCCGCATCCGGCTCACGGTCTCCTCCCAGGTCCGGCCTCGCACGGTGAGTTTGGCGAGCAAGGCGTCGTAATACGGCGGAACGGTGTAGTCCTTGTAGACGGCGCCGTCGATCCGGACGCCGATTCCTCCCGGCGACAGGTAGGCCGTCACGGTTCCGGTACAGGGCATGAAATTGTTCTTCGGATCCTCGGCGTTGATCCGGCATTGGATGGCATGCCCCTGGAGGATGACGTCCTTCTGTTGAATGTCGAGCGGCTTGCCGGCGGCGATGGCGATCTGGTTACGGACGATGTCGATCGCGGTGATCTGCTCCGTGACCGTGTGCTCGACCTGAAGACGGGGATTCATCTCGATGAAGTAGAAGCGACCGTCCTGGTCGAGTAGAAACTCCACCGTCCCTGCGTTGTCGTAGTTGACCGCCCGGGCGATCGCGGTTGCGGCTTTGCCCATTTCGGTCCGGAGCTTGGGCGTCAGGACGAGGGAGGGCGCGATCTCGATCAACTTCTGATGCCGGCGCTGAATCGAGCAATCCCGCTCGCCCAGGTGAATGATGTTGCCGTGGCGGTCGGCCAGGATCTGGAACTCGATGTGATGGGGCCGCTCGATGTATTTTTCGATGAACAGGCTGCCGTCGCCGAATGAGGCCAGGGCCTCTCGTGCCGCGACTTCCATGTTTTCACGCAGTTCGGCATCCGAGCGCACGACGCGGAGTCCGCGCCCGCCACCGCCGGCGCTGGCCTTGATGATGACCGGATACCCGGCTTGTTTGGCGAAGGTGAGGCCCTCCCTGGCGTCCGTGATCCCGCTGTCGGTTCCCGGGACGATGGGTACACCGATTTTGCGGGCCAACTCACGAGCTTTGACCTTGCTGCCCATGGTCGTAATGGCCAGGGGGGACGGGCCGATGAACGTAATGCCTGACGCGTCGCACAGTTCGGCGAACTGCGCGTTTTCTGAGAGAAATCCGTAGCCGGGGTGGATGGCGTCGGCGCCGATGCGTTGGGCCAACTCGACGATCTGACGGCTGTCGAGAAAGCCTTTGACCGGACCGGGTCCCACAAGGTAGGCCTCGTCGGCCTTCTTGACGTAGATTCCGGTGGAGTCGGCTTCAGAATAGATGGCGGCGGTGGCGATGTTCAGCTCGCGGCATGCGCGGATGATGCGCATGGCGATTTCACCGCGATTGGCGACCAGAATCTTTCGAAACATCTTCATCCAGCTTCTTGGAATTCCCTGTCCGCAGAATTCCTTGGTCGGCCCAAAAGGAGCGAGTACGCTAGCATAGGTGGAAGAGGTCTGTCGAGGGAGTCGGAGGGCAGGCAGCGATAACAGAGCCCGGAAATTCGCGGCGATTTTCCGGGCTCGCGACCTACTTGGATTTGATGAGGAGGGGTTTCGACTGGGCGCTTCCGCCGCCGGCGACGATGATCAGGAACGACATCCCGGCCTTGGCTTCCGGAACGGTCGCTTCAATCGTCGTGTCGTTGACGAACTTGTAGTCGACCGGCGCCTTGGGCGACGCGCTGAAGGTGACGGTATGGAAGCACTCTTTCGTGCCGAAATTCTCTCCGGAGATCACCACCTTATCGCCGGGCTTGGCCTCATCCGGTTCGACTTTGGCAATCCGCGGCCGCTTGTTGCGGTCGCAGACCGGATCCTTATCGAGCTTCTCCGTGTCGGATCCCTTGATCGACTCCATGTCGTACAGCGTAAAACCCGCGCCTTCCACAATCGCGCCTTTCCCGCTCTCGTCCGCCCGAGGCGTCGAGACGAGGACGAGCAGCATGAATCCGGTCAGCATCATTATCATGAAGCCCGATGATCGCCACGTCTGCATAAGACCCTCCTTGCTATAAAAAACGAGATTAGTTCCGTGTCACGGGAACATAGGCTTCCGTAACGATCTGTTGTCCGGGGGGCGAGAGGGCAAATTGGATGAAGGCCTCGACCAGCGGGTTCGGCTCCTTCCGTGAGAGCAATAGGACCGGCCTGCGCAATGGGTAGCGGCCATCCTTGACGGTGGGTATCTCGGGCTCCACATTGTCGATCGGGAGGAGGCGGACCGCCACGCCCCCGGACACCACCGAGAGCCCTTGGCTCATGGAAATATAGGCCACGGCCGACAAGGGAGGTAAGGTGCCGACGACCGTCTTGACGACCTTGTCGTCCCTCGCGATGACCTTGGCGGTATCTGGGATCTTTCCCGTAATGCCGAGCTGCGATTCAAAGGCGTCGCGGACATTTTGATTCCGAGGCCGGTTGATCAACAGGATTTTGGTTTCGGGACCGCCGAGTTCAGACCATTCTTTGACTTTCCCGGAAAAGATATCGGCGACCTGCTGTTTGGTGACCTCTTTCGTGAAGTTCGACAAGTGCACCAGAATTCCGATGCCGTCCCATGCGATCTGCGTCGCGGCAAGTCCGCCGTCTTCGGCGCCCGTGACGGCCAGGTGCGCTTCTCCCGTTTTCACCATTTCGACGGCTTTAGAGTGATCGTCCCAGATAACGTCCACATACGCGCGCGGGTTCGCCTTTTCAAACGCACGCACCAGGAGTTCGATGATGGGCTGCTCTGGACCGTTGCCTGCGATGATCAGGTTGCCGGAGACTTCGGCCGGCGATGGGCGGACGCCGGTGAAGGTCAGGAGCAAACCGAGCCCCAGACCGACAAGGAGACCCCGGGAAGCGCCCGCCGCCGATCGAAGTCTGAACATCCGGTCGAGGAGCCTGCGCATCGCTGGTCCCGGCATGCTCAGCTTTCTTGAGAGGGCTTGGAGGTTGAGGGGGGTGTCTCAAGGCTGGAAAACAGGTCGGGAGGCGGCATCGTTCTGGTGCCCATCACCGGGGGGAGCTTCGAGAACTTGTCCATGCGTTCGTTCAGCATGTTGTACGCTTTCATCTCGGCAAACCCAGGCTTGCGCGAGCCGACGACCTTGGAGGCAAACGACGACAGCAATTTCGTCGCATCCTGAGCCTGACAGAAGGGACACACGGTGTCTTCCGCCCGCGCGTGGACCGACTGAGTCGCTTCAAAGACCTTTTCGCACTGGCCGCAACGGTATTCATAGATGGGCATGTGTTCGCTCCTGCTGGAGAATCCATCTCGGCATCGACTCTTGACCGGCTGTCGAACGATGCCGTATTGTACCACACCTGCCTGGTTCGGAGACTAGGGGTATGCGGAGCGAGTTTTGAGGAGGGTGTGCGATGGCGGTGCTGATTCGGCGGTACAAGGGGCATAACGGGATGATGCAGGAAGAGCGGATCGACGACGACGATCGGATCGAGCGCTATTTTCGCCTGTTCGAGAAAGACGACGTCAAGAAACTCGAAACCGGGGTGAAGGTATTCATCGAAAAGGATGAGTGGCAGCTCCTTCCGTAAGGCAGGCCCACCCTCTTCTGACCTCTCGTGATTTATTGGATTCACATCGCGCGCTCGATCGACCGCGTGACTTTGCATAATGAACGCTGTTCTGAGGTGCCGTCGACGCAATCGTCCACCGACTATTGGGCCGGCGGATGGTTCGACTACCCGGACAAAGAGCGCGCGCTGACGGCGATGGAGCAGGCGGGCACCACAGACCAGCGGCGGTGCCCGCTCTGCAAACCCTAAGGTACAGTTCTGAGTTATGAGTGCTGAGTGCTGCGAGTAGAGAGGTTTGGATTCAGCACTGATCATTCAGGACTCAGCACTGATCATTCCGGACTCAGCACTGCTGTACCCTCATGCCTCGACTGGCGCTCCTGCTGACAACCCTGATCTGGGGCGCGACATTCCCGGCGACAAAAGCGGCGCTGGAGCAGATTCCCCCGCTGTCGTTTCTCTTCCTTCGATTTCTCCTGGGTACGCTACTCGTCGCGGCGTGGTTTGCGGCAGTGGGCCATGGGCTGCGGCGTGAACGGGGGATTCTGCTTGCCGTCGGTATCGCCACCGTGTTTCTGTTCCTCGGCTACGTCCTCCAGACCGTCGGGTTGCAGTATACCAGCGCATCCAACAGCGCCTTCCTGACGGCCTTGTATGTGATTATGGTGCCGGTGATTCTCCGGCGATTCGATCGACGGGTCATGCTGGCCGCTTCCGTCGCCACCGTCGGATTGTGGCTCCTAGTCAAACCGAGCACGACGATGAGCCCGGGGGATCTCATGACCCTGGCCTGCGCGGCGGCCTTCGCGGCCCATATCGTGTGTCTCGAACGATTCACCCGCCTGTTCGATGCACCGTCGCTCCTTCTCTGGCAGATGACGGCGATGACGCTGCTGCTCGTGCCAATGATGTGGTGGGAGCGGGCGTCTCCCGAGGCCTTCGCTCCCACCTCCGTGTTGCTGATCGGACTGGGAGTGACCGGTGTATTGGCGACCGGCGCTTTTGCCGTTCAGATGTGGGCGCAACAGTTGATTCCCGCGCAACAGGTGGCGCTGGTGTTTGCCTCGGAGCCGGCTTACGCCGCCTGGCTCGCCTGGTATTTTCTGGGAGAGACACTGGATGCTCGAGGATGGGTCGGCAGCGGTATGATCTTGGTCGCTGTCGTGATCGGAGCCTTTGCATCGAGCGGGCAGCAGCCGGCATCGCAAGCCGTAGAGCCAGCATATGGCGATTGAAGCAATGTTGAGACCGGAGCGCCGAGTAGCGAGATGCGGTCATCGCCTCTCGGCACTCAGCACTCAGGACTTCCATTGGAGACATGATGGCGCAGAAGTTCGGCAATGGGCGTTGGGTACGGGAAGGGTTTCTCGACAATCGGATTGAAGGGACCGTCGTCGGGCGGATCGTGCTCGCGGCCGTGGGACCCGTGGACCTGTTCCTGAGAGGAAACTTCAAGGCAGACATTGCCGGGGAAATGATCGAGTTCCGCAATCGGCGCTTCGAGGAGGACGACACGGCGGCTCAGGTCATCGGCGACATGGAGAATCCGCAGATCGGTACGGTGAACCTGATTTCATTCGATCCGCATCCCAACCTCGCCCCGCATCCGTACGTCGAATGGTTTTCTGACCGGTCGAATCACTACCGCTTCGAACTGGATCCGGATGACGCATGGGTGATAGCGGAGGAGAGGCGTGGTGCGATCGATGCCCAAAGCCGGGAGATCCGGGAAGCGCTGGCCGGTCGTGTCGTTGACCGGCCGCGCTCCGACGAAGAGTCCGAATGGATCTAGAGAAGGGGAAGTCTGGTCAGACGGCGAGCGCTTCCTGTTTGCTCTTTTGCTCGCGCACATAGATCGGGACTTCCTTGATGTCCCAGACCAGCCCGAGCCATTCCATCACCTTCAAGCCGTAATAGGTGATGTCGATTTCCCACCAGTAGAATCCCTGCCTCGTCGAAGCGGGATAGTAGTGATGGTTGTTGTGCCATCCTTCACCGAGTGTGATGAGCGCGAGAATGAAGTTGTTGCGGCTGTCGTCTCCGGTTTCGTAGCGCTGCGAGCCATAAACGTGGGACAGAGAGTTGATCGTACAGGTTCCGTGGACTAATGCCACCGTCGAGACGAAGAACCCCCAGATCAACATCTGAGGCCCGTTCGTTCCCAGTTCCGGCGCGTAGATTTCGAGCAGCTTACCCAGGCCGAACATCCCGAATCCCGCCATAGTCGGCACGAGAATATCGAATCGATCGAGGAAACGCAGCTCGGGAAACTTTGCAAAATCGGCGATCGCCTTCAGGCGTGGAGGAAAATGCGTCTGCGAGGTGAACCACCCCATATGCGACCACAGAAAGCCCCCGTGACGCGGAGAATGGACGTCGTCTTTCGTGTCGGAGGCGATGTGATGATGGCGATGATGGCCGGCCCACCAGAGCGGTCCGCGCTGGGCGCAGGATCCGCCCAAGACCGCGAAGGCGAACTGGCAAGCCCGGGTCGTCTTGAATGAGCGATGGGAAAAGTACCGGTGATACCAGCCGGTGATCGCGAACATCCGAACGACATAAAAGGCGGCGGCGACCGCCACGGCGATCCAGCTGACTCCCACCCAGATCACACCCAGGCACATCAGGTGGACGGCAATGAGAGGGATGCAACGGAACCAGTCCATCTTCGGGGTCCCGTCCGTCTTCATATACTCAAGTCCGGCCCACGAGTCGAACCAGCGGAGAAACGTGAACCAGAGGAGCTGGGCCTTGGTCGGGCGCAAGATGCGAACGTCGGACATTCGGGTACCTCCAGCTAAGTCCGACAGAGCATCCGCCGGACACACACGACATCTCGTATGGCTCAATGGAACCGCGGCAGCTGTTGGCGAATCACAAGGCAGGCCGCAGAAGCCGGGTCACGAGGAAGCTTCACGTACCGCTTTCTCGAACCCTGTCGATGACGGGAGCACATTATACATGTAATGGAGTGCAAATGGTACCAGGCAATTCATGCTTCCACACCCACATGCAAGTCATTCTACTTGAACGGGATTTCCTGTCCACTAATCCGCCGAACCTTCGACGCTTACCGTGGGCCGGCTGTCGGGATGGAGCGTGGCGGCCAGTGTCCGGGTCGGCGCGATGCCATTTGACACGTTCCGCAGGCCCCTCCTAGAATGCCGCACGGTGATGAACGATCGATTTCTCAAAGCCTGTCGACGTGAGCCGGTCGATTGCACCCCCGTCTGGTTCATGCGGCAAGCGGGCCGCTACATGGCCGAATATCGCTCGCTTCGGGCGAAGCATTCCATGCTCGAGCTATGCAAGATCCCCGAACTGGCGGCGCAAGTGACGCTGCAACCGATCGAACGCTTTCCTCTCGACGCCGCAATCATCTTCGCCGACATCCTACTGCCGCTCGAAGCGATGGGGCTGCATCTGGAATTTGCCGAAGGGGAAGGCCCAATCATCCATAACCCGGTGCGAGAACGAGCGGATGTCGAGCGCCTGCGGGTCATCGAGGGCGAAGAGTTGGAATACGTGGCCGAAGCCATTCGGCAGGCACGCCGGGCGTTGCGGGGCAGGGTGCCGCTGATCGGCTTTGCGGGAGCCCCGTTCACCCTGGCGAGCTATGCCATCGAGGGTGGGGGATCGCGCAACTACGTCCTGACGAAGTCGATCATGTATCGGGAGCCGGATCTTTGGCACAGGCTGATGGACAAGCTGGCGCGCGTGGTCGTGGGCTATCTCCGCCGTCAGATCCGAGCGGGGGCCCAGGCGGTCCAGTTGTTCGACAGCTGGGTGGGCTGCCTGTCGGCCGGTGACTACACGGAGTATGTGCTCCCCCACGTGCAACTCATCTTCGAAGGACTGAAGCGTGAACAGGTCCCCTTGATCCATTTCGGCACGGGAACGACCGCCATTTTAAAGCACATGCGGGAAGCGGGCGGAGACGTCATCGGCGTCGATTGGCGCGTGCCGCTGGATGAGGCCTGGTCCATGATCGGCCATGACCGGGCCGTGCAGGGGAATCTGGACCCTGTCGCCTTGTACGGTCCGCTCGGCGAGATCGAGCGGCGGGTGGAGGATATCCTGCGTCGTGCGGGGGGGCGGAACGGTCATATTTTCAATCTGGGCCACGGCATCCTGCCGACGACGCCCGTCGAGCACGTCGAAGCCGCCGTCAGCATGGTTCACAAGCTGAGCATGAGGTAGGGCCGGAGCGGCCCTTTCGGGGTGGACGGCGGACGGGACAAAGAGGGGATCGTGACCGGCGCGCAACGTCCTATCGCCGTGTTGTTGATGGCGATGGGAGGGCCCGATAAGTTGGAAAACGTGGAGCCGTTTTTGCTCGACGTGCGCGGCGGGCGCCCGACGCCGCCGGATCTGGTCGAAGAAATCCGCAGGCGATATCGTGCCACCGGCGGCAAGTCTCCCGCGGTCGGCATCACGCAGGCGGTGGCGGCCCGCCTCGAACGGCGGCTGAACGAGTCGCGCGGACGCTATCGCGTATACGTCGGGCTGCGTCACTGGCACCCGTTCATTCGAGAGACCTATGCGGAGTTGTTGCGCGATGAGCCGGAGCGCGTCATCGGCCTCTGCATGGCGCCGCAGCAATCGTCGTTGAGCACCGGGGCCTATCGCAACAAAGTGGAGGAAGCCCGGAGCGCTCTCGGGGACAGCTGCCCAGTGAGCTACGTGGGTAGCTGGCATCGGCACCCCCGTCTCATCGACGCCATTGCGGATCACATTCAGCAGACTCTCGAGCTGTTTCCCTCCGACGTGAGATCCACCATTCCCGTGCTGTTCACGGCGCACAGTCTGCCGGAGCGGATCGTGGCGATGGACGATCCCTATCCGGAGGAAGTACGGGGCACGGTGGCGGCCGTGACCGCACGGTTGGGCGGCCAACCGACCTGCTTTGCCTATCAAAGCCAGGGTCGGTCAGGAGAGAAATGGTTGGGTCCGACGGTCGAATCTATGGTCCATGAGCTGAGCCGAGCCGGTCAGCGGCAGGTGCTGGTCGCTCCGATCGGCTTCCTGTGCGACCATGTCGAAACCCTGTACGACATCGACATCGAATTGCGACAGCTGGCCGCCGGTCTCGGCCTGCGCCTCGAGCGCATGCCCATGCTCAACGATTCGCCGGCACTGGTGGAGACGTTGA
Organism: Nitrospira sp.; assembly: GCA_029194535.1. Taxonomy (NCBI): domain Bacteria; kingdom Pseudomonadati; phylum Nitrospirota; class Nitrospiria; order Nitrospirales; family Nitrospiraceae; genus Nitrospira; species Nitrospira sp. The sequence continues at coordinate 300,072 of JARFXR010000002.1, read as the reverse complement.
TCGACGTACTGGCGGCCCATGAATCTTCGCTGACGCTCACGTCGTGACCGCGCCCAAGACCGTCGCCATCGTCGGGGGAGGTATCGCGGGGCTGGCCTCGGCGTTTGCCCTCCTTGAGCGCTCGGCGCAGGCGGGCGTGCCGATCGCCTGCACGGTCCTTGAGCGCAGTCCGTCTTGGGGCGGGAAGATCGTGACTCACCGGGTCGGTGACCTGGTCACAGAAGCCGGCCCCGACTCGTTTCTGTCTCAAAAGCCCGCCGGTCTGCAGCTCATCGACAAGCTCGGTCTCATCGATCAGTTGATCGGCACCAATAAGACGGCGACGAAAGCCTGCGTGTATTCGCGCGGCCGCCTTCGCGAATTGCCGGAAGGGCTGGTGGTCATCGCTCCCGGCCAAATCGGCCCGTTTCTCCGAAGCGGTCTATTGAGCCCCGCCGGACTGCTTCGCATGGGGGCGGACATCGTCCTACCGGCCAAACGGTCGCCGGAGGACGAATCCCTCGCCTCCTTCTTCCGTCGTCGATTCGGCCGTCAGGCGTTCGAACGAATGATGGAGCCGCTGATGGCCGGCATCTATGCCGGAGACGCTCAACAGTTGAGCATCAGGGCCACGTTCCCGCGGTTTTCCGAACTCGAGCGGACACACGGCAGCGTCATCCGCGGAATGCTCGCGACGAGGGCCGATGCCTCCGGCGCGCAGGCGGCCGGACCGAAGCGGACGATGTTCGTGAGTCTCAGGAACGGATTGGAAGATCTGGTCACCGCGCTTCGCCGGTCGTTGACGGATCGGGGCGTGATGTTGCGAAGCGGCACCTCCGTGGAATCGCTCCGGGTGCGATCCCATGAGCTGGGCCGGTGGACCTACGATGTGATGCTGAGCGGAGGCGGAGCGCTGTCGGTCGACGGGGTGATCTTGGCGACCCCCGCGTTCATTTCAGCGGAGTTGCTCCGGCCGTTGACACCGATTGCGGGCGGCCTGCTGGAGAGGATTCCCTACGCCTCGACGGCGACCGTCGCAATGGCGTATCCTGCGACCGCGGTGGGGCGGTGCGTGCAGGGCTTCGGTTTCGTCGTTCCCCGCGTCGAGCAGCGTGATCTGATCGCGGCGACGTGGACGTCGCTGAAATGGCCCCACCGCGCCCCGGCCGACCAGGTGCTGATTCGTTGCTATCTCGGAGGCGCGGGGCGGGAAGCGGTGTTGGAGCTGGACGATCAAGCGCTGGTCGCTCGGGTTCGCGCCGAGTTGCGGCATATCAGCGGACTCATCGCCGAGCCGACCTATGTCGAGGTCAATCGCTGGATCAAGGCGATGCCGCAGTATGTGCTCGGACATCTGGAGCGGCTCGAGCAGATTGAGGCGGCGCTCAGCCGGTTCGGTGGGCTGGTGCTGACCGGCTCGGCGTATCGGGGGGTTGGCATTCCCGATTGCATCCGCGACGGATCGGTCGCGGCCGACCGCGTCGTCCGATATCTGTCGGGAGAACGAGTAAGAGGTGGGGAGACGTGAAAACCATGGCGACGGACAACAAATTGACCGTGCTCGAGGTCAGCGGCCCCTTTCGTGAGCCGAGAGAGCCGGTGTTCTCATATGACTATGCAGTCCAACGGGCATCATGGAGCATGCCGCACGCCGTGCGGGTCAAGGTCGCGATCGCCGAAGAGTTGGACGTTGTCAAGGGCCGATTGCTCGGCCAAGTCACCGGCACGCCGGGTCAGCAGCTCCTGATCGCACGAGCGCTCTCGCGGCGGATCGCCGACGAAAAGCTCAAGATCGCGGAAGCCGAAGGCACTCTGTCGGATCGACGTGACGTCATCATCGAGCCGTTCACCGGGCCGCAGGCGCATCTCTTCGTCAAGCTGGACGCCTGGCTCGACCGTGAAGGTCAGGCCTTGTTGGCCGAAGTGAAGAAGCGTGCCAATGTCTGAAGTCAGAAGATTTTTCGATAGTGCTTAGAATGGACGCCCGATTCGTCGGCGAACCCGACGGAGCCGCTGTCGGGGGCGCCCGTATTGTGGAGGTCGATGCGGTAGTGACCTCTGATCTCCTCCATGGCCACTTCGAACGGGACCGCATCCGGATAGAGTCCGCCCGGCGCATGGGCGCCGCGCGTGAGGGTCTTGAGCACGTCCGCCTTGGCGTACTTGGCGTCGGAGGTCACGTAAATGTCGGCCACGGCATGGTCGCCCAGCTTGTGGCCCGGCGTCGTGGCCGGGATCAGATCCGACAATGAGCCTGCGAGTCGTTCCTTTCTAAGTCGCTTCAACAGGCCCACGATCTGACTTTCGGTGGCCTGTGTCGGGACGACCAGGCTGACGGCGTTCATGTCGGGCACCGTAGCCTCGACCTTGAAGATGACCGGCGCGGCTTCTGGATCCTCGATCATCGGCATGGCCGGTCCTTCGGTGCCGGCCGCCTGCTTGTTCTTGGAACTCGGCACGATCAGCGCCACGAACAGCCACAAGCCGAGCAGGACGCTGAACACCACGATGAGCGGATGGATGCCAGCCCGCTTGCCTTCTTGGTATGGTTCCGGCTGATCATTCATGCAGGACCGTCCTGGGCGTGATTCGAGCCGCTTTGTTTGGCGGCCTCCCACAAGCGGTTCATTTCGTCGAATGACAACTCCCCCACGGTTCGTCCGGATCGAGCCGCCTCGCGCTCGATGAACCGGAAGCGTTCGACGAAGCGGTTGACGGAGAGACGAAGCGCGTCTTCGGGATTGACCTTCACGAATCGGGCGAGATTCACCAGTGAGAACAGGACGTCGCCGAATTCCGCGACGATCTCCCGTTGTCGCGAAGAGATCGCTCCGTCCGTAGCCGGCAGACGCAGGACCTCGCGCAGCTCCCGGATTTCTTCCTCGATCTTGGTAAGGACCTGATCGAAGCCGCTCTGGTCATGGCTCCAGTCGAAACCCACCCTGGAGGCTCGAGCCTGGATCTGATAGGCCCGCAGCAGCGCCGGCAGCGCGACGGGCACGCCGTCCAACACGGAGTCGGGACGTCCCGCCGCCTGCCGTTCCGCCTTCTTGATGTCTTCCCAGCGGGTCACGACCTGGTCGGCATTGAGGGGCGTCGTATCGTTCGTTCCTGCGGCGAACACGTGCGGATGCCGTCGAACCAATTTGTCCGCCAGCCGGTCCATGACGTCGTCCAGGGTGAAGGTGCCGTTCTCCGACGCGATCTGGCCATGAAAGAGGATCTGGAGCAGCACGTCGCCCAATTCCTCCGGCAGCTTCGCGCGGTCGTGATGATCGATCGCGTCCAGCACTTCGTAGGTTTCTTCAAGCAGGTAAGGCTTGAGGGATTCGTGGGTCTGTTTGCGATCCCACGGACAACCCTCCGGCGCCCGCAGGGCCGCCATCAGCTCTGCCAATTTATCGAACCGTTCGGACATGCTCGGTCTCGCGGTGGTAAGGATAACGCGAGCGACATTATACCCGGTTCCACCGACGCTTCAATGAGCCGGCGCGCCTTGCGCGCCTTCAGAACCCTATGATAGGGTAATTTCCCGCGTGCGAGCGCGCGAAGCGTTCTGGACTTGCCTATGGCCACCGAGAAGGAAGAGGGATTCGTCGTTCGGGATCGCCGCGGGAGCGGATCGACAGAGAAGACTCCCGCCACGCCTCCCCAGACGGAATCGCCCGGCGATGTTTCACCGGAACCGGGGCAGGCTCCCAACCTCCCGGTGACGTTCGCGTCCTTCGTCATTTCTCTCGGAAGCTCTTCGTTGATGCTCATGGGGGAGAAGTTCGATCCTCAACAGCCGGCCATGCCCGTCAACCTGCCTCAGGCCAAGGAAATCATCGATCTCCTGTCGATTCTGGAAGAGAAGACCGCCGGGAACCTCACGACCGAAGAGCAAGCGGTCTTGCGCGACATGCTCTACGCGCTGCGTATGAAATACGTCAGCCTGAGTGCCGGGAAGTAACCTTCGTCCGGCATCCGATCCGTACCCGCGACGTTTTGAGACCAGCGAATAAATCCGCTATAGTAAGCAGTCTTGACTCTTCGTCCCAGGGATCGTACGCCTGGGAGGTCGGCGATGAATAACCTTCAAAAGCAAACCGGATCTCCGATGTGGCCTGCTTCCGAGCACCCTGAGGCGGCGGAACTGAGGATCCAGGAGGATGTTCCCCTTCGGCCGATGGGCGTGGCGCACGCTGTGCTGGAGCCGGAACGCCGCAAGCGCAGTTTTTTTCGGCCGGTTCCCGTCGTCTTCCTGCTCTTATTGTGCTGCCTCTCGCTGACCTTCTACTACACCCAAGTCGTCGTCCCGGGAGGAGAGGACAGTGATTCGTTCATTCCGACGACCAGTTACGCGCTCGTGCTCCTCCTGATCAACCTCGACCTGATCGGGGTGGTCGTTCTGCTCCTGCTCCTGTCCCGCAACCTGATCAAGGCCTACTTCGAGCGACGGCATCGGCTCATCGGCTCCGGGTTCCGGACCAAGCTCGTGGCGGCCTTCATCGGCTTCTCGTTGATTCCTACGGTGTTGCTCGCCCTCGTCGCGAGCGGGTTGGTCAATAAGGCGGTGGACGTGTGGTTCAGCGACCAGATCGATCGGGTCATGCGCGACTCGTATGAAGTGGCCCGCATGCAGCACGCCGGTCACATTACGCTGGCGGTCAACAGCGCACGAGCGATCAGTCATGAAATCTTCCGCGAAGACCTCCTGTTGCCGGCGCAGCGAGACATTCTGATCTCGGCCATGGCGCGCAAGCGGGTGGAATTCGGCGTGGCGGGCATCGAAGTCTATTCGGCCAAGATGGAGACCCTCACGAAGTCGCTGGATCCGGAGGTGCCGGCCGGGGTCCTGGATCTGCCGGTGGGTCAGTTGGTGCTCCAGGCGATCAACGGTAAGCAAGAGACCAATACGGTCCAGGAAGCGCAGACGGGACGGCTGGTCAGAGCCGCAGCTCCCATTGCCGCCAGCGGTCGCGGCGGCGAGGTCGGCGGCGTCGTCCTCGTCGATGCCTACGTCCCCGAATCGCTGCTGGCAAAAATGGACGGGATCGGGCGGCAGTACGAGGAATACAAACAGATCAAGGCGATGAAGAATCCGATCAAGGCCGGCGCATATTTGTTCGTGGCGGTGATCACGGTCCTAATTCTCTTCGGCGCGACCTGGTTCGGCTTTTACGTGGCGCGGAGCATCACCGTGCCGATCCAGCGGTTGGCCGAGGCCACGGAAGCCATCGCTCAAGGTGATCTGTCGGTGCGGATCGACGCCAAGGCCACGGACGAAATCGGCACGCTCATCGAGTCCTTCAACCGTATGACCACGGACCTCCAGAGCGGCAAATCCGCGATCGAAGCCGCCAACGTCTCGCTGCGCCAGAACAACCTGGAACTGGACCGGCGTCGCGCCTACATCGAAACGGTCGTGGCGACCATCGCGGCGGGCCTTCTGTCGATCGGGAAGAACGGGATCATCATGAATTTCAATCCGTCGGGCGAGAGGATCCTGGGGATCTCGGCCGACCGGTTCCACGGCCGGTCCGCGAACGAGGTGTTCAAGGAGTTCGGACTTGCCCTGTTTCAGACCCTCTATGACCGCATGCTGGTGGATCAACGGGACGACCTGACGATGGACGGGACAGCGGAGGTTGAGGGCAAGTTCCTGACGATCGCGCTGCACGGCTCCAGGATGAAGGACGAAATGAATCAGGACTTGGGCATCGTCTTGGTGTTCGAGGATCTGACGGAGTTGCTGAAGGCCCAAAAGGTGGCGGCTTGGCAGGAGGTCGCCCGCCGAGTTGCCCATGAAATCAAGAATCCGCTGACCCCGATCCAGTTGTCCGCACAGCGTATGCGGAAGAAGTTTTTTGAAAAGGCCTCGGATTTCGAACGTGTGTTCGACGAATCGACGAACGTGATCGTCAATGAGGTCACCAGCCTGAAGCACATGGTCGACGAGTTCTCCAAGTTCGCCAGACTTCCCGCGCCGCAGCTGGTGCAGCAGTCGCTGTACGACGTGATCAACGAGGTGGTCGCCCTGTATCGAGGCGCCCACAAGGACGTTGAATTGATCGTCTCGCTGGACGAAGATCTGCCTCCGTTGAAGTTCGACTGGGAACAGATCAAACGAGTGCTGGTGAATCTGCTCGACAATTCCATTCAGGCGATGAGTCAGAAGGGTCGGGTATGGCTCACCACCCAGTACGATACGAAACGGCGCCGCGCCGTGGTGAGCATCGCCGACGAGGGGACCGGCATCGCCTTGGAAGACCAGGAAAAGCTGTTCGTGCCGTATTTCACGAGAAAGAAAACCGGAACCGGGCTGGGATTGGCCATCGTCCGTCGCATCATCACGGACCACGAAGGGCATATCCAGGCCGGCAACAATCATCCCAAGGGCGCGATCTTTACGTTTGAATTGCCGGTGTGATCGGTGAGGGGTAAGGCGTAGAAGTGAGGGGGTAAGGGGTTATGTCGGCTTCGATTTTACTGGTGGACGACGAGGAGGCGATTCTGTCTTCCCTCAGCAGCATTCTGCTGGACGAAGGGTACGAGGTGGCGGCGGTGAAGAGCGGCGGCGAGGCGTTGAAGATTTTCACGACGGACCCGCCCGATCTCATGCTGCTCGATATCTGGATGCCCGAAATGGACGGGCTGGAAACCTTGAAGCGCGTGCGCGAGTTGATGCCCACGGCCCAGGTGATGATGATGTCGGGCCACGGGTCGATCGAGACGGCCGTCAAAGCCATCAAGCTCGGGGCCTACGACTACATCGAGAAGCCGCTGTCGCTCGAGAACGTCACGCTTCGCGTCAAACACGCGCTCGATCAGCACCGACTGGAGCAGGAGAATCGATCCCTGCGCACGAAAGTGCAGCGGCGGTTCGAGCTCGTCGGACACTCGCCGGCGATGAAGCAACTTCGTCAATTGATCGAGACCGCCGGACCGACCAACAGCCGGGTCTTGATCGGCGGAGAGAACGGAACGGGCAAAGAACTGGTGGCGCGGGGAATCCACCAGCACAGCGCGCGAGCCGATCGCCCCTTCGTCGCCGTCAATTGCGCCGCCATTCCTGAAACGTTGATCGAGAGCGAGCTGTTCGGCCACGAAAAGGGCTCCTTCAGCGGCGCCACTTCGATGAAGCGGGGTCAGTTCGAGCAGGCGGACGGGGGAACGCTGTTTTTGGACGAGATCGGCGACATGAGTCTGAGCACGCAGGCCAAGGTGTTGCGCGCCTTGCAGGAGCAGCAGTTCAACCGGGTCGGCGGCACGAAGTTGATGAAGGTCGACGTTCGCGTCCTCGCCGCGTCGAACAAGGATCTCTTGAAAGAGATCGAGAAGGGCGCCTTTCGGGAAGACCTCTTCTATCGGTTGAACGTGGTGCCGATCGTGGTGCCGCCCCTTCGCGAGCGTCGAGAAGATATTCCGCTGCTGATCCGGCATTTTCTCAAGCTGCACGGGGAGGAGCAGGGCCTGCGGATGAAAGACATCACCCCGGACGCGATGGCGGTCTTTGAGCAGTACGAATGGCCGGGAAACATTCGGGAGCTGGGCAATCTGGTCGAGCGGCTGATGATCATCGTGCCGGGAGCGACGATCGATGCGGCGCAGGCCACGATGGCCTTGCAGGTGCGTCCCTCCGGCCCCGCTGCCCAAGCAGCTTCGACCGCGGCGGCCTTGCCCGCGGTGAGTGCGTTGCTGGGACAATCCTTCGATTCGCTCCGGGATGCCCGCAACGCGTTTGAGAAGGAGTACATTGGGCGCAAGCTGCGGGAGCATCACTGGAACATCTCGCGCACGGCCGAGGATCTAAGAATCGAGCGGAGTCATCTGCACCGCAAGATCAAGCTGCTCGATGTGGAGATGCGGCCGGAAGGATAGAGGGGGTAGATCCGTCGCAGCGGGTCCTGTCGCGGCAAACAGCCCCACCGTGCTCACTCCACCCATCCCCCAGCGGGGCCCTTCCGTTGCGCGCGGTGGGGCGCCCCGTTCGCCGCACCACCCGCTGCGGTTTCCCAGGTCTGGCCGACTGACATCTCCGGGGCGTGCCCAGTCTTGACTCTTGTTATTGCGTTTCAATTTTGAGATAGGTTCTAGTGTTGTGTCCCAGCAGTCCGTTCGTGGTGAGCCCTTCGACTGGCTCAGGACAGGCCTGTCGAACCATGAACGGAACTATAGGAAACTCGACGCCCTTCGACCGGCTCAGGACAGTCCCTTCGACCAACCAACCGTTCGTCCTGAGGCTCTCGAAGGAGACGGTTGGTCTTCTCAGGACTGACCCTGCGACTGGCTCAGGGCGAACGGATCATGAACAAATTTGTGGGGCGCTACATCTAGTGCCGGGTAAGCTCCATGAGTTTCTGGGTGTATATCGTGCGCTGCGCCGACGGGTCGTATTACACCGGGCATACCGATGATCTAGACAGGCGTCTGGCCGAACACCATGCCGGCCAAGTCTCCGGCTTCACGGCGACGAGACGCCCGGTGACGCTCTTATTCTCCGAGGTCTTTTCAACCCGAGAGGAGGCCTTGGCTTCTGAACAACGCATCAAGGGCTGGAGCCGCAAGAAAAAGGAAGCCATGCTGCGAGGGGATTGGGCGGAAGTCTCTCGGTTGGCGAGAGGCGAGCGTTCGGCTCGGTGAACTCACTGCAGGCAGTTCGACAAGCTCACGGAAGTCGGTTCGACACCCTCACCCCGGACTCTGATCAGCGCGTCCCCAACTCCGTTCGTCGTTCGACCACCTCAGGACGAACGGAGGATCAGGTTCCGGTGGCGATCAAATCCGATCGCTTGACGAATTCCAACAAATCGCAGTCCCTTAGGAGCACCAATTGACCAATCAGGCTGCTCCACCATAAGATGCTGCCTCTCATGACGACCTACCGTGATGCCGGAGTCGATATCGATGCAGGCGACGAATTTGTCGACCGCATCAAGCCGCTGGTTCGCTCGACCTTCCGTCCGGAGGTGCTGACGGATCTTGGAGGCTTCGGCGGTCTCTTCCGCTTCGACGCGAAGAAATACGCGGATCCCGTCTTGGTATCCGGAACCGACGGGGTGGGGACCAAGCTCAAGATTGCCTTTCTGATGGACAAGCACGACACGGTCGGCATCGATCTGGTCGCGATGTGCGTCAACGACGTGGCGGTCAGCGGAGCTGAACCCCTGTTCTTTCTCGACTATTTTGCCTCAGGAAAACTGACGCTGGACAGGGCGCAACAAGTTCTCGCAGGCATCGCGGAAGGGTGCCGGCAGGCCGGGTGCGCGCTGATCGGCGGTGAAACCGCCGAGATGCCGTCGTTCTATCCGGACGGGGAGTACGACCTGGCAGGCTTCGCCGTCGGGGTGGTCGACAGACCCAAGCTCATCGATGGAAAGTCTATTCTACCGGGCGATGTCGTGATCGGCCTGGCGTCCACAGGCCTGCACAGTAACGGATATTCCCTGGTTCGGCGAATCTTCTTCGAACAGGCGAAGCTGACCGTCGACAGTCGAGTGGCCGAGTTCGATCGTCCGCTCGGAGACATCCTTCTGACGCCGACCAGGATCTATGCCAAGCAGATCCTGGCGCTCGCATCGGAACAGCCGGTGAAAGGGATCGTGCATGTGACCGGCGGGGGCATCACGGAAAACCTGCCGCGGGTGCTGCCGGACGGGATGCGGGCGCAGATTCATCGGAAGAGCTGGCCTGTTCCCCCCGTTTTCGATGTCCTAAAGCGCCTCGGCCGGGTGGATCGGGCAGAAATGTATCGGGTGTTCAACATGGGGATCGGACTCATTCTCGTAGTGCCGGCCTCTTCCGCGTCCGCCCTGATAACACGTGCCTCCGTGTTGGGGGATCAAGGCTGGGTCATCGGCGAGATCGTCGGCGCAAATCCGGGAGAGCCGCAGGTCGAATATGTCGACTAGCAGAGCCGCCCCACTTCGCATTGCCGTGCTGGCGTCCGGCCGCGGCTCCAATCTGCAGGCTGTCATCGACGCGATCGAGGCGGGTCGGATTGACGCCACGATCGTCGCGGTCATCAGCAATAAGCAGGATGCCGCAGCACTGGAGCGGGCCAGGAAACATGGGCTCTCGGACATATTCGTCGATCCCAAACCCTTTGCCGGCCGACCGGACAGCCGGGAAGCATATGACCAAGCCTTGCTGGAGGTGCTCCGCCGGCATGAGGTCGATTTGGTCTTATTGGCCGGCTACATGAAGATCGTTACGAGCCTGCTGATCGAGGCCTATGCCAATCGAATGATGAACATTCACCCGTCCCTGTTGCCGGCCTTCCCCGGATTGGACGTGCAAAGGAAGGCCATCGACTGGGGATGCAAACTTGCCGGATGCACCGTGCATTTCGTGACCGAAGGCGTCGACGAAGGGCCGATCATTCTCCAGGCGGCGGTTCCGGTTCTGGACGGCGACACACCGGACACGCTGGCCGCGCGCATTCTCGAGCAGGAACACCGAATCTATCCGCGCGCCGTGGAACTCTTCGCCGAAGGCCGACTGCGGGTGGAGGGGCGTCGTGTTTTCATCGACGGAGGCAAGCCGCTGGGAGAGGCGCTCCTCTGTCCGTTTTGAGCGCTCTCGGGAGAAGCAGACAGGTGCATCCGGACTCGTTCCGCATCGTGTCTCAGGCGAAACCCGTACATGTAATAGGCTAGGTGAACTGCCGGCCGTGACCTTGACGGCTCACGGGTGATTCTGTACCCTTCCGTCGTCATGAAGCGGTCGGGCGTCCGGATAGCGCTTGCTCTGTCGTGTCTGATCGTCGGCTGCGAGTTTGTCCGCCCCACCATGAACGAGCCGCTGCCTCGGTGGAATTCCGAGTACGGCTATCGCTTCGCGAACCTGCCTCCGTCCGTGTCCGGCAATACGAACAGTCTCTTCATCGTGGCGTCGTTCTCCGGCGGCGGTGCGCGCGCCTCGGCGCTGTCCTACGGCGTCCTGCGCGAATTGGCGAGAACGCCGATCGTGTGGGAAGGGTATCGCAAGACGCTCGTCGATGAACTCACCGTGATCAACGCGCTCTCCGGCGGCAGTTTCACGGCCGCCTACTATGCCCTCTATCACGACCGGATCTTTCATGATTTCGAATATCGCTTCCTCCGAAAGGATTGGGAGAGCGAGCTGCGTTCACGGGTCTTACGGTCTCCTCAGAATTGGTTTCGGCTCTGGTCTCCGTATTTCGGGAGGACGCATGTCTTCTCGGAATTGCTCGATGAGGCGTTGTTCGATGGCGCGACGTTCAATGACCTGCTCTCAAGCGATCAACGGCCGATCATCTTCATTCATGCCTCCGACATGGCGACCGTCTCACGATTCGAGTTCAATCAGCGACAGTTCGATCTGATCTGTTCCGATCTCAGCAAAATGCCGCTGTCCGTGGCCACCGCTTCATCTTCTGCGCTTCCGCTGGTCCTGAGCCCGATTTCGCTCAAGAACTACGCCGGACAGTGCGGCTACGTCCCTCCGTCGTACCTCACCAGGATAAAGGAGACGTCATGGGGCCGGCGACGCGCGACGGAGCTGCAGTCCTATCTCGATGCCGAACGGCGACCCTATATCCATCTTTTGGACGGCGGCCTGGCCGACAACATCGGTATGCGGAGCGTGTTGGAGCTCTCGGCGCTCGTTGAGAGTTTGGAAGGTTCATTCGAGGTGCTCGGCGTAAAGAAAATTCGAAAGCTCGTCTACCTCATGGTGGGGGCAGAGACCGATCCCGATGTGAATCAGTATAAATTGGATGAGATTCCCAGCCTCTCGAAGGTGCTGAATTCTCTGGTGGACATCCCGATCAACCGCTACTCGGATGATACTTTTGAACTGATGGGCCAGGCGGTGGCGCAATGGAGAGCGCAACTGCGGCAGCGAACTGGGAAGGAGACGGACATTTTCGCGCCTGATGCGGACATTTATTTCATCAATGCCAGCCTGTCTGAATTGGAAGATCCGGCAGAGATGGCACGGGTGATGAAAATCCCTACGAACCTGTCGCTCACTGACGCGGAAATCGAGGACCTGCTCCTGGCCGCGTCAAAGCTTATCCGAAACGACAAGGACTTTCAGAGACTCATGCGGGATCTTGAGATCGAGGCTGCGAAGACCCCGGTCATTTCCCAGTCGCCGGCCGAGCGCTAGCGACGCGTGAGACGGGGAATGGGTACAAGGCGATCTGCAGAGGTGACTGTCAGCCGGATGAAGCCGAGGTACGAACCACACAGGTAGGCCTTGGCCATCTCATCGTGCTACACTCGCCGCCGTTAGCAAGCCGTTCAATGAGACCAGCACGGCGTACATACAGGAGGACCGTATGAATTGGGATCGCAATATTCCAAGTGCATCGCGCTTCACGATCCTTTCCGAGTTCAACAATGAGGCCGTGCGGGATAACAACACCGGGTTAGTATGGCACCGGACTCCGGATGCCACGCTTCGTGGCTGGCATGATTCACGCGTCTTATGTACAAATTCGCTGGTGGGGGGCGCCTCTGGTTGGCGCCTGCCGTCGGTAATCGAATTAAAAAGTCTGCAAGACCGCTCCCTTCCCCCGCCGTTTGTCCCAACCGATATTTTCACCGCGACGGCCGGTACGTACTGGTCGGCAACAGCGGTCGCCCCTCCACCGACAGGGCAAGCCGTATGGGTTGTCACCTTCGCCGGCGGCGATGCTTTTCCCAACGGTATAGGGGGCGGCCAAACTTTCTTGGCCTGGGCCGTCCGAGGCCCCATGAACAGCGATACATATTGAACGGGCCGAGCACGCACCACGCCATGGACAACTTCGAGTGGAGCGCGGGACACGGAAATCGGTTCGGGCTGGTACAGCTGGATTCCAAGCAGCACGCACGCCCAACCAGAACGCGGACTAGTTCGGTAGGCAGAGCATGCGGTCGTTTGACCGACAATGGTCAGTTTGCCATCAGAAGCACTGAAGTCGTCATTCCCGTGAAAGCGGAATCCAGTCAAGGACTTCTTCTCAGCATGGAGTCTGGATCGAGGACTGGATGCCCGCCTTCGCGGGCATGACGCAAGAGGAAACTGACCCACTATGCAACCGTGTTCATCCGGCGGCCTCAATACATGAGAGGCTTAGTCTGACGAGCCGCCGGCACGAGCAAGCTTGGTTAAGAGAGGAGCGACCGGAGGTTTCTATCCGCCCGCGCAGTTACGATAATGCGATAAAGAGCGGGCGGCACGCGCAAGCGAGGTTTGGTGGAGGGCAGGGGAGTTGAACCCCCGACCCCTACGTTGCGAACGTAGTGCTCTCCCAACTGAGCTAGCCCCCCACACGAGACGATGGGCAGAAGATGCAAGCACGGAAGCCGCAGGGTTTGCCGCGCATCATTGCGCAGGCGTCAACTGCGGTAAGGAGAACGGGGAGGAATCAGGCTCGCATCTCCTCGCCGGGGCATTATACACAAGCCGGACGCCGGCTGCTACGGGAGAGTAAGGAGACGCATGCGGGGGCGTAGGTCGGGCTAAGGTGGTCAGCCTGGCAGCCGATTATCGCTGGAGTCGGTCCTTTCCGTATACCACCTGTACACGGCCGAGAAAGTCTTCAAGCCTGTCGGTCTGCTGCGCGATGACGGTGCGGTCTTCTCGGACCGCGGCCCGCTCCAGGGCCTCGCCGACCTCGCTGATGGCGTCAAAGCCGTACCCACCGCCGTCGCCCTTCATACGGTGACCGAGCAGCCGCACGGTTTTGAAGTCGTTCTCGTCGACGGCGATCCGAAGCGTGGCCACGTCGCGCCGCCTATTTCTCATGAAGATCGGCATGATCTCCTCAAGATCAGGATCGACCAAGACGGTAATGAGGCCGGAGGATGGGCCTCGAAGAGGCTGTGTCATGATCGAAGCCCCTTGCAGGCATGAAGCACCTCCAGGAGAGTTTGCTTTCTGACCGGTTTGGTCATGTGGGCGTTGCAGCCAGACTGAAGAATTCTCTCGCTCTCCTCTTTCAGGGCCAGGGCCGTCAGCGCGACGATCTGAGTGGGGGGCAAATCATGCTCAGCTTCCCAGGCTCGAATCGTCTTGGTGGCTTCGTATCCATCCATCACAGGCATCTGCATATCCATAAGGATCAAGTCATAGCGGCCGGCCTTGAATTTGTCGACGCCGACTGCGCCGTCGTCGGCAACATCTATCTGATAGGGAGTGTGCCTGAGGTAGGATCGGATCAGAAACTGGTTGTCGGGCGAGTCCTCGACCAGCAAAATCTGGAGCGCGCGCGATAGCGTAGGCAATGGCGCGACTTGCGGATCGGCCGAGCGGGCGGCCGTCGAATTCCTTTTTCGATCGAGGGCGATGCTGATGGTCTGTAACAGATCCGAACGCCGGATGGGCTTGATCATGTATCCACCCAGACGCATGTCGTATGTCCTCGCAATGTCATCGGCCCATTGGTGCGAGGCGAGCATGACGATGGTCAGGCCTTCTGCAAGGCTTTCTTGTCGAATCTGTTCGACCACGGAAAATCCGTCCATGTCCGGCATGCGGCAGTCGAGCAGCAGCAGTTGATAGGGACGCGAGGCTTGAGCGGCTCGACGCAGTTCGTTGATCGCGTCCGTTCCGCTCCCTGCATCCGTTACGGTGGCATTCCAAGAGGCGAGTGTTTCTCTGAGGATCATCCGATTTGTCGGATGGTCGTCAACGACCAGGGTCCTCACATTGCAAAGATCGATCGGGATCGATGGGGAGGCCGAGGCGGCCCGGCGTTGGACCCCAAGCTCGATTGAGCAATGAAACGTGCTCCCCTGTCCGACCGTACTCTCGACCCAGATGCGGCCGTGCATGAGGTCGGCAAGTTGCTTGGAAATCGTCAGGCCCAAGCCGGTTCCCCCATATGTGCGGCTCGTCGACGCGTTGGCCTGGGTAAAACTCTCAAAAATGGCCTCGAACATGTCCTCTGAAATACCGATCCCGGTGTCGGTCACGGAAAACCGGATTGCGCCCTGTGTCGCCTTGTCGCCGTCATTCGTGACCTCGACCACGATGGATCCGTCGTCGGTGAATTTGATGGCGTTGCTGATAAGGTTGATCAGGATCTGGTGAAGCCGGTTGGGGTCTCCGATCAGTGCGCGCGGGACATCCGGTGAAACGTGACAGGCCAGTTCGAGTCCTTTCTCATTGGCCCGCATCGCCAGAATTTCAATCGCCTTTTCAACCAGATCGTTGAGATCGAAATCGATCGACTCGAGCTCAATGTGGCCGGCCTCGACCTTCGAAAGGTCGAGAATATCGTTGATGAGCAACAAAAGATTGCCGCCGGCCCGTCGAAAGGTCCGCAGATATTTCCGCTGCTCCGGCGTGAGTTCAGTTTCCCATAGCAGATCGGCCATGCCGATGATGGCGTTCATCGGCGTGCGAATTTCATGGCTCACGCTGGCCAGGAACTCGCTCTTGGCCCTGCTGGCCACTTCCGCTGCGTCCTTGGCAAGACGCAAGGCGGTTTCCGCCTGCCGCCGTTCGGCCGCTTCCAGCGCCAGCGTGACCATCGTTGCCAGCGAACTGGTGAATTGCTCCTCGTAGACCGTCCATTGACGCGTCCCTCGGACGTGCTCGGTGCAGAGGACACCCACGACTTGCCCCTTCTGCCTGATGGGAGCGTCCAACATGGCCCCGATATGAAGGGGAGTGAGATAGTCGGTCACGAACTCCTTGGTCCGGGGATCACGATGGGCGTCGTGCGCGGCGATCGCCCACTCTTCTGTGACCAGTGCCCGGAAGTAGGCAGGATAGTCCGACGCTAGGAGCACGCAGCCGGCGCTGTGACACCGGGTGCTTGCTTGAAACAAATCCATCTGTGTGATCGAGGTGCGCCGTTCGTTCATCAGCCAAATGCTCGTCCGCTCGGCCTCGAGAAGCTCCGCACAGGCTTCAGTAATTACACAAAGCGCCTGGGTGAGATCTCCGCTGTTGAGACTCTCGCTCTGCATCAGTTTTCGCAGGGTGTTCTGATAGCGGCTTAACAGGATCGTGGGATCAGCGGGCGCGGCAGCGGCACGACGCTTCTTCGATGAAGCGGAGACCGTGTTGGGCTTAGGCCGTCGAGAAGGGAATGGGGCAGAGGGGCGCGACCCACGTCGAGGTGTTTTGCTGCGTTGCCGAGCCGAAGAGCGAGGATGGCGTGCCATGTCCGTCCGGAATCATTCCTGAAATGGTCCGGTGATGCCGAGTCTAGTCTTCGTGTGAATGGGGAACGAGGGAGAGTATCCCCGCCTGCTTGGCGCGATTGCGGCCTTCCTGCTTGGCTTGATAGAGCGCTTGGTCGGCGGCTTTGATGAGGTCAGTCTGCGAGGCGCTTCGATTCGGGATGGTGCTGGCATAACCCACGCTGGTGGTCATGACGTCTCCCTCGGAATGGGTGATACCGAGCGATTCGATTCTCCGGCGGAGTGTTTCAGCTACTTGAGCTGCGCCGTCCGTGGCCGTCCCCGGAAGGACCACCACAAATTCGTCCCCGCCGTAGCGAGCGACCAGGTCGCCCGGCCTGTTGACCGCTCCGGAGATCGCGTTGGCGACCTGCCGCAGGCATTCGTCGCCGACCGTGTGCCCTTGGGTGTCGTTGTACGATTTGAACCGGTCGATGTCGAGCATGATCAGCGACAAGGGAGTGGATTCACGAACAGCCCGCCGCCACTCCTGATCGAGGAAATCATCGAACTGTCGTCGATTGGTGATACCGGTTAGGCCGTCTAGGCAGGACAGCCGAAGCAGCATCTGATTGGCTTCCTGGAGCTGGCGCATGACTTCCAAAAGCTCCTGCTCATGGGCCCGGCGCCGTTCAATCTCATGGACCAGGCGAAGCACGGACCGCACGCGGGTGAGCAATTCGATCTTGTTGATCGGTTTGGCGATGTAATCCAGGGCGCCCGCCGCGAAGGCCAATTGCAGGTCGACCGGGTCGGTCTTCACCGTGACCATGATGATGGGGGTATCGCGGTACCGTTCGATGGCTTTGATCTGTCTGCAGGCTTCGATACCGTTCATTTCCGGCATGATGATGTCCATGAGGATCAGATCGACGCGGCCGGCGCTCTGCTTGCCCCCCTCCATCCCGAGCAGCCGGAACGCCGTGACGGCGGACTCGGCCGAGAGAATATGATCATAACCGGCGGCGGACAGAATCGATTGCAGCAGCGCGCGGTCGTCAGGAGAGTCATCAATGATGAGAATGCTCATGGGATCAACGCCTCAGAGATTGAGGGAAATGGTTGCCAAAATCCTAGCAGTTAATCCTGGTAAACACCAGGGTAAAGCCGTTTGATACAGGGGAGGCAGAGCCCGTGACTGAACTCGGCCTCGGAATGTTGGCTGAGATATTCCTCCAGTTGCTGCCAGAATCCCCCGTCATTCCGGATCTTTTTGCAGGATGCGCAAATAGGTATCAATCCACGGAGCACCTTGACCTCTCGAAGCGCGCGCTGCAGTTCGTCGTTGCTCCGTTGTAACTCCAACTCGTGCGCTTTCCGCCGATCGGTCTCCTGCTTGAGTGCCAGCGCCGACGAGACTCGAGCCAGCAGCTCTACGCTTTGCACCGGCTTGTTGATGTAGTCGTTGGCGCCTGCGGCGAAAGCGGCCTGCAGGTTCGACGGATCGTTGTTCGCCGTCACCATGATGACGGGAACGTCTCGAAGGTCGGCGCAGCTCTTGATTTGTCTGCAGGCCTCGACCCCATCCTGTTCCGGCATCAACACGTCCATGAGGATGAGATCGATCCGCCGGTTTGCCTCGCCGGTGTCGGGAGTGAGCAGTTTCCACGCCGATTTCGCCGAGTCGGCGCACAAAATGTCGGCATGGCCTGCCTTATCGAGAATGGAGGAAAGCAGTGCGCGCTGATCCGGAGAGTCGTCGACGATGAGGATGGTCATGACCGTCTCGTGTGAACTGAAGTCGGTCAACGGGAAGGCGCCGTTGCTCGAGAGAAATGCCAGCAAAAGTATAGCAGGGAGAAGCCGGGAGGGAAGAAAAACGTGAAGTCCTGAAGACTCGATCTATTGCAGCTTGGTTCGTACGAGATCGCTGACTTGCTTGCCGTCGACAGGCCGGCCGCCCAGACGGCTCATGACGGTCTTCATGACCGCGCCCATATCCTTCAGCGATGTCGCGCCGGTCTCACGAATCACGTTCGAGACGACGTCGGCCAGCTCATCCTGAGTCAGGGCCTTGGGGAGATACGATTCGATAATGGAAATTTCCAGTCGTTCCTTGGCGGCAAGCTCACTCCGGTTTCCCTTCTCGTATTGCTCCACTGATTCCTTGCGTTGCTTGATCATGGTGGTCATGATCCGGCTCATCTCGGCGTCGTCGAGATCTTTCTTGATTTCAACCTCCTTGTTGAGCACGGCCGCCTTGATCATTCGGATGACATCCATGCGGAGCTGGTCGCGCGCTTTCATGGCGTGCTTGAGATCTTCGGAAAGTCGGTCGCGCAGTGACATGATGAGTCAGTGTCGTGGATGAAGATGCCGTCAGGATAGCGCGACACCTCGGACCAGTCAATCCGGCTGTAGCACCTGATGGGACCGCATGGAAAGTGATGGTGAGGTGGTGTTGAGGTTGCGCGGCAGGGTATGATGCCCGATGGCCGGTCGGCCCCGAGGGATCTTCACCGGCTTCGGCGGAGAGTGTGACGGGCAGGATCGGCGGAGTCTTATGGAGGGGCACAGCTATGGCGAGTGGGATAATTGAACAAGCGCGCGTTCGTGGAATGGCAGTCGCGTTGGTCGTTTCGACGGTGATGCTGGCGGCAGTCGGCTGTTCCAGCGAGCCGCCAAAACCGATGCCGCAGCCGACGCCGGACCAGGTTCGAAGCCACGGCGATCGGACGTTCGATAAGCTCAAGCAAGAGGAACAGGAACGGGCCGCACAACCCTCGGCTCCTCGATAGCCTCACTTACCGAGTCGAAAGGGAGGGCTTGCGACCCACTGCCGCATCGGTTTCAGCAGCGGCAGTTCCAGGAGCAGCCGCGGGAGCGGTGCCTGTTGGACGGCGCGGGGCTCATGGAATCCTCCCATGAGTCTCGCGGAAATCACCAATCGCAGTACGCCAGATACGAAGAACACGACCGGAAGGTTCGATGCCAGGGACAGGTTCGCCCATTCAAACTGCGAAGGCAAGACGGCGATGAGCCAGCTGCCCAGCAGCGCGCCGCCGCACCACCCGACGGCGTTGACCGTGCTGTACACCGCGACGGCTTTTGCGCGGTCTTCTCCCGGCACCGCGTCGAACACGTAGTTTTGAAGCCCAAGAGCTAGTCCCGCCCAGATCACCCCGGAAAAGAAGTTCACCCCCGTCATGACGAGCACGTTCGTCGTCAGCAGGTAACACATCGGAAGCACGGGCACGATGAAGCCCGTGATCGAAAGGATCGCCTTATTGCCGAATCGATCGGCGAATCGGCCCCACGTCTGGAGGGTCAACAACTGTCCGAGCACGCCGGCTGCGAGCCATCCTCCATAGTCCAGATAGGAAAAGCGGAGATCGCGGAGCATATAGAGCACGAAATAGGGGCCGGCAATCAACACCGCGAGATGCATCAGGCTTGAAAACAGGAGGAACCGGTGGAAACTTCGACTGGATTGTCGCAAGAAGGCACGGAACCCGTCATGACCCGAGCGGGATTCCGGGTGCGGCAGATCCGGGACAGGTCGCAGCGCAAACGCCGAGAACAGCCGCGCGGTCCCCGCCGTCAAGAAAATCAGAACGAACCCGATCCATGCCGTGCGGGGCGGCCAGAGGCTGAGCAGTCCGCCGGCTGCACACAGTGCGCCGAAACTGACGGCGGCGACGATCAAGGCGCGGCGGGCGAAATAGGCTCCCCGCTCGTGTTGATCGAGGTGGTCCGCAATGAAGCTGGTCCACGTCGGAGCCGTGAAATGGTTGCAGGAAAAATAGAGGGCGACTCCTAGAATGAGAAGCCAAGAGCCCCAGGCAGGATACGCAAACGGGAGGAGCAGGATGGGAATCCAGGACAGCGCCTGTCCGAAGGTGCCGATCCGGACCAGCGACTTGCGATCCGGGAAACGCCGCAACAGCTTCACAGAGGCCAATTGTGCTGTGGTGCCGATCAGTTGCGGAAGTGCCGAGAGGATCCCGAGCTGAAGCGGTCCGGCCTGCAACAGCAAGGCGAAAGCGGACAGGTAATGTTCGCCGCTGCCTTGCGTGACGGCCTGAGAGGCTCCGTCGAACAAGCCGTAGCGTCGGCAGTGCAGGCGATCAGTGTCCGGACTGTGGCGCGTAGACGAATGAGGCTGTGTTGAGGAGACATCTTGCAAACCGCTCAAGGAAAATGTCTCGTTGTTTTCAGGGTTTCGGATACCATACCATATGGGTTGACCGGACGCCATTTCCGGGCCGGTTGGTCGGTCGGTCGATCGCGCGAGGTCGGTTGTTGACCCCGCCGACTTCCTCTGGATACGATAACCGCTATGGACGAGACCTCACAGCGACGCCTCGGACGGGCGGACCCGGTAAATCGATGGCAGCCTGACGGGAAACTGACGGTGTCGTCTGTCCTGCTTGTGCTGACCCTAGTGGGCTCCTGGTCGACCGCTGCGGCCAGGGATCTCGTGGCGCCGAAAGAGCAATCCGACACCGAAGTCGATCCGACTATCCTACCCTCGTTCGACGATCAAAAAAAAGGCATCCCACAGTCGATCTTCGTGTGGATCAAGATGGCCAAGGGTTACGATGTAGAGTGGGACAGCTTCGGACGCAAGGGATGGTACACGCAGGATCCCCGGTTGAAGCCGATCGACCCCGGCACAGTCTTCACACCGGAGACGCCGGCCATCTATATCGTATTCGAAGTGGCGCCGCTGGAAGATCCCGCCCAATTCAGCGCGCAGTGGTTCCTGGAAGGGCCGGATCGAACGATTCCCGGCTCGCCGATCGGAAAGGACACCTTGGAAGTGCCGGGACATGAGCGCTATGGGTTTCTGGAATTGAAGCGTCCGGGAGACAAGTGGACCACGGGAACGTATCTGGCCAAGTTGTTCATTACTCCCCTCGGCCAGCAGCCGTTTCACGCCGTCAACCAAGTCGGGACGATGCGATTTACAGTCGCTGAGACCGCGTCGTCCGGCCAGACAGGTCCCACGAAGTAGCGATCACACCTATCGACCGCGAATCATCCATTCACGAACAAGCAGGAGCGACAATTACAGATGGGAACCCGCGTCAAGGTGACGGATCCGGAAAAGCTTACATTGTTGTACGAGCGGTTTCGCGACGTGTGCTTAGTCGAAAAGGAAGTGTGGAAAGAAATCTTCATGCCGCGGGAAGTGTCCCAGGGGCCGGTGCGGACGAACATTCAGGACCGCTACGACGTGGAAATCGACGATCCCGCCGTCGAGGACACGCTCGACGCCAATATCCCCCTCGGAGGCACCGCCTTGGGCGCGGCGATTCAGGAGTATCGACAGCACATCGGATTCTACCGCTGCGGCTAGCGCCGTGGCGTTCGGGACAAGCCCGGTCAGGGCTTATTTCTGCGCCAGCACCCGTTCGACTTCCTTCACCACTTCAGGCGCCAGGGGCTTCGTCCGATGATGAAAGCGCCCGACCACGTTTCCTGATCGATCGACCAGATATTTCTGGAAGTTCCATTCCACTTCGCCGGGGAAAGGACTTTGCTCCGTCAGATATTGGTACAGCGGGTGCTTGTCCGACCCCTTGACGCTGATCTTGCTAAAGAGCGGAAAGCTTACGCTGTACTTCGTCAGACAAAACCCTTTGATCTCCGCGTTGGTGCCCGGCTCCTGCTGCCCGAAGTTGTTTGCCGGAAACGCCAGGACCTCGAATCCCTGCTCGTGATATTGCTCGTACAAGGTTTCCAGATCCGTATACTGCGGCGTA
Source organism: Nitrospira sp. (assembly GCA_029194535.1). NCBI lineage: Bacteria > Pseudomonadati > Nitrospirota > Nitrospiria > Nitrospirales > Nitrospiraceae > Nitrospira > Nitrospira sp. The sequence continues at coordinate 278,255 of JARFXR010000002.1, read as the reverse complement.
TTTCCGCAAAAGCTCGCGGTATTCACCACCAGGAGCGCCTTGCCTTGGTATTGCTTCAGATTGATCGGCTTGCCGTCGATATCGTCCATTGTGAAGTCATAGAGGCTCGCGGTCTTGGACGCCATGAGCAGTCCTTTCTCTTCCGCACGCACGTTACTGAGGCCGATCAGGAGTCCGCCACTCAGTGCGAGGGTGGAGACGACGATGAGTCGGTTCAACATGATGGCCTCCTCTGTGACGGTTAGAGTTGTTGGAGCGCGGCGATCCGAGCCTCGATGGGCGGATGGGTCGCCAGGAGTTGCATCACGCCGGATGACGTGCCGGAGATCTTCATCGTGGCCAGCGCATCCTGGTTTGAATACTCGAACTGCGTCCGGTTGACCCATCGGTCGATTCCCTGCAACGCCCCGATCATCGATTGTTTGCCGTAGACTTTGGCCGAAAAGGCGTCGGCTTCGTATTCGCGCCGCCGGGAATGCCAGCTCACCACGATCATGGCCAAGAACGACAGCACGATCTGCAGGAAGAAGTAGACGACTATGGCGAGAATCGGATTGCCCGCCGAGCCCCCCTCTTCTCGGTCGCCGCTCGGCTGCCCGACCATCGAGGCCAACAGGTTGCTGATGTAATAGACGAAGGTGTTCATCAGCCCCGCCAGGACCGTTGTTGTGAACATGTCGCCGTTGTACACGTGGCCCATTTCGTGCGCCAGTACGGCCTTGACTTCATCCTCCTTCAGGTTTTGGAGTAGTCCCGTGGACACCGCGACCATCGAGTTGTTCTTGCTCGGACCCGTCGCGAAGGCGTTGGGATCCGGCGCGTCGTAGACCCAGACCTCGGGCATGGTGATTTTCAGACGTTGTGCGATTTCTCGCACCGAACCATGGATGACCTGCTCGGCGTGAGAGTGTGGCTCCGTTATCTGCTGACAGTGCAGCATTGCCCGGGCCATCTGCTTGGAAAACAGCAAGCTGATGAAGGCACCCCCAAAGCCGATGACGAGCGACCAGACCACCAGTTGCTGACTGAAGACGCCTCGTACGTCGATGCCGAAGGCCGGCAGCACGACATTGATCAGGATGCTGGCGGTCACCGACAGCGTCAGGTAGATCAGGATGTTCGCAATTAGAAACAGCGAGATGCCTTTCAACCACTTCATCGAGCGTCCTCCTTTGCGCGCGTGGCGCCTGCGGTGTTTCTGCCGCCACGGTTTCGGCGGCACAGCACTCACAATTATACAGAGCTTCCGGCGCTGGTTTCTACAATAGCTCTGGAACGGCAAAGGTCAAGTTGACCTGTTCTCCGCCTTCCTGTTAGAACCCTCTCATGATGCCGTCGCCCTTGCGATACGCCCTCCTGGCGGCACTGGCGACCGTGATGTCCGGTGGGATGTTCGCCTCAGCCGCCGATGTGCCGCCCCTCGCCGTGCCTGTTGCGGTCCCCCTTGGGGCCGACGGAGTGCAGCGTGCCACGATCACGCTCGACAGCTATTCCTACGCGCCCGCCCATCTGATCGTCGAAACGGGCAAGCCGGTCGAATTCACCCTGACCAGCGTGACCACGATCATACCCCACAATTTCATCATCAAAGATTCTGCCTCAGGCCTCTCCGTCGAGCAGGATGTCGGTGCCGGCAGGACGGCCGTCGTGAGATTCACGCCGTCCAAGCCCGGGGTCTTCTCCATCTATTGCGACAAGCGGCTGTGGCCGCTGCCGAGCCATCGGGACAAGGGGATGGAAGGCACGCTGGAAGTGAAGTAGGAGTGGCTACGGACACCACGGTCTCCAAGCAGGAACTGCTCCGCGATCTGCTCAAACGCGTCTCACGACTCTTCTATACGACTCTGGCCGTCGTTCCCGCCGATGTGCGGGATCAAGTCAGTCTCGCTTACTTGTTCGCCCGCGCCGCCGATACTATCGCCGATACCGACTTGATCGACCGCCCACGTCGGCTGGATTATCTCGGCCAGCTGAAAGCGCAGTTCATCAGCGACCGCGTCGCCTGGATCCAAGTCAAAGACATCCGGGAGGCAATCGGCCCGCTGCAGCGGCATGAAGCCGAACGGGTATTGCTGGAGCGGTTGGAGGACTGTTTTCGCCTGTTCCAGTCGTTCGCGTTGGACGACCGCCGGCGTGTGCAGCGACTCATGACGACGCTCACGCAGGGCATGGAAATGGACCTGACGGCGTTTCCCGGAACCAGCGCTGCCGACCTGACCTCGTTCAAGACCCTCGACGACCTTGACCGGTACACCTATTACGTCGCCGGCTGTGTCGGGGAGTTCTGGACCGACTTGATGTGCGCCCATCGCCGCGCGCTCTGTTCCTGGGACGTACGGGAGATGTCGGATGTGGGTGTGCGTTTCGGGAAAGGGCTTCAGCTGACCAATGTGGTCAAGGACATCGCTCACGACTTGCAGCGAGGTCGGTGTTACGTGCCGGAGGTAGTGTTGTCCGAGGCCGGGCTCACTCCTAAGCAACTCCTCGATGCCAACAATCTTCCGCGCTTTCGCCCGGTGCTGACTCGACTTGTTCGGACGGCCGTGGAGCATCTCGATCAGGGCTGGCTGTATACCATGGCCATCCCTCGTCTGGAGACTCGCCTGCGTCTTTCCTGCATGTGGCCCATTCTGTCGGCAGGCGAATCTCTGAAACTCGTTCTGAACTCTCCCGATCTGTTGAACCCCGCCGTCCATGTCAAGATCCCACGGAGCAAGGTGTACCGGATCCTGGCCCTTACGACCGCCACCGGTGCTTGCGGATATGTCGGAACGGCCTATTGGGGACGATTGAGAAAGCAGTTGGCCTGACGAAACGGGGCATTCGGCGGATGTCGTCGTGGACACAGAGGATCGTCACCACGCAAGCGATCTTGGCGGCGGCCTGGCGTATCCTCAAAGAGGAGAAGACGCTGTTGCTGCTGCCGCTGGCCTCCTCGGTCTGTGTGCTGCTGCTCACCGCCGTGGTCGCGGCTCCGGCCATCATTGAAGGATTCACCGGAATGCCGGTGCCGGACGATGTGCCGCATGTCGGGTCGGCGAATGCGTTCGGCCTCTTCTTCCTGTACGTATCGACCTATGGCGTCGGAGTGTTTTTCAACGCCGCGTTGGCTCTCGCCGTGCTGCGGAAATTCGAAGGACGGTCCGAGTCCGTCTCGACGGCATTGAGCGAGGCCGTGTCGCTGCTTCCCCAGATCGTCGGGTGGGCGGTCGTGTCCGCGACGGTGGGTGTGCTCCTCAAAGGGATCGAACGCCGATCCGGCATGATCGGCGGACTTGTCGTCAGGATGCTCGGGTTGGCATGGAGTGTCGCCACATTCCTGGTCGTGCCCGTGCTCGTAGCGCAGCGCACAGGTCCGTTCGATGCAATCAAGGAATCGGTTCAGCTCTTACGGCGAACTTGGGGAGAGAATATTCTGGCGGGATTGGGATTCGGTGTGCTGTATTTCTTTTGGGCGCTGCCCGGCGTCTTTGCGTTCGTGATCGGAGCCGGACTGGTCCCGACGCACCTCGCGACCGCCATCCTCATCATGGCGCTTGCGATCTGTTATTTCCCGGTCCTGGGGCTCGTCTTGTCCACCCTCTCGACGATCTTCGACGTCGTGCTGTATCGGTACGCAAAATTTGGCGCCGTCGCACCCGGTTTCGATCGGACTCTCCTCGAGGCGTCGTTCACTCCCAAAACGGGATCAGGGCGATAAGGATTGGGAGGAATCCTTCCCCCGGGCTGGTGGCTCCGGGGTGTCTGAATGCAGGCTGGCCTTCCTCAGGAAGCTGCGCGTCGTTGCGCCGTCGGCTCGCCGCTACTACTTTTGCGGCTCCAGGAGCTTGTCGCCTTTCCTGAATACCGCGTAGATGGCGTGCGATGGGCAGGCGTCCAAGCAGAGCCGGCAGCTTTCGAGACAGCGGGAGGGGTCGAACTTGTAGGGCGGCGTCGAGAGCCAGGCGCCGGTCGGGCAGATCGGAATGCAGATGCCGTTGTGCATGCACCGGTCCGGATGCCGGACAAGGTGATCGCGAATGACCATCATAGGCTTGACTCCTTCGAAGAGACCCTGGGAAAAAATTTCGAACATATTCTTCTTGGGGAGGCTGCTCACTTCCATTCCTCCACGAGACGTTTCAGCCGATCCTTCAACTCGGGGATCTGTTCGAGATTGTTGCGGATCGCGCCGATTATCTTTTCGAGCCTGGCCGCCTTGAGCGCATCCTGATCCTTCTTCACCAACAGGTCATACTCGGCATACGCGTCCGGATGGCTCCGCGCCAGATATGTCCTGGCGCGCTGCAGCGTTTCTCCGAGTTCGTACGGTTCGGCCGACATGGGCGGCGCGATGGTGAACGTGCCATCGTGGAAAATGATCGCCGCGGCTCCCTGCTTGCACGTCAGGGGAATCACCGCTTCGACGGATTTGTGCTCTAGAGCGGTCCAATTCGCCAGCAAGCCGGGAAACCGTTTCATGAAGACCACCTTCTCCAAGTTGGCCTTCCACTTCTCTTCGACGGCCATCGGGTCCTCGCGTTATGCGCTAGCGGGGCAGCGGAGGGAGCTCGGATGGGACCGGATGATCGGGCATGACCAGGCGGGTGACGATCTCGCCCTGCATCACATGACATTCCATGATTTCGGTGACATCGGCTTCCGATCTGACGGTGTACCACACACCCTCCGGGTACACGACGACGCTCGGTCCCTGCGCGCAATGGTCGAGACAGCCCGCCTTGTTGGCGCGCACCACGTTCTTCAAATTCAGCCGTTTGGTTTCCTGCTTGAACTTGGCGTGCAACGCTTCCGAGCCGAGCAACGAACAGCTGCCGCGGGGATCGTCGGCGCTCCGTTGGTTCGTGCAGACGAAAATATGTCGGGCGAATGAGGACAAGGGCGTTCTCTACGCGTTCAGGCCCGCATGGTCGTCGTTTGGAATCGGTCGATCAGGTTCTTCACGTCCGCCGCGTTCAACAGCGTCGATTGGCCGGACGATCCTCCGAGAATGGCGACAATCTCTCTGAGCCGAAGCGTGGCGCGCTGGAACGCCTCCTGATCGGAAAGTTCGGAGTGCTGCCCCGCCGCGAGTTTGTCGTGTTCGGCGCGGATGTCGCGAAAGTCTCGCTGGAGATTCTTCTGCATCGAGCACCCTTCGCAAAACCACATCGGGCTCTGGTCGCTCGAGGGCGAGAGGCGGTCGTACGTGCGGCCGAAGAAATCTTTTCCAAGCGACAACTTCATCAAGGGAATGCCGCTGACCTTGCACGCGTCGCAGGTTCCGGCTGATGCAGCCATCGAGTCGACCTCTAGAGTACCTGTCAGAAACCGAACACTTGAGGTGCTTATCCGCGTGCACTCATCATGAAAAGGCAAAAATAAGCACGCGGTACACGCGAACAAGGAAACCACCGGGAGACTGGTGGTGTGTATCCGCCGCCCCAACTCCCGACTACGCTAAAGAGGCGGCGGCACGAGCAAGCTTGGTTTGGTCGGGACGAGAGGATTCGGCCTCCGGCCCCGCGGCTTTGCTGCCGGTCGCACGCGGGTGCGACCTCTTCCTCCTAACAGTCGGCGCCCAGCCGCTTCAAACCCTCTCGACGGTCAATTTCAATTTGCACATTTTGGTCGGGGCGAGAGGATTTGAACCTCCGACCCCTGCGTCCCGAACGCAGTGCGCTACCGGGCTGCGCTACGCCCCGACCTCGTAATGCAGACGGCTCAGCGAAACGAGGGGCGATTGTCTTATATCAGGGGGGTGAAACGCAAGCCGTGAGCTTCGGCCACGGCCGGGCAGGTCACGTTACCATTATAGAGGTTCACACCCTTGCCGAATCCCGCGTCGGATCGTATCGTCGTTTCGACGCCTTCCGTTGCCAGCCTGAGCACATACGGAAGCGTGACGTTCGTGAGCGCGCCGGTCGATGTTCGGGGGACAATGCCCGGCATGTTGGCGACACAATAGTGAAACACGCCATCCACGAGATACACGGGATCGGAGTGGGTCGTGGGCTTCGTCGTCTCAATGCAGCCTCCTTGATCCACCGCGACATCAACTATCACAGCGCCCTTCCTCATTTGCGCGACCAACCGCCGCGAGACCAATTTCGGAGCCCGGGCGCCGGGCACAAGCACCGCGCCGATCAACAAGTCGGCTGTCGGCACGGTTTCTTCAACGGCTTCATGGGTGGCGGCTCTCGTGACGATGCGTCCCTGATATTGCTCGTCGAGGACGCGAAGGCGCTCGAGGTCGAGATTGATCACGGTGACGCGGGCGCCCATACCGACCGCAATCCTGGCGGCCGCGCTGCCGACCACGCCCGCTCCGAGCACGACCACGTGCGCCGGCTCCACGCCGGGCATCCCCGACAGCAAGATACCCCGGCCTCCTTGGGTTTTCTCCAAGTAGCGCGCGCCGATCTGCACAGACATTCGGCCGGCGATGTCGCTCATGGGCCTGAGCATGGGCAGTGTGCCGTCTTTGGCTTCCACTGTCTCGTAGGCGATGGCCGTGACGCGGCTCTCCATCAGCTTCTTCGTCAGTTCGGCGGAGGACGCAAGGTGGAGATAGGTAAACAAAATTTGACCCGCACGCACCTGACGGCATTCCGACAGGAGCGGTTCCTTCACCTTGATGATGAGCGCGGCGCGTTCGAAGGTCTCCGCGGCCGACCGCGTGATGGAAGCGCCGGCTTGCCGGTAATCCTCATCCATATATCCGCTGCCTTCGCCTGCGGCGGATTCGACCCAGACTTCGTGACCTGCCCGGCGCAATGCCCGCGCTCCGTCCGGCGTCAGGCCGACCCGATACTCGTGATCCTTGATCTCCTTCGGCACACCGACGATCATGATCTCCTCCATCCTAGATAGAGAGCGAGGACCTAAATCCGACGAACGGACGCCTCGATGCCTTCCTTGAGTATTGTACTCAGAGGCTGTCGAAATTGACACTGCCTCACGAGGCCCGCGGCGCAGAGATGTGGGCGTTCGGGTGGATACGATGTGTGGGAGACGGCGGAAGCCGGCGCTCACGGCTCGTTTCGCCGGGACAATGGACCGGGATTCCTGCGCGCGGAAGTGCAAAAGACGTGACGCGTCTCGGTGGGTGTGAGAATATTCCTTCGTCGAGACGGTTCGAGCGATCCCGACGCCCGTTCAGGTGACACCCTTCATGACCGATCCAACTGAGCCGGCAACGGTCCGAGCGACGATCTCCGTAGCGGGTCGGGTGCAAGGTGTGGGATACCGGGCGTTCGCCGTGCGAGTCGCCGCCGCGCGCGGACTCCGGGGAACGGTGCGGAATCTCGACGACGGGCGCGTCGAACTGGATGTGGAAGGACCGAAGGACCGGATCGAATCCCTCATGAACGATCTTCATACGGGGCCTCCTGCGGCGCGGGTGACTGCCGTGAGCGTCGAATGGGGGCGCCCGACGGGACGATTCTCGGATTTTCGGATCAGCTACGCGGGCGGGTCGTAGAGGACGGCATGGCCAGGAGACAGGACGATTTCGAGGATGGAAGCGAAGCGCGCCGGCATCAGGTCGAGCGCGACGAAGAAAGTACCGACCGCGAAGAGGGAGGAGACGGCGAAGAGAAGAGCGGTCGCCGGTCCGAAGGACTGGACACGCTGAAAAGCTACCTCCGGGAAATCCGTCGCTCCAGCCTGCTCACATTTAAGCAGGAACAGCAACTGGGCAAGCGCGTTATGGCCGGCGACGAGCAGGCCCGTCAGCAGATGATTGAATCCAACCTCCGTCTGGTGATCAGCATCGGCAAGCGATACATGCATCGCGGCTTTCCCTTCTCCGACATCGTGGAGGAGGGCAATATCGGGCTCATCAAAGCGGTCGAGAAGTTCAATTACAAGCGCGGCTTCCGGTTCAGCACCTACGCATCCTGGTGGATCCGGCAGTACATCGAGCGCGCCATCATCAATCAAGGCAAGCTGGTGCGGCTGCCGGTTCATGTGGTCGAGCGGCTCAATCGCTACCTCAACCGCAGCGAGTCCCTCGTTCAGACATTGGGGCGAGAACCGACCGCGGCCGAGGTGGCGGTCAAGCTGAAGTCGACGGAAGAAGACGTGCTGGATCTGAAGCAGGTCATCCGCACGACCTGCTCGTTGGACAGCCCCATCAACGATCAGGCCGACACCTTCCTTCGCGACGTCATCGAGGACCCGATGTGCCCCTCGCCGGCGGCCACCGCTGAAGGCGTGCTGCGCCGTGCGGAGATGATGGCGTGGGTGAAGGAGTTGCCTGAAAAGGAGCAAACTGTTATTGTGTCGCGGTTCGGGTTGGACGGCAGCGAAGCCAAGACGCTGGAAGAGATCGGCACCGAGATGGGGCTCACTCGCGAGCGGGTCCGACAGATCGAAATGGCCGCGTTGAGCCGTCTGCGCCATACCATCGAACGAAAAGCGCTGACACAATCGGATCTGCTCTGAGTCAATGACCCTCGATCAGTATCGCTCGCTCATTCGCGAAGTCCCCGATTTTCCCCGTCCCGGCATTCTCTTTTACGACATCACGACCCTCCTCAAAGATCCGGCCGCGTTCGGCGCGATCGCCGACGAGTTGACCGCCTACTATGGAGGTCAGGACATCACCAAAGTCGTCGGCATCGAGTCGCGCGGGTTCATCTATGGTGGAACCCTGGCTCAGCGCCTCAAGGCGGGATTCGTCCCGGTCCGTAAACCCGGAAAGCTCCCGGCGGCGATCTACGAGGTAAACTACCAGTTGGAATATGGGTCCAACTCCCTGGCGATTCATCGTGACGCAGTCGCCAAAGGGGAACGAGTGCTCATCGTGGACGACTTGCTGGCGACCGGAGGCACGGCGGCCGCCACGATCGAGCTGATCCGCCAGTTGGGCGGCGAGATCGCCGGTTTGGATTTTCTGGTGGAGCTCAAGAGCTTGAACGGACGGGAGAAGCTGACCGGATATCCGGTCCATAGCACCATCCTCTATCCCTAGGGCACGCGTTTCTTTTCGACCACTACCTCTTGTCAAAGTCCCGGCACCCGTGCTATGAATGCCGAACTTTTTCCAGGCCAGTCGACGTGCATCGAGAGAGGACGGCGTCATGGCAACCAAGGCTCCCGCGAAAAAGAAACCCCCTATGAAAAGCAAACCGACAGCCAAGCCGGTCGTCAAAGAGCCGAACGTCGAAGCCTCAGCGGCCGTCAGTGAGAAGCCCATAGCCGCCGAAAAGCCCTTGACCGTCGCGATTTCTCCGCTCGCGGCCAAGCCGAAGGAATCCGCCAAGGAACGCGAGGCGCGCGAGCGACGCCGCGAGGCGCTGCAGAAAATCCTCATGCGGAAACGGCAGGAGATTCTCAAGGAAATCGAAGACAGTATCGGCCAATCGCTGACAGAAGATCAGCAGCGGCGCCTGGAGTCTGCCCGCGATGTCGGCGATCAGGCGCTGATGGATCTGGACCGCGAGCTGGGGATTTCTTTGATGGAAATGCGTAACCGCCGACGCCAGGCCATCGACGAATCGTTGGTACGCCTGTCCGAGGGCACCTACGGCATCTGCGCCGAATGCGGCGTCGAAATCAGCGAGCGGCGGCTGGAGGCCGTGCCCTTCGCCAAGCTCTGCGTCGAATGCCAATCCAGAGAAGAGCTGCTGGAGAAAATCGAAAAAGAAGAAGAACGCGACTGACGGCCCTCCCGTCAACCCCCGCCTCGTCGGTCGCCCGGCCGAAGCCCGACCAGATCAGTGTACCGCACGGAAACCCCAGCGGTCCGACCGCAGGCGATGCGCGCATGCCTGTCTCCTCGACCGCGGTGATCATCAGGAGGCGCCATGTCCGGAGTGAATGGTCCTCGCGCTGTCGTGCTGGTGAGCGGAGGGATCGATTCTGCCGTGACGGCCGCCATCGCGCGGCGGGACGGCCAGGAACTCCATTTTCTCACGTTCGAGTACGGCCAACGTCACGCCGTGGAAGTTCGCCAGGCGCGGCGGCTGGCGGAGGCGATGGCGGTGATGCATCATGTGGTCTGTTCAGTCGATCTTCGCGTAATCGGCGGATCGGCCCTCACCAGCGATCAGGCGGTGCCGAAAGATCGTGAGAGGCCGGAACGGACCGCGGAGATTCCGGTGACCTATGTCCCGGGGCGGAACCTCATCTTTCTGTCTCTGGCGGCGGCCTATGCCGAAACAATCCGAGCCGAGTCGGTGTACTTCGGCGCCAACGTTCTCGACTATTCGGGGTATCCAGACTGCCGCCCGGAGTTCATCCGTGCGTTCGAAGGCGCGGTGAAGGAAGGCACCAAGGCCGGTGTCGAGGGACAAGCCTTGCGAGTGCTGGCGCCCTTGCTCGCGCTGTCGAAGGCCGAGATCATTCGGGAAGGCGTGGCGCTGGGCGTGCCGCTCGCACTCACGCACAGTTGCTATGATCCGGTAGGCGAACTGGCCTGCGGGCGATGCGACAGTTGCCGCATCCGGCGCGATGGATTTCGGATGGCCGGGGTTGTAGATCCTACGCAATATGCGCTAACGTAACACGATGTCGCCGGAAGAATTCTTCATGTATCTGACGATCGCGCTGATCGTCGTCGCCCCGATTGGAGCCAGACTCTATCGGCGCATGACCTTGCGCCGTACGCAAGCCATGCTTCGCGAGCAGTTCAACCACACCGACGCGGCTGAGCGCGGGCCCGGTGCCGGCCGGTGAAGCGGAATCGAGTATCCGGCTTGCGATGGTCGTGGGGGCTGAGCCTCGTCCTCCTCGTCGCGACGGCGGCCTGCGATCCGCCGCAGCCGGCTCCGGCAGCGGGCGGCTCGGCTCTCCCTGCGGACCTGCAGGCGGGGGAGGCCAAGTTCGATGCCAATTGTTCCGCCTGCCATGGAAAACAGGGAACCGGGACCGCGCAAGGTCCTCCGCTGGTCCATAAAATCTACGAACCCAATCACCACGGCGATGCGGCCTTCCAGCGGGCTGCAGCCAACGGGGTGCGGGCCCACCATTGGGAATTCGGCAACATGCCGAAGATCGAAAACGTGACTCCCGCAGATGTAGACCACATCACGCAATACATTCGCTGGCTTCAGAAGCGAGCGGGCATCTTCTAATCCAGCCCTACGCGCGCTCTATCGACAAGGTCGCACCGCTCGGTTGGCTCTCCTCCAGGCTCGTTTGACTTTGTTTCAGTCTGCTACGTAAGGTGTATCCTCTGATTCACGCAACCTGATCGAGCGTGGCAGTGTGCGATCGGCAACGTCGAATGCGGCCCGTCCTAACAACAGGAGGCTAGCTATGAGGGAATCAGTCTGTCGTATGTGGGGAGCGGGCACAGTCCTGGCGCTCATGCTGGCGACGAGTGGTTGTGCGGCGATCGAAGCGGGCCATGAGGGTGTGTTCGTCGAGCAACCTTGGTTCTTCGGTCACGGCGGAGTCGATCCGGTTCCCTCGAAAACGGGGCGCGTATGGATTGCTCCAACGACGAAAGTCGTCGACGTGGACATTCGTCCGGTCCAGTATTCGGAACACTTCGATATTATTTCGGCCGAGAACGCACCGGTGTCATTCGACGCGTTCATGATCGCCAACGTCGTCGAAGGCCGCTCGCCGGAACTGATCTCCCGCTACGGGCCGACTTGGTATCTGAACAACGTAAAAGAAGCCTTCCGCACGTTCGTCCGGGAGGAAGTACAGAAGTACCCGCTCTTCCAATTAACCACTGACCCGACCACCCGCACCAAGTTACAGGAAGCGATTGCCCGTGAAGTCCAAGTCAAACTCATTGAAAAGCAAAACATCCCGGTCCGGCTCAATCGGGTTGTCGTCGGCAGCATCCTGCCTCCAAAGGGCGTGGTAGAACAAACGACCCAGACGATCGTGCAGGAACAGCGAAAGATCACGATGGTCGAATTTCAGAAAGCGGAGGAAGCCCGTGAGAAAGCAGAGAAACAGCGAGGTATCGCGGATCGGGCCTACCGCGAATCTTTGGGCCTGACCGCGCCGGAGTTCGTGGATCTGCGGCGGATCGAAGTCCAGAAGGAGATCGTGCAGCACTCGCCGTCGGCCCTGACCGTCATCATGGGGCTCGAGCGCTTCGGCATCAACCTGCCGCCGCTCGCGGCCGAAAAGTAGCGGTGCGAGGGGAGCCCGCCCGTTCTGTGCGTTGCCGGTCACAGGAGAAAATATCTTCGATATCCACTATATTGTCGGTCGGCCGATGCGGTATGATAGCGGATCTGAACCAGAGGCTACGAGCAGCCGCGCCACGAAAAGAGGCCGCCATGCATCGCATCAGCGAACCCTTACGGACTGTATCAGGAACTGGTTGTGAAACCGGCGCCATCGGACCGTCTGCCCCAGAGGGCGACGCACCGGCGCGGCAGGTGATGCCGGGGCCGCGGCGACGAGTGATGCTGGTGGACGACAATGAGAGGGATCGTCACCTCCTGAAGGTTCTGTTGGAGGAGCACGAGGGAATCGAAGTCGTGGGAGAGGCGTCCAACGGTGAAGAAGCCCAAGCCATGGCGGAGCAGCAACAGCCGGACGTGATCCTCATGGACATCCGTCTGCCGCGCACCACCGGCGTCGAGGCGACACGCCAAATCAATCGACGCCTGCCCGAGGTGACGATCATCGGCGTGTCCAGCCTCTATACACCCCATGACTACAACGCGATGATTACGGCCGGCGCGGTGGCATTCGTTCGGAAGGAAGACGCCGTGGAAGCGTTGTATAAGACCATTCACTTCTCCACACGGCATTATCGTCACAATCGACCAATCGCCTTGGTTCGCGGTCCCCAACAAGCCAACTAGTCCGCTCATCACCACTGCCGTTTCTGCCGACCCAATGCCGCCGTTCCTCCGGCGGTCTGTTCTGTTCACCCTGGATTTCGCAGTTGGAGTTGCGCCTGTGGTCTTGGAAGGGCGATGAGTGCTCCTCCGGTGTGGGACTCAGACGATCAGCCCCTGATCGCCGTGTCAGGTCCGACGGAGTGAGCGGTCCTTGTCTCGAGCAACGCGAGAGATCTTCTCCCTGGTCACAAGGATTGCTCCCAAGTTCCCTCGAAAGACTCGCTCGGAACCCCCCCGTCACCCCCGCTGCCAGATACGAAGCGCGAGATCCGCTTCATTCTCCTGAATCAATTCCCTGAGCCGCCGCTCCTGATCAGGCTCCATCCGAAGGAATTCCACGCCGAATTCTGTGCCCTGCGTCCAGCGCACCGTCGCGAGCAAGATCTTCAGGGGATTCTGGCGGCGCGGTACCTCGATGTGAACGCCCACCTCGCGTGCCGACAGGGGGACGTCGCTTAGCGCGCGGCAACCGGCGATCGAGAGGTTGAGGATGACGCCGTTGGTGTGAACGTCCTTTACGGAAAAGGATCCTGCATATTCGACTGGATACCGGACGTGACGTCGTTGTTCGTGAGGAACCGTGCTCATCGTTTGGATGCGCGAAGCCTGTCTGCACTCCGGAGGAAGATAGGCTACTGAAAGACAGATTCCGGCGAGCGACCGGCATTCGTATACACGCGCCGTCAGCCGAAACAAAGAGTCGTTCGGCTTCGGGCCGTCCGGCCCTAGGTCTGCGCAATCGGCACGGAAATCAGGGGGATGGACCGGCGTGAGTTGTCAAAGACTTCATGCTTCCATGAGCAGTTTCCGCCCAGGCGTTGCTCTTCCTGTATGGTCGAAGTGAGGGAGAAGAGCGTCTTAAATGCTGGTATTCATTTAGGAATGTAGCCATTCGTTGCCAGAAATTTTCTTGCATCGCTGTGCGACTTCATGTAGAAGCACCGTCGCAGTTCGTACTGCTAACCACTCCGAGCGGAGTGCCCGCAATACGAAGGAGACGGGACGATGCGTGAGGCGGACAAGGCCCATCGATCGAAACGCGCCCGCCTCGCTGTTCCACTTCAGTCGACTTCCCCAGCGTTGCATCCACGCTCAGCCAGCGACACCCCTGTGAGTATCGGTCGCGGCCGGGTGTCTCTCGACATCGGATTCAGTGAACCTGAGTTCGTCCATCCATCTGCCATCATCCAGGTCATCGGAAGATCGTCTCGGTCAACACTCTATGCGGCAGAGCCGGTGTCGCTCTTGAACCCTCCAGAGAGGGGCCTGGCGAAAGGCACGTTGAGAATTCTTCCGTGCCTCGCATGTGACCAGACGGCAGGTGAAGTGCAACGGCAGACTGATCGCGGTGTGTGTCAGTACGCCTCGCAGATGAAAAAATGCGGAAAGGAGAATGCCATGCGGGAAGCTACGCCGGAGAACGGTGCCAAGCGAGTTGCACCATCCACATCACGCCAGGTGAAGCTGCGCCTTGTTGAACGATCGGATCATCCCGCAACGGTCAATTTTTCAACCGTCGCCGTGGCAAAGGGGATCGCCTATCTCGATTTCGGGTTCATCGAGCCGGCGCTACTCGGACGAATCGCCCGAACGGTAACAGATGGACAGCCTGCATCGAAGATCGTCGACGGTCATCGCGTCGCCCGCGTGGCCATGCCGTTCGAACAGCTGATCGGGCTGCATCAGCAGATTCAACAGGTATTGCTCAATGTGCGTGATGCGCGCGCGAAACAAAAGGACAATAGGTAGCTATCCCAAGACGACACGTGGTCCAACAAGTCCTGCTGTTGTGCCCAGCACTACAAGGAAATGCATGAAGAGAGGACTCGCATTGATTGCCATACTGCTCATGATGGTGGCGAGTCCGCAGTTGGTGACTGGCTCCGAGAAGGCGCCGTTCGTTCTCAGAGACTCTGGGTTTCCCGTAAGCAGCCAGCACCGGATCTATTGGCTGGACAATGATCGTGTGATTTTTACGGGATACGAAATCAACCTCGAGAAAATAGATAAGCAAGGTAGGTATGGGCGTGAGCAGAACATCTATATCTGGGATACCCGCGAGAATCGTCGATCAGTTTATGTGAAGCACGCCAGCCTTGGTTGTTATTTCCGCGGCTATATTCGCTATTCCATTCTCGAAGGGCCGTCGAAGAAGGGGCCGATGGGGCAAGAGCGCACGTATCTTGATCTTCACTACTCCAAGGAAATTTGGGAGGGAGAACCGCCCGAGTGGGAGGAAAGCGTAAAGGCGCATCCTATTACGTGCAAGAGTTATCAGTCGCGAGGGCAATTGCGAGACTTCATTGAACTGCTCCCCGAGCATGGATATCTAGATTTTCGGCGGCAGCCTGATGCCCATCCTGGCCGACCTGGCCCAATACTTTTCTATCGACCAGAAGCAAATGAAGCTACAAGACTTCCACTAAATGACAATCAAGTTTGGCCACCTTTGGCACGTTATGTGGAGTTTCTGAATGCCTACGTCATGTACGCAGGATCAAACCAGCATACATTCTGGCTACTGAGGCCGGATGGGACCATAACGGGGCGTGAAGTGCCAGAAATTCATGGAGGATGGCATCACTTCCTCCCACTACGTTCGGGGGTTCTTGCATCAGGCGGTAGTATCAATGTGAAGAAACAGGGAGACCCAGGAAATCGTGGAGCCTATTTGCTCGAAAGCGACCAGATTCAGAAAATTGTAGTTGGATTCATTAACGCAATGGCGGTCTCTCCAGATGGCTGTAAGGCTGTGTTTGTACGAGAGCCGCATGACAACCTGCCAACTGCAAGTCGCGCTACCTTGCATTTGATCGATACCTGCAAAGGAGCCTAATCATGTTAGTTGCGCAACCATTAAACGAACTGGCCAAACTCGCCCTCATTGCCAGTGATGCTTCATATTTTACCTCTACGAATACAGTGCCTCTCGGCGGCACTCTGGCGCCATTTCGAGACACTCCGTCCTACGACATCCTCCCCCTTTACTCAATAGCCCCAGGCTTCGTGAAAGATTCAAACGATGCCCAGTCCGTAAATACATCCAACGGGTTCAAGTTTACCGCTTATCGAAATGCAACGACAAATGAAGTCATCATCGCATTCGGTGGAACTGACGGAGCTGATCCTGTCGATTGGACCAGCAATACTCAATTGGGATGGAACCAGTGGAAAGATAGTCGGGAACTTGTCTTCACACATCTGCGACAATTTGACTCAGATACTAGAATCCATTTCGCTGGCCAAAGCATGGGTGGAGCCTTAGCTCAGTATGCGGCCTATGAGTGGGTCCAAAAGAAGCTGACGACTACGAACCCAGAAGATCCCGATTTTCTCGCTGACTTTGACAAGTCCAATGTGAGTCTCACGACCTTTAACGGACTGGGCGGGTTGAAAGCGCTGCAGGACCATGTCAGCTACGATCCCACGGTACTGCAAGGCCTCGGGCTCTCTGGTCACTTCTTCGTCACCAATGATCTGGTCTCTCGTTTTGGCGGTGGGCATGTGGGAGGAGACACGTTTCTCCTTGATTTCAAATCAGGGAATATCAATCCCATCACCAATCAACCTTATGCGTATGGCCTTGTCGATGCCCACCGCATTGAGACTGGCCTCTATGCAAATCTGCGGCCCGGAGCACTCCTGGAGTTTCAAGTATCCCCAGGTACCACCTCGATCGCCTATCTCAATGTGGATTCCATGCAGGAAGTGGCGGCTCTGTTTGGCAACCTCCTCAATAGCAAAGACCTCGGATTAGTTGAATCTCGATTCCAGCTTGTCGCAGCAGTCACAGCAGGATTGACCATCGGGTCGCCCAGCAGCATCAACACGCTAACGCAAGCCCTGATCACGAGCCTTCATGATTCGGGCGATCTTAGTGAGAGCTGGTTTCGGGCACTCCAAGGAATGAATTGGGGGGCGGTCTTTACCCCCCTTCGTCCTGTGACCGGGGCCATTTCCATTCTCAGCACCTTAGGTGCGGTCTTCACGGACGCGGTGCAGGTGGCAGCGAGCGGGATCTCGACGATTTTTCAAGCCATTGGTGAGTATGTCGGCGCTGGGTCTCGGCCGGATGTGACGGTCACGCCACCGGCAGCCATTGATGTGTCTTCTCGTCAGCTTCAATTCGAGATTTTGATGGCGAGCATGGGAGCGGCTCCCCAGTTGACAGAGCTCACCGCGAGTCTTCCATCAGGCCTCGACCCGGAAGCCTTAGCCGCACAAATGCTGGGTGGAGGCGCTACCGACTGGCTGCCGAACACTCTAGCGTTCGCCCGGGAGCATGCGAATAGCAGTGGTCAAACGGCAGGGCAGTTGATAGAGACGACCACGCAGTTGGTCGTAGCTCTCAACCATCGGATCGATGCCCTCCAAGATATGACACCAGAGAGTAAAGGACAGCTCGTCGCCCAGCTGCAGAGTCTTACACTGAACACCGCTGATGGATTTGCGAGAGCGATCCCTGATTTCTTAGCCGATGTCGCAGGGTCATTTGACCTCGGGCGAGCGCTCGACTTTCTCAACGTGAACTTTGTGACCGAAGCCTATGCCGCTGAACTGGATGATCGCCGCCTTGCGGCCCCGATTCGAACCGCTTTAGAAGAAGCTCAGCAGATCGTTCAGCAGGCCGGCCAGACGGTCGTCGTGCGCCAAGGCATCGGAGCGAATCCGTTCAACACCCCTGGCTTCGATCCGGCCGTCGCGCCGTTGGCGACCGGCACGGTGAGCGAGGATGGCGCGAACGTGTTCACGGCCTATCTGCCCTATGCGGCAGGCACGGGCGGACAAGCGATCCAACTCAAATTGAACGGCCTTGGTGGGAACAATGTGGTGGTGCTGGCGAATAGCCAAGAACTCACTCCGCAGGGCGAGACCGTCACCATTCTCGTGCCGGAGGGCCAGCAGCAGGTCCTCTTCGCGCTGAAAGCTCCGGAGGTCTCTGCAAATACGACGCTCTCCGTCAACGCGGTGCTTGTGAATGACGCTGGCATCGCCACGCACGTCGAGCACCAGGAAGCCACGGTCTCACTCGTCTCCACCGATCAGGCGATCGACTATACCAACGGCCTGCCAGGGCAGACAGCTACCGGCGATAACAATCCCAACCAGCTCGGGCCGCTGGGGGGTATCGGTGCCCTTTTCAATGTGACTGCCTTCGGCAATGGCGGCGATGATTGGCTCTTTGCGAACACCGCGAGCCAAGGCCATCATCAGTTTTTCGGCGGCACAGGCGCGGATTTACTCGAAGGTGCGCTCGGCAACGATCGACTCTACGGCGAGGACGGACGCGATATTCTGGCGGGCTCTGCGGGCCGCGATGTGCTGGAGGGAGGGACGGGAGAAGATCTACTGGTGGGCGGACTGGGGGACGACATCCTCGAAGGTGGGAGCGAGGGCGATACCCTGGTCGGCGGCAGTGACGCGGATGAGCTGCGTGGAGACCTCGACGGCGATATCTTGTTCGGCGATGCGCTCGATACACCAGCGGCTCAGATGGGCGACGACGTACTGGATGGGGGCGCCGGCGCTGACTGGCTCTATGGGGGCGGTGGCGCCGATGTGCTCAGAGGCGGGACCGAACCCGACCGCCTCTATGGCGATCAGATCGTCGGAAACTATCCAAGTGTCACCCATACCTGGCCGGGTCAGGTGACGCCATCCTCGCCCGGCAGTCTCGCGATGACGACCGGGGGCGACGATTACCTCGATGGCGGCGCTGGTGAGGATGTGCTTCAGGGCGATGCAGGTTCAGATGTGTTGCTGGGGGGTGCCGGCGTTGATGTATTGATCGGCGACGATTTGGAAGTTGGGGTGATTCAGGAAGGGGATGATTGGCTCGGCGGCGGAAGTGAGAACGATCAACTAGTCGGCGGTGGTGGCGAAGATGCACTCTTCGGAGGCGACGGAGACGATCTTCTCGCGGGGGACTATGCCGATAACCCGACATTGGGGTTTGCCGACACGTTGGACGGCGGAGCTGGCAACGATCAACTGCAAGGGGGAGGCGGGAACGATTTGCTCGATGGCGGCAGAGGCAACGATGCGTTGTTTGGTGAAGCCGGGGACGACGAACTCTTCGGAAGCGTGGGAGTCGATGAGTTGCAGGGCGGTGAGGGGAACGATGCGTTAGCTGGAGGCACGGAGAACGACCGGCTCTTTGGCCAAGCCGGGAACGACGAATTGGATGGCGGCGATGGCGATGATCTGCTCGTGGGTGATGTCGGCGATGACACGGTGTTCGGTGGCGATGGAAATGATGAACTCGATGGGAACGCCGGCGCTAATCGATTGTCTGGTGAAGCCGGCAACGATTTGTTGATCGGTGGAGCAGACGCGGATCTTTTGTTCGGCGACGATGGGGACGATGCCTTACAAGGTGGGGCAGGTGATGACGAGCTGACTGGCGGCGCGGACAATGACACTATTGACGGCGGCGCTGGGGCGGACACCTATGTCTTCAATCTCGGCGACGGGGTCGATTCGATCACGGATACCCCAGAAGAAGGGAACAAGTTAGTCTTCGGGCCCGGCATCTTAAGCAGTGATATCACCCTTGGCATTGGCTCCCTGTTGGTGCGGGTGGGGGGGAACGGTGATGCCATCCATATCCAAGGGTTTGACCCTGCCAATCCGACGCAGCCGGCCGGCATCGATCAGTTTGTCTTTGCCGACGGGACGACGCTGACCCAAGCCGAGTTGGTGGTGAGAGGTTTTGACCTCATCGGCACGGCTGGCGACGACGTGTTGAATGGTGGTGAGACTTATCAGAAGATCATCGGGCTGAACGGGAATGACCAGCTGATTGGTGGGTTCGGCAACAATGTCTTAGACGCAGGGGCTGGAAACGATCAACTGTTTGCCGGGGTAGGCGCCGACCGGTTGCTGGGTGGCGCCGGCAACGATTGGTTGGATGGCGGCGAAGGACAGGACCAACTTGATGGCGGCACGGGCAATGATCGGTTGGAGGGCGGGGCGGGCAGCGATACCTATCGGTTCTCGCTCGGCAGCGGCTCCGATCAAATTGTGGAGTCGTCGGGAACGGGTGATGCGAATCAGGTTGTGTTTGGATCGGGCATCACGTCGGCCGAATTACAGTATCGCCTCGGCAATGGTTTGGAATTACCGATCGGCACACAGGGCGACGTGGTGTCACTGGGCTTTCCGAATTTTTCCGACATCTACAATTCTCGCGGGGTCGATCAATTTCAGTTTTCGGACGCCACGACGCTGACCCATGCACAGCTTGTCGATCGCGGGATCAACGTGCCCGGTACCGAGTCAGACGATCATTTATTTGGGACGAATGCCCGGGACTTGTTTGTGGGCGGCCAAGGAAACGATCAGTTGGTCGGTGGCGCGGGGGATGATCAGTATACGTTTGCCGCCGGCGATGGAATCGATACGATCGAGGATCGGGCCGACTCCGGTGGCGGCAACAGCGTGGTGTTTGGATCCGGAATCACCTCCGCCGATCTCACGCTGGGGTGGCAAGCGCCGCCATTCGGCATCGGAACGAATAAGTTGCTCGTGCGAGTCGGAACCTCCGGCGATGCGCTCTTGCTGGATTCGTTCAATCGCAGCGACGTGCTAGGGACTCATGCAGTGGATTCGTATCAATTCTCCGACGACACCGCGTTGACCTATGGCCAACTGATCGCTCGCGGCTTCGATCTCACCGGCACTGACGGGAATGACGTGGTGGCGGGGACGAACGTCACAGATCGATTGAAGGGGTTAGCAGGCCAGGACACGCTGCAGGGAGGAGACGACAACGATGTAGTGGACGGAGGGACCGGGAACGATCTGCTGAATGGTGGACGCGGCGACGATACCTATTTGCTTGGCCGTGGAAGCGGACAGGATCGTCTGGTCGATGTGGGCGGGACGCAGGATGCGATTCAATATGCGGCGGATGTGACGCCGGCCGATGTACAGGTTACGAAGAACGGCAAAGACGTGGTGTTGACCATCGGTGACACCGGTGATGCGGTGATTCTCTCGCAATTTTTGACGGCAACCGTGCTGCAAGTCGATGCTGTCCGCTTTGCCGACGGCACGGTCTGGGATGCTGCCGCGATCGCCGGGTTTGCGCAACGACCGATCATGGGCACGACCGCTGCTGATAGTCTGACCGGGACGGCCGGTGATGATCTGTTTCAAGGATTGGCGGGGGATGATCAACTGTTCGGACTGGCCGGGAACGACGTCTTGGACGGCGGCGCCGCCGCCGACACCATGACCGGAGGCCCGGGCGACGATATCTATGTGGTCGACGATGCAGCGGATGCCGTCCTGGAAGCGGTGGATGAGGGGCTCGATACCGTACAAAGTTCTGTCAATCATCAGCTCAGCGCGAACGTGGAAAATCTGAGGCTCACCGGAACGGCCGCGATCAAGGGCACAGGCAACGCGCTCGACAACGTGCTCATCGGCAACAGTGCGGCCAATGTGCTGACTGGTGGACTGGGTGATGACACCTACCATGTAGGTGCCGGCGATACGGTAATCGAACAAGCGGCCGAAGGACGAGATACGATCGTGACGGACCAGACCTATGTATTAGGTGCGAACTTCGAGAACTTGACGCTTGCCGGCTCGGCGCCGATCAATGGAACCGGTAATGACCTCGACAATGTGTTGATAGGCAACAGTGCGGTGAATGTGCTCACCGGAGGGAAGGGCAACGACACCTACGTCGTCAGTGCTGGTGACATCGTCATGGATCAAGTCGGCGAGGGAATCGACACGATCAAGACCACCAGATCGTACCGGCTTGGAGCGAACGTCGAGAACCTCACCTTGCTGGAGACTGCAAGACGCATCGAACCGTTCCTTCAACTCGGGCCGGACGCTAAGGGCGCCACTGCAACATCGATCTACGGTGGGACAGCTGCGGGCCTTCAAGTGGGTATCGGCAACGCGCTCGACAACGTGCTGTTGGGAAACGGTCAGGAGAATGTGCTCGAGGCAGGGGTGGGGAACGACACGTTGGCAGGGAATGGAGGGCTCGATCTTCTACGCGGCGGCTCGGGGCAGGACATTTATCTGTTTGGATTAGGCTCGGGTATCGATGTCGTTGAGGATACGAATCCGGGTGAAATCGATACGATTCAACTGGCGGCTGGAATCAGTCCCGATCAAGTGATCGTGACTCGCCAACAAATACTCATGGATTCGCCGATATACAGTCTTTTCCCGTCAGGCTTGACGCTCAATCTTGCCCTTCCGAATCCTGATCGCAATGCCGATGCCCCTGCCGATCAACTGTACATTGTCTACAGCTCGCTAGCTGCTTTCTCGACCAAACAAGTGCGCTTTGCCGACGGGACGGTGTGGGATGGTGCGACACTCTTGGAGAAACCAGCGGGTGAACCGGATCCAGGTCCGGGAATCACGTTGGACGGTGGAAGCGACGACGACCTGCTCATCGGAACCGAGGCCAATGATCGGTTGAACGGCTTTGCCGGAAATGATCGGCTTGAGGGGGGCTCCGGGAACGACATTCTTGATGGAGGAAGCGGCAACGATGTGCTGTTGGGCGGCGATGGGCGTGATGCGCTCTCCGGAGGCGACGGCGATAACGATCTCGATGGGGGAGCCGGTGACGACAGCTTATCCGCAATCGGAGGGCAGAATGTCCTGCGAGGAGGGGTGGGAAACGACTCGCTCAGTGGACAGGGACTGACCAATCTTCTTGATGGCGGGGCAGGAAACGATAACCTGTTTGGACTCGGAACCGATACCTTCGTTTTCGGTCGGGGGTATGGCTACGATAGCGCCAATCCCGGTACGGAAGACACCGTATTGATGAATTCCGATGTCCTTCCTGCCGACGTCAGACTATATGCATTCGAATCGGGGAATCATCGGCTCGGCATTCAGGGGACTCCGGACGAGTTGCAGATGGGGTTGTCTTTTCCAGGGCAGATCGTCTTTGCGGACGGCACGACCTGGGACCAAGCCTATCTGATAAGTCACGAACAGCAGGGTGTGGGAACGGAGGGAAACGATATTCTTGGAGGGACGAGTGGCGCGGACACTCTGGTCGGAGGGAAGGGAGACGATCTCTACGGCATAGGAGACGGAGACATCATCATCGAATTTCCAGATGAAGGCAACGACACCATTACCACGCTGTTGGACTATGCTCTGCCTGAAAATGTTGAAAACCTGATTTTTAACTTTACTAGTCACGCCGTTCTTGGCATGGGGAACGAGCTCGACAACGTCATCCTGGGAACGCCGGATCATGGCGGCGGGGACGGCGACAATATCCTCGATGGCGGCGAAGGGAATGACGTGCTCATCGGAGGGGCCTCGATTCCATCGTTTACTGAGGCGGGCGATGGTAGTGACTTGCTCATTGGCGGTCCCGGTAACGACGTACTCAGGCCTTTTTTCTGGATGTCGGGAGGGCCGCCGTTCAGTAGCGTAGGGGCTCATGGAGCGGATATGTTGCTCGGCGGCCTAGGCGACGACATCTATATTTTGATCGGCGGATACGAAGTTCGGTCATCGGTTGATCCGACTCAGGGTCCATTCTTTGATCTTCCCAATGCGACAGTTGTGGAATTGTCGGACGAGGGCAGCGACACGCTCGTGGCCATTACTGATCAGACGCTTCCGAGCAATGTGGAAAACTTGTTTCTGTTCGGCGGCAGTCATGGTGTCGGGAATGAGCTGGACAATGTCCTCATCGGCAGCCTCGGTGCCAATATCCTTGAGGGTCACGGAGGCCATGACACGTTGATCGGAGGATCTGGACGGATCCTTTCGCCCAATGGACTACAATTTGTCGACTCGGCCTCGGTGCTCGATGATTCAATCAACGATGGTGCGGTCGATAGGTTAGTCGGGGGTGTCGGCGATGATGTGTATGTGGTTGGTGTCGGCGACATTATCGTGGAATCGCCGGGAGAGGGAACCGACAGCGTGATCAGTCGCCTGTCTTTCCAGCTCGGTGACAATCTTGAACATCTTATGCTTGCCGGGGACGATGCGATTGATGGGACGGGCAATGTATCGGACAACAGATTGACTGGCAATAGCGCGTCGAACATCCTGGCCGGCGGCCAGGGCAACGACTTACTCCGGGGCCTCGCCGGAGACGATACCTATGCCTTCAATCTCGGCGATGGTATCGATACCGTTGAGGATATGGCCTCAGCGGCTGAAGGTAATCGCATTTCGTTTGGTAGTGATATTAGGCAGGGCGATCTGGCGTTTACCCAGGACAATGCAGCGCACACGCTCACAATCCAGGTGGACAGCAACGGAACCCATCAGCTTCTTCTCACCAACTTCGATCCCACTGGTGCAAACGGGTCGTTGGTGGTTAAGACGCTGGCTTTTGCGGATGGGAGCACGGCGAATCTGGCCGATCTGTTTCCGGCAAACCATGCGCCGACGGTGGCAAATCCGATCGTGGATCAATCGGCGCAGTCGGGATCGGCCTTCTCCTTCACGGTTCCGTCGAATACGTTCTCGGACATCGATGCAGGCGATGCGTTGACCTACGGCACCACGTTGGCCGACGGCAGCCATTTGCCGGCCTGGCTAGGCTTCAACGCCAGTACGCGGGCCTTCAGCGGGACGCCTGGAAGTGGTGATGCCGGAGTCCTGAACCTCAAGGTCACGGCGACGGATTCGGGGAGCTTGAGCGTGGCCGATGAGTTTTCGCTCACGGTCATCACTGCCGACCAGACTCTGACCGGCACTGCCGGGAACGATGTCCTCACGGGCGGCGTCGGGAACGATCAGCTCTTCGGACTAGCCGGCAACGATACGCTCACCGGCGGGGCGGGCAACGATCGGCTCGATGGTGGGACCGGCGCCGATACCATGCAAGGCGGGATGGGCAACGATACCTACATCGTTGACAACGGCGGGGATGTGATCACGGAAGCCGCCAATGAGGGCACGGACATCGTGCAGAGCGGGATCACCTCCACGCTCGGGGGGAACGTGGAGAACCTCTCGCTCACAGGGGTTGCCAATACCAACGGAACCGGCAACGCACTCGACAACGTCCTGATCGGCAACGGCGGGGGCAATACGCTCACCGGCGGAGGCGGCAATGATCGGCTGGACGGCAGTCTGGGCAACGATACGATGATCGGCGGGGCCGGCAATGACACCTTCGTCGTAAACCAAGCCGGCGATGTGGTCACTGAATCGGCCAATCAGGGGATCGATACCGTCGAAAGCGCTGTGACTTACAACCTGGGTTCCAATGTCGAGAACCTCACCCTGACCGGCACGGCCAATATCAACGGTACTGGAAGCTCAGACGGCAACATGCTCATCGGCAATAGCGGGAATAACAGGCTCGATGGCGGCACGGGCAATGACACGCTCCGGGGACAGGACGGCGACGACACCCTCAACGCAGGAAGCGGGAATGATCAGGCCGATGGCGGTATCGGCAATGATGCCTTGCAAGGCGGAAGCGGGAACGACAGCCTCACCGGTGGGTTCGGTGACGACACACTGAATGCCGGGAGCGGCAACGACGGCCTGAACGGCGGAGACGGGCTCGACACGCTCGACGGAGGGTCAGGCGATGACATCCTCACGGGTGGTGCTGGAAATGATAGTTTGACAGGCGGCAGCGGTGCTGATCAGTTCACTGGTGAAACTGGCAATGACCAGCTGACCGGCGGGGGCGGGAACGACCTCTACAATTTCACTCGTGGCGACGGCCGGGATACGATCAGCGACACCGATTCGACATCCGGCAACCAAGACCGGCTGCTCTTTGGCGAAACGATCAATCCATTGGATGTGGTCCTGAGTCGCCAGGCCAATGACCTTCGCTTGGCGGTATACGGATCAACCGATCAGGTTACGATTCAGAATTGGTATGCCGGCGCAACCAACCAGATCGAGATGATCCAGGCCGGCGACGGCCAGATGCTGCTCAATACACAAGTCGATCAGTTGATCCAGGCCATGGCCGGGTTCACCCAGCAAACCGGCTTGACGTGGGAGCAAGGCATCGTCCAACAGCCTCAGCAAGTCGAGAGCATCCTCGCAGCCAGCTGGCACTAGTCCAAGGCAGCTAGGCATGACGCCGGCGTCACCAAATTCACATCCTCAAGAACCGGTCTCGTCCTCGTCTTTTCCGGTCGAGGACACCGGCCTCATGTGTCTGCTCATCATGGCGCGCTTTCATGACGTGCCGGCCGATGCGGCGCAGTTGCGCCATCAGTTCGGCAGGTCCGGATCTCCGTTCACCGATATCGATATTCTGCGCGCTGCCAAACATCTCGGACTCAAGGCCGGCCTCCATCGGGCGCAATGGACCCGTCTGCCGGGGACTCCGCTCCCTGCAATTGCGAAGCGAGTCGACGGCCGGTATGTGGTCTTGGCCAAGATCGAAGGCGACAACGCGTTGATTCAAGACCCGGTGCTGGGGCGCCCGCTGGTCCTGCTGCGCGAGGAGTTCGAATCGGGTTGGACCGGCGAGCTGCTGCTGTTTACGAAGCGCGCTCATCGTAGGATTCAAGATGTGAAGTTCGATCTCACCTGGTTCATCCCGGCGATCGTGAAGTATCGCAAGTTGCTGGGCGAGGTGCTCCTGGCCTCGTTCTTCCTGCAGCTGTTCGCCCTCCTCACGCCGCTCTTTACTCAAGTGGTCATCGACAAGGTGCTCGTCCACAGGGGTTTCACGACATTGCACGTCTTGGCGATCGGCATGATCGCCCTGGCGATGTTCGACGCGGCACTCGGGGGACTGCGCACCTATTTGTTTTCGCATACGACCAGCCGCATCGATGTCGGCCTGGGCGCGCAATTGTTCCGTCACATCCTGGGGCTCCCGCTGGCGTACTTCGAGGCGCGGCGCGTCGGAGATATGGTCGCGCGGGTGCGCGAGCTGGAACACATCAGGCAGTTTCTCACGAGCAATTCCGTCACCGTGGTCTTGGATCTGTTCTTTACGTTCGTATTCCTCGTGGTCATGTGGTTCTACAGCCCCATGTTGACGATGGTCGTCATGGCCTCGTTGCCGTTCTATGCGTTCTTGTCGATGACGATCACACCGGCCATCCGAGCCAGGCTCCATGAGAAATTCAATCGGGGCGCCGACAGCCAGTCATTTCTCGTGGAAGCGGTGAGCGGTATCCAGACGATCAAGGCCCTTGCCGTCGAGCCGCCGTTGTTGCGTGCATGGGAGGAACAGCTCGCCGCCTATGTGCGGGCCAGCTTTCGGGCGGCCGTTCTCATGACAGGAGCGAGCCAAACGGCGTCGTGCATTCAGAAGATCACCGTGGTCGCCGTGCTCTGGGTCGGCGCCTATCGAGTGATCGACGGGGATCTGACCATCGGCCAATTAATCGCCTTCAATATGTTGTCGGCCCAGGTTACGGGCCCGCTGCTCCGTATCGTGAACCTTTGGCAGGAGTTCCAGCAGGTCGGCATTTCACTCCAACGGCTGGGCGATGTGCTGAACACCCAAGTGGAAGCCTCGCACAGCGCCAATCGGACCGCGCTTCAGTCGCTGCGCGGACAGGTCGCCTTCGAGGAAGTCAGCTTCCGGTATCGTCCCGACGCGACTGAAGTGTTGCGCAACGTCTCGTTTTCGATCGCGCCGGGACAGATGATCGGGATCGTCGGACGGTCAGGATCCGGCAAAAGCACGATTGCCAAGTTGATCCAACGGCTCTATGTTCCCGAGCGCGGGCGCATCCTCGTCGATGGCGTGGACGTGGCACAGGTCGATCCCACTTCATTACGCCGGCAGGTGGGTGTCGTGCTCCAGGAAAACTTCCTATTCAATCGCTCGATCCGTGACAACATTGCCTTGACCGATCCCGGGATCGGGGTTGAACAGGTGATCCAGGCGGCCAAGCTGGCCGGGGCTCATGAGTTCATCCTCGAACTGCCGGAGGGTTATGACACGCTTGTGGGAGAACAGGGATGTTCCTTGTCCGGCGGGCAGCGTCAGCGGATCGCGATCGCACGAGCCTTGGTCGCCGATCCGCGGATTCTGGTCTTCGACGAGGCCACCAGTGCGCTCGACTACGAATCGGAGGCGGTCATTCAGCGAAACATGGCTCGGATCTGCAAGGGGCGGACTGTGTTCATCATTGCACATCGATTGAGCGCGGTACGGCAAGCCCAACGCATCTACGTCGTGGCAAGCGGGGAGATCGTCGAAGACGGCACCCACGATGACCTGCTTGGGAGAAACGGTTCCTATGCGCGACTGTGCCGGATTCAGGACGGGCGGCTGGAGCTGGGCATCTGAGAGGATCGTGATCGATGGCGTTCGGGACGCTGATACGGCATTGGACGGTGTGGAAGTCAGTTGTCGAAAAGGTGTCGGGAGTCGGTCGGAAGGACTTCCGACCCCTGGCGATAGAATTTCTTCCTGCCGTGCTGGAAATTCAGCACGCCCCGCCGTCGCCGATCGGCCGCGCGATTGTCTGGCTGATCCTGGCGGTGTTTACGTCCGGCGTGCTGTGGGCCACCTTCGGCTGGATCGATATCGTGGCCATCGCCCAAGGCAGGATCATCCCCAGCGGGTATTCCAAAGTGATTCAACCCTATGAAGCCGGTGTCATCGTCGCCATTCATGTTATGGATGGTCACGTCGTCAAACGGGGCGATGTGCTGATTGATCTTGACCCGACGTTGAACCGAGCTGATCGAGACCGGGCATCAAACGAATACTGGGCCGCCAGAATCGAAGCGGCTCGCTTGCGGGCATTGATCGCCGGTCAATCGACCTTCGAGCCCCCCGCTGATGGAGATGTAACCTATGTCGGTTTGCAGCAACAACTCCTCCGCGATGAGCTGTCCGAGTATCAAGCGCGCCTGCAGGCGGCGCTGTATGTGATCGATCAACGGAAGGCCGCCATCGAGCAAACCAAAGAGGACATCCGTCGGCTGGAAGCGACCGTACCCATGGAAACTGAGAAGGCCGAAACGTTTAGGTCGCTCCTGGAATTTCAGGCCGCGACGAAGATGGAGTATCTCCAGGCCGAGGAGCAGCGAATCGACAAGACACAGGAATTGGCCGGACAGCGCATGAAGCTGATTCAAGACCGTGCGGCCCTGGCGGAAAGCGAAAAGAACTATCGGGTGTTCGTCTCGGAATTTCAGCAAACCAAGCAGGCGGAGCTGGCGGCTCTTGCAACCAAAGCCGCCTCTCTCGCCCAAGAGGTGACGAAGGCCGGACAAAAGGCGGCGCTTCAGCGGCTCACGACGCCGATCGATGGAGTCGTCCAGCAACTGGCTGTGCACACGGTGGGGGGAGTCGTCTCCCCGGCTCAACAGCTGTTGGTCGTGGTGCCGGAAGATCATCCTGTGGAAGTGGCGGCGCAGGTCGAAAACAAAGATGTGGGGTTCGTCCAGGAAGGTCAGTCTGTCGAGATCAAGGTGGAAACTTTTCCCTTTACGCTCTACGGCACGATCCCCGGTCAGGTGATCACGGTGTCGGATGACGCGGTCCCGCTCGACCGGGAGAAGCCGAGCGCAGTAGAACCGCGTCCGTCACAGGCAGCCGGGCAACTGGTCTACGCCACCCGGGTGAGATTGGAACGGTCCACCATCCTCGTCAATGGGAAAACGGTGAACCTCTCGCCCGGCATGGCCGTCTCCGTCGAAATCAGGACCGGGAAACGACGGATCATCGAATATCTCCTGAGTCCACTGCTGAAATCGCTCCAGGAGAGCCTGCGCGAACGCTAGACTTTACAAGGATCAATACACGGGGCGGGATAAGGTTCAAGTGTGACCGACAGCGCCTCGCGCCTGGACCTGTCGCAGCTTCCAGCCGGGTCAATGCAAAGGAACGATGCGCTATTTCACGAGCCAGACGCGGTAGGTCTTGGCGGCGAGCGGCTTGGGAACTCTCAGGACGCCGGTGGCGCCGGGGTTCATGACATCGTCCCCGGACGCGTTGCGCCTGGCGGGGTAACGCTCGGTGCGGATCAGAAACTTTTGATCGTCGTAGAAGTCCACCATAATGTCCGCTGTTTCTCGCAATCCGCCCTGGTAGCTCGTGTTCAGCCAATCGAGACGCCGCAACGCTTGGTATTCGACCGAGATGGTGCCGTTGGCTTCTTCGCGGACTGCGAGGAGCTTGAGCGAGCGGTTCTGATCGAGGCTATCCTCAGTGCCACTACCGCCAGCGAGTTGAGTTCGAATCGCTTTCACGCTCTCGTCCACGACCAGCGTCCCCCGGACTCGACACGTGACGGTCTTGCCGCGCTGGAATTGCTCGAGAATCTGCTGATCCTTGACGTACTTGGTCACGAGATTGTTGGCCACCTCACGGAGCAGCACCGAATCGACGACGTTGGCGGTCTGGTCGCGATATAACGGCGATTCGATCACTGCCAGTCTCCAGGCTTCGCGGCAGGCCAGCGTGAGGGCATCGGACGGTGTCTCTGGCTCATGAAATGTGTACCGGTACTCGCCGGTCACTTCGGTCTTCTCCGGGGCGGCCTCCGCAGCTATGGCGATCAACGGAGCAAGAAGCAAGAGACCAAGGACTCGTGACGTCGTACGTCTGTATAACATCGCCATGGGCCGCCTCCTCTGCCGTCGGGACGATCGAGCATCAGCCCGACTGCGGAATGACGTGGACATCGTACCATGGGCATCGTGCGACATAAAAGCAGCCGGGGTGGGCTTCACCGGTAGATGCGCGACCGATGGGTCGTATTTGGTGCGAGACTCGGGTTTGCCGGGTATGGCAGTGCGGCCGGTCGCAGCCGACAGCTTGATGTGTACCTTGTTAGAGGTTAAGCGGTTGTGTATGTGGATGACATTGTGCGCCCGGAGGATCTCGCCGTAATGACGGCCGAGCAATGTTGGATTCCGGACTTTGACGCCATAGAGCGGGCCGGATGGGAGCTGTTCCAAGAGGTGATCGAGTCGATCCAGAATGACCGGCAGTTTGACGCCCCAGCGCTGATATTCGAAGATGAACGGGCCGAGCCTGTCGCCAAGGTCTGTTGTCGCCGGATTCAGCACCGATTCGCGAAACAGCGGGGGCTCTTCCTCACTGAACCGGGGCGCGGCATACTCCGCGAGCGTGTCTTGGTTGAAACGGCCCTTAGGATCAGGCCGATGGTAGAGCAGTGCCTGCCCGTTCGTAGGCCCAAGAACTGGTCCCGAATCGCACCAAATCACGGGAGGTGGTCATAGGCACGCATTCTGCTGAAATCGTGTTCAAGAACAATAGGATAGCTTGACTTGATTGGCAACTTCACTCAGACTCGTCCCTTATGTCCGCTTCCTACGATTCTTCTCTCCTCGCGACACTGGCAGAACGGGTCGGCATCGCCTCGGAATATTACGACATCGGCGGGGCGCTGCACGTCGCCTCCGATGACACGAAGCGGGCGATCCTCTCGGCAATGGGATTCAATGTCCATTCGACCGAAGACCTCTCCAAAGCCTTGCGAGATTGGGATGAGGCTTCTTGGTGCCGTCCCTGTGAGCCGGTGCTGGTGGTGCGCGAAGGCACAGGTGAAGCGGTCATCTTCTGCTGTCTGATGCTTGAAGACGGCAAGGAACGGTCCGTCGTGGTGCAGTGGACGATCAGCGATGAAAGTGGCCAACCAGTACAGACCGGCGAGGCGGGGCCGGGATTGTCAGCGGCCGAAGTCCGTTTCGTGGGTGGGCAACGTCACGTTCGGCTGAGCTGCCGATTACCGGGTGATTTGTCGATCGGTTACTACACAGTGACGGTTCAGGCTTCCGGGCTGGTAGGCGGCTCGTCCGGGACGATCCGTCTGATCGTGGCGCCTCAGCAATGCTATCTGCCGCCCGCGCTTGCGGATCACCGGCGTATCTGGGGCATAGCGCTGCAACTCTATGCCTTGTCGTCGAATCGGAATTGGGGCTGCGGGGACTTTACGGATCTGGGCGCGGTAGTCGAGTGGGCCGGCGCCTCACTCGGTGCCGGATTGATCGGGCTCAATCCGCTGCACGCTTTGCGCAACAGCGCGCCACACCATACCAGTCCCTATGCACCGGTCACCCGTCTGTTTCTCAACGAGCTTTATGTCGATCTCGAGCGGCTGCCGGAATTCTGGGCGTCGCCGGAGGCGCAGCGTCAGTTTCAGGCCCCGGAGTTTCAATCCAAGCTCAAGGCTCTGCGCGAAAACCGCCGAGTGGACTATGACGTCATTGCCGCAGCGAAGCGCGGTTTGCTGGATCTGGCCTATCGGCAGTTTTTGAAAGAGCACTATGTCGGAAACGAGCCTGATTTGGAACCGAAGACTGCCCGCGCCAAGCTCCTCGAGCGGTTTATTCGGGCCGAAGGGGAGCCGCTGGAGCTGTATGCTACGTTCCAGACGCTGGAGGAGGAACGCCGACTGATTCAACCCAAGGCGTCGTCGTGGCGCGATTGGCCTGCTCAGTTTCAGTCCCCTGGACCGGCTGTCCGCGAGTATGGGAAGCGGCATCGGAAGCGTTTGCGGTTTTTCCAGTATATCCAGTGGGTCGCGTCGGAGCAGTTGGGTGAAAACCGCAGGAAATCCGAACAGACGGGTATGGCGATCGGGCTATACAATGATCTGGCGCTCGGAGCGGAGCGGTTCGGAGCCGAGTCTTGGATGTATCAATCCGTGCTGGCGCTCGATGCCGACTGCGGGGCTCCGCCTGATTCACTGGGACCGCAGGGACAGAATTGGGGGTTGCCGCCGGCCAATCCGTTGGCGCTTCGCGCCGGTGGTTATGAACTGATCATCCGTCTGTTGCGCAACAACCTCCGATTCGGCGGCGCGATCAGGTTGGACCATGTGATGGCGCTTTGTCGGCTCTTCTGGATTCCGCGCGGAAAACCGGCCGCGGAGGGTACCTATGTGCACTATCCATTCGAGGAGTTGCTCGCGATCGTCGCGCTGGAAAGCGTGCGAGCCAGGACTCTGGTGATCGGTGAAGATCTCGGGACCGTCCCCGACTGGGTACGCGAGGAGCTGGCCAAAGCCAGGGTCCTGTCCTATCGCGTCTTCTACTTCGAACGCCACGGTGACGGAACCTGCAAGGCGCCGAATGAATATCCCGAACAGTCGCTCGCCGTCGTCGGGACCCATGACCTGCCGACGTTGACCGGCTTCTGGTCTGGTGAGGATCTGCAAGTCAGGGCCGGATTGGGGATGCTGGGAGACGATGAGGCAAAGCGCCGAGCGTGGGAGGACCGTCGTCGCGACAAGGGGCATATGCTGGAGGCACTCGCCCGCGAGGGCTTGTTGCCGGAAGGCTTGTCTACCGACCCGGACTCCGTATCCTCGATGACGCCGACCCTCTGCCGGGCCATCCATATCTATCTGGCGGGCAGCATGTCCGCCGTCGTGCTGGCCAATCTGGAGGACGGCTTGGAGGAACTGTCGCAGACCAACCTGCCGGGTACCATCGATGCCCATCCCAATTGGAATAGAAAGTATGCTGTTCCGGTCGAAACCCTGCCTATCGACTCCCGGTTGCGAGACCTGGCTGCGGTCTTGCGTTCCATACGCCCGCTAGGCTAAGACCTTCCTTCGGAGATGCGGTCTGCGTCGGCCTCCCTTCCGGGTGGAGAGCGGCGCTCTCAACGGCGGACTTGCTCCACCCATGCCGGCTTGCCGCTTAGGCGTGGATCCCTGTAGCCTCGGCCATGGACGTTGACGATGAACAAGCAGAACCGCATTCTTCTGGCCGTCGCCGGAGTCGTTTTTCTTGTCATTGTGATTCTGGAAACCGCTGCGCCGGCGAACATCGTCGCCGCGTACGGGCTGGTGTTTCCCATTTTGCTGGTCGCGCGGCTGCGTAATCGGGCGCTCATGGTGCTGACCGTCGTCTGCTGCTTGGCGGCGACCTATCTGGGCTTGATGCAGCCGACGAAGCCCGGACGATTTCAGGCCGCGGTGATCAACCGCTCCGTCGTGGCGGGCGTGCTGATGGTCGTGGCCTACGTCGGTGTGACGTGGGAAGAGCGGAAAGCCAGGGAGGCAGCGGCAAAGGCGGCGCTGGCGCAACAGACCGAAAGTTTGCTGCGCGCGAATACGCTGTTGGTCGATGCGAAGGATCAACTGAACCGCTCGGAACGCCTAGCCGCCGTCGGGCAGCTCGTGGCTTCGGTCGCCCACGAGGTCGGAACGCCGCTGCATTCGATCGCCTGGCACGTTCAAGCCCTGGCCGAGGAACCGGGCGTCACGACGGAAATGAAGAAGCGCATCACGGTCATCGACGAGCAGCTCAACCGTGTGGTCCGGATCATCCAAGACCTGCTGTCCTCGACGAGACAGCGCAAACCCGAACCGGTGTGGATGTCGGCGGAGCGGGTCATCAATCCGGCCACGGCACTGATGGAGCCGGCGTTCCACGCAAAAGGCGTGTCCTTGAGCGTGGAGTTGGCGATCGGGATTCCCTACGTGTGGGCCGATGCGGAGAAGGTGCATCAGGTGTTGGTCAACTTGCTCACGAATGCCTTGGCGGCCACGCCCCAACATGGTTCGGTGGTCGTGCAGGCGAGCGGTCGCGCCGCCACAGTCGAGGAGGTGGATGTGGCGCGCCGCATGGCTCCTGACATGACGTCGATGATGGTGACTATCGCCGTGCGTGACACGGGGGTTGGGATGCCAGCGGCGGACGTGCAGAGGGCCTTCCATCCATTTTTCACGACTAAGGAAGTTGGCAAAGGGACCGGATTGGGACTATTCTTGAGCCGTGAAACGGTGGCAGCGCACGGGGGGAGCCTGTCTCTCCAAAGCGAAGCCGGCCGTGGGACCGTGGTTACGGTGACATTGCCCGGGAAGATGCCGGAGCCGGACACAACGGTATAGAAATGCTCATGAATGTCGCAACAATTTTGGTGGTCGATGACGACGCGGTGGCTCGGGAGCTGCTGGCGGAAGCGTTGAAAAAGGAAGGCTACAACGTCGAGGCCTTCGGGAGCGGCGAAGAAGCCATTGCGCGAGGACGAGAAGGCTCGGTGGATCTGGTGCTCACGGATATCCGCATGGGGGCCGTGGACGGCCTCACGGTGCTGCGCGAGTTCAAACGGACAAGTCCGGACACCGCCGTCGTGGTCCTGACGGCGTTCGGTTCGTTGGAAGGGGCGATCGAGGCCATCAAGCAGGGCGCGTACGACTACTTGGCCAAGCCGTTCAAAAAGGAGGAGATCAAGCTCGTCGTCGAACGGAGCTTGGATCACTGCCGCCTGGTGCGGGAAAACGCCCGGTTTCGAGAAGAGCTCAAGGGCAAAGAGGACTGGTCGCCGTTGGTGGGCAGCAGTCCCGCGATGCTCGAAGTCTATAAGCTGGTCGCCCGGGTGTCGGAAGGAAAGAGCACGGTGTTGTTGCAGGGCGAGAGCGGAACCGGTAAGGAATTGATCGCTCGCGCCATCCACGCCAATGGTCCCAGGCGGGAGAATACGTTCGTGCCGGTGAATTGCGGTGCACTCCCCGACGCACTGCTCGAATCGGAGATGTTCGGGCATGAGAAGGGCGCTTTTACGGGAGCGGTGGGCACCAAAACGGGCCTCTTCGAGTCGGCCAGTGGAGGCACCCTGTTTCTCGATGAGATCGGAGAGCTGGGGCAGGCGCTACAAGTGAAGCTCCTGCGCGTCATGCAGGAGCAGGAGGTGAGGCGGGTCGGTGGGACGGCCTCGATCAAGGTCGATGTGCGGATTATCGCGGCGACGAATCGGGACTTGGAACAGCTCGTCAAGGAGGGGAAGTTTCGTGACGACCTGTTCTATCGCCTGAATGTCGTCCGTATCACGTTGCCCTCGCTGAAGGAACGCCAGGAAGATATTCCCATGCTGGCCCACCACTTTCTGCAGAAGTGGGGCGTCGGCGCAACGCGAGCTGTGAGAGGGTTTCATCCAGATACGCTGGCGCTGTTGCAACAATATCGGTGGCCGGGCAATGTACGTGAACTGGAAAACGCCATCGAACGGGCCATGTCGTTGAGCCGGGGCCCGCTCCTCACGCCGGACGATCTTCCGGCTGCCATTCGGCAGGTGGGAGCGGAACCAAGCCAACGGGTGGAGCCGGCGGAATCACCTGGCGAGGCCTATCTCACGTTAGAAGAAGTGGAGAAACGCCACCTGATACGCGTGTTGAAAGAAATGAAGGGTAACAAGGTCAAGGCGGCGAAGGTGCTCGGCATTGACCGGCGAACGCTGTACCGGATGGCGAACCGTTTCGGAGTGGATCTTGGTGACGACGGAGATGGAGGCGATACCACATCCGCCTCGAACTGAATCGAGTGGTTTCTGTTGCGCAGCCGGATGGGATCTCTAGGCCGATCCTCAGAGGAGATGGAGGGCGTTCTTGATCAGCCGGAGTTGGTTTTCAGCGCATTGAGGCAAGGCCGTCGGAGAATCCTCCCACCTGGTGAACAGCCCGTCTTTTCCCTCATACAGCACGTGGAGCCGCAGCCTGGTGCTTCCCTCCGATGCGGGAGTCACCCGAGTTTCCACCCGACTCCTTCCCGTTCCGAATCGCCAACGCAACATCCAGTCCCAGGGGCCCCGTATCTCCTGCCGGTAGTCGGTTGCTAGGCGTTCATCGTCCTTGTGATCGATGTCGTAGCCCCCGTCGGTCAGTACGTCAATGACCGCGGTGCTCACTTTGTCGGCCGGAGCCGGTAACATGACGTCAATGATGTCTGGTTCATGAGGGATTCTGGGCCCAGCACACGCGAGGGTTCCCAGGAGAGACAGGCAGAGGACGATTTGAAGAAGGATGGTGATCACTTGACCTTGGTGTCCTTCAATCGATACACCAAATGCGTGTCGGTCTGAGTCACTCCTTCGATGGCATGAATTCGGCTGAGCACTAACTGCGTCAAGGCGTCTTGATCCGCGACTTCCACGACGACAATGATATCGGGTTTGCCCCAGCAGGGATCTACGGTCTTGATCTGTTTAATGTCGCGTAGCGCCCGGACGACGCTGCTGGTCTGCCCTGGAAGTACGTGAATCAATACATAGGCCCGGTCCGCCATAACTACCCCGCCGTCAACCGGCGCGTGGATCGTGCAAGGCACCGCCGGAATGGCAGGTTCCCCATCAACGTAGCGGATGCCCCGTGCGCCTGTCAACGTGCCGGTGGTGGATTTCGCTGGGGGTGGAAGGGCGGGGTCGGACTTCGCTTTCTTCATCGATGGCCTCATTTCGGTGCGACGTAGACGTCGACGGTCAATTGGTCGCTGATACTGATGAGATCGCTCTCAAGCCCACGAGGATTGCCGATGCGTCCTTCGGGGTCGTACACAAAATACAGGAGCGTCGAGCATCGCTTCAGCGTTCTGCAATGCTCGATGTCGGCCCGCAACTGCTCCGTGAGGTCTCTGCTGTTCAATCCGGACTTGGTCTTCTTGACGATGACGGCAAGGCGACCGTCGTTGAGAAGGAACATGGCGCGTGGCGTGCCGTTGGCATAGCCTGGCGCCCACTCGCTCGTCTCGATGTCGTCGAAGGAAACTCGAAGTACGGCATGTAACAGATCCTGGGCATCGAGTTCGTCCTCGACATTCAGCGTGGGGCGGTACTCGCCGCGAAGGCGAAGCTGTCTGGCGATCGTGTGGAACCGCGTGCAAAGGGATTTGACCGTCTCCGCAGGATCGGGTCCTGGGGCGGTTCCAGGTGAGGACTGTGGTTTCGATGAAGGCGACGACTCCGTGGACAGGGTCTTTGGAATCGAAGAAACGGGTACAGCCTCGGACTGTTCGAGATCCGGGGGGGCAAGCTTCGATTCGACAACAGCGGGAGACGCTGATATTGGGATAGGTGGCGACACCGGCATCGATACCGGTAGGGAAAGCGATGCAGCTGTGGGTGCCATAGTTTGGGATTCCTGCAATGAAGATTGTACAGGTGCAGCGGGAACCGTGGGACGAGGTGGAAGCGGGTTCGAAGTCGAGAGGTGAATTGACTCAGACGTCGAGGGCGCCGGAGCTGGTGATCGAGGGATTGCACTGGAGGCGTCGACCGTCTGGGGGTTCGTCGCAGCCTGAGGGGTCTCAATGAGACTAGATGGAAGAGGAGCCGATATCGGTGCGTTCAGCGTTGGGTTCGGTGGCTCAGGTGCTGCCTGCTGAGTGCCGGTTAGCGGTGCCGGTGGTACAGCCGATGGCTGAGTCATGTCCAGATTCGTGGTCAGGGCCACGGACATCGTAATGGGCGGAGGTACAACAGGAGTTGCAGGGGTGATAGTCACCTGGGCTGTCGGAGTCGACGGAGGCACCAGCGCCAACGAGGGTCGTGGCGAGGCAGTCGGGGGTACTGGGACTGGGGCTGACCCCTCAGCGATTGGGAGCGGAGGTTTCAGCCCTTGGAGTTCCGATCTCCTGTCCTCAAGGGCGCAGATGAGACTTTTGAGGAGCGCAACCGTCTGCTTCGTGTCCGCCGGTGTCTCCACGGAGAGGCGATGTTGTCGGTAGGTTTGAAATTCCGGCGACTTGTCTCCAAACGTCTTCTTGATGCATTCCTTGAGTTGCAGTTCGGTTCGAGCTCGGGCACCTTCCAGATAAGGAAATCCGTCGCGTCCCAGATCCTCGATCTGGGGAATGAAGCTCTGAAGACGTTCGATTCCCTGAGCAATGTCTTCCAGCATTGCGGTCTTCGACCGCGCGCGATCTGCTTTTACTCGTGCCATGATGCGTGGAAAAAGTGTAGCGAAGGCCGTAGTTTCTGACAAGAAAACACCATAAAACTGACAGTCATGTGCATCGTCTGCACGACGAATTTCGAGCGAGCAGTTCCTAGGCTGCCGAGTCGAGCTCGGCCAATTCCTCGTCAAGGCATGAGTCCTGAGACACGACGATCGACGCTGCGGTGACCATACGCTCATCATGTTGTTTCCGACGATTCTGTTCTAGGACCGCATCAAGCACATAGCCGCAATTGATGCACCGCCATGTCGTAGTCCACCATTCGCCGCCACTCTCCAACAGATCCACGAAATGGTCG
Organism: Nitrospira sp.; assembly: GCA_029194535.1. Taxonomy (NCBI): domain Bacteria; kingdom Pseudomonadati; phylum Nitrospirota; class Nitrospiria; order Nitrospirales; family Nitrospiraceae; genus Nitrospira; species Nitrospira sp. The sequence goes on along the minus strand of JARFXR010000002.1, from coordinate 239,534 downwards.
CGAACCATGCAACCTTGGCAACGATGACAATTCATGTGGCGCTCCCTTCGACGAGGTTACCGTGATCCAATGATGAAAAAATATCCGACTTCTTGGAGTTGGGTTAGACCGGAAAGGAGTACCTCGGAAGTAGGGACGGTCGAGATCTTGAACGAGCTAACTCGATGAATCAACAGAAAAATCTATCTGAGGGCAGTAGGAGATGACCTGCAGAAGCGTGCTAGACGAGTAAGCGAACTCAACACTGTATGAGAGGTTGTCCGGTAGTCCGGGCGACAAAGAGCATCTACCGAGGCGGTTGATCCGGAGTCGAAGGGAGAGCGTGTGTCGACCTGGTACTGGCGCGAGTGATAGGCAGAAATCGAAAAGCCATCCGGAGATTCATCCGCCGGCCTCACGAACAAAGCGACCTGAACCGTCGGCGCGTACGACGAACGGAGACACATCATTGCAGTTGTCTCTCCCGCGCGGTCGGATGCGACAAATACACGAATGCGACGATGAGGCGTCGGCCCACACGCTACTAAGAGGATATCGGGTACTGGAGGTGCTTGTCTGCGGGGCGCAGGACGATAGTTCGAACAGCAGCCCCGCAGGTCACCCGAATGCTGGTTTGGTGCCCCCGACACGAATTGAACGTGCGACCCGCGGTTTAGGAAACCGCTGCTCTATCCAACTGAGCTACGGGGGCGTGAGGAGTACGATACTGAAGGCGATCGAGAAAGTCCAGGCAAGGAACCCGTGAGGACCGGTCCGCTCCATCAATCAATGGGTCGACCGATCGCCTTCGCCTGCGGAGCCGAGGAGCTCCTTTTTCGACGGGATCTGCTTGAGCAGGTCGGCACGAACTTGATAGATGCCCTGCAGACGGTGCCCCATCGCATAGACGAGTCCGTTGGATTGGCTGCCGAGGGAGAGTTTGCCGGCGGGCTTGCCGTCCTGTCCAGTGGCGACGAATTCCGCGGCAGGGGATACAAGACCATACGGAGCCAGAGGGCCGGACTGCTTCATCACCCGTTCTTCAGCCGGCGCATTCACCACCCGGCTCACAAACAGATCGGCGGTCTGCTGATTCACCTTATCGGTCGGATGATCTTCCAACACCCACTCGCCGTTCTGGTTGATCAGTACATAGTGTTCCCCAGCTGTCTTGACCGAGAGCATGGCGATGTCCGGCGCGTCTACGCCGAGCAGCCGTTTGTCCTGCAGGTTGAAGAGTTCCTTCGTGAGATCCCTGATGGCCGTGGGATTGATGCGATAGAGCGGAGCATCTGCTGTCGTTTCGGCGATGGCTTCCCCGCTTGACGGGTCCGGTTGATAGAGCTTGACCGTCTGGTCGCCGTCCGCAGCATGAATGGTGACCTTCACTTTCGGAGCGTGAAGGGTTTTGGCCAACGTGTCGCGCTCCGGCCCGGGATCAACCACGCCGAGCGCTTTCAGGTCTTCAAGGCGGAACAGCAGCATGCGGACTTCGTTCAAGTCGGCTTCGGCCTCGATCGGATAGCGGATCTTCCACTTCGGTTTCGGCTTTTCGTTCACGTTGTACAGCACGATTTCGGTCGTCGGGTACGTCAGGCGTATGCGGTCGACGTCACCCTTGACCACACGCAAAATGTCTTTGCGCCGGAAGGTCATCAGGCTCTTGTTGACGAAATCCTTCGGCGCCATGTCCGTGAGCAGCAGGGCACGGTCGGATTCCCGCAGGACGTAGAGGGTTGAAGATAGAGGCCCGGTGTCGCCGATGGAGAGTGCTTCCTTCGTGGCGCCGGCCGTGATCGTAACCGTGGTCACCGGAGAGTCAAGTCCGAACGGCGACAAGGCGGTCGGATTCTCTTCGACTACGCGATGCACCGATCCTGTCACGAGCGCACGGATCAGGCTTTGGACCTCGCGCTGGTCCGCGTCGGTCTGCAGAGGAGCGGTCATCACCCAGCCTTTCTCGGCAGTCCGCTCGAACACCAATTCTCCTTGCTTGGTCTTGAAGGTCAGGCCCGTCAACGCCTGCTGATCCAGCAGCAGCACCTTTTTCCTTTCAACCGCGCGGCGTTCTTCGGTTTCCTTGGCGGGAAACTCGACGAGATACAGGTAGAGGCCGAGACCTCCGAGGACGAGGGCCATGAGCAGCGTAGGCCAGTATCTCATGAGGGTTAGAGCCGGCGGCGCTTTCGCCACACCGTCAGTCCGGCGACGCACAGCAGAGCCGGAATGAGGATGACCTGCACGTAGAGCAGCGTTCGTTCCTGAACCGGATTGGGAATGAACGGCTTCAGCGCCTGGTCTCTGGGACCGATGGCAAGCAGTTCGCGATCATCCGCCAGCCATCCGGTGGTATGCAGTAGGAAATCACTGTTGCCTGGAAAATTGACGAAGCCGTTGGTCGCGAACGTACTGTTGCCGATGATCACGATCCCTGCTCTCGGCTTACCTTCGACGGGCGGTTTCTTGGGTGCCAAGGCCGCCGCCATCGGGAGCGGGCCTTTGATGTCTTCCTTCTCATTGAGGCTCACGACCCGACCCTTTAAATCCGTCTCGGCCCAGCTATTGGGAGAGGTGCGTGCGAGCGGCACGTAGTCCCAGTCCTTCCCCTTCTGCTCATCGAAAGTGATATGCCTGGCGAGTGGGAGCAGCACGGCCGCGGTGAGGTCCTGCGTAATCTCATGTTCGGTGAAGGTGCGGACGAGCAATGCGGTAAGATCACCTTGTGCCAACCGGTCTTGCAGATCGACAAGCACTCCAGGACCGAGTCCGAGACCCCAGCGGGACAGGAGGGGAGAAAGATCGGTCTGCGTACCCGGGTCCACCATGAGCAGAAGTCGGCCTCCGGCCTCCATGTATGTCCGGATGCGGTCCAGTTCATCTGAGGTGATCGGCTTGCGGGGCCCTGCCAGCACGAGAATGGCCGTGCCGTCCGGAACGAAAGATTGGGACAGCAGGCTGATCGAGTCGACTTGGTATCCCTGTCGGGCCAGCAACTCCTTGGCGGAGGAGAAACCTGTCCGTTCCTGGTCATCGAGGCTGTGTTCCCCGTGTCCGTCCACGAATAGAATGCGCTTTTTCTCGTCGCGTGCGACGCGCATCAATGCGCCGGTCAATTCTGCTTCGGATGGATTGGTCACGCGGATCGTCTGCGTCCCGCTCTCGAAAATGGCCGTGTCGGTTCTGGTGATCCCGTAGGATTGCGCCGCCTTCGGTTGTCGTTCCGGATCGACGAATTCGACCGTCAGCTTCGAACTCGCCTGCCGATAACTGTCGAGTCGTTCCTTGTAGGACTGATAACCTGGGTCTTTTTCTCGGGTGAAGACGGTGATCTTCACGTCGCGGGGCAGGCTGCGTAGAACCCGATGAGTTTGAGGCGCGAGCGAGAAGTTTTGATTTTCGGAGAAGTCCCAGCGGACCGAGTGACGGGCGGACAGAAAGTTCACGATCGCCAGAATGCCGATCATCAACAGGCTCAAAAGCAAACTATTGGCCCCGAGACGGGTCGAACGACGAGATGAAAAGGTCTTCAGCGATTGGAAGTGAACGATAAAGAACGCGATGAGGCAGACCAGCGCCAGTCCTTCTACAGCCGTCACGAGCCAGAGTTTGTCGGGCGCGAGGCTATAGGCGACTGTACCGGCGATTGCCAGCGCCGTTCCCAATACACCGAGCGGCAGGGTTCTGACGTTCATCTCCATCTGGCGGAATCGACGACGCGGTGCGCAAGAAACAACACCAGGATGATCGCGGTGGCAAAATACACCAGATCCTTCGTGTCCACGAGGCCGCGCACCAGGTGGTCATAGTGCTCCATGAAGGAAACGTAGGAGATGACCTGTCCCGCCGCGGTATCGCCCAGAAGAGAGCCGAGACCCGCAAGGAGCCATAGAAACAGCAACAGGCCGAAACTCAGGAATGCCGCGACAACTTGATTCTCGGTCAATGCGGACGCCAGAAGTCCCACGCCGAGAAACAACGCGCCGAGCAACGCCAGGCCGAGATAGCCGGTCAGCACGGGGTGCCAATCGAAATCGCTGAACAGCGACAGGGTCAGCGGGATGAGGCCCGTCCATGCAAGCAATCCCCCAAAAACGAGGAACACGCTCGTGAACTTGCCGGCGACGATCTCGTTCAATCCGACAGGCGAGGTCATCAGGAACTCAAAGGTTCGAAGCTTTCGCTCCTCCGCGAAGAGCCGCATGGTGAGGATCGGCAGAATGATGAGGAGGACGAATCGGACGCTTGCAAAGAGGTTGCGGAAGACGAGGTCGTTGAGGTTGATCTGGGCCTGGCTGCCTTGGATCTGCATCAGCTGGATCGCCTGGGCGCCCGCGAACACGATGTACAGATAGGCCAGCAGTCCAACGATGAGCAGGAACACCGCCCCGACGACGTAGACGACCGGGGAAACGAAATAGGAGCGCAGTTCTTTGGAGACGATGGCGCCGACCGGTGTCATGCTGAGGTCTCCGTGCTTCCCATGGGTTCGAGTTCGGATTCCTGTTCCGGCTGGCCCATCCCTTCCTCGTGCCGAGTGAGACGGAGAAAGACGTCTTCCAGCGTCATGGAGATCGGTTTGAGTTCGACCAGACCCCAGCCGTTGGTGACTGCCAAACGGCCGACGTCTTCGCGAATGTCCTGACCCAATTCGGACTCCAGCAGGAAGCTGCCGGCTGCGCCGTCGGCGAACACGTGCTGCACACCGGAAATCTGCTTGAACCGGGCTTCGACATCTGCCGGCGGACGCTTGAGGATTACGGAAAGTTTTTCCGAGTTGCGCAAGCGGGCGGAGAGTTGATCGGGAGTGTCTTCTGCAACGATACGTCCGCCACTGATAATCACAACCCGCTGGCAGACGGCGGTGGCTTCTGGAAGGATATGTGTGCTGAGAATCACCGAGTGTGACCCTGCCAGACTTCTGATCAATTCGCGAATTTCGATGATCTGTTTTGGGTCGAGCCCGACGGTCGGCTCGTCGAGTATCAAGACGGGAGGATCATGAAGCAGGGCCTGAGCCAGTCCCACACGCTGGCGATAGCCACGAGAAAGATTGCCGATCAATCGGTGCTGGACCGGCCCCAGTCCCAACCGTTCAACTTCACGAGTGATGGCCGCGGTCAGCGTGTCGCGCTTCAGGCCGCGAAGCTGCCCGACGAATCGAAGGTACTCGTGGGTCGTCAATTCTTGATAAACGGGCGGCGTCTCCGGCAGATAACCAATTCGTCGCTTCACGTCCAACGGTTGGTCAAGGCAGTCGTATCCTGCGACCCGCGCCGATCCTTCCGTGGCTGGAAGGAAGCAGGTGAGAATCCGCATGGTCGTCGTCTTGCCCGCCCCGTTCGGGCCAAGAAAGGCCAGCACCTCTCCCTTGGCGACGGAGAAAGTTACGCGATCGATGGCGGTGTGCTGTCCGTATCGCTTGGTAACTTGCTGAACGTCAATCATCTGTCGTCACTGGTGTGCCTGTGGCTGATGGTGTGCCTGCGGCTGAACGGATGCCGTCGAGGACTATACAGGCGGGCTGCTCATCGATGTCCGGTCCATTGAAGACAAGGCATCTTACTCACCCCGTGGAGGGCAGTCAATATCGATGGCGCGGGAGACTAAAAGATCGGCGCAGGAAGCTGATCGTGGAATCGGCAACTTTACAGGCGCCGAGCATCCTGTTAGAGTCCAGCACACTTCGAACGGCTCCTGGCAATGAGAGACAGAATCGTCACGCCGAGTCGGCGTTGGTTTTGGACAGCGGTGGTGGCGATCGCGATCGGGTTGCTCTCCGTTCCTGCCAGTGAGGCCGCTCAAGGACGGACCTACAAGGTACAAGGGATTGTGATCGGAGTGACCTCGAATCAGTCGCCCCAACTGATTGTGGTCAATACCCCGATCACACCCAAGAATTTTATGACTGTCGGAGCCACCGTCACCGCTCAGACTAAGATTCTACGGGGGCAGAAAAAGGTCCCTCTCCATAATATACGGGTGGGCGAGAGCGTTTGGCTCACATATGTCAAGAGCCCTGAGGGCCTGCTCGCCCGAATGATTCAAGCCAAAGGCTGATGTCTTTCTGAACCGGACCAGTAAGGCGATCGGGTCGCATTTCGATGACGGGGAGTCTTGGCCACATCCCTGTGCATGTGATGATATGTGACTGATCCTGTGCTCCAGCCGAAGGTAGGGGCGGGGGCTACGCTGTCGGTATTGTTGAACGACAGCCCCGGTTTTAAGTTGGACCGGTGAGAGTCAAGCGGTCGGTTCAACAGGATAGAGGTGACGACATGACCGTTCGTGCAATGACATCACCGTATACCGCCGTTCTCGGCGTCGTCCTCGGCACCTGGTGCTTCATGGGCGGTTGTTCCTGGATTCCGAAGGGTGATTCCCAATTCGATGTCGGCATTAAGGATCGCGGCACAGCCTCCTGGTATGGCGAACCGTTCCATGGGAAACAAGCTGCCGATGGGACGATCTATGATATGGAAGGGTTGACTGCCGCTCACCGCACGATGCCGCTGGGGAGCATGGTCCGTGTGGTCAACCTGGTCAACGGCAAGTACATTTATGTTCGGATCACGGATCGCGGTCCTTATGTAAACGGTCGCATCCTCGACCTTTCTCACGCCGCGGCGATACGCCTAGGTATGGAAAAGGGGGGATTATCGCTGGTTCAAGTTGAAATCGTCGGAGAGCGTCGACCGGACTCGCTCCTGTCTTCTGACGCCGCCAAGGCGCGGTCGCTTGCCAGGATTCTGGGCACCGACTCGACGACGAAGCCGGAGGGTGTCGCGCTGGGGGCTCCCCACCGTCCACGCCCCGGCGATCTGTGGACCAGGCGAAGAGACCTGCGGGTCCCGGCGACACTGGCGGCAGACCATACGGCGCATGTCGAACTTGCCGCGCTCGTTCTCGACTAACCTTTTCCCTGGCTCCTGCGCTCCCGTTGACAGCACATAAAGCGGTCCACTAGACTGCGGACCATGCGGGTCGGTACGGGACCCTGGGAGGTGTGGGTGCCCGTGCACGATTTCACAGAAAGAATTGAGGATTTGACGGAAGGCGGAGGTTGGCAATGGCGAAAAAGGGGTCCGAGTCGGACGAGGCGCGGCTCAAGAAGAAGGTGGCCGCAAAGTTGAGTGGCCACAACAATCCTGAGGGTGATGCAGCGGTCCGTGCGCTTCGGAAGCGGCTGAAGCGTGAGCAGCGGAAACGGCGTGCGGTGGCTCTAAGAAAAAAACATTCGGGAGCGAATAAGCCGGCTACCGAGGGGGCTCCGGCGGCAGGATAGCCGGCTTTCAGCTGTCACTGAGGAAGCGATTCATGAAACCATCGGAAGCACACGAGCAAGACCATCACAAAGAAACCGATCCCGAAGCCGCGTCCGACGAACTTACCGATCAGGTGGCGGCGGAGCTGACTGGAGAGGCTCCGGCGGCCGAAGCCACCGACGTGCAGCCTGAGGCTGCGCTGCTCGAAGAAGAGAAACCGAAGGACGAGATCGATATCCAAATCGACCTGCTCAAGGATTCTGACTGGGTCGTACGGCGCGAAGCAGCCATCACCCTCGGGGAAATGGCGGATGAACGATGCGTGGAACCGTTGTGCCAGGCGCTGCGGGACGGAGACTGGCAGGTTCGGGAAGTCGCCGTCGATGGGCTCGGTCAGATCGGTTCTCCTGCCGTGGAAATGCTGCTCAAGCTGCTTCGTGATTGGGACGTTCGAAAGTACGCGATTGCCGCACTGGGCAAGATCCGCGATGAGCGAGTGCTCGATCCGCTCATGCTTCAGCTGCGGAACGACGAATTCAAGGACGATGCGACCAATGCCCTGGTCGAGCTGGGCGCTCCGGCCCTGAGTCGGCTGGTCGTCGCGCTGAAGGACAGGGACGAGCTGGTTCGAAAGCAAGCGGTGCTGGCCCTCGGTCGCATCAAGCATACTGACGCCATCGATCCACTGATCGAAATGTTGGCCGACAAGGATTGGTTCACCCGCCTGACCGCAGCTGCCGCCTTGGAGGCAATCGGAGACGATCGCGGACGCGATGCCATCAAGCCGTTGACGAAAGATTCGGACATGGTGGTGCGGATGCGGGTCGAGCGAATTCTGGCGAAGTGGAAGAAGCAGCCGGCCAACGCCTGAGCGGTCTCCAGCCCGCTCGAAATCGTGCGCCCGACGCGGCCGTCTATTTGTCGAGCTGCCGGTCGATTTCCTTCTGAACGTCGTTGAGTTTCTTCATCGGAACTGGCTTTCCCATCGACAATTCCAGTCGCAATTCCTGCAACGTGCCGATGACTGCCCGCACGGCCTGAGTCGAAGCGTCTTGTCGCGCCCCCTTGATGGCGGTTTCCAGACCGGCCACGCCGTCCGCCAGCTGCTTTGCCGCTTCCCCGAAATTCTTATCCAGCACATCGGAACGGGTTTGCACGATTTTTGACTTCGTCTCGAGCAGGGCCTGGCGCCTGCGGAGATCCTGTTCGATTCCCATGGTAGTGTCCATGACGTTCCGAGAGACTTCCTTTATTGACTTCGGCAACCCTGCCACTGTTTCCTCCAAAGTTCCGACCGGCCGTTGGCCGAAATAGAATCCCAGCGCGAACGATGCCACAATCAAGAGGAGCACTCCGATAAATTTCCACATGCCTATCCTTTCCGTCCCTTGGATGCCGTGGACCTGTTGTGTCGGTCGATTTGTTGCAACAGACTCCCGGCTGCGGTGATACGGACAGCCAAGTCCGAATCGTGCAAGCCCTTTTTTAGGAGAGCAAACGCGGGCGGGTTCGTCTTGCCTAGCGCTTTCGCAGCAAATAACCTGGGCTGAGGTTGCTGATCCTGCAGCAGCGCCTGAAGGATGGTTGTGCCTTGCTTGTCGACGGCCATCCCAAGCGCCTGTGCCGTGGCAGCGCGAACCGATGGGTCGGGGTGACGAGCCAGATCCGTAGCAATCAGGACGGCTGATGCATCGCCCAATCGAAGAAGCCCTTCAACGGCGCTGGCGCGCACCTGCATGGAGGCATCGTGCGTCAATTGGAGCAACAGCGGACGTGTGTCACGGATGCCGAGACGGCCCAAACTGACGGCAGCCACACCCCTGACTCGTGCGTGCTCGTCACCGATCGCATGCGTGAGCGGCGCAACCGCTCCGGGCTGCCCGAACTCGCCCAGGGCACCGGCGGCAAACGCACGAACCGACGGCTCAGGATCGTAGACAGCTTGGCTGAGTACCGCGAGGCTCGACGGCCGTTTCAATTTTCCGAGCGCACCCAATGCGGCCATGCGGGTTTCCGGATCCGGAAGTGTGGCGGCTCCCGTGATATCGCGCAACATGTCCTGTTTGCCCAGCCGATAGAGCGCGGCGTAGGCGAATACCCCTTCGGGTCCGTCTTCAGTTCGCGCCACCTCGACCAGACGGGGCACAATGTCGCCGACTCCTCCTTCGCTCAACACGTTCATGGCGGCGATGCGTACCGGCGGCATGTCGTCCCGCAGGGCGCGTCGTAGCGCATCCGACTTCGAAGCCAGCCCGGCATGACCGAGACCCTCGACGGCGCGGGCCCGCACCAACGGAGAAGGGTCCAGCAACCCATCCTCTAAAATGGATCTGGTCTCGACAAGCCCCAACTCCGCCAGAGCCGTGTAGGCGGCGATCCTGACGTATTCTTTGGAGTCGCGGACGTGAGTGATCAACGTGCTCAGGGCCAGCGAACGCAAAAGTGGGAACTCGTCCGGTTGGTTGGCGGGAACCAATCGGTCGTAAAGCGCCACGGCCTCCTCGGTGTGGCCCAGTTTCAGGTGGCTTTGAATCGTCACGCGAAGGAAGGCCTTCGACGGGGGGAGATCCGAAGCCCGGGAACTCCATAGATTCAGAACTTTGTCGTATTCCGCGTCGCGATAGGCCTGGGTCGCTTCCTGTTCCAGGCCGACACCCGCCGTGGCCGCAGTCGCGCCGAAGGCGAGGGAGGTTGTCAGCAGGAGCGCCGTGAATAGAATCGCATGGGCACGGAAAGAGGGACCGGTCACCATGCGATGTACAACTGGGTTCCTCGGGACGGCGGCAGAGGGAGCGGTCTTACCATACCGTCGGGGTTTTGGCCATCGCCGGCGTGTACAGCATCTCCACATAGTCTTTTACCATCCGCTTGGTGCAGAAGACCGGCGCGACGGTCCTGATACTTTCCTTGACCAATTGGAGCCATCCGCGCGGGATGCCGTCGATGTCGCGCTGATAATAGAGTGGAACGACTTCCTGCTCCAGTAGCCGATAGAGCTGTTCGGCGTCGTGACGGTCCTGCGCCTCGACGTCGACGTCGCCCAGCGGCTGAATGCCCCAGCCGTTCGCCCCGTTATACCCTTCTTGCCACCACCCGTCGAGCACACTGAAGTGCAACGCACCGTTGAGGGCCGCCTTCATACCGCTCGTGCCGCTGGCTTCCATGGGAAAGCGCGGAGTGTTCAGCCAGATGTCCACGCCCTGTACGAGGTACTTGGCCATGTGCATCTCATAGTCTTCCAGAAAGGCCACCTGACCTCCCAACTTGTGGTCCTGGCAATAGCTCATGACCTCGTGAATGAAATAGCGTCCTGGTTCGTCGGCCGGATGAGCTTTGCCGGCGAAGATCAGCTGGACGGGGCGCCATTGGTCGTGGAGAAGGCGCTTTAAACGTTCAAGGTCGGCAAACAGCAAGGTGGCCCGTTTGTACGTGGCGAACCGTCGCGCAAACCCGATCGTGAGCGCCTCGGGGTCAAGCAACGTGCCTCGGGCCAGCACCTGCGAGGGGTGGAGCTGTCCCTGCATCCAGCCGGTGCGGACCCGCCCACGGATAAAGCCCATGAGTTTGCGCTTCATCGTCTGGCGAACGGCCCAGAGTTCATGATCGGGAATATCGAGGACCCGCTGCCACATGGCCGGATCGTCGCAGCTCTCGGCCCACATCGGGCTGAGCGATTTGCTGTACAGCCTGTGAAGGTCAGGAGAAATCCAGGTTGGCGCGTGGATGCCGTTGGTGATGCTCCGGATCGGCACCTGTTCAACGGGGAGCCCGGGCCAAAAATGCTGCCACATCTGGCGACTCACCCGTCCGTGCTCCCGGCTGACTCCGTTGAGATGCGCCGACAACCGCATCACAAGCGCGGTCATGTTGAACCCACGTCCCCGAGATTCCGGGGTTTCTCCCAGGCCGAGGAATTCCTCACGCGAGAGACCGATCTGATCCCAAAAACCTGCAAAGTACTTCTCCATCAGGTGATGTGGAAACACGTCATGACCGGCGGGTACAGGCGTGTGGGTCGTGAACACGGTGCTCTGCCGGACGATCTCGCTCGCCTCGGCGTGAGATGTGCCTGCTTGTACCAACTCCCGAAGGCGCTCCAAGGTCAGAAAGGCGGAATGCCCTTCGTTGGCATGCCAGACGGAGGGAGCAATGCCCAGGTTGCGCAGAACGCGAACGCCTCCGATGCCGAGTAGGATTTCCTGGCATAACCGCATCTCCTGGTCACCTCCGTACAATCGAGCGGACAGGGCGCGGTTCTCAGGCGTGTTCTCGTGCACGTCCGTGTCGATCAGGTACAGCGGGACCCGACCAACCTGCACTTTCCAGACGACGGCGGCGACGGTCCGGCCGCCTATCTCCACCGCAATCCGACAAGGTTCCCCTGATGGGGTCAGCGCCGAGTGGATGGGAGACTCCTCGCGATTGAACGCCGCGTAGGCTGCTTCCTGCCAGCCTTCCGTCGTGATGCGTTGGCGGAAGTATCCCTGTGGATACATGAAGCCGATGCCGACCAGCGGCACACCGAGATCGCTCGCCTCCTTGCAGTGGTCGCCGGCCAGAATGCCCAAGCCGCCGCTGTAAATGGGGATGGAGGTGTGGAGGCCGAACTCCGCGGAGAAATAGGCGATGGTTTCCTTGACCGAAGCGGCATGCTGTGTGCTGAACCAGCTATGGCCGTTGGCCCGGTACTGATCGAACAATTTAATCACCGCGGAGTACTGCCGAAGATAGGACGGATCCTCCGCCAGGCGCGCCAGCCGTTCCGGTTTCACATCCGCAAGCAGCTTGACAGGATTGTGTTGCGTCAGAAACCACAGCGTGGGATCAATCGTTTCGAACAGCTGTCGCGCCTCCAACGTCCAACTCCACCACAAATTCTGGGAGAGCTCCTCGAGGCGGGCCAAGCTGAGGGGTAGGCCGACACGTGCATTCTGAGAGATGTTCGTAGTCTCCACTGCGACTCCTTATGAGAATGTGAGGCCAAGGCGGTCGTGAGGGGGATAGCGGAGCACCCCGCGCCGAGTGGGGTCAGGCGTGGCCGGCCTTGTGCCAGGAGGTCCACTCGTCCGAGAATGCCACGGATGCGTAGCGTTCGCCAAGAATTTTTGCAACTCGATTCATCAGCTTGGTCAACTGCTGCACTTCTTCCTGGGTCAGGTCCTGGCGGAAGCGTGGATGCAGTCCCCAACGGGTTTCCACTTCATCGCCGGTGACGGTGGACATGACGCTGATGAGCTTGATTTCGTTCCCGGTGGGATTCCTCGGTGCAGATGCGGCGTCCGGTTGGATCGTCGGGGCTGATGCCGATTGCGAAGCGACGCCGGCCGTCGGAAGAGGAGCATCTCCTTGCAGGATAGCGGTGATCGCTGGGACAGCCGCACTGGCACAGAGCGTGGCGGCCGACGTAATCTGCGGATGACCGCTTACGCCGAGCGCCTCCGCTACTCGCCCGCCGAAGACATCGAACATTTCATTCTTGGCCTTGCTGTCCTCCGTGATGGAAAAGCGATATCGCTCATAGAGTTGACGGCTCTCCGCCACGGTGCCTCCGATCGTCATCATGATCTCGGACTGATCCACGGTGGAGCCGAACGCCGGTTCCAAGACCGTCTTGAGCTGGGTGGTCACCGCGTCCTCCAACCCGTTCATGAATTCCGGCTGATCCTTGATCGGAATATGGAACGCCGAAATCCTGTCCGTCAGATTGAACATGACTTTGAGGAACTCGAGATAGAGACCCCACTCGTCCTGACGCTTGAGTTTCAGCGCCTGCTCGGGCGCGTTCTTTTTCATGACGGTCACTGATTCGCCGGCGACGGCAAGCATCAACTCGGCGAGCGACCGTTGCTGAATTCCGTATGGCGTCTTCCCCATATAGAAAATAATATCGTCGGGCGGTGAAGTTCAGATGTCGTCGAAAAAGGCATTATAGCCGAGAGATCCCTTCGGACTCCAGTGGGGGCTCCCGCTGAGGGCCGTTCCTGAGGGCCGCCACCCGCGTTGAAACGGTCTCGATCATAATGTTATACACCGCAGATACTCCGTACTCTCTTGCATGAATCGAAACATCACACCGTACATTCTGAAGCGGACGGGGGACGAAGCCGTGCCGCGCAAGCTGTCGATCGACTATGCGGCGGAGTTGAATCCGCAGCAATTGGCCGCGGTGACAGCCGGCGACGGTCCGTCGCTCGTAATTGCAGGGGCGGGGAGCGGGAAAACCCGCACGCTGGTCTATCGGGTTGCATATCTCATCGATTCGGGTATCGATCCTTCCAACATCTTGCTACTCACATTTACGAGGAAATCGGCGCAAGAAATGCTCGAGCGAGCCGGCGAGCTGATCGGCTCGCGCAGCGGCCGCGTGTGCGGCGGCACGTTCCACTCGGTCGCGAACATGTTGTTGCGCCGCTACGGGCGAGCTATCGGGGTGGAACCGGGGTTCACGATCTTGGATCGCGGGGATGCGGAGGATCTCATCGCACTTGTGCGATCTCAGTCGGGGCTCAGCGACAAGGACAAGCGATTTCCCCGGAAGGGGACGATCGCCGAGATTTTCAGCAAAGCTGAAAACACGCTGCGAAGCCTGGACGACATCGTCCTGGAGGAATTCAGCCATTTTGCCGATCATCTGGATGTGCTGGGGCAACTGCAGAAGGGCTATCAAGCCGCTAAACGGCAACGGCAGCTGGCGGATTACGACGACCTGCTGGTCCTGCTCCGGCGACTGCTGACGGAAGACCCGCACGCTCGGGAGGCGATTTCCCAGCTGTATCGGTACATCCTGGTCGATGAGTATCAGGATACCAATCGTTTGCAAGCCGACGTGATCCGCAAGCTCGCGTCGAGACGTCAGAACGTGATGGTGGTGGGGGACGACAGCCAATCGATCTATGCGTTTCGCGGCGCAACGTTCAAGAATATCATGGAGTTCCCGACGCTCTTCCCCGGCGCCACGATCTACAAGCTGGAAGAAAACTATCGCAGCACCCAGCCGATCTTGAATCTCGCCAATTGCATCATCGAAGAGGCGGCAGAAAAATACAGCAAGCACCTGTTCACGCGCAAACTGGACGGGCCGCTGCCGACGTTGGCAGAGGCACCAGGCGAGAATGCCCAATCTCGCTTTATCGCACAAAAGATCCTCGAGCTCCGCGAGGAAGGCGTGCCGCTGGGCGAGGTGGCCGTCCTGTTCCGCTCGAGCTTCCATTCGTTCGATCTGGAGATCGAGCTCGCTCGTCGCGGCCTGCCGTTCGTCAAGCGCGGCGGCGTCAAATTCATCGAAACCGCACATGTGAAGGATCTGTTGGCGCACCTGCGCGTGGTTGCCAATCCGCTCGATGCGGTCAGTTGGCACAGGGTGTTGATGTTGGTCGAAGGCGTCGGTCCGAAGAAGGCGCAGGAGCTGCTGGCGTCGTTGGTCAAATCGGATGCGCCGTATCGGGTCTTGCGGGACGTGGGCGGACGATCGAGCCAAGGGTTGAAAAATCTCGCCCACACCCTCGAGAGTCTGGCCGCCTCGGCCGATCGAGGGACGGCTGAGCAAGTGAATCACATCTATGACTATTACCTTCCGATTCTCAAGGAGCAATACGACGACTATCCCAAGCGAACCAGGGATTTGGATCACCTGCATACCATCGCGGAGGGGTATCCCGATGTCGGCCAATTTCTCGCCGATCTTGCGCTGGAACCTCCGGACGGGAGCGCGATGGAGGTGGAAGCGCCAGACGGCGACGATGAACGGATGGTCCTGTCCACGATCCATTCGGCCAAGGGATTGGAGTGGCAATGCGTATTCGTAATCTGGATCGTCGACGGAAAATTCCCGTCGCTCTATTCGTTCGTCGCGGATGAGGAATTGGAAGAAGAACGCCGCCTGTTCTATGTCGCGGTCACCCGTGCGAAGCGTCATCTCTATCTCACCTATCCGATCAACGTGTTCGATAGGAGCAGCGGCATGCTGCTGTCGAAACCTACGCGATTTCTCGATCATGTCTCCCCGGCCCTGTTCGAGCAGTTGGCCCTCATTGAGGAAGAGGGAGAACATGCCGACTGGCGCCGCGATCGGGACGATTCGTACTGATCCGTGCCGGAATCGCTTATCCACATGATGCGGCCGTTCCGTGACCGGAGCCCGGTTCTGTGCTTGCTCTGCTGCTGGTGCCTTGTCCTGATTTCACCGGTCGGAGCGGAGAGGACGTCCGGCCACACGTGGAGGCAGATTGTGGTCGAGGCGGAACGGCTTGGATTGCCTGTGAAGTTTCTCAAGGCCGTGCCACCCGACTTCGTCAAGTTTGAATTCGACGATCTCCAGGCGTTTGCAGCGGAGTATCATCTCGGCGAGCATCGGATGGTCTTGAATCGTTCGCTTTCGTTTAACGCTGCTGGAGGCACCCTTCGGCCGCTGAGCCGCCTGACCAACAGCGAAATGGAAACGCTGTACCATGAGCTCTTTCACGCATACATGGACTACCTGGCGACTGACGGCCGGGGGGACGCTCTGGCATTCGCGCGCAGGCAGCAACAGTGCCGGTACGGTTCGGTCTTGATCAATCCGGTTGTGCAGCGCAGGACCGAGACGGAGGAGCGATATCTGAGCGAAGTCGAATCGTGGGAAGCGTTGAACGAGGCCTGGGCGGTTTTCATCGGGTGGGCAGTGTGGAGCCAGTTGGAATCAGCCGGTCGGACTGCCCTGTCGCTTCAGAAGTCGGGAAAACCGAGGGCGGCTTGGCTTCGCCGCCTGGAGGACGCAGACCGCGAGGGAAAACTTCGCGGCTACTATGAGCCCGAGAATCCCGAGGAACGGGCCGGGGCGCGGAAGCGGTTTCTAGCTCCGGCTTCCAGGATCTCACCGGAGGAAGTCCGCCATCTTCTGAAGGAGGCGCTCGGATTTCCTGACGATCTGATCAAGCAGGCAGATCAGGTGCTCAGTTCCGGCAAACCCCCTCGTCATTCCCACTCGTGTTAGCCGTGTCTCGTCCGGGGATTTCATTAAAATTGCACGCTTATGGTATGGTGATTCCGGACAAGCCATGAGCCGGCCGACGGGCCTCTGAATGAATCGGCTCTCATCTTTGACATGAATCACGGATTTTGGGCGGTTCAGGGTAATGTCTAAGACCGCGGAGAGACCGCCGAAAAGAAAAATTTGTGCCGCAGGCCTTCTCCCCCTTGACTTCAAAAGACTTCATCAATAGAATCGGGCGTTTCTTGAACAAGGCTCTGTCCCCAGATCAGTACTTTATCCTTTTTTAAAAGGAATAGGTGCTGTACATGGACGAGCCTGCTCTGCTTTTTTCGTCCGCGATGGTGAGAGAGGGCAGGGGTTTTCTACTGAACATTTGTTGTTGCCTGTTCGGGCAGGTACCCAAGTGGCCAAAGGGGGCAGACTGTAAATCTGTTGCCATCGGCTTCCAAGGTTCGAATCCTTGCCTGCCCACCAAACCACGCTTGCGTGGGCCGGCGAGCTTAAGATGAAACGAGCCGGATAGACACCTTCAGTGTTCTTGTTTTGGAGACGTGCGAGCGGATGAGCACTTTGAGTGTCACTGAGTAGGGCGGGCGTAGCTCAGCGGTAGAGTCCCAGCCTTCCAAGCTGGCTGTCGTGGGTTCAACTCCCACCGCCCGCTCCAAATAGGGACGGGAGAGGTTTCTGATCGAACATGAAGCGAGGGGGGCGAGCGGAATCGTCCTGAAGGATTGCCCGATTGATACACGTCAGTTCACGATTGACGAGGAACGCCCACGTAGCTCAGTTGGTAGAGCACGTCCTTGGTAAGGACGAGGTCACGCGTTCGATCCGCGTCGTGGGCTCCAAACAGAGCTTGCTCGATCCGGAGCGCCTTTCATAATGCGCGACGGGATATACACCGCAAGTGTTGAGGGTTTTCTTGATGATCCGGCTCAACCCGAAGCATGATGAGGCCGACCGCATCGGGCTAACACTCTCAGCGTTCCGAGAAAAGGAGTGACTTATGGCGAAGGCGAAATTTGAGCGGAAGAAGCCGCACGTGAACATTGGGACGATCGGGCACGTGGACCACGGGAAGACGACGTTGACGGCGGCGCTGACGAAGGTGTGCGCGGATAAGGGGATGGCGAAGTTCATCAGTTACGACGAAGTGGCGAAGGCGAGCGAGAGCCAGGGGCGGCGGGATGCGACCAAGATCATGACGATTGCGATCAGCCACGTCGAATACGAAACCGACAAGCGGCACTATGCCCACGTGGACTGCCCGGGGCACGCCGATTATGTGAAGAACATGATCACGGGGGCGGCGCAGATGGACGGGGCGATCCTGGTGGTGAGCGCCGCGGACGGCCCGATGCCGCAGACGCGGGAACATATTCTGTTGGCGCGGCAGGTGGGGGTGCCCTACATCGTGGTGTTTCTGAACAAGGCGGACAAGGTCGACGACAAGGAATTGCTGGATCTGGTGGAATTGGAAGTGCGGGAGCTGCTCTCGAAGTATGACTTTCCGGGGGACAAGACCCCCATTATACAGGGCAGTGCCTTGAAGGCGATGGAAGGGGATCAGGGGCCGCTGGGGGTGCCGGCGATTGTGAAGTTGCTCGAGTCGGTGGATACCTATATTCCGACGCCGCAGCGGCCGATCGACAAGCCGTTTTTGATGCCGATCGAGGATGTGTTCACGATCAGCGGGCGGGGCACGGTGGTGACGGGCCGGTGCGAGCGGGGGATCGTGAAGGTGGGGGATGAAATCGAGATCGTGGGGCTGCGGCCGACACAGAGCACGGTGGTGACCGGGGTGGAGATGTTCCGCAAGGTGCTGGATGAAGGGCAGGCGGGGGACAACATCGGGGTGCTCTTGCGGGGGACGAAGAAAGAAGACGTGGAGCGGGGCATGGTGTTGGCGAAGCCGAAGACCATTACGCCGCATACGAAGTTCAAGGCGGAGATTTATGTGCTGACGAAGGAAGAAGGGGGACGGCATACGCCGTTCTTCAACGGGTATCGGCCGCAGTTCTATTTCCGGACGACGGACGTGACGGGGATCGTGTCGTTGAATCCGGGCGTGGAGATGGTGATGCCGGGGGACAATGTGAGTGTGACGGCCGAGTTGATCAGTCCGATCGCGATGGACCAGGGCCTGCGCTTTGCCGTGCGTGAGGGCGGCAAGACCGTCGGCTCCGGCGTCGTCACGGAAATCCTGGCTTAAGGCAAGGGACTGTGGTCCTCTGACCGCATGGGAGAATTGCGATGCGAGAGATTATCGACTTGGCTTGTACCGCCTGCAAACAGCGGAACTATTCGACCAACAAGAACAAAAAGAACGACCCGGACCGGTTGGAGAGAAATAAGTTCTGCAAGTTCTGCCGGAAGCATACGCCCCACAAGGAAGTGAAATAGGCGCTCAGCACCGCCGAGCGAAGGGGCATAGTGTTAATGGCAGCACGTCGGTCTCCAAAACCGAAAGTCTGGGTTCAAATCCTAGTGCCCCTGCCACCCCGAGCGTGCTCGTACCGCCGGCCTTGCGATCATGGCCGACGGACAAACACCGCAAGTGAGGGGTTTTGGAGACTGGGAGTGTTACTCGACCGTGAAGCTGAACGGTGACTCTTGTTGAGTGGGTCGGTAGCCGCGAAGATGTAGGAGTGCGATGTTTAAACGGATGATCGATTCGGTCAAGACATTTTTGACCGATGTGCGCACTGAACTCAAAAAGGTGTCTTTTCCCACCCGTGCGGAAACGATCGGGTCGACTACCGTGGTGATTGTATTTTGTGTATTGATGTCTCTGTATCTCTCGGTCATCGATTCGTTCCTGGTGTGGTTAGTCGGAAAAATTCTCTAGTGGGAGTTTGGCGACTCACGATGGTCTCCTTATCGCGGGAGACCTCGGATAGCCGTTATTCCGCGGGGCGGGGGACGAGAAGTGTCGGAACGGTCATGACATCTGCGCCATTGTGGCTTGAACCAGCGATTCGAGGATAGGGCATGGGAAAAAACTGGTATGTCATCCACACCTACGCGGGCTTTGAGCAGCGGGTTAAGACCAGCTTGCATGAGCGGGCTAACCAAATGAGCCTGGCCGAGCAGCTGGGGCAGGTGTTGGTGCCCACCGAGGATGTGATTGAAATTAAGGATGGGAAGCGCCGGACCTCTCGACGAAAGTTTTTTCCCGGCTACGTGCTCGTCGAGATCGAAACCCCGTTGACGGATGAGACGCTTCAGATGATCAAGGAGACGCCGAAGGTCACCGGTTTCGTCGGGGGGGGCGCGCAGCCGACGCCTTTGACCAGCGAAGAGGTGGCGGAATTGCTCAAGCAGGTGGATGCGGGAAGCGCTGGCCCGCGCGAGCAGGTGAAGTTTATCAAGAGCGACAACGTCCGGATCGTCGATGGTCCCTTCATGGGGTTCAACGGCATGGTCGACGAGGTCGATCAGGATCACAACCGACTCAAGGTGATGGTGAGTATTTTTGGGCGATCGACGCCGGTGGAACTGGGATTCTTGCAGGTAGAACGAATCTGAAATGTGCAATGTGGAATGTTCGACGTTGAATGCCGAGCCGGGGCAGACTTGTCCCGGGCGGTTCAACACGTAACATTCCCCATTCGACATTCGAAGGGGAAGGACAATGGCGAAGGAAGTTTCCGCGCAGATCAAGTTGCAGATTCCGGCGGGCAAAGCCAATCCGGCGCCTCCGGTCGGGCCGTCGCTCGGTCAGCACGGGGTCAACATCATGGAATTCTGCAAACAATTCAATGCCAAGACGCAGAAGGAAGGTGACAGCATCATTCCAGTGGTGATCACCGTGTACAAGGACCGAACCTTCACCTTCGTCATGAAGACGCCGCCAGCTTCGGATCTGCTGAAGAAGGCCGCCGGCATCATCAAAGGGTCGGGCGTGCCGCAGAAGGACAAGGTGGGGAAAATCACCAGGAAGCAGCTGAATGAGATCGCCCAGAAGAAGCTCGCGGATTTGAATGCCGCCGACTTGGAGGGAGCCGTCAAGATCATTGAAGGTACGGCCCGCAGCATGGGCGTGGTCATCCAAGGCTAACGACAAGACAGAAGGAGTGCCTGGTATGGGAAAGAAAATGAAAGCCGCGTTCGACAAGGTCGAGCCGCGCCAGTATCCCCTGCGCGAGGCCGTCGATGTCGTCAAGAGCGCCGCGTATGCCAAGTTCGACGAGTCGGTCGACTTGGCGATCCGTCTTGGCGTTGACCCGAAGCGTTCCGACCAGATGGTCCGGGGTACCACCTCGCTGCCGCACGGAACCGGAAAGAAAATGCGTGTTCTGGTATTTGCCAAGGGGGAGAAGGAGCAGGAGGCGCGCCAGGCCGGCGCGGACTATGTCGGGTCCGATGATCTGATGGAGAAGATCAAGGGCGGGTGGATGGAGTTCGATTCCGCCATTGCGACGCCGGACCTCATGGCCGCTGTGGGAAAACTGGGCAAAGTCCTCGGACCTCGCGGACTGATGCCCAACCCCAAGACCGGGACGGTGACCTTCGAGGTCGGCAAGGCAGTCGGAGAAATCCGAAAGGGGCGGGTCGAGTACAAAGTTGAGAAGGCCGGTATCGTGCAAGTCCCCGTCGGCAAAGTCTCTTTTAATGCCGATCAGTTGTATGACAATGCCGCAGCCGTGCTGGAGGCGGTGGTGAAGGCGCGACCGGCTTCGTGCAAAGGCCGGTACCTGAAGAGCGTGACCATCTCGAGCACGATGGGTCCGGGAGTCAAGCTCGATGCCGCGGCGATTGCTAAGCAGTGGAGCTGAAGGCGGGGCTGCAAGGACCTGCGGGCTGGATTCGACCGCTCGGGGAGTCCTGCTCCGGCTAGGAGCTTGTTCCTGGAGTTGCTGAGGGTGAGCGACGGACGTCATCGACGATGGTCCGCGGTTGTCGCGAAGGAAGAGGGGGAGTGAGATGAAGAAGGAAGAGAAGGCCACAGCAGTGGCGGAGTTGACGGAAAAGTTCGGCCGGGCGCGGTTGGCCATTCTGACCGAGTGCAGCGGGCTCCCAGTCAACCAGGTGACCGAGCTTCGGAAACAGCTGCGCGGCGCCAAGGCGGAATACAAGATCGTTAAGAACACGTTGGCGGCGCGGGCTTCCGAAGGGACTTCCCTGTCGGAGTTGAAGACCCATTTGAAAGGGCCGACGGGCATGGTGATCGGCTACGACGATCCGGTGCTCCCAACCAAGATCCTCCGGGATTTCATCGCGGCCGAGAAGCGTGAAGAGAAAATCCGTATCACGCTCGGCGTACTCGATGGGAAAGTCGTTCAGGCTGCCGAATTGGCGGCCGTTGCAAAGCTTCCGAAAAAGGAAGTATTGATCGCGATGCTGCTGTCGGCCATGCAGGGGCCGATCCGTGGCGTCGTCTATACGCTCAACGCAGTGCTGTCCAAGTTTGTGAGAGTCATTGCCGCCATTCAGGATAAACGGAAAGGAGAGGGAGACATGCCAGCTACAGAGGGAAAGTTGTCGCAGGAGGAGTTGATCAAGGCCATCGAGAGTATGAGCGTGCTCGATCTGGCTGAATTGGTGAAAGGGCTCGAGAACCGCTTCGGCGTTACCGCCGCGGCTCCGGTCGCCGCGGCAGCGGCCCCAGCCGCTGGCGGCGCGGTTGCCGCTCCCGCGGAAGAAAAGACGGCGTTCGACGTCATTTTGGTCTCCGCGCCGGCGGATAAGAAGATTCAGATCATCAAGGTCGTGCGCGAGCTCACCAGCCTGGGACTCAAGGAAGCCAAGGATCTCGTGGAAGGGGCTCCCAAGCCGGTCAAGAACGGCGTGGCGAAGGAGGAAGCCGACACGATGAAGAAGAAACTGGAAGAGGGCGGCGCGAAGGTCGAGATCAAGTAGCCTGTCGTTCGATCAGCATCTGTGGGTACCCGCATGTGCGGGTACCCAAGCCCAACCATTGTAGTGGAGGACTGGCGAATGTCCGAAACGACTCTACAAGAGTTCGTCGAGCGGAAAGACTTTTCCCGCATCCGTACGAGCATCGACATTCCGGATCTCATCGAGATTCAGAAGCGATCCTACGAGGAGTTTCTGCAATTCGAAGCGGAGGCTGAACGGCGAAAAGATCATGGGCTCCAGGCCGCCCTGGCCAGCGTGTTTCCGATCCCGGATTACAACAACACGGCCGTCCTGGAGTTCACCAGTTACACGCTCGGAATACCCAAGTATGACGAACGGGAGTGCCTGGAGCAGGGTATGACCTTCGCCGTGCCGCTGAAGCTGCGCGTGCGACTCGTGGTCTTCGACAAGGAAGACAAGGGACCCAAGAAGAAGGTGCTGGATGTGCGCGAGCAGGAGGTCTACGTGGGCGAGCTTCCGCTCATGACGGAGCGGGGCACGTTCATCGTCAACGGGACCGAGCGGGTCGTCGTCAGCCAGTTGCACAGGTCGCCGGGCGCCTCGTTTACCCACGACAAGGGCCGGACTCACGCCAGCGGGAAGGTGCTCTACTCGGCGCGGATCATTCCCTATCGGGGTTCATGGCTCGACTTCGAGTTTGACGCGCGCGACATCCTCTACGTGCGTATCGATCGTCGCCGCAAGATGCCGGCCACCATTCTTCTGAAGGCGTTCGGCTACTCCGGCGACGATCTGCTGAAAATGTACTATCCCGTGGAAGAGATCCGGGTGGTGAAGGGCAAGCTGATGCGGAAGCTGGATCCCGAGATCCATCAGGGGCTTCGCTGTTCAGTGGAGTTGTCCGACAAGAGCGGAAAGGAACCGCTGGTCCGGGAAGGCACGAAGTTGACCAAGGGGGTGATTGCCAAGCTCAAGGCCGCCGGTGTGAAAGAAATCCCGCTCTCGCCTTCTGAACTGGTGGGCCGCGCGGTGCTTACGGAGCTGGTGGACAGCAAAAGGAACAAGCTTGCGGAGAAGAATCAACGGCTGACCGCCGAAGTCGTCGAGCGGATCCTGGAGACCGAGATCGAGGAGTTCAAGGTCATCTATTTCGACACGGCCACCACGACTCCCGTCATTCTCGATACGTTGGAAATGGAGCGCACAGGTTCCAAGGAGGAGGCGATGGTCGAAATCTATCGCCGGCTCCGTCCCGGAGAGACTCCGTCCGTCGAGACAGCCCGCGCCCTATTCGACAATTTGTTCCTCAACTCGAAACGGTACGACCTCTCGCCGGTCGGCCGATTGAAGCTCAACAAGAAGCTGGGGCTCGATCTGCCGCTGGAGCAGCGCACGCTGACGGCGCAAGACATCGTGGAGGTCATCCGCTATCTGGTCAATCTCAAGATGGGCAAGGGCGAGATCGACGATATCGACCATTTGGGCAATCGGCGGGTTCGGTCGGTCGGCGAATTGCTGGAAAATCAGTTCAGGCTCGGATTGGTCCGCATGGAGCGCAGCATCAAGGAGCGCATGAACCTCCTGGACATGGAGACCGTGCTGCCTCATGACTTGATCAACGCCAAGCCGGTTGTGGCTGCGGTCAAGGAATTTTTCAGCAGCAGCCAGCTGTCGCAGTTTATGGACCAGACGAATCCGTTGGCGGAGATCACCCACAAGCGGCGTTTATCGGCGCTGGGTCCCGGCGGCTTGACGAGGGAGCGGGCGGGCTTCGAAGTCCGTGACGTGCACCCGTCGCACTACAGCCGTATTTGTCCGATCGAAACGCCGGAAGGGCCGAACATCGGCTTGATCACGTCGTTGGCTACCTATGCCCGGATCAATAAGTTCGGGTTTATCGAAGCTCCGTATCGGAGAGTCGAAAAGGGGCGCGTCACCGATCAGATCGAGTTTCTGTCCGCCATCGAGGGCGACAAATACGTCATTGCGCAGGCCAATTCGAAGGTGGACGGGGGGGGGCGGTTGGTTTCCGAAACGGTATCCGCCCGGTCCGCCGGCGATTTTGTGACGGCGACTCCAGACAAGGTCGAATATATGGACGTCTCGCCCAAGCAGGTGGTCAGCGTGGCGACCGCGCTCGTGCCGTTCCTGGAGCATGATGACGCGAATCGCGCGTTGATGGGTTCCAATATGCAGCGCCAAGCGGTGCCGTTGTTGAAGGCGGAAGCCCCGTTGGTGGGGACCGGCATGGAAGCGGTGGTGGCGCGGGATTCAGGCTACGTGGTGCAATCCAGACGGTCCGGTGTCGTCGAAAGCGTCGATGCCACCCGAGTCGTTGTGCGCGCCGATGCCAAAGAGGGCCGGAAGCGAAACGATTCAGGGCTTGACGTCTACGATATGATCAAGTTCCAGCGGTCGAATCAAAATACCTGCATCACCCAGACACCGGTGGTGCGGATCGGGCAGCCTGTGAACAAGGGCCAAGTGTTGGCCGACGGTCCAGCCATCGACCAGGGGGAGTTGGCGCTCGGCAAGAACGTGCTGGTCGCATTCATGCCCTGGGGCGGTTACAACTTCGAGGACGCCATTCTACTGAGTGAGAAGCTGGTGCGTGAGGATGCGTTCACCTCCATTCACATCGAGGAGTTCGAAGTAGAGGCTCGCGACACCAAGCTGGGGAAGGAAGATATCACGCGCGACATCCCGAACGTCGGCGAAGAGGCGCTGCGCAATCTCGACGAGAGCGGCATCATCCGAATCGGCGCGGAAGTGAAGCCCGGCGACATTCTGGTCGGCAAGGTAACGCCGAAAGGCGAGACGCAGCTGACTCCGGAAGAGAAGCTCCTCCGCGCCATCTTTGGCGAGAAGGCCGGAGATGTGAAGGACACGTCGTTGACCGTGCCCCCGGGTGTAGAAGGCATCATCGTCGACGTGAAGATTTTTTCACGCAAAGGGCTCGACAAAGACGAGCGTTCCAAGAGCATCGAGAGCGAAGATGCGATGAAGCTCCAGCGTGATCATCACGAGGAGCTGCGCATCATCGACGAGGAAAAGACCAAGAAAGTCAGGAAGCTGCTGTTGGGTAAAGTGGTCGGCCGCGATCTGATGGATCCCGAGAGCGGCGACGTCATCTTGAAGAAAAAAGGCAAGCTGACCGCGGAGATCCTCAAGCGGCTGCCCGACGACACGGTTCGGTACATCATCCTGAGCGACCCGGATGAGCAAAAAGAACTCGAGGACGTTGAGCGCCGAGCCAAAGAGCAGATCGAGATTCTGCAGACGCTGTACGACGAGAAGGTCGGGCGCCTCAAACGGGGCGACGAGTTGCCGCCGGGCGTCATCAAGCTCGTCAAGGTCTACATTTCGATGAAGCGCAAGATACAAGTCGGCGACAAGATGGCCGGCCGGCACGGCAACAAAGGCGTCGTGTCACGTGTGTTGCCCGAAGAGGACATGCCCTATTTGCCGGACGGGACGCCGGTGGAAATCGTCTTGAATCCGCTCGGTGTGCCTTCTCGTATGAATGTGGGCCAGATCTTGGAGACTCACCTGGGCTGGGCCGCGAAGGCTTTGGGCATCAAGGTGGCGAGCCCCGTATTCGACGGTGCGTCGGAGAAGGAAATCAAAGACCTACTGAAGAAGGCCAAGCTGCCGTCGAGCGGACAGACTGTCCTCATGGACGGTCGGAGCGGCGAGCCCTTCGGCAGTCCGGTCACGGTGGGCTACATGTATGTATTGAAGCTGCACCATCTGGTCGACGACAAGATTCACGCACGGTCGATCGGACCCTACTCGCTCGTGACACAGCAGCCGTTGGGCGGCAAGGCTCAGTTCGGCGGACAGCGGCTGGGCGAGATGGAGGTGTGGGCGCTGCAGGCCTATGGAGCGGCCTCCACGCTGCAGGAGTTCCTGACCGTCAAGTCCGATGACGTACCGGGCAGGTCTCGGATGTATGAAGCAGTCGTCAAAGGGGAGCCGTTCCTGGAGCCGGGCTTGCCCGAGTCGTTCAACGTGCTGGTCAAGGAGCTGCAAAGCCTCGGGCTGGACGTCGAGTTGGTCAAGACTCAAGACTAACCACTTGTGTGCCGGGCACGTCCCGGCATCAGAGGAGGTCACTACCTTGGAAGGCGTATACACATTATTTGAGAAGCCGAGGGACGCGGTGTCGTTCGACTCGATGCGGATCCGCATCGCCTCGCCCGAAAAGATCCGGTCCTGGTCGTACGGCGAAGTGAAGAAGCCCGAGACGATCAATTACCGGTCGTTCAAACCGGAGAAAGACGGCTTGTTCTGCGCGAAGATTTTCGGCCCGATCAAGGATTGGGAGTGCAATTGCGGCAAGTACAAACGCATGAAGCACCGGGGCATCGTCTGCGACAAGTGCGGAGTCGAAGTGATTCAGAGCAAGGTGCGTCGGGAACGCATGGGCCACATCGAGCTGGCGGCACCGGTGGCGCACATTTGGTTCTTGAAAGGCGTGCCCAGCCGCATCGGCACGCTGCTGGACATGAGCCTCAAGCAACTGGAAAAGATTCTCTACTTCGAAAGTTACGTCTGTGTCGATCCTGGCCAGACGGACTTGGCGGAGAAAGAGCTCGTGACGGAAGAGAAGCTCCGACAGTTGCAGTCGGAATTCGCGTCCAATTCCTATAAGGTCGGCATCGGCGCCGAGGCGATTCGCGACTTGTTGCGGAAGATCGACATCAATGCCAAGTGGGATGAAATCAAGGCGAAGTCCAAAACATCCACGTCGGCGGCGCTGAAAAAGAAGCACGCGAAACAGCTCAAGGTTATCGAGGCGTTCCGCAAGTCAGGGAATAAGCCCGAGTGGATGATCATGGACGTGATCCCCGTGCTGCCCCCCGAGTTGCGCCCGCTGGTGCCGCTGGACGGCGGACGTTTTGCTACGTCGGATCTGAACGATCTCTATCGCCGCGTGATCAACCGGAACAATCGGCTGAAGCGATTGATGGAGTTGAAGGCGCCCGGGGTCATCATCCGCAACGAAATGCGTATGCTGCAGGAGGCGGTGGATGCCTTGTTCGATAACGGCCGTCGAGGCCGTGCGATCCGCGGGCCCAATAAGCGCCCGCTCAAGTCGCTGAGCGACATGCTGAAGGGCAAGCAAGGACGTTTCCGGCAGAATCTGCTCGGTAAGCGTGTGGACTATTCAGGCCGGACGGTCATCGTTGTCGGTCCGGAACTGCGGCTGCATCAGTGCGGTCTCCCGAAGAAAATGGCTCTAGAGCTCTTCAAGCCGTTTATCTTTCACAAGCTGGAAGAGCGGGGCGCTGCCACGACCATCAAGAGTGCCAAGCGTCTGGTCGAAAAGGAGCGGCCTGAAGTGTGGGACGTGCTCGATGAGGTCATCAGAGAGCATCCGGTGCTCTTGAATCGAGCGCCGACGCTCCATCGACTGGGCATCCAAGCCTTCGATCCGGTCCTGGTCGAAGGGAAAGCGATCCGGCTGCATCCGCTCGTCTGCGCCGCGTTCAATGCGGACTTCGACGGCGACCAGATGGCCGTCCATGTGCCGTTGTCCGTCGAAGCCCAAGTGGAAGCGCGCGTGCTGATGATGTCCATCAACAACATTCTCTCGCCCGCCAACGGCAAGCCGATCGCCGTACCGTCGCAGGACATGGTGCTGGGGTGCTATTGGCTGACGAAGGAGCGGGTCGGTGCGAAAGGTGAGGGAAAAGTCTTCGGCTCGCCAGAGGAAGTGCGCATCGCCTTCGATGCGCGTGAAGTGGAAGAGCATGCGCGGGTCAAGGTGCGCATCGAAGGCAACCTGGTGCAAACAACGGTCGGCCGCGTGATCCTGTCCGAGGTGTTGCCTGCCAGCATGCCCTTCTCCTATGCCAACAAGCTGATGACGAAGAAAGAGGTGACCAAGCTGATCGATTCCGTCTACCGACAGTCCGGGCACCGCGAGACCGTGACGTTTCTGGACAAAATCAAGGACACAGGGTTCCAGTATGCCACCCGGGCCGGCGTGTCGATCTGCATCGACAACATGCATATTCCCAGCAAGAAGGAAGAGTTGATCGGAAAAGCGCAGCGCGAAGTCAACGAGATCGAGCGGCAGTATGCCGAAGGCTTGATCACGAACGGTGAACGCTACAACAAGGTTATCGACATTTGGGCCCATGTCACCGAGCAGGTGGCGGGTGAAATGATGAAGGAGCTGGGTGCCGGTGGCGACGCGGCCAAACAGGAGGCCTTCAACCCGATCTTCATGATGGCCGACTCGGGAGCCCGAGGCAGTTCGCAGCAGATCCGTCAGTTGGGCGGTATGCGCGGATTGATGGCGAAGCCGTCCGGAGAAATCATTGAGACGCCGATCACGGCGAATTTCCGCGAAGGCCTGACGGTGCTGCAGTACTTCATCTCGACGCACGGCGCGCGTAAGGGCTTGGCGGATACGGCGTTGAAGACCGCAAACTCCGGGTATCTCACTCGACGTCTCGTCGATATCGCGCAGGACGTCATCATCAGTGAAATCGATTGCGGCACAACCGACGGGATCTTCGTGAGCGCGCTGGTCGAAGGCGGCGAAATCATCCAGCCGATCGAAGAACGTATCTTGGGACGCCTGGCGGCCGAGGATATCCGCGATCCCGTGACCGGCGAGATCATCGTGTCGTTCAACGAAGAGATCACCGAAGATCGAACGAAGGACGTCGTGGAAGCGGCCGTCGACCGGGTGAAGATCCGGTCCGTCCTGACCTGCCAGTCACGTCGCGGCGTCTGCCGCGCCTGTTATGGGCGAGATCTGGCGCGTGGCCGTTTAGTCGAAAAGGGCGAACCGGTCGGCGTGATCGCGGCGCAGTCCATCGGAGAGCCGGGGACCCAGCTGACGATGCGTACGTTCCATATCGGCGGTACCGCCAGCAAGGTGGTGGAGCAAACGGTGCTCGAAGCGAAGCATGCCGGCTACATGAAGTTCATGAGTTTTGACGCCAAGAAGAACGCCGATGTGCACAACGCCGGCATCGCCGTCCGCAACAAGGATGGCGAATGGGTCGTGATGAACCGGAATGCGAAGATCGCGATCGTCGATGAGAACGGTCGGGAACGCGAGAAATACCCGGTCGTCTACGGCGCCAAGATCAAAATCAAGGACGGCGATCGCATCGCCCTGGCCCAAAAGCTGGTGGAATGGGATCCGTACTCGCTGACGATTCTGACCGAGGTCGGCGGGAAGGTTGCGTACGGCGACATCGTCGAAGGCGTGACGATGAAGGAAGAATTCGACGAGGTGACCGGTCTGTCGAGAAAGGTCATCATCGAGCACACGGGCGCGACGCTTCGTCCCCGCGTGTCGATCAAAGACGAAGGCGGAAAAACCGCAAAGGTGTCGGGCGGGGCCAATATGGTTGCCCGGTATCTGCTGCCCGTCGGCGCACATATCTTCGTGGAGAAGGGCGCCATGGTGCATCCGGGCGATGTGCTCGCGAAGATTCCGCGCGAGACCACGAAAACGAAGGACATCACCGGCGGTCTTCCCCGCGTGGCGGAACTCTTCGAAGCTCGGAAGCCGAAAGAACAAGCCGTCATCAGCGAGATCGACGGAGAGATTTCTTACGGCGGGTTCGTCAAGGGCCAGCGCAAGGTGTTGGTCGACAACAAGATGGGCGATACCAAGGAGTACTTCATCCCGAAAGGCAAGCACGTCAATGTGCACGAAGGAGATTGGGTGCGCGCCGGAGAGCCGTTGATGGACGGGTCGGCGAATCCGCACGACATTCTCGATGTGTTGGGTCCTAATGAATTGCAGAAGTATCTGGTCGACGAGGTACAGGACGTGTATCGCCTGCAAGGTGTGTCGATCAATGACAAACATATCGAGATCATCGTGCGGCAAATGCTGCGCAAGGTCAGGATTGAAGATCCGGGGGACACGGAATTCCTTCCCGGAAGCCAGGTCAGCAAACTGGTCTTCGAAGAAGAAAACGATCGGGTGCTGAAGAAAGACGGCAAACCCGCGCTTGGCAAGCCCGTACTTTTGGGTATTACCAAGGCGGCGCTGACGACCGACAGCTTCATTTCCGCCGCGTCCTTCCAGGAGACGACCAGAGTTCTGACCGAAGCGGCCATCAACGGGCGCGAGGACAATCTACTGGGCTTGAAGGAAAACGTCATCGTCGGACGATTGATTCCGGCCGGGAGCGGGTTTGAGGAGTATCGCGATACATTCGTGATCAGTCCCAAGCCTGAACCGGTGGCCGTCGGTACGGGAGAAGCGCCGGCGCTGCCGCGCGAGGGGGTGGTAGCCGCCTCCGGGGAGTCGACCGGGTCGTGACGCCGGACGTGCGGTTCGACCATGGCTTGACAGCATAAGGGTTGATCATTATAATCCTCCGGCTTTGCCCTTGAAGATTGGGGTCGAGCGGAAAACCAGAGTTTCAGATCAAGAGAGAGAGCAATGCCGACGATCAATCAACTTGTGAGAAAGGGCCGGCAGCTGGCCCATGCCAAGACTAAGAGTCCCGCGCTCAAGGCCTGTCCGCAGAAACGCGGCGTGTGTCTGCGCGTCTACACGTCGACCCCGAAGAAGCCGAACTCCGCGCTTCGGAAAGTCGCCCGCGTTCGACTGACGAACGGGATGGAAGTGACGACGTACATTCCCGGAGTCGGCCACAACCTTCAAGAGCATTCGATCGTGCTCGTGCGAGGCGGCCGCGTGAAGGATTTGCCGGGCGTGCGCTATCACATCGTGCGCGGTGCGCTCGACGCCGTCGGCGTCGCCGACCGAAAGCAAGGCCGTTCCAAGTATGGAGCCAAGCGTCCGAAGTAATTTGATCCACCGAATCTGAGCAGAGAGAACGGAACGTATGCCACGAAGCAGATTTTTGGGACAGCGAGAGCCGCTCCCGGACGTTCGATATCGCGACAAGATCGTCGGGAAATTTCTCAATATTCTGATGGAGAACGGCAAGAAGAGCACGGCGGAACGGATTTGTTACGGCGCGTTCGATGTGATCCAGGAAAAGACGGCCGGAGATCCCCTCAAGGTGTTCAAGGCGGCGATCGATAACGTGAAGCCGATCGTCGAAGTGAAGTCTCGACGGGTCGGTGGCGCCTCGTATCAGGTGCCGGTCGAAATCCGCCCTGCTCGCCGGATGTCGTTGGCGCTACGTTGGTTGTCGGAGTATGCGCGGACGCGCGGCGGCAAGAGCATGCGGGAGAAGCTCGCGGCCGAACTGCTGGACGCATCCAACAATACAGGGGCCGCGGTAAAAAAGCGGGAAGACGTGCATCGCATGGCGGAGGCCAACAAGGCCTTCGCGCACTATCGCTGGTAACGTCATTCTGTGCTGCAGTTGGGCCGTGCTGCGATCCGCAGACGCGGGGTGCCCCTGAATCGCAGCTTTCACCGGCTCAATCTGCAGCACGTGTATTTTTAGGGGTTAAACGTGGCTAGGCAAGCACCATTAGAACGCACGCGTAACATCGGGATCATGGCGCATATCGACGCGGGGAAAACCACGACCACCGAGCGGATTCTCTATTACACCGGCATGACCCACAAGATGGGTGAGGTGCATGAGGGTGCTGCGACGATGGATTGGATGGAGCAGGAGCGTGAGCGTGGGATCACGATCACCGCTGCGGCCACAACCTGTTTCTGGAAGGATCACCGCATCAATATCATCGATACACCCGGACACGTGGACTTTACGATCGAGGTCGAACGGTCCTTGCGGGTCTTGGATGGGGCGGTTGCGGTCTTCGATTCGGTGCAGGGCGTCGAGCCGCAGTCAGAAACCGTATGGCGGCAAGCCGACAAGTATCAGGTGCCGCGCATCGCATTCATGAACAAGATGGATCGGATCGGCGCCGACTTCTATTTCAGCGTGCAGACCATCATCGACCGGCTGGGCGCGAATCCCATCCCAATCCAGATTCCTATCGGGAAGGAATCGGAGTACCGCGGCTCGATCGATCTGATCACGATGAAGGCCTATGTGTATGATGATGAAACGCTGGGCGCCAAGTACAAGGTGGAAGAGATCCCTGCCGACTTGTTGGACAAGGCCAAGGAGTATCGGGAGAAGATGCTCGAAGCGGTGGCAGAGTTCGACGATCAGGTGATAGAAAAATATCTCAATGGACAGACCTTGACCGAGGAGGAGATTCGCCGTGCGGTCCGCGCCAGTGCCATTGCGATGAAGGTCACTCCGGTGCTCTGCGGGTCGGCGTTCAAGAACAAAGGGGTGCAGCAGCTGCTCGACGGCGTGGTCGATTTTCTACCCTCGCCGCTCGATATTCCGTCCGTGAAGGGCATCGATCCGAATACGAATAAGGAAGTCGAGCGCAAGGCCGCCGATTCCGAGCCGTTCGCCGCGTTGGCCTTCAAGATCATGTCCGATCCCTTCGCCGGTCAGTTGACCTACTTCCGCGTGTATTCCGGCACGCTCAAGACCGGTACGCCCGTGCTCAATGTGACCAAGGGGACAAAGGACCGCATCGGGCGTCTGCTGAAAATGCACGCGAACAAACGTGAGGAGATCGACGCCGTGTATGCGGGGGACATCGTGGCGGCGGTGGGACTCAAGGGCGCGACGACCGGCGACACCTTGGCCGACGAGAAGCAGCCGGTATTGCTGGAAGTCATGAAGTTTCCTGAACCGGTTATTGCGATGGCGATCGAGCCGAAGACGAAGCAAGACCAGGAAAAGATGGGCTTCGCGCTTCAGAAGTTGGCGCAAGAAGATCCATCGTTCCGTGTTCGTACCGACGAAGAGACGGCCCAGACCATCATCGCCGGCATGGGCGAGTTGCACCTGGAAATCATCGTCGATCGCTTGTTACGGGAGTTCAAGGTTGAAGCGAATGTCGGCAAGCCGGAAGTGGCCTTCAGGGAAACGATCAGGCGCAAGGCCGAGTCGGAATCCAAGTATATCAAGCAGACGGGCGGTCGAGGTCAGTATGGCCATGTGGTGCTCACGGTCGAGCCATCTGAACCGGGTAAAGGACTGGAGTTTGTCAACAAGATCGTCGGCGGTGCGATCCCGAAGGAATATATCCCTGCGATCGAAAAGGGCGTGAAAGAACGGATGGAGAACGGTGTGATCGCCGGCTATCCGTTGCGGGATATCAAAGTGACCGTGATCGATGGGTCGTATCACGAGGTGGATTCCAACGAAATGGCGTTCAAGATCGCCGGTTCCATGGGCTTTTCCGATGCCTGCAAGAAGGCTGATGCCGTGCTCCTTGAGCCGATCATGAAAGTGGAAGTACTTGTGCCGCAAGAGTTCATGGGCGACGTCATCGGCAACCTGAACGGCCGTCGCGGCAAGGTACAAGGGATGAAGGTTCGCGCCGGCGCCCAGGCCATCGAAGCTTCGGTGCCGCTCATGGAGATGTTCGGTTATGCCACGGATCTCCGGTCTCGCACGCAGGGAAGGGCGACGTACAGCATGGAATTCGATAGATACGATCAGGTGCCGCGGCAGATTGCGGAAGCAATCATCGCGAAATACCGAGGCGAGTAATTCGGGGGTCACAGAAGTTGTAGGGAGGGTTCGGCATGGCGAAGGCGAAATTTGAGCGGAAGAAGCCGCACGTGAACATTGGGACGATCGGGCACGTGGACCACGGGAAGACGACGTTGACGGCGGCGCTGACGAAGGTGTGCGCGGATAAGGGGATGGCGAAGTTCATCAGTTACGACGAAGTGGCGAAGGCGAGCGAGAGCCAGGGGCGGCGGGATGCGACCAAGATCATGACGATTGCGATCAGCCACGTCGAATACGAAACCGACAAGCGGCACTATGCCCACGTGGACTGCCCGGGGCACGCCGATTATGTGAAGAACATGATCACGGGGGCGGCGCAGATGGACGGGGCGATCCTGGTGGTGAGCGCCGCGGACGGCCCGATGCCGCAGACGCGGGAACATATTCTGTTGGCGCGGCAGGTGGGGGTGCCCTACATCGTGGTGTTTCTGAACAAGGCGGACAAGGTCGACGACAAGGAATTGCTGGATCTGGTGGAATTGGAAGTGCGGGAGCTGCTCTCGAAGTATGACTTTCCGGGGGACAAGACCCCCATTATACAGGGCAGTGCCTTGAAGGCGATGGAAGGGGATCAGGGGCCGCTGGGGGTGCCGGCGATTGTGAAGTTGCTCGAGTCGGTGGATACCTATATTCCGACGCCGCAGCGGCCGATCGACAAGCCGTTTTTGATGCCGATCGAGGATGTGTTCACGATCAGCGGGCGGGGCACGGTGGTGACGGGCCGGTGCGAGCGGGGGATCGTGAAGGTGGGGGATGAAATCGAGATCGTGGGGCTGCGGCCGACACAGAGCACGGTGGTGACCGGGGTGGAGATGTTCCGCAAGGTGCTGGATGAAGGGCAGGCGGGGGACAACATCGGGGTGCTCTTGCGGGGGACGAAGAAAGAAGACGTGGAGCGGGGCATGGTGTTGGCGAAGCCGAAGACCATTACGCCGCATACGAAGTTCAAGGCGGAGATTTATGTGCTGACGAAGGAAGAAGGGGGACGGCATACGCCGTTCTTCAACGGGTATCGGCCGCAGTTCTATTTCCGGACGACGGACGTGACGGGGATCGTGTCGTTGAATCCGGGCGTGGAGATGGTGATGCCGGGGGACAATGTGAGTGTGACGGCCGAGTTGATCAGTCCGATCGCGATGGACCAGGGCCTGCGCTTTGCCGTGCGTGAGGGCGGCAAGACCGTCGGCTCCGGCGTCGTCACGGAAATCCTGGCTTAACGATCGAGAAGGATAGGGGTTGGCATGGTGAAGGTCGATCAGAGAATCAGAATCAGGTTGCGCGGATTTGACTATCGCGTGCTGGATCAATCCGTGGCGGAGATCGTTGAAACCGTCCGTCGCAGCGGTGCCAAAATCGTGGGCCCGATCCCGTTGCCGACTCGGATCGAGAAGTTCACGGTGCAGCGGGCCACCCATGCGGACAAGAAGGCGCGCGAGCAATTTGAAATCCGCACGCACAAGCGTCTCATGGATATCATGGAGCCCACGCCGGAAACCATGGACTCTTTGATGAAGCTGAATTTGGCTGCCGGTGTGGACGTAGAAATCAAGTTATGAGTTCTGGATGCTCAGTGCTGAGTTTCGGATGTCGGATGTCTCAGCACTCAGGACTCACCGCTTGGGACTGGAATTGATATGACGAACGGATTGCTTGGAAAAAAACTGGGAATGACGCAGGTGTTCGATGAGAGTCAGCTGGTTCCGGTGACAGTTATTTCCGCCGGGCCTTGTCGGGTCGTGACGGTGAAAACGAAAGAGCGCGACGGATACGAGGCGGTGCAGCTGTCCTACGGTGAGGCGAAAGAGCGCGGGCTGTCTAAGGCGCAGTTGGGTCACCTCAAGAAGCATGAGGCACCCGCCAGCCGGACGCTCAAGGAATTCAAGATGACCGGCCACGTGACGGTGGGGCAGACGATCAAGGTGGATATTTTCAAGAAGGGTGACTGGGTCGACGTCATCGGCGTGTCGAAGGGGAAGGGCTTCCAGGGAGTTGTGCGGCGTCACCACTATTCCGGCGGACCTGAATCGCATGGATCCATGTTCCATCGTGCCCCTGGATCGATCGGCGCCAGTTCATTTCCTTCCCGCGTGTGGAAGGGAAAGACGTTGCCTGGACACATGGGCGCGGAGCGGGTGACCTCCCAGCGACTGAAGGTCGTCGAAGCACGGCCGGAAGAGAATCTGATCTTTGTCCGCGGGGCCGTTCCCGGCGCGGCGAACGGGTTGCTCGTGGTCAGAAAGTCAAAGAAGGGATAGGACATGCCGACGGTCGACGTCATTGATCTGAACAGGCGCAAAGTAGGCTCCGCTGAGCTTCCCGCCGAGGTGTTCGGCTGTCAGCCTCACGTAGCGCTGGTGCATGAGGCGGTCGTGATGCAGCGTGCCTGTGAGCGGCAAGGCACGGCCTCTACGCTCCGGCGCGGAGAGGTCAGCGGATCGGGCAAGAAACCGTGGAAGCAGAAGCATACGGGCAGGGCTCGCGCCGGTTCTTTACGGTCTCCAGTCTGGAGGCACGGGGGGTCAGTGTTCGGTCCCAAGCCGAGGAGTTATGCGTTCAGCATGCCGAAGAAAAAATACCGTGCGGCGCTGCAGAGTGCGCTGTCGGCGAAGGTGGTAGGCGGGCAGGTGGTGGTTCTGTCAGATCTGTCGCTGGCGCAGCCCAAGACGAAATTGCTGGCGAAAACCTTGGGTCAGTTCGGGAACGGCGTCCATATCCTCATCGTCGCAGGGGAAGGTCACACAGGGCTCGTTCAGGCGGCTAGAAACCTTCCGACCGTGGCAGTCGTGGCGCCTGATCAGTTGAACGTCTATGACGTGGTACGAGCGGAGACCATCGTCATCCCCGAACGGGAGCTGGCCCGTGTGAAGGAGGTCTGGGCATGAGATTGGATCTTCATCACGTGCTGATTCAGCCGCTCCTGACAGAAAAGGTGACGGCGATGCGCGAATCGAACAACACGGTCAGCTTCCTCGTCCATCCGGGAGCCAATCGGGTGCAAATCAAGCAAGCCGTTGAAACTCTGCTCAAGGTCAAAGTTGAACGGGTGAATGTCCTCAACGTGCAAGGCAAGCTCAAGCGCCTGGGACGGTTCTCCGGAAAGCGTTCGGACTGGAAGAAGGCTTTCGTCAAGCTGAAGCAAGGTGAAAAACTCGAGCTGTACGAGAGTGCATAGAAGAGGAAAGAGACGTCCATGGGGTTGAAAGCCTATAAACCGACAACATCAGGGCGCCGCGGGATGTCCGTGGTGACCACCGAAGAATTAGCCGGCAAGAGACCTGAAAAATCGCTGACGTCGTTTCACCACCGGAGCGGTGGGCGCAACAACGACGGGCGAACAACCGTCCGCTTTCGCGGCGCTGGACATCGGCGGCTGTATCGAAAGATCGATTTTCGCCGGGACAAAGTCGGTATCTCTGCCAAGGTTGCAGCGTTGGAGTACGATCCCAACCGGTCAGCCCGTATCGCCCTGCTCACTTATCGCGACGGGGAAAAGCGCTACATTCTCGCACCGGTCGGACTTCAAGTAGGCGATGTATTGCAATCCGGTGCAGGCGCAGAGGTGCGCACGGGGAATGCCCTTCCTTTGGCCAACATGCCGTTGGGGACGACCATCCACAACATCGAGCTCAAGCCGGGCAAGGGCGGTCAACTGATCCGCAGCGCCGGCGGATTCGCGCAGGTGATGGGCCGGGACGGCGACTACGTGCAGGTGCGGCTGAAGTCGGGCGAGATGCGCAGAATTCTTGCGTCTTGCATGGCTACCGTCGGGCAG
The DNA here is from genome assembly GCA_029194535.1 of Nitrospira sp. NCBI lineage: Bacteria > Pseudomonadati > Nitrospirota > Nitrospiria > Nitrospirales > Nitrospiraceae > Nitrospira > Nitrospira sp. The sequence continues at coordinate 202,205 of JARFXR010000002.1, read as the reverse complement.
GTGGGAAATCTGGATCACGAGAACATCAATGTGGGAAAAGCCGGGCGCTCACGCTGGATGGGACGGCGCCCGCACGTGCGCGGCGTGGTCATGAATCCAGTTGACCATCCGCACGGCGGTGGTGAAGGCAAGTCCGGCCAAGGGAATCCCCATCCAGTCTCGCCGTGGGGCCTGCCGACGAAGGGATACAAGACCCGGAACAACAAGGCGACGGACAAGTACATCATTGCCCGACGCAAGTCAGGAGTGCGCAATGCCTAGATCGGTTAGCAAGGGGCCATTTGTCGACGAGCATCTGCTCAAGAAAGTGGAGCAGATGAATCAGACCAAGGACCGGAAAATCATCAAGACGTGGTCGCGTCGCTCCACCGTCGTTCCGGACATGATCGGGCATACGTTTGCGGTGCATAACGGCAAGAAGTTCATTCCGGTCTTTGTCACTGAAAATATGGTGGGCCACAAGCTCGGTGAGTTCTCCCCCACCCGTTTCTTCAAAGGGCACGGACAGGCTAGGTCGGAAAAAGCGGTCGCCTTAAAATAGGGCATGATTAGGTAAGGATTTGATATGGCAGAAGCACGAGCGGTATTGAGATTCGTTCGCGTGGCTCCACGGAAGGCGCGTCCCGTCGTCGACATGATTCGCGGACAGCAAGTGCCCATGGCCTTGGCGATGCTCAAGCATTTACCTCGTCATGCGGCGCGTGTCATCGAGAAGGTGCTGCGATCTGCCGTCGCGAATGCCGAGCAAAAGGAGCTGGGGGACAGCGACTCCATGCGTGTCTCCAAGGCATTCGTGAATTGCGGGCCGACCTACAAACGGTTCCGTGCCCGGTCGATGGGACGGGCAAATGCCATTCAAAAGCGAACGAGTCATATCACGGTCGTCGTGGAGGCGTCGGGTCTCACGGGGAAGTAACCCGCATTGCGGCCGGTCGGCCGCGGCAGAACTGAGGAACAGATCGTATGGGTCAAAAAACGCATCCAATCGGTTACCGTCTCGGATACAACTACACGTGGAGTTCGCGGTGGTATGCCGAGAAAGACTACGCGAAACTGCTGCACCAGGACATCAAGATCCGCAGGATCGTGAAGCAGAAGCTCTTCCACGCCGGCGTGGCCAAGGTGGAGATCGAGCGGTCGGGCGATCAGACGCGGGTCATTATCCACACGGCCCGTCCCGGGATCATTATCGGTCGCAAGGGCGCCGAGGTCGATAAGTTGAAGGCTGAATTGGAGAAACAGTACGGCGGGCAAGTGTATATCACCGTCAAAGAGATCAAGAAGCCTGAGCTGGATGCGCAATTGGTCAGTGAGAACGTGGCTACGCAGTTGGAGAAACGCGTCGCGTTTCGCCGTGCGATGAAGCGAAGTGTGCAGTCGGCGTTGCGCCTCGGTGCGCAAGGAATCAAGATCATGATCGCCGGCCGCTTGGGCGGTGCCGAAATTGCGCGGACCGAGTGGTACCGCGAGGGGCGCGTGCCTCTGCATACCCTTCGGGCTGAAGTCGATTATGGATTTGCGGAAGCTCACACGACGATGGGACAGATCGGCGTGAAAACGTGGATCTACAAAGGGGAAATTCTTCCCGCGCAACCGCTCAAGCCGGAATCGGCCTTTGAGCGTCGATTGGCATGAGTTAAGAGGCGATCGTGCTGGCACCGAAAAAAGTCAAGTTCCGAAAGATGATGAAAGGCCGTATGCGAGGCAAGGCCTACCGAGGCGGCAATGTCACGTTGGGCGAGTTCGGGCTCAAGGCGCTGGAACCGGGCTGGGTGACCAGCCGGCAGATCGAAGCGGCTCGAATTGCCATCACACGGTATGTGAAGCGGGGTGGACAGGTATGGACGCGGATTTTTCCCGACAAACCCATTACGAAGAAGCCGGCTGAAACACGGATGGGCAAGGGAAAGGGCAATCCGGAATATTGGGTGGCAGTCGTCAAGCCAGGCCGGATTCTCTATGAGATGGGCGGGGTGACGTCGGAGATTGCCAACGAGGCATTTCGTCTGGCCTCGCACAAACTGCCGATCGCAACCAAGTGTGTAGCACGCGGAGAGTTTTAGCGAACGTTGAGTTCAGGAGAAGGCGGGAGCGTGATGGAGCTCAAAGAACTGAAGCAATTGACTGCACCTGAATTGTCGGAGAAAGCCAAGGAGTTGACGCAGGAGCTGTTCAACCTCCGCTTTCAGCTGGGGACTGGACGCCTGGAAAACCCGATGCAGGTCCGGAAAACAAAGCGAACGATCGCGCGGGTGAAGACCCTCTTGCGTGAAACGGAGCGAACGAGCCGAAAGGCGGGCTCGTAAAAGGGGGAATAGGTACGCACTATGGCAGAGACGGGTGTCAAGCGGCGTGAGTGGATCGGGCGGGTTGTCAGCAATAAGATGAACAAGACTGTCGTGGTGGCAGTGGAACGGTCCGTCGTCCACCCCATCTATCGAAAAGTCTTACGGCGGATCACCAAGTTGAAGGCCCACGATGAGCAGAATGCGTGCGGGGTTGGTGACCGGGTGCGGATGATCGAAACCCGACCCATCAGCAAAGAGAAGCACTGGCGAGTGGTTGAAGTCTTGGAAAAAGGGCGCGGCGAATAACTCGCTCGTCCACGACGACAAGGAACGAGTCAGACATGATTCAGAACTATACCTACATGGATGTGGCCGACAACTCAGGGGCGAAGCAGGCCATGTGCTTCCATGTTCTCGGCGGCTCGAAACGCCGATACGCCTCCCTGGGAGATATCGTTGTCGTGGCCGTCAAGGAGGCGATTCCTCAGGCGACCGTCAAGAAGGGCGATGTCAGTCGTGCGGTGATCGTGCGGACAACGAAAGAAGTTCGGCGGGAAGATGGGTCCTACATCAAGTTCGACCGGAACGCCTGTGTGTTGATCAACAAGGAAGGGGAGCCGGTTGGCACTCGTATTTTTGGACCGGTCGCCCGCGAGCTTCGGTGGAAAAAGTTCATGAAAATCATTTCTCTGGCTCCGGAAGTCCTGTAGGCCGGACGGCGATAGAGGAGTAGACGTGGAAGCGTTGCAGAAAGTTCGAATCCGCAAAGGTGATACCGTCGTGGTCATCGTCGGTCGCGACCGAGGGAAGTCAGGAAAGGTCCTGTCGGTTGACCGCACTGCCGGCCGCGTGGTGGTGGAGAAATTGAACATGATCAAGCGGCACACCAAGCCGAATCAGAAGGTGAAGCAGGGTGGTATCCTCGAGCGCGAAGCACCGCTTGCGATTTCTAACGTGATGTTTCTGTGCCCGGTCACCCAGAAGCCCACGCGACTTGGCGTACGGGTGCAGGCTGACGGCACGCGCGTCCGTTTCAGCAAGAAGTCTCAGGACGTAGTGGAATAACGGCAAAGGGAAGGCACATGGCGGACGCGAAAGACCCGAAAAAGACGAAAGGTGCGAGACCGACGGGGCGCCCATCGAAGAAGGATGGCGCAACGGCTCCTCAGGCGCTGGATGACGGGAGCGAAGAGTCGAAGTTCAGCCCGCGCCTTCGCGAGATGTATCGAGAGCAGGTCGTTCCGGTCCTCATGAAAGAGTTCGGATATAAGAACCTGATGCAGGTGCCGAAACTCGAGCGGATCGTGCTGAACGTCGGAATGAGCGAGGCCACCCAGAATGTCAAGCTGCTCGAAAGCGCAGCCACCGAACTGGGGATGATTACGGGACAGAAGCCCATCATCACTAAAGCTAAGAAGGCGATTGCCGGATTCAAGCTGCGGCAGGGGATGCCAATCGGGACCAAAGTCACTCTGCGCAACCGCCGGATGTACGAGTTTTTCGATCGACTGGTGACCTTGGCGCTGCCCCGGATCCGAGACTTTCGTGGCGTATCGCCCAAGGCGTTCGACGGGCGCGGCAACTATACGTTGGGTCTCAAAGAACAGTTGATTTTTCCGGAGATCCAGTATGACGAGGTGGCCTCGATCCACGGCATGGACATCACCATCGTGACGACGGCCCGCACCAATGACGAAGGCAAGGCCCTGCTACGGCAGTTAGGGATGCCCTTCCGGACCTAACGTGTAACGAAGGAGCCGATTGTGTCAAGATTAGCCCTGCGCAACAAGTGTGCGAAGCAGCCCAAGTTTTCCACTCGCGGGTATCATCGTTGCGGGATCTGCGGGCGGGTGCATGGATTTTTGCGCCGATTCAAGATGTGCAGAATTTGCTTCCGCTTGCTGAGCCTGAAAGGGGAAATTCCGGGAGTCAGGAAATCCAGTTGGTAAGGCGGCGGACGTGGAGTCAGGTCTGACTGGCCGTATGGTGCGAACAATCCAACGACGGGTGTGAAGGGAGTCTAAGGGAGTCTATGGTTACGGATCCGATCAGTGACTTGCTGGTGAGATTGCGAAACGGATTTCGGCGACAACATGAAGTCGTCACCATTCCGGCGTCCAAGCTGAAGCGCGAAGTGTTGCGCGTTCTACAGGCGGAAGGCTTCATCCACGACGTCGAGGCGGCTGTGGAGGAAGGCCATCCGGTTCTCAATGTTCGTCTTCGGTATGTGGGTGAGGGACAACCGATGATTACAGGGATGGAGCGTGTGAGCAAGCCGGGTCGGCGAGTCTATGTCGGGAACAAGAACATTCCACGGGTGCGCAACGGCATCGGCATGGCGATCCTGTCGACTTCAAAAGGGATCATGACCGATCAAGCGTCCCGCAAGGCGGGCCTCGGCGGTGAAGTGCTCTGTTCGATCTGGTAGCGGCCTGTTGGCTGCATCGGCAAGAAGGATGGCGTAGCGATGTCACGCATAGGAAAAAAACCGGTTCCGGTCCCGGACGGGGTCGACGTAAAAGTGGCGGGGTCGGTCGTGTCCGTGAAGGGTCCGCTGGGTAAACTGGATTGGGCGCTTGCGCCGGGTATCGGTGTCACCGTGGATAACGGCCAAGTCCTCGTCACTCGATCAAGCGATGCGCGCAACGTTCGGGCCTTACACGGTTTGGTCCGTGCGGAATTGAGTAACATGGTCCACGGCGTCACCAAGGGGTATGAGCGGAATCTGGAAATCACCGGTGTCGGTTACAAGGCCGCGGTGCAGGGGCGCACGATGAGTTTCAATGTGGGCTACATAAATCCGGTCGTGTATCCGATACCCGCCGGGATCGAGGTGAAAATCGACAAGCAGACCATGATCAACGTGAAGGGCGTTGATAAGCGGCTTGTGGGGCAAGTGGCGGCCAACCTCCGGGCCATCAAGCCGCCCGACGTCTACAAGCAGAAGGGTGTGCGGTACGTCGGTGAAGTCTTGCGTAAGAAGGAAGGCAAAACAGGGAAGTAGGATGCCATGAACAGTATGGAGAAGAGCCACCAACTCGCGCGGCGGCAGCGGCGTGTTCGCCAGCGGATTTTTGGAACCGACGAGCGACCGCGGCTCAACGTGTTTCGCAGCAGCAGCCACATTTATGCGCAGATCATCGATGATCTGAAGGGACTGACGTTGGTGTCGGCGTCGTCCCTTGATAAATCGCTGCGCACCTCGCTCAAGTCCACGAGCAGCATTGTGGCGGCCAAAGCGGTCGGGAAGCTGCTGGCGGAGCGGGCTAAAGCCGCCAAGGTTCACGCGGTCGTGTTTGATCGCGGCGGCCGTCTCTACCACGGTCGAATCAAAGCGTTGGCGGATGCCTCCCGTGAGGGAGGGTTGCAGTTCTAGGGCAGCGGCCGTCGAATCTTCACACAGGAGAGGGGGAGTAGCGCGTGCGAGTTAATCCCGATGAACTCAGTTTGAAGGACAAAGTGGTCTTCATCAACCGTGTAGCCAAAGTGGTCAAGGGCGGCAAGCGATTCAACTTTTGCGCGCTCGTGGTGGTCGGAGACGGGCAGGGTTGGGTCGGTATCGGCAAAGGGAAGGCGGCCGAAGTTCCGGTGGCCATTTCCAAGGCCGTGCAGCAGGCCAAGAAGAACTTGGTTCACGTTCCGCTCAAGTCCGGAACGATTCCGCACGAGGTCCACGGGCTCTTCGGGGGTGAGCATGTGCTCTTGAAGCCTGCCGCGGAAGGTACTGGAATCATCGCCGGAGGTGCGGTGCGGGCCGTCGTGGAGTTGGTCGGCGCCCATAACGTCATCTCCAAGACCCTCGGGAGAGGCAACCCTTTCAACACTGTGCGGGCGACGCTCGACGGCCTGACGCAGCTACGAAATCCGGAAGAAGTGATGCAATTGCGACGCGGCGTCACCGAGGTTCGTTCGGCCGGCGTGGGGGCATGATGGGAACGATGAAAACATCCACAGCGAGCGTACGCATTACCCTGAAGCGGAGCCCCATCGGAACGCCGGAGCGTCACCGGCTCGTCTTGCGTGGACTCGGACTGCGAAAAATTCGTCAGGCGGTTGTGCGTCCGGATACGCCTCAAGTCCGCGGTCTTATTCATCAGGTCGGCTATTTGCTGGAAGTGCAATCACAATGAATCTACACGAACTGGCTCCTGCGAAAGGAGCAAAGAAAAAGCGCAAGAGGATCGGTCGAGGTCCGGGGTCCGGGCATGGCAAGACCGCCACGAAAGGGCATAAAGGCTTGTTGGCCCGGTCCGGTGGCGGCAAGGGAGCTGGCTTCGAGGGTGGTCAGATGCCGCTTATTCGGCGCGTTCCCAAGTATGGATTTACTAATCCGTTCAGGAAGGAATTTGCCATCGTCAACCTCAAGAGTCTGGCCGAATTGGCCGAGCAGGGAACGATCACTCCTCAGACATTGGTCGATGCCGGACTCGTCAGGCGCGTGACGTTGCCGATCAAGATCCTTGGAAACGGGGAGATCAACAAGCCGCTGGTGGTGCAGGCGCACAAGTTCAGCAAGTCGGCCGAGGCCAAGATCCAAGCAGCAGGAGGCAAAGTCGAGGTCATTCCCGGTGTTTGAGCGGCTCCTGACGAGTTTTCAGAACATTTTCAAGATTCCCGAGCTGCGGACCAGGATCCTGTTCACGCTGGGCATGCTCGTCGTCTATCGAGTCGGTGCGCACATTCCCACACCGGGGATCAATGGGGAGGCGCTCCAAGACTTTCTGCAAAAGCAGGGCGGGGCACTGCTCGGGTTTCTGGATATTTTTTCCGGCGGTTCTCTGTCGAGGCTGACGATCTTTGCGCTCGGCATCATGCCGTACATTAGCGCATCGATTATTCTTCAGCTCCTGACGGTGGTTATTCCCCATCTTACCAAGCTGGCCAAGGAAGGGGAGCGCGGTCGGAAGAAGATTATTCAGTACACGCGATTCGGGACGATCGGCATCGCCCTGATTCAAGGGTTCGGCATCGCCGTCGGCCTGGAGCAGATGAACAGCGGAGCGTTCGTCCTGGACAAAGGTTGGGGATTCCGCCTGATGACGGTTATCACCCTCACCGCCGGCACGGCGTTTCTGATGTGGCTCGGGGAGCAGATCACTGAGCGAGGGATCGGCAACGGGATTTCGCTGATCATTTTCGCCGGCATCGTGGCGCGGCTTCCCGCGGCGGTGGCGCAGACCTTTGATCTGTACAAGGTTGGCCAGTTGAGCTTCCTGTTGTTGGCCGCGCTCGCCGTGTTGATGGTCGCGGTCGTGGCCGCCATCGTGTTTCTGGAAAGCGGCCGCCGCAAGGTGCCCGTGCAATATGCGAAGCGGGTGGTGGGTCGACGGGTCTATGGAGGGCAGAGTACGCATATTCCGCTGAAGATCAATACGGCCGGGGTGATTCCGCCCATTTTCGCCTCATCGATCATTGCGTTCCCTGCCACCATTGCCGGCTTTTTCGAGACGCCATGGGTGAAGGCCATCGGGGCGCAGCTGGCGCCGGGGTCCCTATTGTATACGCTCATGTATGTCGGTTTGATTTTGTTTTTCTGCTTTTTCTACACCGCGGTGGTGCTCAATCCGGTGGATATGGCCGACAACATGAAAAAGTACGGCGGCTTCATCCCCGGGATTCGACCGGGCCAGCGGACCTCGGATTATATCTATAAGGTTTTGACGCATATCACCTTCGCAGGGGCAATCTACCTCGCGATCGTTTGCGTGATTCCGGAGTTCCTGATCTACAAGCTGAACGTGCCCTTTTATTTCGGCGGCACGTCGTTGCTGATCGTGATCGGCGTCGGACTGGATACCGCGCAGCAAATCGAATCGCATATGCTGATGCGCAACTACGAAGGGTTCCTGGGAAAGGGCATGGGACCGCTACGCGGCCGGAGCGGCTGACCTCATGCGCGTGGTATTTCTCGGAGCGCCGGGTGTCGGCAAAGGAACTCAAGCGGATCGAGTTGCCGCAGCGTTCAAGGACGTGAAGATCTCCACCGGCGACCTGCTTCGCGAGGCGGTGAGAAATCAAACGACGCTGGGCCGCGAAGCCAAAAGCTATATGGACCAGGGCAGGCTGGTCCCCGATAGCGTCGTGATCGGGTTAGTCCGGGAAAGGCTCGTCGGTCTCAGCGAGGGGAACGGGTTCATCCTCGACGGGTTCCCGCGGACGGTGGTGCAGGCCGAGGAGTTGGATCGTGTGCTGGCGTCCGCGAACACGCCGCTGAATCGCGTCGTCAACTTTCAGGTCTCTCGAGATGATGTGGTTCGGCGCTTGAGCGGGCGGCGAAGTTGTCCCAGGTGTCAAGCGTCGTTCCATGTGGACTTGGCTCCGTCGAAAAAGGGCGCCGCCTGCGACCGATGCGGTGAACCGCTAGTACAGCGCAGCGATGACCGACCGGAAGCGATCGAGACGCGGCTCAAGGTGTATGAGGAACAAACGGCTCCGCTGATTCGATATTATCGCGATCGACAACTTCTGTCGGAACTCGACGGATCCGGCACGGTGGAGGCGGTATTTACGGCGCTATCCCGAGTGCTGGCCCCCTACAGGCCGACATGATCATTCTGAAGACGCCAGCAGAAGTTGCCCGGATGGCAAAGGCGTCGAGAGTGGTGGCGGAAGCGTTGGAGGTCCTGAAGCAAGCGGTCAAGCCCGGAGTTACGACGGACGAGCTGGACCGGCTGGCTGAATCGGAAATTCGTGCTCGAGGCGCCCAGCCGGCGTTCAAAGGGTATAGAAATTATCCCAAGACGCTGTGTGCCTCGGTCAACGAACAGGTTGTGCACGGCATTCCTTCCAAGCGCGTGCTGAAAGAGGGAGACATCATCGGCCTGGATTTGGGCGCGATCGTCGAGGGGTTCTACGGAGACTCGGCGGTCACCGTCGGTGTCGGACAGGTGGATGACAAGACGGCGAGGCTGGTTCGCGTGACGGAAGAAGCTCTCGCGCTCGGTATTGAGCAGGCGGTAGTGGGACGCCGCTTGTCTGACATCTCCCACGCGGTTCAGCGTCATGTCGAAGCTGCGGGATATTCAGTCGTTACGGAATTTGTGGGTCACGGTATCGGCCGGCAGCTGCATGAAGAACCGCAGGTTCCGAATTACGGGAGACCTGGACAGGGACCACGGTTACAACAGGGCATGGTCCTCGCCATCGAGCCCATGGTCAATATGGGAGGCGCGGCGGTCAGAGTCCTCGACGATCGGTGGACCGCGGTGACGGTGGACGGAAGTTTCTCGGCGCATTTCGAGCATACGATCGCCGTTCAGCCGGAAGGACCGGCGAGAATCCTCAGTCGATTGTGAAGAGTCGTCAGAAGAAAGGATAAGGGTTCGTGCCCAAGGAAGACATCATCGAGATTCAAGGCACCGTGGCCGAAACCCTACCGAACGCCATGTTTCGCGTGCAACTCGAGAACGGTCACAAGATCTTGGCGCATATTTCCGGAAAAATGCGCATGCACTTTATTCGGATCCTTCCCGGCGACAAGGTGACGGTTGAAATGTCTCCGTACGATTTGACGCGGGGTCGGATCACGTATCGGTTCAAGTAGGAGCATTGGAAGACACATGAAGGTGAAATCGTCCGTCAAGCCGATCTGTGCCAAATGTAAGGTCGTAAGACGCCGAGGGGTCGTGCGGATCCTGTGCGAGAATCCGCGGCATAAACAACGGCAGGGATGAAGTAACGTACTGAGCGATGAATGCTGAGCCCTGAGCTGGCAGTCGAAGCAGCACAACCTGGCACCGAAGGCATCTCAGCACCGAGAAGATAGTACTCAGCACTGGAGGAAACATGGCACGTATTGCCGGAGTGGATCTGCCCAGAGAAAAGCGGTCGGATATCGGTCTGACCTATGTGTTCGGCATCGGCCGAGCCGCTGCACGAACTATCCTCGCCAAGGCCGGAATCGACGGAGCGATCCGTGTAAAGGATCTCAGCGAAGACCAAATCGTGAAGATCCGTGAGATCATCGATCAGGGCTATCAGGTCGAGGGGGATCTCCGAAAGACCTTCTCGATGAACATCAAGCGTCTGATCGACACCGGTGCTTATCGCGGATTGCGGCATCGCAAGGGATTGCCCGTTCGCGGCCAGCGGTCGAAGACCAACGCGAGGACCCGCAAGGGGCGTCGCGCGGGAGTCGGAAGCAAGCCGAGACCGGCGGCCCGCCCGGCATCTACCACCTAACCCATTCGCGGCAAAGGGACTCTCATGAGCGTTAAAAAGGGGAAGAAGAAGGAGCGACGGATCGTCCAGAGTGGGGTCGCCCACGTGCAGGCCTCGTTCAACAACACCATTGTGACGATTACGGATATGAGCGGCAATACGATTGTCTGGGCGAGTGCCGGCAACCAAGGATTCAAGGGTTCCCGCAAGAGCACACCGTTTGCCGCACAACGGGCCGGTGAAGCTGCTGCTCGAAAAGCGATGGAAAGCGGGATGCGCCAGGTCGATGTCTATGTGAACGGCCCGGGGTCCGGCCGCGAATCGGCGATCCGTTCGCTCCAAGGAGCAGGGCTTCGGATCAATCTCATTCGGGACGTGACGCCTATCCCGCACAATGGCTGCCGGCCGCCGAAGCGTCGGCGAGTGTAACTGAGGTCACTCGACTGTGTAATAAGACTGGAACGTAAGGGCACCGACCGGTGACGGTGTCCGGTAACCGGAGGTAGAGAAGTGGCAAAGTATCGAGGTCCTGTCTGTCGGTTGTGCCGGCGTGAGGGGGAGAAGCTGTTTCTGAAGGGCTCCCGCTGCATGACGGAGAAATGTGCCATCGAGCGGCGCAGCTATCCGCCCGGCCAACATGGGCAGGGGCGCCAGCGGACGTCGGACTATAGCCTTCAGCTTCGAGAGAAGCAGAAATTACGGCGGATCTACGGATTGCAGGAATCGCAGTTCCGTGGCGTCTTTGAACGGGCTGAGCGCCAGACCGGCGTCACGGGCGAAGCGTTGTTGCGCCTGCTCGAATCGCGACTCGATAACGTGGCTTACCGACTCGGGTTCGGCGCGTCGAGGCGCGAGGCCCGCCAGCTGGTGAGTCACGGTCATGTGACGGTCAATGGCCGGAAAATGAATGTTCCCGGCGCCGTGGTACGGGCCGGAGATGTCGTGGCCGTTCGCGAGCGAAGTCGGAACTTGGTCACCATTCAAACGGCTCTGGAATCGGTCGAAGGGCGGGGTGTGCCGGAGTGGTTGGAGTTAGACAAGGCCGGATTCAAGGGTACGGTCCGCGCCCTTCCGACGAAAGACCAGATTACGCTGCCAGTCAATGAGCAGATGGTCGTCGAACTCTATTCAAGGTAACGGTGACTTCATACAGCGCCGCTCCTCTGCAGAATGCCTCGCCGAGGTTGTGCAGGTGCTGACACGATGAAGGGGGACTCATGATTAAAGCGATGAAGGATTTCCAGATCCCGCTGCGGGTCGAGGTCGATAAAGAAACCCTCTCTCCGACATTCGGGCGGTTTTCGACCGAGGCCTTTGAACGGGGATTTGGGACGACTGTGGGCAATGCGTTGCGCCGGGTGCTGCTCTCCTCGTTGACGGGTGCCGCAGTGACAACGGTGAAGATCGAAGGGGTGTTGCACGAGTTTTCGACGATTCCCGGAGTGACCGAAGATGTCACGTCGATCATCTTGAATGTGAAGGGACTTCGGTTGGCGCTTCATACCGACAAGCCCAAGACCATCCGTCTCAAGAAGAAAGGGCCCGGTGAAGCGAAAGGTTCGGATATCGTTCATGATGCCGACATGACGATTCTGACCCCAAATCTCCATATCGCCACATTGGATAAGGATGCGACGTTGGATATTGAGATGACCGTGAAACACGGCCGTGGCTATGTGCCTGCTGAGCGGAACAAGGAGGAAGGCCTGCCCATCGGAGTGATTGCGATTGATTCGATTTTTTCGCCCATCAAGCGGGTCAACTTTCAGGTTGAAAATGCCCGTGTGGGCCGCATGACCGATTATGACAAGCTCACCTTGGAGATTTGGACCGACGGAACGATCTCGCCCCGAGATGCGCTCTCGATCGCCGCAGGCATTTTGCGGGATCATGTGGATATTTTCATCAATCCAGAAGCACGAGTGGAAGGTCGTGGGGAGCTGGCCGGTGAAGACGCTCAACGCGAGATCAACAAGAACCTGTTCCGCAGCGTCAACGAACTGGAACTGTCCGTCAGGGCAGCCAACTGCCTGAAGAATGCCAACATCAAGACGATTGCCGATTTGGTGCAGAAGACTGAAGCCGAGATGCTGAAGACAAAGAATTTCGGTAAGAAGTCTCTCAATGAAATCAAAGAAATATTGACCGAAATGGGACTGGGCTTGGGGGTCAAGTTGGACGCGTTGCCCTCAAACGGCAATCCCAAGCCGATTGAATAACGAACAAGAGGGAACCGTGCGTCACAGAAAAAAAGGCAGACAACTCGGCCGACAGACCAAGCATCGCTGGGCGTTGTTCAGAAGCCTTGTGACTTCGCTGCTCGAACACGAACGGATCGAGACAACAGAAGCCAAGGCCAAGGAAATCAGAGGCTTTACTGATCGCATGATCACGCTTGGCAAGGACGGTTCATTGCCGGCCCGCCGGCGAGCGCTCAGTTTTCTTCGGAGTAAGCCGGTCGTGACTAAGCTCTTCGGTGACGTGGCGGCGCGATTCAAGGATCGGCCGGGCGGATATACCAGAATCATAAAGACCAGACGGCGAATCGGTGATGCTGCCGAATTGGTTGCGATCGAACTGGTCTCCCGCCCTGATGCGACGGCCACGAAACAGTCAACTCCACCCGGCGAAACCGCGAAATCCTAGTTCATTGATGGGCCGATGGGACTCTGGTGAGTCCTGCCGGCCCGCTCCCTTCATTCAGACACATTCCTGCCTGCGGTGTTTTCCCGAGGAATTATGGCATCCGTCAAGGTAAGAAGTTTACTTGCTCGGACGCGCATGCTACTATCGTGCCACTAGTTACTGCTGGTTTGGAGCAAGACCTATAAAGTGTGGAGAACGCTGGCACAGCGAGGCCTTCTTGGGTTGAGCGTTGTGCTGGCCGGTTATCTTGTGTACCTGCTCATGACGAATTCGACGTCCGCACCCCCTCCCACGAGACAGACCAGTGCGATGGATCAGGCGGACGCCACCATTTCCCGCTTCACCTTTACCCAAACCAAAGGGGACAGGGTGCAGTGGCAGGTCGACGCCAAGCAAGCCAGACTATTTGAACAGAAAAAACAGGCCCACCTCGATACGGTCGCCGTCACACTTTTCGGGCAGGCGGGCAAGGAGCTGACTGTGGAAGGAGATGAAGGCACGCTCAATACGGACACGAAGAACTTTGCTCTGGCGAACCGGATTGACCCGCTCGTCATCCGGACACAGAGCGGCTATACCATCTACACGAATCACTTGACCTGGACCGATGAAACTAGAGAAATTCGAACAAGCGACCCTGTCCGTATCGTTGGACACGGATTGGAAGTGACTGGCGTCGGGCTGTTGGGTCATATGGACCGTGAAGAATTCGAAGTGCTCGAGGACGTGCATGTTGAAGTGTCTCCTGTCTCTTAGCGTGGTGCTCGCTGGCGTGTCTCTCACCGCCCATCCGTCGCTGGCTGCCCCGGTGACTGCCGGTGCCGATCAGTCCGTCAGTACGACCATCACCTCAAGGAAGATGACGGTGAAGAATCATGACAGCCAGGCGATTTTCGAGGGTGCGGTCGTACTGACGCGCGGCACCTTGGTGGTCTATTCGGATCGGATGATCGTCTCGTTCGGCTCGGCGCAATCCAACGGAGTCGAAGATAGAAAGGCGCAGGATACGGTGCAGCGAAAGGGGCCGGATACCGTCTCGAACCGGGCGGTGAACAAAATCGAAGCGATCGGTCGGGTGAAAATCGAGCGCGACAGCGGAAACGCAACGTGCGAAAAGGCGGTGTATTACCGAGAGGAAGATAAGATCGTCCTGACCGGATCGCCTGTGGCCTGGGAGAAGGGGACCAGAGTGAGCGGCAGACAAATTACCATGTTTCTGGCGGAGGATCGAAGTGTCGTTGAGGGGGGATCTCACGTGCGAATCGAGTCGGAGGGAGGAGCCAAGTGACCGAAGTGGCGCAAGCCTCTGCAATACCCTCCACCCCTGCCGCGTCCGGACCCGGGAAAACCGCTCTTCGGGCGACGGGATTGGTCAAGAGCTTTCGTTCACGGAAAGTCGTCAAGGGTGTGTCTGTGGAAGTGCATGCCGGAGAAGTCGTCGGTTTGCTCGGGCCGAACGGGGCGGGAAAGACGACGATTTTCGACATGATGGTCGGTCTCACCCAGCCCGACGAAGGTACGATCACACTGGACGGCCAGCCGTTGACGACGTTGCCCATGTATAAACGCGCACGCAAAGGGATCGGATATCTTCCTCAGGAGTCGTCGATTTTTCGGCGCCTGTCCGTCGAGGACAATATTGTGGCAATCCTCGAAATGCTGGATTACTCTCGATCAGAGCGAGCTGAGCGCGCGGAGTTCTTGCTAAAAGAGCTGGATCTCGGACATATTCGGACAAGCATGGCGTACGCGTTGTCCGGCGGCGAACGTCGAAGACTGGAGATCACCAGGGCATTGGCGACCAATCCATCGTTCATGTTGTTGGACGAGCCGTTTGCCGGGATCGATCCCATTGCCGTGGCGGACATTCAGCAGATCATCACCCGACTAAAGGAAAAAGGTATCGGGATTCTTATCACCGATCACAACGTTCAAGAGACGCTTTCCATTACGGATCGTGCCTACATCATCAACGAAGGTTTGATTCTGGAGGCGGGTTCGCCCGAGGCCATCGTGAAAAGCGAAACGGCTCGAGCTGTCTATCTCGGCGATCGATTCAGGTTATGAGGAACGAATACGGTGTCGATGAAACTACGACTTGACCTGAAGCTCAGCCAAAAGCTCATCATGACGCCGCAATTGCAGCAGGCAATCAAGCTGCTGCAATTGTCACGACTGGAGCTGCAACAGAGTCTCGCTCAGCATTTGATGGACAATCCGCTGCTGGACGAGTTGCCGGCTGAGGCCGAGGAGAGTGAAGGAAGCTCTGCCGATGAGCAGGTAGAGGACTCCCCCGCCACATCGAGCAGCTCCGACACGACCGAGTCCGAGGAAGCGACCCCCGAAGAGCGTGACACGCCTGATGAGGTGTCCGCGGCAGGCTGGGAGGAATACTTCCAGACAGACCGGAGGACGGGAAGCGGTGAGCGGCAGTCCTCATCGTCCGATGACTTTCCTTCCTCTGAACAAAATATGCGGAAGGCAACCTCCCTGGAGGATCATCTGCTTTGGCAGTTGTCCTTGTCCGGGTTGTCCGAACGACAGAAGGAGATGGGCCGATTGCTCATCGGCAATCTGGACGATGACGGCTATCTGCGCATGCCGCTGTCGGAAGTTGCCAGCGGGACTGAGTTTACCGAGGCAGAGGTTGAGTCGGTTCTGAAGGACATACAGACGTTTGATCCGACAGGGGTGGGAGCTCGTGACCTTTCCGAATGTCTTCTCCTACAATTGGGGCACCTTGGGCGGGGTCCCATTGGATCGTTGGGAGCTCGTCCCGGGGCACTGAAGGGGTCGATCGTCGAGGCGATCATACTCCACCATCTCAAGGATCTCGAGAAGAAACAGTATGCGCGGGTGGCCAAGGCTCTGGAGGTGACGGTGGAAGAGGTCTTGCAGGCCACCAAAGTGATTGAAGCGCTTGAACCGAAGCCAGGCCGTCCCTTCGACAACACCCAGAATTATGTCATCGTTCCGGATGTGTTTGTGGTGAAGAACGAAGGGGAATGGGTCGTGTTGCTGAACGACGACGGACTGCCGCGAATGCGGATTAGCCCCTATTACAAGCAACTCATGAGTTCGGGACAGAGCGGATCGTCGGAAACCAAAGCTTACCTGGACGAACGCCTCCGTGCCGCACAATGGGTGATTCGCAGTATCGAGCAGCGCAACAAGACCATCGTGAAAGTGGTCTCCAGCATCGTCAAGTTTCAGGAGCAGTTCTTTGAGCATGGAGTGCAGTATCTAAAGCCGCTGGTGCTCAAGCAGGTTGCCGAGGACATCGGGATGCACGAATCGACCATCAGTAGGGTGACGGCGAATAAGTACATGTATTGTCCGCAAGGCATGCTGGAGCTTAAGTTTTTCTTCAACGCAGGGCTGCAGCGTGCGGATCAACCAAGCGACATGTTGTCGTCTGTGACCGTGCGGGAAATGATCCGCAAGATGGTCGCAGCCGAGGATGCTCGTCATCCGTTGAAAGATGAGGAAATCGCCGCGCGTCTCCGCGAACAACAGGTGCTGATCGCGCGACGAACGGTTGCGAAGTACCGGGCTGAGGAGAACATTCCTCCCGCAACACAACGCAAGCAATTTTTCTAGGCGTCGGGAGATAGGTTGCAAGGTCATCCTGTTCGGATGTCGGATATCCCAATTCCGGCAGGCCGACGAACATCATGCTGCTTTTGTTAGGTGGCGCCTCGTGACCACCCACCCGGCACTTACCATAATCGATTAAGATGAATCACTCACTAGGAGCAGATGAATGAAGATTACAGGTAGGCATTTGGCCATTACTCCAGCCCTCAGGCGTCACATTCGCGAGAAGTTCGAACGATTGGATCGGTACGGAGTACTGATGGATCGAGTGGAGATCACGCTCGGCGTGAACAAGCTGCAGCATACGGCGGAGGCGCTCTGTTCCGTCGACAGAAAACGATTTCAAGCCAAAACGTCGACCAGAGAAATGTACATGACAATCGATCAATTGGCCGATCGGCTTGAAACACAGATTCGCAAGTACAAAGAGCGGCGGACCGAGCATAAAGGGAGAACGGTTTCTGCGAGACAGTCACCGCTCGAGGCTCCAGATTCCGGTGAACATGCGATCGAGGTGGTGAGGCCAAAGGTTTCGGTGTTGTCTCGTGCCGCTGCATCAAGCCGCCTGGACGATCTGCCAGGTTCAATCATGGTGTTCACGTGTGCTGATTCTGGGAAGCTGCAGATATTGAGAAGAGCTGAGAGCGGCAAGATCGTGCTCATCGATCCATAAGAGTGCCTGAAATGGCGGGATTAAAGCTCGTAGTGATCAGCGGTCTTTCGGGCGCTGGTAAGTCCCATGCACTAAAGTCGTTCGAGGA
The DNA here is from genome assembly GCA_029194535.1 of Nitrospira sp. NCBI lineage: Bacteria > Pseudomonadati > Nitrospirota > Nitrospiria > Nitrospirales > Nitrospiraceae > Nitrospira > Nitrospira sp. Next base: position 184,753 of record JARFXR010000002.1, on the reverse strand, counting down.
CGTCGGGTATTTTTGCATCGACAATTTGCCTCCCGCTCTCCTTCCCCCATTCGTCGAGTTATGCCATCAGCAAGGCGGGGAAATCAGGAACGTCGCCCTGGGTATCGATGTTCGCGAGCGCGTGTTCTTCACTGATCTGGTGGGAGTGCTCGATCGGGTGAAAGCCTTGGGACATTCCGTTGAGCTCTTGTTTCTCGAAGCCCGCGAGGAAGTCTTGGTCCGAAGGTTTTCCGAATCTCGAAGGCCCCATCCGCTGCTTCCCGATCTGCCGGTGCTTGAGGGTGTAAGATTCGAGAAGGAACGTCTCGCTGAGTTGCGGAGTCATGCGGATCGTATCATCGACACGTCCGATTTGACGGTCCATGAGTTGCGGGATCTGCTCGCGAGACAGTTTAGTCAGGACCGAGCGCCACGCCGCTTAACCATTTCCATCATCTCCTTCGGCTATAAGTTCGGTGTTCCCTATGATATCGATCTGCTGTTCGACGTCAGATTCTTGCGCAATCCTTTTTTTATTCCCGAACTTAAGCCATTGACCGGAGAAGACCCGAGGGTCAGGGCATTCGTTCTAGCGGATCCCGACGCGGTTGCCTTCATCAGCCATTTGGACCAGCTGTTCAAATTTCTCATCCCACTATTCGAGCGCGAACGTCGCAGTTACCTCAACGTCGCGATCGGTTGCACCGGTGGCAGACATCGCTCGGTATCTGTGGCTAAGCGGTTACAAGAAAGCTTTGCTGTAACAGGTTATCCGACCACCGTCGTCCATCGAGATCTGGGTAAGTAGCAACCCCGTTCAGTCCTCTCCTCGATAAATCGCGTACATTTCCTCGGAAAATCCGGTTGTCATTTCTGTCGATTTCTTGACAGACAAGAGGCATGAACTATACTTGGCCTGTGCATCGTAACAATTTCCGCTGTGGCGGCGCGGTCTTTGTGCTGAACGGTCGTCGATGACCCAGCGATGCAAGAAATCGAGAAATGATTTTGCCGGTCCTGTGAAGTGAGATACAGTCTGAGGCGCGTATGCTGAAGTCCCTTAAAAGTCTGGTAGAAACGGATATCTTTTCGATGCTCACGCCGAAGCGTCAGCTTGTGGGCTTGGACATCGGGTCAAGCGGCATCAAGCTTGTCCAGCTTAAAGAGCACCGAGGGCACTATCTGTTGCAGAAATTCGGTATCAAGCCGCTTGAGCCCGAGGTCATCGTCGACGGGACGGTTATGGACGAGGGACGCGTCGTCTCGGCGATCAAGGAGCTGTTTGAAGAATTGAAGGTCAAGGTCAAGCAGGTGGCCGTTTCAATTTCCGGTCATGCCGTTATCGTGAAAAAAATCAGTCTTCCTCCGATGCCGGACGACGAGCTCGAGGGCCAGGTCAGACTTGCAGCGGAGCAATATATCCCGTTCGATATCAACGAGGTGAATATCGATTTTCACGTGCTGCCCTCCTCGGGAGGCGACGCGGATGAAGGCGAGATGTCAGTTATTCTCGTGGCGGCAAAGAAGGACAAGATCAACGAGCTGACGGAATTGGTCAAGGGAGCCGGTTTGTTTCCCATGGTCATGGACGTCGATGCGTTCGCCATTGAGAACATGCATGCAATCAACTATCCCGTGTCCCAAGAAGACACGACGGCTCTGGTGAACATCGGAGCCAGCGTGATGAATATCAACATCGTTCGTGGCAGTGTCTCGGTGTTTACTCGCGATATTCCGATCGGAGGGAATCGGTATACCGAGGCAATGCAACGGGAGCTAGGTCTTTCGTATGAAGATGCGGAGGAAACGAAAAAGGGTGGCCGTTCTGCCGGCTCCAATCAATCGGCCGTGACGGGGGTGATCGACAGCGTCAACGCCGAGGTGGCTTCGGAAATCGCACGGACGGTGGATTATTTCAAGTCCACGATGTCGGACGCTGAAGTCCAACATGTTCTGTTGTGCGGAGGCGGCGCTCAAGTGGCAGGTCTCGAGCAACAGTTGCGAGACCGTATGAACGCAATGGTGGAGATCGCCAATCCCTTCGGTGAAATCGACACGTCAGGATGCGACATGGATCAAGCCACTCTGGCGGAGATGGCTCCGATTGCCGCGGTCGGGGTTGGTTTGGCCCTGAGATCGGTAGGGGATCGATGATTCGTATCAACTTATTGCCGGGGCCGAAAGGACGAAAGGCAAAGCCACAATATGATGTTCGTGCCCAAGCCATGCTTGGGATTGGCCTTCTCATGATCACGATTGCAGGCTGCTGGTGGTACTCTGCAGCTCTGGATGAAGAATTGGAAGCCCGACAGACCGAGAAGAGCGACAAGACCAAACAGGTGGCATCACTGAACGAGCAGGTCAAGCAGGTTGCCGACTTTGAACAGCGCAAGCGGCACCTGGAGGACAAGAATCGTGTTATTGACCAGTTGGAGAAATCCCGTGTCGGCCCGGTGAAGGTGTTGGACCATGTCAGTCAGAGTCTCGACCCCCTCAAGCTCTGGCTGGTCCGTGTCGGCGTCAACGGTCAGAACATCGACTTGGAGGGGCGGGCTCTGTCGAATGACGATGTGGTGGAGTTCGTCAACAACCTGCGGCGCACGGATTATTTTACCAACATTGATCTTCAGGAGAGTCGTTCCGCTACGGAAAGTCAGTTGAGCGTCTATCAGTTCAAACTCGCGTTTCGGCTGAAGGGATAAGCTGATGACCTTTCCCGCGATCAACCTGGAAGTGCTGCGCACGGTTCCGCTGGCTCAGAAGATTGGATTACTGGTGTTGACACTGGCCGGAGTAGTGGTGGGATTCTACTACTATGTCGTGGAACCGAAGACCACCGAGATCGCGGGACTCCAAGGGGAAATCAGCAAGCTTGACGGAGATATTCAAACCCTTTCAATCAAAGTTAAACATCTCGACGAATTGATCGCCGCCAACAGGCAGTTGGAAATCGAACTGGCCAAGAAGAAGGAGCGGCTCCCGCCCGAAGAGGAAGCGGTCATGCTGCTCAAACAAGTTTCTGATCTCGCCATCAGACTCGGCCTTGACGTCAAGCTTTGGAAGCCGAGTGCGAAATCAGAAGATCCTTCGAAACTGTTTGTGCGGATGCCGGTGAATGTAGAGGTGGCTGGAGGGTATCACACGGCGGCTCTCTTCTTTGACCGGATCAACAGTTTGCCCAGGATTGTGACTGTATCGGGTGTGAAGATGGGTAGTCCCAAGAGCGACAAGGGCCGCGTTGTCACACAGACGGTATTTGATTTGATCGCGTACGCCGCGCCTCAAGAACCCAAGGTGGCTGTGGTCGTGCCGGCAGCCCAGAGTAAGTGATCGCTTATAACCGGCGGGAAGGTGATGCTCGTGTGGCACGTATCTAAGGCGACCGCGCTGTTGGCAGGCTGTTGCATCGTACTTATGTCTGGAGAAACAGCGCTAAGTCAACTCGGACTGACCCTCAACGCGAAGCAGGTGGCGCCGATGCGGCAGGATTCTCTAAAGGTGCCGTCCCCCGCCGATATGGCGCGACGGCCATCCGGCGATACCGTGCCTCCCGTCTCAGAAGGCATTATCCCCCAGGCCGATGCCCAGCAGGCATCGGTTCCGTTGTCATCCAACGGGTATGATCCTTCTGGTCGTCGCGACCCGTTCGCTCCGGTACTTCAGCAACTTGCGCCTGGCCAGATCGATCTTACACTTCCTCCTCTGCAGCGAGTCGGGTTGACGGACATGAATCTGATCGCCGTAGTTTGGGGAGCTTATGGGTACACGGCAATGGTCCAAATGCCTGACGGCAACGGCTATGCCGTGAGGAAGGGAACAAGGATCGGGCCAAACAACGGTGTGGTCAGTGCCATCACTGAAAAGGGGATAGTGGTTCAGGAACGGTTCACTGATGTCTATGGGCGAAAGCAAGAGCGGGAGTATGTCAAGCTCCTCCATCCGAAAGAGGGTTCAGAATGACACCTAATGCGATGCACACAACAACGGTCGTTCGCATTATTTCTGCGATGGGCGCGGTCGGCCTCCAGCTGGCGATTACATCGCTGGGCATCCCGGCTGATCTGGGCAACAGTCAAACCAGTCCGAGTCTGTCAGCCGAGTTCTCCTCGTCGGCTATTGCCCTGACGCGTCCAATTGAAGCGCCCGCGCACAGCCTGACGGCCATCGACATTCAGCGTGATCCCAAAGATGTGGCCGTCACAATTGCCGGCGATGGAGTTCTGTTCTATGAAGCCAATCTCGTGAGCGGCCGTCGGCTTGTCATCGACGTGCCGAACGTGACATCGGCGATTCGCAAGCCGATCTGGACCGTCAATCATTCCTTGCTTCGCCGAGTGCGTGTGGGAACCTATGCGGAGAAGGTCCGAATCGTTCTCGACATGAACGCTGATGTGGAATATTCCGTGCAATCTCGTGGCACCAGTCTGGTCGTGAGTTTGGCGCACAGCGCTGCCAGTGAGAATGAGGGAGCCGATCGTGGAGATCGTCCTGCGATTCCTCCAGTCAGCCGTGCCGAGGGGTTGAACGGAACCGCGGAGTTCATCGCGGATCAGGGTAACTTCCGGAAGGTACGGACTTCCAATCTTGAGCGGATCCCCGCGATGTTTCGAGTTCGCCCTGCCCAAATGATGATCGGCGGAGAAACCGCTGAAAAACAGACACCCAAAGATGACCTGGTCCTCGGGGAAACGCGATATGTCGGCCGACGAATCTCGCTGGACTTTCAGCAGGCCGACATCAGTAATGTCCTTCGGCTGATTGCCGAAGTGAGCGGGTTCAACATCGTCGTTGGCGAGGGTGTCAAGAGCAAAGTCACCATGAAGTTGGTCAGTGTGCCTTGGGATCAAGCGCTCGACATGATCCTGAAGATGAACGGCTTGGGAAAGATTCGACAAGGAAACATTCTCTGGGTCGACTCCTTATCGAACATCGCCAGACAGGAGGATGAGGAGGCTCGAGCGAAGGATGCAAAAATCAAGGCCGAGGAACTTGTGGATCGTGTGTTTTACGTCCGAAATCTTCAGGCACAGGAATTGATGACGGCACTTCGTCAGAACTTGAGCACGAGGGGAGTGATGCAGATCAGCCAGGGCACGAATGCTTTGGTCGTCAGGGACACCGAGAGCAAGATGAACGTGCTCAAGCAGTTGATCGATGGACTGGATCTCGCTGTTCCTCAGGTTCAGATCGAGGCACGCATCGTCCAGGCCGATACCACGTATTCGCGGTCTCTCGGCGTTCAGTGGGGCGTTCAAAACCTCAATTCTGGGCAATCGTTCGGAGTGGCCAACTTTAAGTCGGGTACGAGCGGTCCGTTTGGAGCCCAGGCGTCAGACTTTCTCGTGAATCTTCCCGCGACTGTCGGCGGTTTGGTTTCGACGCCTGGCGCCGGATTCACATTCGGAAAAGCGGATGGAGCGATGCTCGATGTAAGGCTTTCCGCGGGAGAACTGTTGGGGTTGAGCAAGGTTATTGCCGCGCCGAAGGTCACTACGCTCGACAAACGGGAAGCCAAGATCTCGCAAGGCGAATCGATTCCGTTCCAAACGACATCATTGCAAGGAACGCAGACGACATTCGTAGACGCAAATCTCGAGTTGAACGTCACACCGCAGATCACTTCCCGTGACCCGAAGGAGATCGGCAAGCAGATTCTGATGCGGGTGCGCGCAACGAGAAACGCCGTGGGAGCACGAAGCAATCCCGCTGGTCCCAGCATCGACCGGCGGGAAGCAAATACCCAGGTGATCATACGGGACGGAGAGACGATGGTCATTGGGGGAGTGTTCATCGATACGCAGAACAACAACGTCGCGGGAGTCCCGTACCTTTCCCGCATTCCTGTGCTCGGCTGGCTCTTCAAACAGAAGACGGAGTCTGTGGCCAAACAAGAACTGCTGATCTTCCTGACCCCGTCCATCGTCAAGACGTAACGGGCTAATTCCCCGTCTTCACCTTCATTCTTGCGGAGGCTGAGCTGAGAGCAGCCGGCCTCCTCCAGCTTCCTCGCTTTCTCTCCCACGAAACCTACGCTGCATCACGATGTGCTTCCTTTGAGGGTCCGACCTTTTACACGCGCACCGGTTGTGCTACTATCCCATCTCACGTAAACCATTGATATATCGTCTAAGATTTGGATCGTCTTTTGTGCCGTTCCGCGCCTTTATCCAAGACTCTTGCGGGGAATGAGAAAATGAAGCTGAAAGGCTCCGGCGCAATTACCGTGATGCCGTCCTCAACTGAAAAGACCATCCAGGTCGATTTGGGAGAGCGGAGCTATAAGATCACAGTCAAACCAGGGCTGTTGTCCACTGTTGGGACTCGTCTTGCGCGGCTCACGCACGGCCGAAAGGTGGGCATTGTCACCGACACCCATGTGGCCTCCCGCTATCTTGCCGGACTTCGCCGTTCTCTCTCGAGAGAAGGACTGGAGCCGGTATCGCTCGTTCTCCCTCCGGGAGAGCGAACGAAGAGCTTGAAAATGGTCGGCACGGTGCTCGATGTGCTCGCTCGTCGGAAATTCGACCGCCACTCGATGTTGGTTGCGCTCGGCGGCGGAGTCGTCGGCGACCTGACAGGTTTTGCCGCGGCGATCTATCTGAGGGGAATCCCTTTTGTGCAAGTTCCCACCACGCTGGTCGCACAAGTGGATTCCAGCGTAGGAGGTAAGACCGGGGTGGATCACCGATTGGGCAAGAACCTGATCGGGGCCTTTCATCAGCCGCGCGCTGTTTTCATCGACCCAGACACGCTGCGCACGCTGCCGCGGCGAGAATGGATCGCCGGATTAGCGGAGGTCATCAAATACGGTGTCATCGCGGATGAGGCGATGTTTTCCCGACTGGAACGAACCATGCCCGCATTGTTGAAGGTGGACCCATCGGCCGTCATGCCGGTGATTGTTCGGTCGTGCGAAATTAAAGCGCAAATCGTCGTCGAGGATGAGAAGGAGACCGACCGACGAAGAACTCTGAATTACGGCCATACGATCGGACATGCCTTGGAGTCGTTGGGAGGCTATCGAGGATTGATCCATGGTGAAGCGGTCGGTATCGGATTGGTCCAGGAGGCAAGTGTGGCTTCGTTCATGGGGTTGTGCAGCGAGGATGTTGTGGGCCGAATCACGTCCCTCGTGCGTCTTGCTGGGCTTGCCGATCGCATGGGGAGTGTTTCCCTTCCGAGGCTGTGGGAAGCGATGCTCCATGACAAGAAGGCTGTGGCCGGCCAGGTCGTCGGAGTGTGGCCCGTGCGAATCGGTGAGACCGTGATCAAGCCGGTCAGCAAAGAAGTCTTCGTGGATTGGTACAAGAAGCGAGTCAAGAACGCGAAGAGCCCCGTTGCTCGGAATCAACAGGTTTACTGGTAAGCAGTCGCCAACGAAAGCAGTCACCCATGGCCTCGACACGTCAGTTGTCGTTCGCGCAGCTCGAGCAAGCGTTTCGGGAAAAGTCCCGTGAAGTCGATATACTGCATCGGATCACCGATTCCATCAGCAATACATTGGATCTCGAAGCAGTCCTCAAACACATCGTTGAGGTTGTGGTGGAAGTCACCAGGGCGGATGCCTGTCTGCTTTATTTGCTGTCCGACAAGAGTGATGAACTGATTCTTCGGGCTTCGAAGAACCCTCACCCGAAGCTGATCGGGCGAATCACCATCGGAATGGGCGAAGGGATTACGGGTTGGGTGGCGCAGGAGCGCACCAGGGTGGTGATTCCGAGCAACGCGAGCGACGATCCGCGGTTCAAGTTTTTTCATAATCTCCCGGAGGATCGACACCAGGCCTTCGTTTCCGTTCCCATCATGGCCAAAAAGGAAGTGGTCGGCGTCATCAACGTGCAGCACCGGCGGCCCAAGCGATATCGCCCCGATGAACTGGCGTTGCTGTCGACAATCGCCAACCAAGTGGGCGGCGCCATTGAGAATGCCCGCTTATACGAGCAAATGCGACGGAAGGCGTTGCAGGTGGAAACCCTCTCCCAGGTGTCCGAAACCGTCGCATCGAATCGTCTCATCGAGGACGTCCTCCAGCTGCTGGTTACCATGACCGCGCAGATGATGAACTCGAAAATTTGCTCCATCATGCTGCTCGACGGGGCCAGCGGAGATCTGCGCATTGAGGCGACGCAGAGTCTAAGTGAATTGTACCGTCGCAAGCCCAACTTGAAGATCGGTCAAAGCATTAGCGGTCGTGCGGTTCAGGAGCGCCGGCCGATCATTGTGGCAGATGTGACAAAGGAGCCGGACTACATGTATCCGGACATGGCAAGGAAAGAAGGGTTGTGCTCACTCTTGTGCGTTCCGATGCTCGTGAGAGAAAAGGCGGTTGGTGTCATCAACAGTTACACATCTGCGCCCTATTCTTTTACGAGCGAGGAGGTCAAGCTGCTGCAGGCCATCGCCAACCAAGCGGCGATCGCGATCGAACATACGACCTTGCTAGAGAAGTCATTTGAAATGCAGGAAGCATTGGCCGTGAGAAAGCTCCTTGATCGTGCCAAAGGCTATCTGATGCGCTCCAAAAAATTGTCCGAAGAGGAGGCCTTCCGGCTTATTCAGCGACAGAGCATGGATCTCAGGAAGTCGATGCGGGAAATCGCCGAGGCCGTGCTGCTGGCGGGAGAATTGGACGAGCGGGCCGACAAGCAACGAGGATGATGCCGCCCGCCGTTCTCCAGCGCTACGGGTATGATGCTATGGGGACTTCGGAGTGCCGGAGGATTTGGACGGAGCCGACTGCCGTCCGGCCTCTTGATCCGCCAGGCGGCGCTTGATGTCTTCCAGCTCCTTTCTCAGGACTTCCAGTTCTGGATCCCTCTTGCTCGCCTCTCCGGTCTTGACTCGTGAGTTCGGAGCGGACGCGGCCGCAGGAATCGGCGGTACCGGCTGGCTCACGACCTCCGGGCCGGTGTCGAACGGAAGGCCGGCCAGCAACTCGTAATCGATCACCAGCGTGGTATCGGTCGAGAGAGAGTCACGGTACTTGTCGTCACGCTTGGCCGCTTCCGGGACAAACATTACAGTATGGTTCAGCAGTCCGGTCGGGTCGGGGATTCGTCTATTGGGCATGTTGATGGTATTGGGTTGTTCAGCCCGGTATCGATATTGAGTCAACGTCACATAGAGTGAACGGCCGTAGGCGTAGATCGCTCCCGCTGTGGTTTCCGGTGGCGCAAGCCGCAACGGAGGCTCGGAGGAACCGACGGCCGCGCCGACCCGCTGCGAATAGACAGGTGCGCCCCGCTGATTGACCGTGAACCCAACCTGCTGATCCGGCGCCGCGCGGCTCAGGCCGTCGGTAATCAACGGCGCCAGGTATGACACATCGTCTTCCGAGAAGGCCGGCAGAGCCTCTGACTTGCGGACTCCGATGTCTTGCAGAAATCCTTGATTGTCCCTGACCAGGACGCCGCGTAGGACGCGCGATACCGTACCTGTCGGCAGTTTAATGGGATGGGCGGCCTGAAAAGACCGATCAGCGATGCGTTCCAGAACTACTTTGCCGTGTTCGGACTCGGTCAGCGTCAGATCCAGTTCCGGAGAAGCCGCGCACGCGACCACGCCGAGCACAGGGACGACTGCCGCGACATGCAGGAAACCGAAAGGCAATCTCATTCGAGAACCTCGATCAAACAAACCTCCGATGCAGTCTAGCATAGGACTGCGGTGGACGATACGGAGAGCCTCGGCGTCGAGATTTCAAAAGTATCCGCTTGACAGAGAGGGCTGTCCGATTTTATAAGTACGCCCGTCTAACCGTCTCAGGGTGGACAAGGGAGTCTGAGCTTAGACCACCGCAGATGAGGACATGAGAAAAGGACAATGGCGTCCTTTTGGTCCATCAAGTGGGCCGGAAGGGCGCCTTTTTTATTTGTGGTGAAGTTCGATCCCGAACTTCTGGCTATGGCCTTGCGTCAACCCAAAGGGAGATCCACTGTTATGAAGGGCGGAAGAAGATTTCTCCGAATACTCGGAAGCACTGTCGTCGCCTTGTTCATGCTGGGACTGTTCGGTACGGTTGCGCTGGCCGCGGACGGACAGAGTTCTGGCGAATCAACCGGGACAGGCCGGAAGCCTCGGGAGATGCAGACGCCGCCCGCCTCGCCGCCTTCTCCGGGAAGTGAGGAAGGAAAGAGTGCGGGAGAGGCGGCCGGGGGTGGTCGTCTGTCTCGGGAAACACAGACTCCGCCCGCGGTAATCTGCGGAGGATGCGTAACCCGCACCCATGAGCATGAATCAAAGGGCAGCATTGTGCCGTACGGGCGCATCGAATTGGACGGGATCTACAGTACCCGCAATACCAACCCACTCGATCCTGGGCAATTCAATGGATATGCGACGGCAGCAGGAAAAAGCAGCAATTCGTCCTCGACGTTCAACCCGCGTTACAGCGTCTTCGGCCTCCGCGCCGATCACACCGACGGCTCCAACGTCATTACCGGTGTGGTGGAGACGGACTTCTATTCGCAGACGGACAATGCGGGGAACATTTCGCCGCGCCTCCGCCTCGCGTTCGCCCGGTACTCTCCGAACAACAGCAGAACAAGTATCACGGCCGGTATGGACTGGACGCCGGTCATGGGCCTGCACCCGAATCTCATCGATTTCTCGATCATGGGTTACAACGGCAACTTATGGCAACGTCTTCCGCAGGTCACGATTCGGCATCGGTTCAGCGAGCACATCGACGCGCTCGTGACGGCATTCAGATTTGAAAGAGGCTTGTCGGCGATTCAACCCCAGACGCAACGGCGCCCATTTACGGGCAACGGTGTCGGCGGCGTTCCGCCTGTTTCCTGTAATAATCCGTCGGGAAACTTTGCCTGTTCGGAGAATGCCTTCAATGATCCCGTCCAGATGCCGTACGTGGGAACAAGGTTCGGTTACACCGGCACAGGCAAACTTCAAGGCATGATGGTGGCGGTGAGCGGGGCCTATAGATGGTATCGATCCGCTCCGACCGCTCTGGTGGGCGGTATCCCGTCCGGGCAAGACATCAACTCTTACCTAATTGGCGGTGAATTTGTCGTGCCGCTGACCAAACAGCTGAAGTTTGCCGGGGAGATCGCCTATGGGCAAGGTTTGGGCGTGGAATTCTTCAGGTATGGGCAGGATCGCAACCTCGGAACCGGTAAGCCGATACGGACGACGGTGGGATGGGGGGAACTGGACTACGCTCATGATAAAGATACGACCTTCATTGCCGGATACGGATTCGACAATCCGCTCAACTCCGATTTGCAGGGTGATGTGGCGGGTCCCGACACGCAGTATCTTCTCAACCATCGCACGTATGTGACGGCCGTCCGCCATATCTGGAGCGACTTCTACGTGTCGTTCGAATGGAATCATCTGATGACGGAATGGTCGACGAATGAGCGCTTTGCCGGTGACAACTTCATGCTGTCCACCTGGTATAACTTCTAGATCGCGTGTCGTCATGCCCGACGTATACGATCGCCGGGTGAAAGGAATCCGACATATGGACATGAAGAAGAAGCAGACCGACACCACGCCAACCGAAATGTCCGCAGATGGCGATTCGTCGCGGCGGGACTTTTTGGTGCGGGGCGCCAGAGTCACGGCTGGTGTCGGTGTGGCGGCGCTGCTTGGGAACCTAGGTCATTGGGCGCTCTCCTATGCGGCGGACAAGGAGCCGATCAAGGTCGGCGTGCTTCATTCTTTGAGCGGAACGATGGCCATCAGCGAGGTCTCGCTCCGTGACGTCGTATTGATGGCAGTGGACGAAATCAACGCCAAAGGCGGTGTATTGGGAAGGCAGATGAAGCCGGTCGTGGTGGATCCAGCTTCGAACTGGGATCTGTTCGCCGAGAAAGCCAAGCAACTCCTACTCCAGGACAAGGTGGCCGTCGTGTTCGGATGCTGGACTTCGGTGAGCCGCAAGTCCGTGCTGCCCGTGTTCGAGAAGAACAACGGGTTGCTGTTCTACCCGGTTCAATATGAGGGCGAAGAATGCTCTCGGAACGTGTTCTACACCGGTGCGGCGGTGAATCAACAGGCGGTGCCGGCCGTGGACTATCTCATGAGCAAGGAGGGGGGCGGCTACAAGAAATTCTACTTATTGGGGACGGATTACGTGTATCCGCGCACGACGTACAAAATCCTCCGCGCCATGCTGCTGGCGAAGCATGTTCCGGAGAGCAACATTATGGAAGAGTACACCCCGTTCCATCACCAGGACTATCAAACCATCGTCGGCAAGATCAAGAAGTTCGCCGCGGGTGGCGGCGCGGCGGTGATCAGCACCATCAACGGCGACAGCAACGTCCCTTTTTACAAAGAGTTTGCCAATCAGGGCTTGCGCGCCGAGGATGCGCCGATCATGGCATTCAGCGTCGCGGAAGACGAATTGCGCGGGATGGACACGACCACGCTGGTCGGGCACTTGGCGGCCTGGAACTACTATCAGAGCGTCGACGCTCCGCAAAATAGGCAGTTCGTGGCGAACTTCAAGGCCTATTGTAAGAAGAACGGCTTGCCGGACGGTGACAGGCGGGTGACGGACGATCCGATCGAGGCGGCGTACTTCGGTGTGCACGTGTGGAAGCAGGCGGTCGAGAAGGCCGGCACCGTCGAGGTCGATCCGGTCCGTAAGGCCGTCTACGGTCAGAAATTCCTCGCGCCGGGCGGCGAGATCATGATGGACATCGGCAATCACCATACGCATAAGCCGGTGCTCATCGGGGAGATCATGAAGGACGGACAGTTCAAGGTCGTCTCCCGCTCCAAGGGGCTGGTCAAGCCGGAGCCCTGGAGTGAATACACGAACCCGGAGAAGGGCTGCGACTGGATCAATCATCAGGGTACCTACCAGAAAAAGTAGTGGGTGGATTACGGCGGGTAACGGGAGCAGCCAGGGCGTCACCCGCTTGTTATGTTCGGGAGTTCTCTGAATTGTGAGACGATCGGGCCGGTCCTTGCGACTCTGTGCCGTGTTCTTGCTGCTGTGTTCCGTTCAAGACCGCGCTGCGGCCATTGAACTCCAGCCTTCTTCCGCTCCCAGCTTGTCGCTCGATCAAGCCTTGACTCAGCTCACCAGCGACGATGAGACCGTCCGTGAGACGGCGCTCCGCACCGTAATCGAGCAGGGAGATGCCGCCCTCATCCCGCGTCTCGATGAGATCCGCGCCAATGCCGACCGTTCGGTCCGGCAGGCCATCAAGCCGGTCATGGATTTGCTGAAGCATCGCGCCAATCTCGAAAATCCCGATCAGGACGTCCGGCGGTCCGCCGCCACCGATCTCGGCCTGGCCAGGCGCGGGGTCGCGATTCCCTGGCTGGAGCGGGCCGCGGGTAAGGAAACGCACAAATGGGTTCGCTACACGATGGAGGAATCGGCGGCTCTGCTTCGGCTGGCGGCAGACGATCAAGCGACGAAACTCGAGGCGATCGACAAGTTGGCCGCGTTGTCGAGTCAGAATGCCGTCCCGAGTCTCAAAGAATTGGCCGATGCCGGGCGTGCGGCATCCGCGACCGGGCGCCAGCAGGAATTGTCGCAAGCGGCCGCCGCGGCTATCGAACGGATCGAAACCTGGGCGGCCTGGTCGAATGCCATTGAAACCATCTTTCGCGGGATCAGTCTGAGTTCCATCCTCCTCATCATGTCCGTCGGCCTCGCCGTTGTGTTCGGGCTGATGGGGGTGATCAATATGGCTCATGGCGAGTTGATGATGGTGGGGGCCTATGGAACCTTTCTGACCCAGGAATTCTTCAAGGCGTTTCTGTCGCCCGGTCTCTTTGACCATTATTTCTTGCTGGCCATGCCGGTTGCGTTTCTGCTGGCCGCGAGCTGCGGATTGCTGCTTGAAGCGACCGTGATTCGCTTTCTGTACGGTCGGCCGCTGGAGACCATGCTGGCGACGTGGGGAGTCAGCCTGATTCTCATGCAGGCGGCGCGCGTGTATTTCGGAGACCTGACGGCGGTAGTGGCGCCGGCCTGGCTCAACGGCGGCCAGCAAATGATGGTCGGCGTGTTTCTCCCCAACAACCGCTTGTTCGTGATCGCGCTGTCGGCGATCTGTGTGGCGATCATCTACGCGGTGTTGTTCCGGTCCGCGCTCGGATTGCGCGTTCGCGCCGTGACGCAGAATCGCAACATGAGTGCCTGCCTGGGTATTCCGACCAGGAAGGTCGATGCCTACACGTTTGCCTTCGGATCCGGGCTTGCTGGCGTTGCGGGCTGGGCCTTGACTTTGATCGGGAATGTGGAGCCGGGCCTCGGTCAGAACTACATCGTCGACTCCTTCATGGTCGTGGTGACGGGCGGCGTGGGCAAGCTCGCCGGAACGATCGTGGCATCGCTGGGCATCGGCGGGCTCAACAAGCTCCTCGAGCCGGGCCTGGGAGCCGTGTACGGCAAGGTGTGCATCCTCGTGCTGGTCATTCTGTTCTTACAATGGCGACCCTCGGGCCTATTCGCTGTGAAAGGACGCCACGCCGACTCCTGACCGGCTAAACGCATCACGCCCATGGCCGAAGACCGCGATATCCACCTTTCCACGCCGCGTGAGACAAGCCCGGCTTTCTGGGTCACCGGGTTTGTGTTGCTGGTGCTGATGCCGTTGCTGAACGTCCTGCCTCCCGAAGATTCCTGGCTGCATCTGTCAGATTTTTCGCTGAATCGGTTCGGAAAGTTCCTCGCCTTTGCGATCTTGGCGCTGGGGCTCGATTTGATCTGGGGATACACCGGCATCCTGAGCCTGGGGCAGGGGGTGTTCTTCGGGCTTGGCGCCTATTGCATGGGTATGCATCTCATGCTCACGATCGGCAAGGAGAGCGTCTATGGGAGCGACTTGCCCGACTTCATGGTCTGGAATCAAGTCAAGGAACTTCCGCTGTTTTGGAAGCCGTTCTACAGTTTTCCCGCCGCGGTCATCGGGGCCGTCCTGGTCCCGACCGTCTTCGCCCTGGTGTTCGGATTTCTGGCGTTCCGCAGTCGGATCAAAGGCGTGTACTTCGCCATCATCACCCAGGCGCTCGCATTGGTCGCCTGGCTCGTGTTCAATCGAAACGAGACGAATCTCGGCGGCACCAACGGCCTCACCGATTTCAAACAACTGCTCGGATTCCGCCTCTCTGAATCGGGGACGCAACGGGCGTTGTACGTGATCACCGTCCTCTGTCTCGGCGGGGCCTATGTGTTGTGCCAGTGGATCATCCGGTCGCGTGCGGGGAAAGTCCTCATTGCCGTACGCGATAGCGAGCAGCGCGTCGCCTTCTCGGGTTACGCGCCGGCCAATTATAAGCTGTTCGTATTCGTCGTGGCGGCGGCCCTGGCCGGACTGGCCGGGCTGCTCTATGTGCCTCAGGTCGGCATCATCACGCCGGCGCAGATCGGCGTCCTGCCCTCGCTTGAAATGGTGATTTGGGTGGCGGTTGGTGGACGTGGGACGCTGGCCGGCGCCGTGCTCGGCGCGGTCAGCGTGAATTTGGGACGTAGCGTACTGACGAATTATTTCCCCGAGCTATGGCCGTTCATGTTGGGGGGACTGTTCGTCTCGGTGGTGTTGCTGTTTCCCGACGGACTGGTCGGCATCCTCCACAAGCTGAGGGATCGGATCAGTGCGCGCAAATCTGCTCCACTGGCCGAAGGGGAGGCTCAGGCATGAGCGAACGGGGCTCGATCATCTATCTCGAAGGGGTCACGGTCGACTACGACGGCTTCAAGGCGCTCAACAGTCTGAACTTCATCGTGAACTACAACGAACTGCGCGTCGTGATCGGACCCAACGGCGCCGGAAAGACCACCCTCCTCGACGTCATTTGCGGCAAGGTCACACCGGCGGCCGGTCGCGTGATCTTCGGCAAGGATACGGATCTGATCGGCAAGCGGGAGGACGACATCGTCAAGCTCGGCATTGGGCGGAAGTTTCAGGCTCCGTCCATCTATGTCAACCTGACAGTGTGGGACAATCTCGACCTCTCGTTAAAGCGGTTCAGTAAGGGGGTCTTCCATACGATCATGAGCCAGTGCACCCGGGAAGAGCGGGCGCGAATCCAGGAAGCGCTGGCGACGATCGGTCTGGAGGGATACGCGAAAACGCGGGCCGGCTCTCTCTCGCATGGACAGAAGCAGTGGTTGGAGATCGGCATGGTCATTCTGCAGGACCCCTTGCTCTTGCTGGTGGATGAGCCGGTTGCCGGTATGACGGACAGGGAAACCGAGCAGACCGGGACACTCCTGCAGTCTCTTGCGGCGCGCCATGCCATCGTTGTGATCGAGCACGATATGGAATTCGTCCGCCAGATCGCGCGCATCGTCACAGTGCTCCATGAGGGGACGGTCATTTGCGAGGGCACGGTCGAGAGGGTGCAGGCCGACGACCGAGTGCGTGAAATCTACTTGGGACGACAGAAAGTCGCCCATGGCTAACGGTTGTGACGCGTATCTCGTGAAGCGTGAAGCGCGAACCGAGAGAGGCAAGTCAAAACTGGGCCGTCCTCGTAGCGACGAGATACCAGATGCGAGCGACGAGATGCGGTAACTTCATGTTGGAACTGAATAACATCGACGCCTACTACGGGGAGAGTCATATTCTTCGGAACGTGTCGTTCGCCGTCTCTCCCGGAGAAGTCGCCTGTCTGATGGGACGAAACGGGGTGGGCAAGACGACCACCCTCAAGGTCATCACGGGCTTGCTGGCGGTCCGGTCCGGAACGCTGAAATTCGACGGAACGGACATCACGAAACTGCCCACCGACCGGAGGGCGCGCCGTGGGCTGGCCTACGTACCCCAGGGCCGTGAGATCATCCCCCATCTGACGGTGCGGGAGAACCTATTGTTGGGGTTCTGGGCAAGGGCCGGCGCGCCGGGCCGCGCGGTCGAACGGGACTCGTTCGAGGAGGTGTATCAGCTCTTTCCCAAGCTCACGGATATTCTCCATCGTCCCGGCGGCGTCCTGAGCGGAGGAGAACAGCAGCAGCTGGCGATCGGACGGGCCTTGCTCTCGTGTCCGAAGCTCCTTCTGCTCGACGAGCCGACCGAAGGCATTCAGCCGTCCGTCGTCGATCAGATCGAAGACGTGATCATCCGCTTCAAGAATTCTCGTCGGTTTGCCATCCTGCTGGTCGAGCAAGGGTTGCATTTTGCCGCACGACTGGCGGAAAAGTATGTGGTCATGGCCAAAGGAGCGGTCGTGGCCTGCGGCAAGAGCAACGAGTTGAATGCTGAAATGGTCAGACAGCACCTGACGGTGTAAGCGGTGAGTCGATGCCATCCGCGCCACTTACAAGATGCAGAGGTGCTGCGCTTGCTTTCCCCATTCGCGATGCCGGCGGGGCACGTCTGATTCGCTCGGCCATCCATCCTTGACCGGGTGAGCAATGTGTCCCTCCTCTCTGCAGCTCGCGACGGTTCGAGATGGCCCATGCCCGACATTCCATCTCCGGCCTAGTTGATCTCCCCTAGCGCGAACGCTACTATTCTTCGACGAACGTCCGTCGGGAGACTCTCGAACCGTACCTTGAAGGCAACGTCATGAAAATCTGTGCGGTGGACGGTGGGGCCTGGGTCGGACTGAAGCGTTTGTGCGCGCTGCTCACGCTGCTCTCGTTGTCGGCCTGCGCGACAAAGCTGTATACGCCGTTGGCTGAGGCGAAGGAAGCCGAGGTCGAGCAAGTGAAGGAAGACGTCTATCGTGTGGAATATCGGGTCAGCGCATTCACTTCCCAGGAGCAACTTGATCGCTATCTCACACGTCGCTGCGCGGAACTGACGCTCCGCGAAGGCTACGACTACTTTCATCTCAGCCAACGGTTCGATGTGCTCATGCTCTCCCGTCGGACTTCCATGACGGTCACGATGTTCAAAGGCGAGCTGCCCGCGCCAGCGCCGGATTTCTACGATGCAAGGGCCGTCTTGAAGCAGGTGCCGTAACATCCCCAAGGCGCAAGATGCACAACCGGCGCAGTCACGGGATGATGGACCGTGGCGTTGAATGAGGTCGTGCCGCTCTCGAACCCTCCTCCTGTTGATCCTTCTCCACGGAGGAACCAATCTGAGCCAGTGGGCGGATTTTCGCGAATGGTACGTCCAGTATCTTGCGCCGGTGGGGATCGGGCCGAACATCCAGACGGGGCAGATCAACAGTGTGATCGGCTACGAGATGCTCGAGAGCCCACACAATGCGAACTATTCCAGATCCTAGCTGTTCGGATGGGGACAGTCGTTCACGGCACGCGGCCTGCGCGCCACCTATGACATGAATACGCAGATCACGTGGGCAATCGGCGTGATCGGCTACATCAACTCGGTCCGAGCCGATTCGCAGCGCGATCCGCTGGTGGAATCCGCATTGAGGATCAATGCGTCGGAGGGCCTCAACCTGACGTTCTATGGTCTGGCCGGCAACCGGTCGGGCCCGACCTGAACGTCGAGGGGGGCCAGGTATTGGCGGGCGGCTATTTCAGCTGGCAAATAGCCGAGCCCACGTCGGCCGTCATCGAAGCAGACTATTCCAATCAGGCAAACAGCAGCACGATCAGTTCGGGGATAAACGTGCGATGGAACGGCGTCGCCGCCTGTGTAATACACGATTTCACCCAGCGATAGGCTTTCGTGTGCGGGGTGAGCTGTATGAGGACACGGGAGGATACACGACTTGCGAGGGCACGACGATGGCATACATCACGCTGTAGACGTTCGGGACGTAGAAGAGGCCTCCCAGCGCCATGGCGGTAAGCGCGGCGTTAGAGCCGAATAGTCCGTCGCGGATCGCGCTGTCGTGCGCTCAGTAGAACATCGCAGCCGCCACCGCCAGCGTGGATCCCATCAAAGCCATCATGGCGCCGATTCTGGTGTTGACGGCAATCCCGACCAGAATGACGACCCCCGTCACCCAGTTGTCCTGGAAAAAGATCTCGGAGATTTCCATGGCAGCTCCATGGAACCAGGTAAGCTCGGTGTACTCCGGGCGGGGACCGGAAAAATCCGATGCCCCGCAAGACCCACTCGAGAAATTCCAGCACGGGATGGTCCTGCAAGTGATCTGGCCAGGCCGAGTGCGTCACGATGACCTCCCTTCTCAAGTCGGAATCGTGAAGCTTGACAGGTGTGGCGGGCCAGACTAGAACCTATCTCAAATTTCATTCATGATGGGATGGAATCTGTGGTCGTCATTCCCGCGCAGGCGGGAATCCAGTCTTTTCAGGTCATTCTGGATGCCCGCTTTCGCGGGCATGACCAGTTCTGACCGGAACACCCATTGTGAGATAGGTTCTAGCATCCATGCCTCCTGAAACGACACTGTCAAATCTGACAGATACGATGATTATACCTAGTGGGCTACAATTGGGACGCGCGCCGGCCAAGCGGGGATTCTCTGCGTTACGGCCGGAACGAATTCTACGCCCTCTGTGCGCCTGGGTGGCCCTTTCCCGTCAATCCTTGAGAGGAGGCCTCATGCATCTGACTCCCCGGGAACAGGAAAAGCTGTTGATCTACACGGCCGCGCAGCTGGCGGCCGATCGTATGCAACGCGGCTTGAAGCTCAACCATCCCGAAGCCCTCGCCTATCTCACCTCCGCGGTGTTGGAAGGGATCCGAGACGGCCAGTCCGTCTCGCAACTCATGACCTACGGTGCCACCCTGCTTTCCCGCAAGGACGTCATGCCCGGAGTGCCGGAAATGATCCACGAGATTCAAGTCGAGGGGACCTTTCCGGACGGCACCAAGCTCGTGACCATTCACAACCCGATCAGGTGAAGAGCCTCCCGAGTCGATCCTTATCGGTAACCGGGTGGAGGAACCACGATGGCGACGAAGAAGCACGCTAAACCAACGAAGACCGCAAAGCCCGCCCGGAAGGACAGTGGGAAGTCGCTGGCCGCCGCGATCAAGGCCGAGCTGTCCAAGCCGGTGATTCCCGGCGAGATACTGTTCGGACCCGGTGAGATCGATGCGCTGAAGGGCAGGATGACGAAGGAAATGACGGTCGCCAACCGAGCGGATCGGCCGATCCAGGTCGGGTCGCATTGCCATTTCTTTGAAGTCAATCGCGCGCTCACGTTCGACCGTCCGCAGGCATTCGGGTTTCGGTTGCAGATTCCCGCCGGCACCGCCGTGCGGTTCGAGCCGGGCGAAGAAAAGCGCGTCACCCTCGTGGCCCTGGCCGGCAAGCGGATGGGGTATGGCATCAACGGTTTGACCAACGGTTCGCTGGACGATCCCCAGGTCAAGGCGACGGCGCTCGCCAGAGCGACCGAGCAGGGATTTATTGCCAAACGCTGACGGCCGACCCGTCGTCCCGGTCCACGACCTACAAGCGGTGAGGAGGAGGTAATGAAAATTCCTCGAAAACAGTACGCCGATCTGTTCGGACCCACGGTCGGCGATCGCCTGCGTCTTGCGGATACGGATCTCGTGATCGAGATCGAAAAGGATTTGACGTCCTACGGCGACGAGGCCGTCTTCGGCGGCGGCAAGGTCCTGCGGGACGGCATGGGTCAATCGGCCGGCGCGACCAGCGCCGGCGGGGCCCTCGACACGGTCATCACCAACGCGATCATTCTGGACTACTGGGGCATCGTGAAAGCCGATATCGGCATCAAGGACGGACGCATCGTCGGCATCGGCAAGGCGGGCAATCCCGATACGATGCCGAACGTGACCGCTGCAATGGAATGCGGCGCCGGGACGGAAGCCATTTCCGCTGAAGGTTGCATCGTGACGGCCGGCGCGCTCGAAACGCACGTCCATTTTATTTGTCCGCAGCAATGTTGGGAGGCGCTGTCCGCCGGCATCACGACGATGATCGGCGGCGGCACAGGGCCGGCGACCGGAACCAACGCCGTGACCTCGACGCCGGGTCCCTGGAACATTCACCGGATGCTGGAGGCGGCTGAGGGCATCCCGATCAATTTGGGATTCACCGGCAAGGGGAACTGCTCGATGCCGGAGCCGCTCAACGAGCAAATCGAGGCCGGTGCGCTCGGCTTGAAGGTTCACGAGGATTGGGGTTCGACGCCCGCGGCCATCGACAGCGCCCTGTCGGCGGCGGAGCGCTACGACGTGCAGGTCGCGCTCCACACCGATACATTGAACGAGGCCGGGTTCGTCGAGGACACGATCAAGGCCTTCAAGGGCCGCACCATTCACACCTATCACACGGAAGGGGCCGGCGGCGGCCATGCTCCGGACATCATCAAGGTCTGCGGCGAACCGAACGCGTTGCCGTCGTCCACCAACCCCACCATGCCGTTTACGGTAAACACGCTCGACGAGCATCTGGACATGCTGATCGTCTGTCACCATCTGAACAAGAAGGTGCCGGAGGATGTGGCCTTCGCAGAATCCCGCATCAGACGGGAGACGATCGCCGCGGAAGACGTACTGCACGACATGGGCGCGATCAGTATGATGTCGTCGGACACGCAGGCGATGGGTCGCATCGGAGAGCTGATCATCCGAACCTGGCAGACCGCCCACAAGATGAAAGTCCAGCGGGGACATCTCACGGAAAAGGGCGTGCAGTCCGCGAAGGGACAGCACGACAATTTCCGGGCGAAGCGGTACGTGGCGAAGTACACCATTAATCCCGCGCTCACGCACGGAGTGGCTCACGAAGTCGGGTCCATCGAGGTGGGCAAGACGGCCGATCTGGTGCTCTGGAAGCCGGCCTTCTTCGGCATCAAGCCGGAAATGGTCCTGAAGAGCGGCTTCATCGCGCAGGCACAAATGGGCGATCCCAACGCCTCGATCCCGACTCCCGAACCGGTCATCAGCCGGCCGATGTTCGGCGCCTATGGGCGGGCGCTCTCCAGCACCTGTCTGACGTTCGTTTCCAAGGCGGCTTTGGAGCGTGACATTCCCAAGAAACTCGGGTTGCAGCGGCGGATCGTGGCGGTCAAGAATTGCCGGAACGTCAAGAAGCGCGACCTCAAGCTGAACGACGCATTGCCGCACATCGAGGTCGATCCTGAAACGTATGTGGTCACCGCCGATGGGGTCCGAATGACGTGCGAGCCGGCGGTGGTGCTCCCGATGGCACAGCGGTATTTTCTCTTCTAGCGAAGGTCGATGACTCTTCTGAACTTGCTCGGCGGGCTGCGGTTTCTTGACAGCTTCTTCCCGTCAGGGGGCTTTGCCTACTCGTCCGGCCTCGAAGCTGCCGTGCAGGGCGGAGCGGTCGGCAACGGCCGTGATCTCTCCTTGTACGTTCAGGATTGGCTGCGGGGCGGGCTCGCCAACCGCGAAGCCGTCGCGGTCCGGCTGGCCCACGAGGCTGTGATATCGAGGCGGCTTGATCCGGCGCTCCGCGCGGACCGTGAATTGGATGCCATGAAGCTGGGCCGGGAGTCCCGACTTGCGAGCAGGCAGATGGGACGCCAGGTTGCGAGAATAGCGACTGGGCAGGCTGAACAACCGGGCCAACAACCGGGCCAACAATTGGACGTCCACCCGCTCCTTCGACGGTACTCGGTGGCGCTGAATGCAGGGGCGACGCCGGGCCATCTGCCGGTTGTATTGGGGCTCGTGCTGGCGACCTGTGGATGGAACAGGCAAGAGGCGGTGGCAGGATATCTCTATCACGCGGTGGTCGGTCTCGCGTCGGCCGCCATGAAGTTGCTGCCGGTGGGGCAGCGAGAGAGCCAACAGCTGCTTCAGGAATGGACAGGGGTGATCGTCTCGCTGAGTCGCTCCGCGGCCGAGCGGGAGAGGATGTCCTCCTGGGCACCGGTTCAGGATATCTACGCCATGCGCCACGCCAGGCTGGAATCGAGGTTGTTCCGGTCGTAACACCGCGAGCGAAAGGAGGATCGTCATGCATCGGGCCGATGACCATCATATTGGGGGCGGCAAAGCGACGCTGGCTCGCACCAGAGAGGTGCCGGTGATCGGCATCGGCGGGCCCGTCGGATCGGGAAAGACGGCGCTGGTGGAAGCACTCTGTCGAAAACTCCGCAATCGATACAGCCTCGCGGTGGTCACCAACGACATCTTTACCAAGGAAGATGCGGAGTTTCTCACGAGAAAGGGCGCGTTGCCTCAGGATCGTATCCGGGGTGTGGAAACCGGTGGATGTCCCCATACGGCGATTCGGGAGGATGCCTCCCACAACCAGGAGGCGCTCGATGAGCTGTTCCGATCCCATCCGGAGGTCGAGCTGATGTTCGTCGAAAGCGGGGGCGACAATCTCGCGGCTACGTTCAGCCCGGAACTCGTTGACAAGGTCATCTACGTGATCGACGTGGCCGCCGGCGACAAGATACCTCGGAAAGGCGGTCCGGGGATCACCCGTTCCGACTTGCTGGTGATCAACAAGATCGATCTGGCGCCTCACGTGCTGGCGGATTTGTCGATCATGGATCGGGACAGCCGTCGCATGCGTCCCGGCCTACCGTTCTTGTTCACCAATCTTCTGACGGGCGAGGGGCTCGACCAGGTGGTTCAGTGGGTGGAGCAGTGCATCCCTCAGCCGGCCCGCAGGGCCTGATTGCGCAGAACCCCGCGCGTGTCACCGCGACGCATCCATCGTCCTGAGGCCGCCTCCACCGCAGCGATCGGACGGGCCGGCACCCTGACGCTCCACTATGTTCGGGAGGGGACGCGAACCGTCTTTGGAAAGACCAACTCACAAACTCCGTGGCATCTCTTCCCGCCGATCTATCTCGACGACTCCGGAGCTGCCTACACGCTCCTGCTCAACCCTTCCGGTGGACTGGTCGCGGGAGATCATCTGACCATCGACATGCGACTGGAGGAAGCCGCCCACGTCCTGATCTCCACTCCCTCGGCCAATCGCGTCTATCGGTCTCTTCGGGATGAGTCTGTCCAAGAGATCAGGATCCGACTCGCGTCCGGATCCCGATTGGAATGGTTTCCGGAGCAGACGATTCCATTCGCCGGATCGCGGTTCCGTCAATCCATCGACGTGATGTTGGCGCCTGAGTCCGTCCTCGTTCTGTGGGACGCGCTCGCGTCCGGCCGGATAGCCAGCGGTGAGCGGTGGGCATTCAACAGGCTGTGCAACGAGATCCGGATCACTGCGGCGTCCGGCCGCCGCCTGATCGAGCGATACGACCTCGCTCCCGGCAGCAGCGACGCCGATATCGGATTGGCCCACGAGTGGGACTACGTCGCGTCGCTGTTCGTCGCCGGCGATGCTGTAGCGGACAGCCTGTGGCATCGGTTGGAAGCCGAGATCGCTCCGATACTCGACGCGCGTCCTGACCGTCTGCTGGGCGGAGTGTCGCGGCCGGAGCTTCCCGGGCTCGCCGTCAAACTGCTCGCGCGGGCGGCTCCCGATCTCGGCGCGGCCTGCGACGCGCTGTGGAGCGCCGTTCGGCGGACGCTCTGGGGGCTGCCGCCGGCGGTGTTGAGGAAGTATTGAGCGGCCGGCTGCTCTGGACGCCGTTTGACAGGCTCGCGGATCGAATGATACCGTGCCTCAGCTTGTCGGAGACAACGGAGTCTCCCAAATCGACACCTCGTCGAATACAGAACTATGGCGTCCTCGATCCCGCCTCCAGGGGTTGAGGGCGTTTTTTTTGGGTTGACCCCATGCGCACGTTTCGCATCGCCATGGTACAGATGAACCCGACGGTGGGCGACTTGGACGGCAACGCGCGGCGTATCCTCCGTTGGCTGCGCGAGGCGCGCGCTGCGAAGCCTGACCTCGTGGCCTTTCCGGAATTGGCCATCACGGGATATCCTCCCGAAGACCTTCTGCTGAAGCCGAAGTTCGTCGAGGACAATCGCCGCGTCTTGAATGAGGTGGTGCGCGCCGCGAGGGGCGTCGTCGCCATCGTGGGCTACGTCGGCCGGGAAGAATCGGCCGGTCGCCATCCGCCGTCGTCCTCGGTCGTGGCGGCGGGACGGCACGAAATCTACAATGCCGCCGCCCTCTTGGCGGAAGGCCGGCTGGTGACGACCTATGCCAAGCGGCATTTACCGAACTATGGCGTGTTCGACGAGAGCCGGTATTTTACTCCCGGGGGTCGGCTGCCGCTGGTCACGATCAACGGCACCGTCGTGGGCGTGAACATCTGCGAGGACATCTGGTTGCCCCATGGGCCGACGAGACGTCAGGCGGCGGCCGGGGCGGAAATCATCGTGAACATCAATGCGTCACCCTTTCACATGGGCAAGAGCCGCTCGCGCGAGCAGATGTTGGCGACCCGCGCCCGGGACAACGGGGTGATCGTGACCTATACGAACATGGTCGGCGGACAGGATGAACTGGTGTTCGACGGCCACAGCGTCGTCCTCGACCATGCGGGCGATCTCGTCGCGAGGGCCAAGGGCTTCCAGGAAGAGCTTCTGGTGGTCGACCTGGACGTCGACGCGGTGGCCAGGTCCAGGGCCGCCAGGGGCAGGACATCGCGCGCGGAGGCGTCGGCCGCGATGGCTGTCGAAAGGGTCGTCCTGCGCACCAGGCCTCGGAACAGGCGGACCCGGATCCTTGCGGCGGTCGAGCCCCTTGCCGATCCGTTGGACGAAGTGTACGAGGCGCTGACGGTGGGCGTCCGTGATTACGTGAAGAAGAACGGATTCAGGCACGTGCTCATCGGACTGAGCGGCGGCATTGATTCCGCCTTGACGGCCGCGGTTGCCGTCGATGCCGTGGGAGCCAACAACGTACTAGGCGTATTCATGCCGTCTCCCTATACGTCGCGTGAGAGCCGCGAGGACACGATCGAACTGGTCCGGCGGCTGGCCATTCGGATGAAGACCCTGTCGATCACCCCGACATTCAAAGGCTATCTCCGAACGTTGGACGAGGCGTTTGCCGAGACGACGGTGGACCAGACGGAGGAAAACCTCCAAGCCCGCATTCGGGGGAATCTGCTCATGGCGCTGTCCAACAAGTTCGGTCATTTGGTGCTGACGACGGGCAACAAGAGCGAGATGAGCGTGGGCTATGCCACGTTGTACGGCGACATGGCCGGCGGGTTTGCGGTCCTCAAGGACGTCCCGAAAACGATGGTCTACGACCTGGCACATCGCCGGAATCGTCGAGGGCGACAGCCGGTGATTCCGAAACGGATTCTCGATCGCGCGCCGACGGCAGAATTGAGAGCCGATCAGAAGGACGAGGATAGTTTGCCCCCCTATGCCGTCCTGGACCCCATTCTCAAGGCGTACGTCGAGGACGACCGGTCCGTGGAAGATATGGTGGGCATGGGTTTCGATCGCAGGACCGTGTTGCGGGTCGTGGCGCTCGTGGACCGCAGTGAGTACAAACGCCGTCAGGCCCCGGTCGGCATCAAGATCACGCATCGAGGGCTCGGCAAGGATCGCCGTATGCCGATTACGAATGCGTACCGCTGACAAGAGGAACGGGCATTCCGCCGGCAGTTGGGGGGTACGGATTCACGGCGTGGCGCCCGGCACGCGTGAAGCGGGTTGCTTCTTGGTCTTCGGTGTCGGAGAAGTCGCCGCAGCTTCCGTCTGTTGACGCTGCAGCGATTCCAGCTGTTTCTTCAACGCCTCTACTTCATCAGCCTGCTTCTCGAGCAGGACCCGCATGGACTGAAGGTCTTCAGTGGTTGCAGCCGGCGGTTCACGCGTGTGTGCTGGAGCATGCGCCTGTTCCGGCATCGGTGTCTGTGGCGCTCTCAGCGGGAGCGACCTCATCGGCCGGTCTCGGATTTCGGCAAACTGGGCCAGGGCTTCGTAATCGACTACGACCGTCAACTGAGCGGGCTTGTCCAAGTACGCAGTCGGCGCATCTGAGTCAGGAGGCCGCACCGCAGAATCGGGAAGAAACAGCACACGATGCTGGTCAAGCCCCGTGCGGTCAGGAAGCTGCCTCCCAGGTTTCGAGCCATGGATCGGTTTCTCAGGATTGTAGCGATACTGGGTCAATGAAACATGGAATGACCGGCCAGACGTGTAGAGCGCGCCTCCGGTGGTCTCTGTGCCAGCCGCGGTGGTGTTGATCACCCTAAACCTCACGCGCTGCAGTGCAGTCGCCCGCGATAAGGCGACGACAATGTGAGGCGCGAGGAATTCCGCGTCCTCATCTGAGAACGTCCGAACCGGGATCGCTTTTCCGGCGACCAGCGTCTGGAGGAGTCGCTGGTCCTCTTCCACAAACATGCCTTGCAGCACATGAGCGATGACGGCGGAATCGAGCAAGAGAGGATGCGTAGCATGAAAGGATGCGTCCGCCATGTCCTCAAGATAGACCGCGCCTCGGGGATCTTCGTGAATCATGACTTGCGGTTTTTCCGGCGAAACGCAGGCCGTTGCCACAAGGCTGATGGCGAACGAGGCCATCAGCGCGGCGACCGACTTGATCGACGCAACTGTGTGACTGTGAGCGGTCTGCGACCTCATGCCGTTCCCTTGGCTCCTCGTTCAGGACTCTGCCGGAACTGAGTGACTCTAACATAAGTGGACTGGCAGGAACATAAACAACTGCTGCTGGAGAGGGTAGATTGACAGCCGGCATGCGCGTTGATAGGATTCCGCTTAGTTTCGAAAGGGATGCCCAATGCGGAATGGACGGGTCGCTCTTGCCGCCGCGCTAATCGTGCTGTTCCTCGGGCTCAGCTTCAACGCGTATGCCTGTCTCCTGCCGGTGAATGGTGTCACTGCCGCAGGAATGGGAAATGGTTGTTCGACTCCGGATGAGCAACCGGTGCGCCAGTTCTGCGATGCCTTCAAAACGCTCAGCGTGCAGTCCGTCGTAGATCTCCACCCAACTCTCGACTGTCAGACCATCTGTGCGGAAGACACCGCCTCGACGTCTCCGCTCGTGTTGTTCGCCTCACAGCGCAGCCGCCTGTCTCACCATCTTGCGGTCGGTCCCCCACAGGATCTTCTGCTCAAAACTTCCGTGCTTCGCATCTGATCCTCCCGGTTTTTTCCTGATCGTCGCTCCTTCGTCATAGCATCCGCCGTTCCGCGCGTAGTCCCGGCGGTTCGATCCGTTCGCCGGTTGCTTCCGGCGCTCGCGATCGACCTGTCGACTCCCAACGAACTGCGGGGAACCCGAGGAGGATCTCCACATGAGATACACGACACGAATCCGTTGCGTCATCGCTGCAGCCTTCGGCTTGGCGCTCGTGACTGCGTCCCTCTCGGAGGCGCAGGAAGCCGATAGTCTGCAAGAGAGGATACTGGCGTTGCCTGAATTGATCCAAGAGGCCCTGGCGCGGAATCCAGAAATCGTCACGGTGCACCAACAATGGGAGGCTGCCCGAAGTCGGATCCCGCAGGTCAAGACGCTGGAAGACCCGACCCTGTCCGTCCAACTGTGGAATTTTCCGCAGACGTTCAATGTGACCCAGGCGCAGAACACGATTTTCGGTCTTTCGCAGAGTTTTCCCTTTCCGGGGAAGCTCGCGCTCAAAGGCGAAGTGGCGAGCCGCTCGGCGGAGATGACCGAGCAGGCGGTGCGGGCGAAGGAGCGGGAACTGGTCGCGCGGCTCAAGCAGGCATACTACGACCTGTTTCTCGCGCAGAAGGCGCTCCAGATCCATCATGAACAGGTGGACCTGCTCAGACAGTTTGTCGAGATCGCGGCGGCGAGATTCCGTGCCGGAAAAGGGTCGCAGGCCGATGTCCTCAAGGCGCAGGTCGAATTGTCCATCCTGCACCAACATGCTCCCGTGCTCGAACAGCGGCTTGAGACGGCGGAGGCGATGCTGAATACGCTGCTTGATCGCGACCCGGCCAGGCAGTTAGGCCGCGCTCAGGAGCCGTCCCGGCTGCCGATCGACAAGACGGTCGAGGACCTCCAGCGTCTCGCGCTGGGCCGCAGTCCGGAGTTGAAGGCGGCCGAACTGGCTGTGCAGCGGAACGAGCAGTCTCATCAGTTGGCGCAGCGGCAATACTACCCGGACTTCAATGTCGCGTTTCAGCGCTTCCAGAATTTTCAGGCGAACGACGGATTCGGCGCCTATGTGGGGATGAGTATTCCCTTCGCGTTCTGGTCGAAGCCGAAATACGACGCCGGCGTCCAGGAAGCCGCGTCGGCGGCCGCGGCCGCGCGGGCGCAGCACCATACGTTGGAAAACCAGACTCGGTATCAAATCAAAGACCTCTTATCCAAGGTCCGCGCGACCGACCAAGTGGCGGGGTTGTATCACAGTACGATCCTGCCTCAAGCCGCGCAGAGCTTGGAGTCGGCGCGGGCCGGATATCGCGCGGGGAAGGCGGGATTTCTGGATCTGATCGAAACCGAGCGGGCGTTGCGGGGATTTCAACTCGAATATTTCAAGGCGCTTGTCGAGCGACAGCACCGACTGGCCGAGCTTGAGCAGGTGGTCGGAATCGAATTGAGTTAAGGGACTGGCTCCTCGAGCTCGTCGAGGGGTGCCTGTCCCTCTGCTTCGCGGATGGAAGGTTGAGTGAATAAAACAACAAGCACTGGGGCTGTTATCCGCGGCCGTAGCCTCGATACAACGATAGAGCGGCCGCCGCATAACCAACTGTTATTTAGTTATGGAGGCATAAGCCATGATTCACGACATGCGTAGAAAAGGTCTTGCGGCAGGCCTTGCGGCTATCAGCCTGTTGGTCGGAGGCATCGCCGGATTCTTCGCCGCCCATCGGATGATGGGCGGCGTGGTCGGTATGACCATGGAGAGGCAGGGTGAAACGGCCGCCCCACCCTCCGGCGCGGTCGCGATTCCGGCTGTGGCGAGACAGTTGATCGGCGTTCGCAGCGCCCCGGCCACCCACGTGACGTTGGAAGAACAGATTCGCACGGTCGGCACGGTCGGCTATGACGAGCGAGGGTTCACACAGGTCACACTGAAAACTCCCGGCTGGGTGCGAGAGGTCTTCGTCAATTCGATCGGCCGCCCGGTACGGAAAGGCGATCCGCTCTTGACCTTCTACTCGCCTGATCTGCTGGCGACGCAAGACGAGTATCTTCTCGCAGTCAACGCCCAGGGCCAATTGGCCGACAGTCCCCTCGCTGAAGTGAAAGCCAACGCCGCTTCCCTCGTAGCCGGCGCGCGAGAACGGCTGCGACTGTGGGATCTGACCGATGCCCAAATCGGAGCGCTGGAACGCCGAGGGAGGGCCGAACCGCTTCTCACGGTCTACGCTCCTGCCTCCGGAGTGGTGCTCACGCGGGAAGCCCTGCCGGGGAAATATGTCGAACCGGGTACCACGCTGTACGAGATTGCGGACCTCTCGACGGTCTGGATCATCGCCGACGTCTATGAGTCCGAAGTCGCGGCGGTGAAAGTGAGCCAGCCGGCGTCGGTTTCGTTCGTCGCCTATCCGGGCGAGACGTTCCAAGGCCGGGTGGCCTACATCTACCCGTCGTTGAATATGGAAGCCCGCACGGTGCGGGTGCGGTTGGAGCTGTCGAATCCCGGCTTGAAGCTGAAGCCGGGGATGTATGGAAACGTCACGTTCTCCACCAGCTCGGTCAAGACGTTGGCCGTGCCGAAAGAGGCGGTGCTGGAAACCGGACTCCGCCAGCTGGTGTTTATGGATCGAGGACAAGGGCGGTACGAGCCGGCTTCGGTCAAGCTGGGTCGTCGGAGCCAGGACTCTGTTGAAGTGTTGGAAGGACTCACGGAAGGGGATCGGATCGTGACGTCCGCCAATTTCCTGCTGGATGCAGAGAGCAAGTTGGCGTCGGCCTCGAGCATGCAAGCCATGATGGGCCGGATCGGCATGGCGGATTGGCAGATGCGCGGCGCCTACGAAGGGAAAATGGAAGACATGCCGGGGATGGAGGGCATGCCGCGGATGCAGATGGGTGACCAGAACGCAATCGTGGTTGCCGAGACTCGCCGGTCTTCCGGGCTCTCACTCACGTTGACGACGGTGCCGGACAAACCGAAAGCCGGTGAGGTGCTGCTCAAGCTCAAAGTTACCGATCAAGCCGGCAAGCCGGTGACGAATGCGCAAGTTGTTTTTGTCTACACCATGCCGATGCCAGGGATGACCGATTCCAAAGCGGCAGCCCGTCATACAAGCGACGGTCTCTATGAAGGCAGGGTGATGTTCGGCATGGGCGGCACCTGGGTGGTGACGGTCCAGGTGACTATTCAGGGGAAGCCGCCGATCGCCGAAAAGTTCCAGTTCATGGTTGGCGGGGGAGGAATGTAGGGTGATTGAACATGCGCGTCCTGTCGCCGACCAGCCCGTCCGTGCTCGCACCCGCCCGGTGTAGGGACCTCGCTGCGCGCGCTTGGGAAAATCCTGCGTCTCGGCGCAGGCGGGCTGGGCGGGTGAGATTCACACCCCGGCCGGCGCCACCCGCATTTTCAATATAGGGTGGCGATGGGAGATTCATGAGGACTGGTATGGTCGAACGACTGATCGAAGCGAGCGCGAGGAATCCGGTCTTGGTGATCTTGAGCGTGCTCCTGTTGGCCGCTTGGGGCGCCTGGGCTGTGATGGACGTTCCCCTCGATGCCATTCCGGACCTCTCGGATGTCCAGGTGATCATCTACACCGAATGGGCGGGGCGCAGCCCCACGCTTGTTGAAGACCAGATTACCTATCCGGTCGTCACCTCGTTGCTCGCGGCTCCCAGAGTCAAACGGGTCCGAGGCGTGTCCGAATACGGGCTCTCGTACGTGTACGTGATCTTCGAGGACCGGACCGACCTGTACTGGGCGAGGAGTCGCGTCCTCGAATACTTGCAGAAGCTGACCGGCAAGTTACCGATGGGCGTGACACCGACCCTCGGACCGGATGCCACCGGCGTCGGCTGGGTCTATCAATATGCGTTGGTGGACGAGTCCGGGACGCACGATCTCGCCCAGCTCCGGAGCCTGCAAGATTGGTATCTGCGCTATCAACTGGAAAGCGTGCCCGGCGTCGCGGAGGTGTCGGCGTTCGGCGGTTTCGTCAAACAATATCAGATCGAAGTGGACCCGAACAGGCTGGCGGCCTACCAGCTGCCGATCAAGACCGTGATCGAGGCGGTCCGAAACAGCAACGCAGAGGTGAGCGGCCGTGTCTTGGAAATGGCCGGCACCGAGTATGTGATTCGAGGGCGCGGCTACCTGCGCTCCGTCGATGACATCGAGTTGATTCCCGTCGCGACGGATCAACGCGGGACGCCGATCTTGATCAGGCACATCGCGCGGGTCCAGGTCGGGCCGGATCAGCGGCGGGGCATCGCCGAGTTGGATGGCAAGGGACAGACCGTCGGTGGCATCGTCATCATGCGGGCCGGGGAGAACGCGCTCGCCGTCATCGAGCGAGTAAAAGCACGACTGGAAGAGATCAGGGCTGCGCTTCCGAATGGTGTGAGCATCGTTCCCACCTATGATCGGTCTGAGCTGATTCATCGAGCGATCGCCGTGCTGCGCGAGAAGCTGGTCGAGGAGAGCGTCATCGTCAGCCTGGTCGCGATGGTCTTTCTTGTTCATCTCCGTAGCGCGCTTGTGGCCATTCTCATTCTGCCAGTCGCCGTGCTGCTTGCGTTCATTCCGATGGCCTACTTGAAGATCACGTCGAATATCATGTCGCTCGGCGGGATCGCCATCGCCATCGGCGCGATGGTGGATGCCGCTATTGTGATGGTGGAGAACGCCCACAAGCGGCTGGAACAGGCTCCGACTGCAAACCGCACTGAGACCATCATCGCCGCCGCGAAAGAAGTCGGCCGGCCCCTGTTTTTCTCATTGCTGGTGATCGCCGTGTCGTTCCTGCCGATCTTTGCGTTGGAAGCTCAAGAAGGAAGACTGTTTACGCCCTTGGCCTATACGAAAACGTTTGCGATGCTCTTCGCCACAGGGCTGTCGGTGACGTTGGCTCCTGTGCTGATGGTCCTGCTGATTCGAGGGCGCATCCGACCTGAAACCAGGAATCCATTGAACCGGTTGCTGATCGGACTCTATCGCCCCATCCTTTTAGGCGCGCTGCGAGTCCCCTGGCTGGCAGGGGCGCTGGCGGTCGCGGCGATGGCGGTCACCGTGCCGGAGTTCATGCGACTCGGCGCGGAGTTCATGCCGCCGTTGAACGAGGGGACCATTCTCTACATGCCGACCACCGTGCCCGGCCTGTCGATTCCTGAAGCGACCAAGATTTTGCAGGTCCAGGACCAGTTGCTGACGACGTTTCCAGAAGTGGAGCGCGTGTTCGGCAAGATGGGCAAAGCGCCGACCGCCACCGATCCGGCCTTTGTGGGCATGGCGGAAATCACGGTCACGCTCAAACCGGAAGCACAATGGCGGCCGGGCATGACCTGGGACCGATTGCTGGACGAAATGGATGCCAAGGTACGTATTCCCGGATTCCCGAATATTTGGTGGATGCCGATCCAGACCCGCACCGAGATGATCACGACCGGCGTACGCAGTCCGGTCGGGATCAAGGTTCTGGGGCCGGACCTGAAGACGATCGAGAAAATCGGGATCGAGATCGAACAGGCGTTGGGGACTGTGCCGGGCACGCACAGCGCATTTGCGGAGCGATTGAACGAAGGCTATTACCTCGACCTGATCGTCAACCGGCGCGAGGCGGCCCGCTACGGTCTGGGGGTGGGAGATGTGCAAGCGGTGATCACGTCGGCGATCGGGGGAGAGACCGTGACGACGACGGTCGAGGGGCGGGAACGGTATCCGGTGAATGTCCGCTACCAGCGTGAATTACGTGACGATCCAGACCGGCTCAAACGGGTGCTCATTCCCACGCCGAGCGGCGCGCAGATTCCGCTCGGACAGATTGCGGAGATCGTGGTCACACAGGGGCCGCCGTCGATCGCGGACGAAGCGGGGGCCCTAGCCGGTCTGGTATCGGTCTCGGTCAGTGGACGCGACTTGCGGGGCTATGTCCTCGACGCTCAACGCGCGGTACGAGAACGAGTCGTTCTGCCTGCTGGATACCGGCTGATCTGGACCGGTCAGTACGAGCATCTGGTGCGGGCCGAAGAACGGCTCAAGCTCGTCGTTCCGGTGACCCTCGCCGTGATCCTGTTGCTCCTGTACCTCAATTTCCGATCGCTTGCGAAATCCCTGATCGTGCTGCTGTCCGTCCCCTTCGCCGCGATCGGAGCCGTCTGGTATCTGGCCTGTCTGCACTACAACTTGAGCGTGGCTGTGTGGGTCGGCATCATTGCGCTGGCCGGCGTGGCGGCGGAAACCGGCGTGGTGATGCTGGTCTATCTCGATGAGGCCTATGACCGGCGCACCCGCGAAGGCCGGATGACGACGGCGCGGGATCTGCGCGAAGCCATCATGGAAGGGGCGGTACAGCGAGTGCGGCCCAAGATGATGACGGTCGCCGCGATCACGGGCGGCCTACTGCCGATCATGTGGACCACCGGCACTGGCGCCGACGTCATGAAACGCATCGCCGCGCCGATGATCGGCGGCATGGTGTCATCCACCGTGCTGACGCTACTGGTCATTCCGGTGCTCTACATGATCTGGCGGAAGCGGATCGTCATTCATCGCTCGTGATCGGGCTGGGCCATAAACCAGGCCTCAAGCGGTTCCCGAAGGGTTCCGGAGCCGTGCCAGGTTTTCCCCGGCATCCCCTCTACATTGTTCCCATTTCCCCGCTTTCCGGTTCTGCTGAACCTTGGTACACAGGACCATAACGGAAACAACGGCGTTTCCCGGAGATCGGCGAGTTGCCGACAACTGGACGATGATGTCCTCCGTCCCGCAAGGGGCTGAGGACTTTTTTTTGCACAGGAGCCCACAGAAATGACACGGTCACTTGTCTTTCTCCACGTCGTTTTTGCCCTGTTCATGACTCTATTCGTCACCGGTTGTGCGTCGACCCCCGGAACAACGCCTCGCGCCGTTCTCTCTCAATCGTACGATCTTCCCGCCACGCTTGAAGCCAATGCCGTAATCCGGGCGGTCGAGCGCGCCTTTGCTCGAACGCTGGCGAAGTCGCCTCGGATTGCTGAGGGCAGCGTCCCGTCCCCCTTGCCGGCCAAGCCTGCTCCCTTCACGATTGAGAATCGTCAGGTGCGCCTCGATCGGTTGGGAGTGGTCAACGTTCCACAAGTGAATTGCCCGGAGAGTATGGCGGTGGTGCATGCGCTGGCGACAGAGGCCGGCGGATCTTCGGGGCTTGGCAAGTATACGGCGTGCATCCAACTGTACGCCGAGGGATACCGAATCGCTCTCATTGCCGCTGGAATGGGCTTGGAAAGGCATGACAGGTATGATGGTGTCGTGGGACCGATGGAGTCTGAGCCGAAGTCTGGTGCCGCGCTCCTGTTGCGTCTCGCCCAGGCGCTTCGTGAACAGATTTCAGAAGTTCGGCCGGTGGATGAGCCGCGAGCGTCGGAATCGACGGGTCGCGCAGACCGGAAGCCCGCAACCGGAGAACAAGTGGCGTCGCTTGCGTTACCGGTCGAGCGATCTGCTGCAACCTCCTCGGTGCATCGGGAGGAGGACGCGGTCTCGACTCTGCCGTTGGTCTGTCTGGCGCCGAGACACGAGGCAGCCCCTGTGAGGTCGGCGAGGGGCGACGGACACGTCATTACGATGTTCGATGCAGGTTCCGTCATGGCCGTCGCCGAACCGGTCGACGCGGCCTATTTTCGCGTAGAGACCGAAGCCGGACTGGCAGGCTGGGTGAACCACGCCGACGTGAGAAGGCTGCCCTGTCCGGTCGGGTGATCGGACAGAGGTGCGATCATCGGAGAGTGCAGATTTACGCAGGCTTGAGTCGCACTCTGACCGTCGCGAACAGTGCTCATCCCTTATCCAATTGAAGGAGGTCCATTGCGATGCGCCTACGTATCCGAATTCTCATGGCTCTCGTGGCGATCGTCGGAGTTGTTGCTCTTAGCATGACCGGTCTTCCGGGATCGTTGCTCAGGCATCAGCCTGAATCGTCCGTGTCCGGTGGGGTCCATGAAGCGCTCGCGGGAGACGAGGTGGCGGAAGACGAGGACATCGTGCAGGAACTCCTCGACAAGGCGAAACAGTATGATCAGGAAGCGGAACATCATGAGAAGGAGGCGCAGCGCTACGAACAAAAGGCGGCTACCATCACTTCTCTCACGGATACGAAGGGCTTCCGGCGAGATGGGAAAAAAGTCGCGGCAGACTCACACAGGGCGATGGCAGGCGAGCTTCGTTTTCATGCCAGGACTCATCGCATTGAGGCAGAGTTGTTGATGGAGAAAGCGAAGCATGCAGGGAAGGAGAAATGAACTGCTGTCTGAACAGAGAACGATTCGGCAGGGCGGAAAATAACCTGGACGGCTGGCTGATCTAAGCCCCTCTAGCTAAACAGCCGCCGTCCAATCTGAGGATATCGACCCCCCCAAATATCTCTTATTGGGTCGGCTGATGCTTGCCCAGCATGGTGTCGGCCTTCGTCTGATGCGCGGCATAGAGCTGCTGCATTTCGCCTGCATACAGCTGGTGCGTCTGCGCCGCCGTCGTCAGCGCGTTCCGCCGGAACCCTTTGGGATCTTCGATGGGCCGGATGGAGGCCGCTGTCTGCTGGTACTTGTTCACCTCGGCCTGCGCTCGCTGGGCCTCTTTCTGGTAGAGGAGTGCTGCGGCAAGATGATCCTCAGCCGTACCGCCTGACGCGACGCGGGTTTCAAGGTCGCTCGGGAGGACTTGATCTGTCGCGAAGGAGCAGCCTACAGTCCCGATCAAAGCGAGCGAGAGCACCGCCGGGATCGCCGACAGCATACGTCTCATTGTCTGGTTCTGCCCCGTCCTCGTCATCGGCCACCTCCTGAGATCATTGCCTGGGTTAGTCCGTCTGGCTGTCTACGGCACCGCCTGTTATCTGCTTGCCATTATCCGGCTGGATGGCGATCACGGATATCGGGGGAACCCCTGAGAACGCCCAGGGGGATGCACTGGATCTTAAGTCGGCGATTCCGCAGGGTCTGAGGGGGAGTGATGGGGTACTGGTGGGGGCTAGCGAGAGTGGGCTGACGCCATGGCGGGCTCATCGCTCGGTTTCTTATAATGCTGCTCGGGGACTGACTCCGGCGTCCTTGACGGGGCCAGTCCCCTTTCAAACCAGGCTTGCCAATCACCGCCTTCCGTAACGAGAGTCCTTGCAGAGCCTACGGTGATGACTGTTTGGCCGTCATTCGGTTCGCCTCAGCGCGATGATGCGCGGCAAGCTGCCTCAACTCGGCCACCGCTTTGGATTTCGACTGCGCCGCCGTCGTCATCGCCGCTCGCCGAAAGCCTTTCGGGTCCGTAGTCGAGGTCATGGCCGCCGCCCTCCGCTTATACTGCATCACTTCGGCTTGAATGATATCGGCTTCGTGGTCGTAGACCTCCGCCTCCGCTAAGAGATCCTCAGGACCGAACGGTTTATCAGACCCTTGTTCCACCGACCCGTCAGCCGCATTCACGGACGGTGTGATGGGTAGGGATGGGGCGCCCGTTTTCATGGTGATGACCGCGATTCCCAGCAGGAAACCAATGATAAGAACTAGGACGGATCGCATCGTGCACCTCCTTGGGATGATTCCATGGCCTGTTTCCTGGGACCGTCGCTTGGAGCCGCATGATCAAGCCGGCGCATTATAGCAAGACCTCCTTTCGGAAGGTACAAGGTCTTGCCGTCATCCGCTCGGCGGGAGAGCCGTCCGTCATGTGTGGAGTCGTGGGAATGCCGCGCAGGGACATCAACCGAACCTCTTCCGAGACATGCGGCAATGGAATAGCCGTTCTAGCAAACGGTCAATCGACGACATCGACAGGTCGGGAATTTGGTTCAGGCCCGGCGTACGGCGACCCTCGTCGAGAAGGAGGCGCATTCGCTCGGAACGCTGCCGCCACGTGGTATTGAATGCGGCGCGCGCGAAGACGGTAACCCATCTGCACTGTGGATACTGTGGATATAGATAGAAGGGCTATGCTAGGGGAGGTAGAGCACTCAGGGGGCCAGTCTGTCGCGGATGTCGGAGATCGAGGTGACGACGGAAAGAATATTGCGTGGGCCAAGATGATCGGGACACACGATCCGGATCATCTCGGCCCTGTGCGGGATTCCTACTGCGGCTGATGCTTGCCCAGCATGGTGTCGGCTTTTGTCTGATGCGCGGCATAGAGCTGCTGCATTTCGCCTGCATACAGCTGGTGCGTCTGCGCCGCCGTCGTCAGCGCGTTCCGCCGGAACCCTTTGGGATCTTCGATGGGCCGGATGGAGGCCGCTGTCTGCTGGTACTTGTTCACCTCGGCCTGCGCTCGCTGGGCCTCTTTCTGGTAGAGGAGTGCTGCGGCAAGATGATCCTCAGCCGTACCGTCTGACGCGACCCGGGTTTCGAGGTCGTTCGGGATGACTTGATCTGTCGCGAAGGAGTTGCCCACAGTCCCGATCAAAGCGAGCGAGAGCACCGCCGAGATCGCCAACAGCATACGTCTCATTGTCTGGTTCTGCCCCGTCCTCGTCATCGGCCACCTCCTGAGATCATTGCCTGGGTTAGTCCGTCTGATTGTCTACGGCACCGCCTGTTATCTGCTTGCCATTATCCGACTGGATGGCGATCACGGGTATCGGGGGAACCCCTGAGGACGCCCGGGAGGATACACTGGATCTTCAGTCGGCGATTCCGCAGAGTCGGGGGGTGATGCGGGGAGGGCGATGGAGGGGGCGATGGGGGTCAGGCGGAAGCGGGCTACGATTCAGGTGTCACGAGACCGGTACGAATGGCGTACCGGACGAGCCCGGCGATATCGTGGATGTTGAGTCGGTTCATCAACTCGCCCCGGTGGGTCTCCACGGTCTTGATGCTGAGGTTGAGCTTGTTGGCGATCTCTTTGCTCGAATGGCCCTCCGCAACGAGTTGCAGGATTTCCCGTTGGCGTGGGGTAAGCTCCTGGAGCGAATCGGACTTCGGTCCCCCGCCATGGAGATAGTCTTGGACGACCAGCTTCGACACGGCCGGTGTGAGGTAGGTTTCTCCGCGCATTACGGCCTGAATGGCCAGCTCTAACTCGGCCGGCTCCGCGCCCTTGAGCAGATAGCCTGCCGCTCCGGCCTGCAGGGCGCGCCGGACGTATTCTTCATTGGCATGCATCGAGAGGACCATGACTCGAGGCGCCGGACTGAGTTTCACTATTCTCGCCGCGGCCTCTAAGCCATTGAGCCCCGGCATGCCGATATCCATGATCACAATATCGGGCTGATGTTGCTCGGCAAGCTGGATCGCCTCGTGTCCGTTCCCTGCCTCCGCGACGACCTGGACCAGCGCAAGACTCTTCAAGAGCGCCCGAAGGCCGGCCCTCATCAGGCTATGGTCATCCGCCAGGAGCACGCGAATCGCACTCATCTTAGGTCGAGACCTCGGACTGAGAAGTTGATGAAGCAGGTGATAAAGGAACCAGCGCCCGGACCTCGGTCCCGTGTCCCGGGGTGGAGTCGATGGAGATGGTTCCATTCAAAAACCGAATGCGTTCTTGCATCCCGAGCAAACCCATGCTTCGGCCATTCGTCGCGTCGGCTAACGCTTTCTGGGTCTCGAACCCGTCCCCATTATCACGGATGTGGAGGAGGAGATTACCCTCGTGCAGCTGTA
This sequence comes from Nitrospira sp., assembly GCA_029194535.1. Lineage (NCBI taxonomy): Bacteria > Pseudomonadati > Nitrospirota > Nitrospiria > Nitrospirales > Nitrospiraceae > Nitrospira > Nitrospira sp. Next base: position 145,360 of record JARFXR010000002.1, on the reverse strand, counting down.
GCGATACCGTGACGCGGGTTGCGTTCGCATGGCGGATGATGTTCGTAATGGCTTCCTGGATGACGCGGTAGCACGCGATGGCCACATCTTGCGACGGCGAAAGGGATTCGTCCATCTGCACGTCGACGCTCCAGCCGGCCCGCTGAGCTTGGCGATTCAGATACCAGCGCACGGCCGGCACGAGTCCAAGGTCATCCAGCAGTGAGGGGCGCAACTCGAGCGAGAGATCGCGGACATGGTGCAGGGTTTGGTCGATGACGGTCGAGCTATCCTTCAGCAGACCCGCGAGGTCCGAGGTGTCCTGGCAGCGTTGCATCGTTTGCAGGTTCATTTTCACGACGGTGAGGGCTTGGCCGATCTCGTCGTGCAGATCGAGCGCGAGGCGGCGACGCTCGCTCTCTTGAACCTCCATCAGTTGCTGGGAGAGGGCCTGCATGCGCTCATGGGCTTCGCGAAGGGCCAGTTCCGCGCGACGGCGATTGAGATAAGAGGAGAGGCTGTCGGCCAATGAATTCATCAAGTCGCGCTCCTCGGCGAGAAACGGGCCTTCGACTTCCGGCGGTCTCGCTTCACGATAGATCACCTCGATCGTTCCGCTCACCCCGTCCAGCGTGACCCAGGAGGCCGTCTGCTTCCACGGCGATTCGACGAAGCTCGGAGTGGTAAAGACCAGGTCGCCGAACGTAATGCGGGCAAGGGCGATCTCGGGATACTGCCAGGCGGGAGGCAGCAGCGCGACGATCTGACTCAACACCTCTTCAATCGGTTTGGCGCTGTCTTGCAGGAGGTGAACGGTCCGATGGAGCGCGGTCAGTTCCTTCACGCGTTCGCCGAACAAATGGCGAAGCCGTTTCTGTGCTTCATGATGGACGAGGTCCGGTGAAGCCGACGGCGTCCGGTGCCTGTCTTGAAGCCGCCTGAGAAGGGGAATACTCCCCCATAAGACGGCAATCGTTAAGCCGCGGCCGGCCAGCTCAGGCCAATCGGGGGAAGGAGAGCCGGGGAGGAGCGCTCCGATCACAATCAGAACCGTTGCGAGGGTTCCGAAGAGGATAGGCGCCATCCGGTGCGGCAGCGAGAACGCCGACAGGAAGGGAAAAAAGTACAGAATCCACCAGGCCACGGTGGGCGACGAAAAGACATCGAGGAAGAAGATCATACCGGCCGTTCCGGCCGGCACCATGAGCGTTGTTCGATCCATCCTCTCTCCGCGCTGGGCCGGTGGACTCTCTCGTTTTTCCCCGGCGCCCTAGTCTGTCTGAATGATCTCCCAAAGGCAACGTCTCAGTGCCGGTTTGAGGGGTGAGAGACTAGGGGAGAGTAACTCATGATCTCGACGGCCCGGTTGGGGAGAACACCACGTAGACGGATTCTCGGTCGGGATGCGACAATTGCCCACGATGTCCTCCGGGCATTCGGGTCTCGGGGAGTTTGCGGGGGCATGTAGCCGTTCCCAAGTGACGGGAGTAAGGTGTCGGGATTTGACGGACGGCCTGGAATGGAGACAGTTGCCGGCCTCGGAGGGCCAAGAAGGGACTACGGCGAGTTCCCCATCGACCGACTCGGGGCCTGCCTACCGGAGTCGGAGGAGCCGTGACAGTCCACGCGAGGCTTCGTCCTTTTCTTTTGAGGAGCGGAGTGGCAAGATGCGGCCGGGTAGGGCCGAGCCGCGCCCTGAGCAACCATGAAAGGCGAAAGGGGAGATAATCCTGTGCGACGCCAGGCGGTTGAGCCGGGACCAAGCAGAGCCGATCGGCTCCGACGGCAGAGGACCACTGAGCGCAGGATCGCGACATTGTATGCGGTCAGTAAGGCTCTCCAGCACAAAGGATGGTCGCTCAACTTTCTTGCGCAACTGGTTCTGGACGCCGCCGTGGAGCTGTCTGAGGCGGAATCCGGCTCCCTTGTGATGTTCGACAAATGCGGACCGCCTCCAGCTCAGGCTTTCTCTGTGAAAATGGGTGAAGCACGGAGGCAGGCGATCGAGGCTGTGCTCATCGAACGAGGTCTCCTCGGCAAGCTCGACCACGGGCACCACGTGCTCCGCCTCAGAGATCTCACGCTTCAACCAGACAACGGTAGAACGCTCCTTCCTCGTCCGTCCCTGTATACCTTCTGCGGGACGGCGGTGAAGGTGCATGATGGACTCTTCGGCCGGCTCTATCTCGTCAAGGAACAGGGGCGGGCGGGCGAATTCACGGACCTGGATGCTGAGACGATCGGGACCCTGGCGGTCAATGCGGGGTTGGCTATTCACACCTCCTTCCTGGTCAATAAGGTCGTGACGGCCCGCTCGCAGCATATCGGGTTGCTGGAATCGACCGGTGAAGGAATCTACGGAATGGATCTCGAAGGACGGTGTACCTTTATCAACAGAGCCGGCGCGGCGTTATTGGGATATCAACCTGAAGACCTGATCGGCCGGCGCATCCACGAGTTGACCCGCCCCAGCCGGCAGGACGGCTCGTCTTTCTCCGACGAGACATGCGCGCTCTCTCATGCGTATCGGACCGGACAGTCGTGTCGCGTCGATGATGAAATCCTCTGGACTCGAGATGGAAGTTGCTTTCCTGCCGAGTTGTCCTCATCTCCGCTCTATGAAGGGGGGCTCCTCACCGGTGCAGTCATCACGTTCCGGGACATCACTGAGCGAAAGCGTGCGGAGGAAATGCGCGTCCATCTGGTCGACCGGCTGATCAGTGCCCAGGAGGAAGAGCGGCAGCGGATTGCGCGTGAATTGCACGACGAGACCGAGCAGGCCCTTGCCTCTCTCTTGCTCGGACTTCGAAACGTCGAGGAACTATCGACCCTGGATGCCATTCGTGAGCATGCGGCCAAGCTGCGACAGGTTGCCGCGCAGACGCTGGATGAACTCCAGCGCATGGTCCAGGGCCTCCGACCGGCGCTGCTGGATGAAATGGGATTGGCGGCGGCATTGCAGCGTCTCTGCACCGACTTCGCCCGAGCCCATGGGATTCGCGTGGAACTGCACGTGGGACATTTGGCCGGGCTCCACTTACCGCCGTCCGTTGAAACCGCACTCTACCGGATCGTGCAGGAAGCCCTGACCAACATCGCCAAACACGCCCACGCGACAACGGCAAGCGTCCTGATCCAGCCGACCGCCTCCTCGGTTCGGCTGGTGGTGGAAGACGACGGCTGCGGCTTCGATCCGGAGGCCGTCCGCCGGACCGCCGCACAGAACGGGTCTCTCGGATTGTACGGCATGCAAGAACGAGCGAAGCTGTTCAGCGGCGTCCTCACGGTCGAGTCGGCCAAAGAGCACGGGACGACGGTGTACCTGGACATTCCGCTCTCGTCCGGAGCCTCACCATGACCATCCGCCTGCTGATCGCCGATGACCATGCCATTCTCCGCGCCGGGCTGCGCATGTTGGTCGAGGCCCAGTCGGATATGCGCGTGATCGCCGAGGCCACCGACGGAAATGAGACCGTGACAAGGGTCGCCGAGGCGAAGCCGGATGTGGTGTTGCTCGACCTCTCCATGCCGAAGAGCACCGGTCTGCAGGCGATCCCGGAGATCCGGCGACGTTGTCCGCGCGCGCGCGTCCTGGTCCTGTCGATGTACGAAGACATCGCCTATGTGCGCGCCGCCTTCGACGCGGGCGCGGTGGGCTACGTCCTCAAGAAGGCCGCGGATGCCGAGCTGCTCACGGCGATCCGGACCGTTGTCGGGGGGAAGAAATATCTCTGTTCTCGTAGTCAAGAAGTGCTCGCCCAGTCTGCGCTGGGGGTCGACCTCACCGGCGCCGACGGTCCGCCGCATCACAGCGCCACCTCACTCAGCAAGCGCGAACGCGAGGTCTTGATCATGGTCGCGCAGGGTTATACGAATCGACAGATCGCCGAGCGGCTGGACCTGAGCGTCAAGTCCGTCGAAAGCTACCGAGCCCGCGTGCAGGAGAAGCTCGGCCTGCAGACCCGCGTGCAACTCCATCGGTACGCGCTCGCGACCGGTTTTTTGCGAGCGGACGGCCTCGATGAGCCGGATCTGCCGACGACTCCATAGATCCCTCCATTCCCTTGGTGCCAGGGTTTTCCTGGCGCTGGCTTCACTCGCTGCTCGTTTCCCCGCTTTCCCCTTTTGACCGTAATTGCTAAGGATCAGCGCCGCGACGGGGGCGACGCCATGCGTCCCCGATGTGGGTGCGGGAAACAACGGCGTTTCCCATCGGCTGCAGATGCGGCTCAGGACACCGGCGTCCTTTGCCCCTCATGGGGGAAGGACGTTTTTTTTGAGACGCGCAGCGGATGGCGTCCTCCCGACACAGCAGCCGAGGTTGTCAGGCACAAAGAGGCGACCTCTCTCCTGCAACATGCGAAGGGCATGGGGGTAATGGCGGAAGAGGATGAAATGCGCTCCGGCCCCGGCACGTGCCGTGATTACGGGGACGCAACGAAGAGGAGGATTCGAATGCAACCAAGGACGTTGGTGACACGCTTCCTCGCACGATCCGCTGGCTGTATCAGCCTCGTGCTGACGATCGGCAGCCTTCTTGCCGCACTGTCTGCGCCGGTGTGCTTCGGAGCGGAACCGGCGCCGCCGGCCGGCGCGGCATCTCCTGAGGTGCTCGAACGGCTTGAGAATCTGGAAAAGAAGATGGATGCGCCATCCCTCTGGAAGACGCTGGGGTTCAAGATCTCAGGGTTTGTGGATGTGGCGTATACTCAGAACTTCAACAATCCCGACAGCAACCTCAACCAAGCGCATATCTTCGACACGAATGCCAACGCCTTCATGCCGCATCTGGCCCAGATCATGCTGGAACGACCGGCGGATGCGGGCGGCAGTCTCCTTGACCGGGCCGGATTCCGCGTCAGGTTGAATTATGGCCTCGACTCGCGGGTGATCCGGGCGCGGACGAATTACCAAGTAGGGACCAGCAACGACGAGCTGGATTTTCAGGAACTCTACGCCGAATACATCTTCCCGATCGGCAACGGCCTCAAGGTGCAGTTCGGCAAGATGAATACACTCATCGGGTATGAGGTGATCAATAGCTGGGAAAATGTCAACTTTTCCCGCTCCTTCATGTTCGGAACGGGCCAAGCCTTCACGACGACCGGTCTTCGGTTCACCTACACGTTCAATCCCATGGTGTTGGCCTCGTTCGGGGTCGTCAACGGATGGGACAACGTGGATGACAACAACAGGGGGAAAACGATCGAGTACCTGGTGGCTTTGACGCCGAGCGAAAAATTCGGCATCAGTTGGTACGGCTCCTACGGGCCGGAACAGGCGAACCGGAACTACGGGGACACCTTTACCTCCCCGCTGCCGGGCACCACCACGGCGACCGGTCCTACTCCGACCGGCGGCGCGGTCGGGGACCCCTCCGCCAAGCGCTTTGCGAATGGACTCATCATCACGATGAAGCCGACGGACAAGGACACGGTCGTGCTGGAACCGTATTACGTCAACGAGTCGAACAATCCGGCGAGGGCGGTGAACCCCAGTCTTCCGGCGAATGCGCGTTGGAACGGGGTGGCCGGCTATCTGATTCACGACTTCGACGAGAGGTGGAGTTTCCGCTTCCGGGGAGAAATTTATGAAGACGCGGGGGGAAGCCGTCTATGCACCGGCACCTGGAACACCGGTGGAGGCACGAATACCTGCGCCGGAGCGACGAATACCACGCCCGCGTTCCCTGTGGCTCAGACGGTCTGGGAGCTCACGCCGACGCTGCAGTTCAAGCCGGTGCCGCCGCTCATCACGCGGGTCGAGTTCCGGTATGACAAGTCGAACAAGAACCCGTTCCTCTACGGCAGCAGAGCGACGAATCACCAGGAGACCCTCTCGTTCGAGGTCATGTACGTGTTCTGAAAGAGAGTCAAAAAGGAGGACATCATGAGAGCTGTGAGACACGTGGCAATGAGCGCGCTCCTGGTTGCCTTGGTCGGCATCCTGGGGCCGGCGCCTATCGGTTGGGCCCAAGAGTCGCCGGCTCAAAGTCAGACCTCGCCGACGGCGACACCAACCCAGCCTCAGACGCCTGCGACTTCCCCCGCGGCTGCGAGTCCGGCGCCGGCTCCTCCGAAGATCGACACGGGGGATACGGCCTGGGTGCTCATCTCATCGGCCCTTGTCTTAGCCATGACGGCGCCGGGCCTGGCGATATTTTACGGCGGCATGGTGCGCAGGAAGAACGCGCTGGCCACCATGCTGCAGTCGTTCATCATCCTCTGTCTCATCAGCGTGCAGTGGGTTCTGTGGGGATACAGTCTCGCCTTCGGGCCTGACAAGGCGCACCTGATCGGAGGCTTCGAGTGGTTAGGGCTGAACGGGGTCGGGCTGGACCCGAATGCCGACTACGCAGCGACGATTCCTCACCAGGCGTTCATGGTGTTTCAGCTCATGTTTGCCGTGATCACGCCGGCCTTGATCACCGGCGCGTTCGCGGAACGAATGAAGTTCAGCGCCTTTTTGGTGTTCGTGCTTGTGTGGGCGACCTTGATCTACGATCCGTTGGCCCACTGGGTCTGGGCGGTCGGAGGGTGGCTGAGAAATTTTGGCGCATTGGATTTTGCCGGAGGCACGGTCGTCCATATCAGCTCGGGATTCGCGGGCTTAGCCTGCGCCTTGGCGTTGGGAAAGCGCCATGGTCACGGGACTGAACCCATGCCGCCGCATAATCTCCCGCTCACGATCATCGGCGCTTCGCTTCTGTGGTTTGGATGGTTCGGATTCAATGCCGGGAGCGCCGTGGCCTCGGGGGCGCTGGCGACGAGCGCCTTCGTGGTGACGAACACGGCCTCCGCTGCGGCGGCCTTGGCGTGGATGGTGTCCGAATGGATGTACACGGGGAAACCCACGGCGTTGGGAGCGGCCAGCGGCGCGGTCGCCGGGTTGGTCGCGATCACACCCGCCTCTGGATTTGTGGGGCCGCTCCCGTCGATCGTCATAGGAATCGGCGCCGGGATGATTTGCTATTTCGCCGTCGTGCTCAAAGGGAAGTTCGGCTACGATGACGCGCTGGATGCCTTCGGCATTCACGGGGTTGGCGGCTCGTGGGGAGCCATCGCCACCGGGCTATTCGCCTCCAAGGCCATCAACCCGGCCGGGGCTGACGGCCTGTTTTTCGGGAATCCGGGTCAGGTCGCCATCCAGTTCGCGGCCGTCGTCGTCTCAGGGGTCTTCGCGTTTGTGGGGACCTATATCATCCTCAAGGGCATCGACGCCGTCATCGGGATCAGAGTCACGAAAGAGGAAGAGGTGAACGGGCTGGATCTCAGTCAGCACCATGAGGCGGCCTATTCATGACCACAGGGAGCCGTGGACGCAGAGCACGGGCTCTCGTTCGAATCAGGTTCGGCGCGAACAGGCTCAACAGCCGGTTTGTCCCTTGAGGAGGCGGATATGAAAATGATTGAGGCGATTATCAAGCCCTTTAAGATCGATGAGGTTAAGGATGCCCTGCAGGAGATCGGGATTCAAGGCATGACGGTGACGGAAATCAAAGGGTTCGGCCGCCAGAAAGGGCATAAAGAAGCCTACCGAGGCACCGAGTACACCATCGACTTCGTTCCCAAAGTCAAGATCGAGCTGGCCGTAGCCGACAATCAGGTCCAACGCGTGATCGAGGCGATCGTACGGGCGGCGAAGACCGGGAGCATCGGTGACGGGAAAATCTTTGTGCGGGACCTCAGCTCGGTCGTTCGCATTCGCACGGGTGAAACAGGAGAAAGCGCGTTGTGAGACGCGGTGAGCGGTGCCTGTGCATGATGAGCGAAACGACGAGAACAAGCGCTTGACGTACCCGGCGCCGGGGGCATAAAATTCCGACCCATTCCGAAGACAGCGGCGTCTTCTGGAGCCGGGCGTCGAACGAAACAACGAGCAGGACAAAGGCGTCCTTTCGGTCTGCGCGCAGCGAGGATCGGGAGGACGCCTTTCCTTCTTTTGGGGCTTGAGATTGGCCGGATCGGGTACAGTCGGCAAGCGTGGTGTGGTGCCCTGATGAGATGGCGGCGCCGGGAGTTGCCGGCGCGTGACCGTCGCGGGCTCGGCCACGCCGGCCGCCGGCTACGTCGATCCGTTTGCAGCCAGGATCATAGCCCTGTCGGCGGGGTCGCGTGCTACATCGCAATTGTGTGGAAGAGGCGATTCGGCTATGATAATCCCCCTCAATGTCGTGGGAATTCACGGAGTCGGCGGCATCCTGGGGATGCTCGTTGTCGGTCTCTTTGCCGCACACGGACACCGTGCCGTTCAACTCACGCTGGTGGTCTCCGCCGATGTGTACTCGTCCCCGGGCAGTCATACGATTCTGAAATGGATCGACAGAGCCATGGGCCTGCCTGTGCGGCCTCAGGAAGAGGCGACGGGCTTGGATACGATGCAGCACAGCGAAGGCGCCTACTCGTGAGGCTGGAGGCATCGACCACCGGCGTGCTCGGTTGTGCGAAGTGCTCGCATATAGAACGCAGGACGCTCCGTGGTTCGCACTCCATGCGGCCTTGCCGGGTATGGCGCCAAGCGCCGGGGCTGGGCAGGGTGAGCAGGTCCGACATTTTGAGCCTCACATCCATTTCTCTTTGGGGGTTACCGATATGAAATTGGTTGAAGCGATCATCAAGCCGTTCAAGCTCGATGAGGTCAAGGATGCCCTGTTGGAGATCGGCGTCCAGGGCATGACCGTCACAGAGGTCAAAGGATTCGGACGTCAGAAGGGACACAAAGAAACCTATCGAGGGCAGGAGTACACCATTGAGTTCGTCCCCAAGGTGAAGCTCGAAGTGGCGATACAGGACGGTCAGGTGCCGCGCGTGTTGGAAACGATCGCGCGAGCCGCCAAGACGGGGAGCATCGGCGACGGAAAGATTTTTGTCCGCGATTTGAGCGCGGCCGTTCGCATCAGGACCGGCGAGACCGGCGAAACCGCGTTGTAAAGCCACGATGGATCGGGAATTATCACAGGGCATCGGAACGGCAGTCGAGGCCTCGAATCTCGGTGCGCTGCTTGAGGAACATCGCCGGACCATCGCTGAGCGCGTGATGGCAGGCCGGTCCGGCGCGGAAACGTTGGTCGCGATCACAGAGTTTGTCGACGGTCTCGTCATCGGTCGCTTTCGACAGGCGCTACGGCAGGGCGGCGACGAGCTGTCGAACGTGGGGCTTCGCAGAAGCTGCGTGATGGCGTTGGGAGGCTACGGGCGCCGAGAACTGGCTCCCCACTCCGATATCGATCTCATGTTCCTGTTTCAGCCCGGTTCGGATAAGCAGGTCGAATTCTTCGTCCGCTCCGTGTTGCATCCCCTCTGGGATTGCGGATTTCAACTGGGATACAGTGTGCGGACCATCGCCGATTGCCTCGACTTGGCGAGCGCGGATTCGACGGTGAAAACCTCAATGATGGAAGCCCGCTTCCTGGCCGGCAGCGCGGACCTCTTTCAGGAATTCCATGGCCGGTACCTGCGGAAGGTCGTGACGCAGGCGACGAATACCTATTTGGATCATAAACTGGAAGAGCGACGCCGCGAATATGAAAAGTTCGGCGAGACCGTCTATTTGCTCGAACCGAACGTCAAGAAGAGCAAGGGAGGGCTGCGGGACCTGCATCTGCTCCAGTGGGCGGGTCTGGCGCGCTACCAGGCGCCCACGATACGGGAACTGTCGGACCGCGGTATTTTGTCCCGGGCGGATTACATGGCCCTCTCGGAAGCGCGAGAATTTCTCTGGCGGGTTCGATCGCTGTTGCACGTCCATGCCGGCACGGCGCAGGAGATTCTGACGTTCGATGAGCAAGTGTGGCTGGCACAACACTTCGGATTCCAGGACCAGCCGCACCTCTTGGCCGTCGAACAATTCATGCAGCAATACTATAAACATACGATGGGCTTGCATGAGCGCTGCCTTCGCTTCGTCGAACGCTGCCGAAGGGTGTCGTTTTGGCGGCGGATCGCGCAACTCCTGCCGGCCACGCGGGTAGACCGCGACTTCGTGATTCGGGGCGGCGTGCTGGGGGTGGCGGAGGAATCCCGCACCAAGGTGCTGGAAAGTCCGAGCCTGCTGTTACGACTCTTCGACCTGGCGCGGGAGCAGCATCTCACGATCGATCCGCCGCTGCTGGAAGACATTCATCGCCATGTCGATCACGTGTCGGCTGAAGCGTTCCACCAGCCGGACGTGAGCCGGATTTTCCTTCGGATCATGGCGGGGCCGAGAACCACGCCGACGCTGGAAGCCATGCAACGGGCCCATTTGCTCGAGAAGCTGGTGCCGGCGATGAGCACCGTCCGCGGGCTCATGCAGTTCAACCAGTATCACAAATACACGGTCGATGAGCACAGTCTCCTGGCGGTGGGCCGCGCCGAAGCGTTGGGGCATGAGGCGAGTCTGCTCGGAGACGTCTATCGCAGCATCAAGCGGAAGGACATTCTGCATCTGGCGGTGCTCATGCACGATTTGGGCAAGGGACAGGAAGAGGACCATAGCGAAGTCGGGAAACGGTTGGCGGACGAAGTGGCGGCCCGATTGGATTTCGATGAGCAGGAAACGCGGACGCTGAGCTTCCTGGTCCATCGCCACCTCCTCATGGCCCATACGGCATTCCGCCGCGACCCGAACGATGAAAAGGTGGTCCTGCCGTTCGCGCGCGAAGTCGGAACGCCGGAAGTGCTCAAGAAACTCTTGGCGCTGACGGCTGCCGATATCGCCGCGGTCGGCCCCGGTGTGCTGACAAAGTGGAAAGAATCGCTGCTCATCGAACTCTATCAGCGGACGATCACGGAAGTTTCCGGCGAGCGAGAGACGCAGGAGGCGCCGGAACGGCTGGCTCAACTGGTGGGTGACGTGAGCCGCCAACCGATTCTCGCCGGCCGGTCGGAAATCGATCGAGCGTGGATCGAACGTGAATTGAAGCAGTTTCCAGACAGGTATCTCTATGCCACTGGGCCGGCCAAGATCGCCGCCCACCTGGCGGCGGTCCGGTGCCTCCATCAGGGAGACGTACTGGTGGAATCGGAGTTCAACGGGGAACTCGGCGTGTGCGAATACACCGTCATCACCCGCAATGGACTGACGCCGGGAATCTTTTCCAAGATCGCCGGCGTGATGGCCGGCAGCGGCTTGCAAATTCTCGACGCACAAATTTTGACGAGGGCCGACGGCATCGTGGTGGACACGTTCCAAGTGATGGACCCCGATTTCCACGGCAAACCGACGGCCGACCGGATGCAGATGGTCGGCGAGCGCATTTCGGCGGTGCTGAAGGGCTGGGAGCATGTCGAGGAGCTGTTACGGCGCGGGACCAGGCTGAAAACGACGAGGGCGTTGCCGAAAGCGCCGGAAGAGACGGAAGTACGGATCGACAACGAAACGTCGGACGCATTCACGATCATCGACGTCTTCGCTGACGATCGCCAGGGCCTGTTGTACGTGATCACCAATGCGATTTTTCAGCTTGGACTCTCGATCCACGCCGCCAGAATCTCGACGCGACTGGATCAGGTCGCCGACGTGTTTTATGTGACGGACCATGCGGGCGGGAAGCTGCGCGATCATGCGTTGATCGAGCGCGTGCGGGCGGGAGTGGAGACTGCGATCGAGAAGTTTCTTGAGGCGAAGGCGGCGTAAGATCCATCGGGTGGCTGTTTATCAGGATGTCTGAAAGGAGGAGGGGAATGAACGTTCGCGAGGTGTTGGAGTTTGCGAAGAAAAACAAGGTACAGGTAGTCGACCTCAAATTCGTCGACTTGATCGGGACGTGGCAGCACTTCACGATCCCGGCCAGCGAGTTGACGGAAGACCTGTTCAAGGACGGGTCGGGCTTGGACGGGTCGTCCATCCGTGGCTGGAAGGCGATCAACAACAGCGACATGCTGTTGGTGCCGGACCCGGCGACCGCCTGCATGGACCCGTTCTGTGCCGTGCCGACGTTGAGCCTCACCGGCAACGTCATCGACCCGATCTCCCGGGAGAACTACGAGCGTGATCCCCGCTATGTTGCGCAGAAGGCGGAAAAATATCTGCAGAGCACCAAGATCGGCGATACGTCCTATTGGGGGCCGGAGGCCGAATTTTTCATTTTCGATCACGCCCGCTACGATCAGACGAGCCACAGCGGCTACTACTTCGTCGACAGCGAAGAAGGTGTGTGGAATATGGGCCAAGAGGGCGTCAATCTCGGCGCCAAGATCCGACACAAGGAGGGGTATTTCCCCGTGGCGCCGACCGACACCCAGCAGGACATCCGGAGCGAGATGATCCTGGAAATGGAGAAGGTGGGGATCGCGGTGGAGAAACACCACCACGAGGTGGCGACCGCCGGTCAGGCGGAAATCGACATCCGGTTCGATTCGCTGCTCAAGATGGCGGATAAGATGATGATGTACAAGTACATCGTGAAGAACGTCGCCCGCCGCCACGGGAAAACGGTGACGTTCATGCCGAAGCCGATCTTCGGCGACAACGGATCGGGCATGCACACCCACCAGAGTATCTGGAAGGAGGGCAAGCCGCTGTTCGCCGGGAAGGATTATGCGGGCGTGTCGCAGACCTGTCTCTACTACATCGGCGGCATTCTCAAGCACGCGCCGGCGCTGGCGGCGCTCACGAATCCGACGACGAATTCCTACAAGCGGCTCACGCCGGGATTCGAGGCGCCGGTGTTGCTGGCCTACTCCAGCCGCAATCGTTCGGCGGGCATCCGCATTCCGATGTATTCGCCGAGCCCGAAGGCGAAGCGGATCGAAGTTCGATTCCCGGACCCCGGCTGCAATCCGTATATCGCCTTTTCCGCGATGTTGATGGCCGGGTTGGATGGAATCGAAAATAAGATCAACCCGGGGGAGCCGGCGGAAAAGGACCTGTACGATCTCGATCCCAAGGAAGCCGCCAAGATCCGGACGATGCCGGGGAGTCTCGATGAGGCCCTGAAGAACCTTGAGAATGACCATAAGTTCCTCCTCAAGGGCGGTGTCTTTACGGAAGACCTTATCGATGCATGGGTCAGCTACAAGCGGACCAAAGAAGTCGACACGATGCGCCTCAGGCCCCATCCGTACGAGTTTTTCCTGTATTACGACGTGTAGAGGGCCGGCAGTTCGGTCGAACGCCCGGGTTGACGATGCGAGAAGGGGCGTGGTATACATCGTCCCGTTAAGCCTTGCCGAAGCAATGGCGCTTCAGCAAGGCACGTGAAGGGCAAACGGACAAAGGCGTCCGTCATTCTCTTACAGGATGGCGGACGCCTTTTGATTTTTCGCTCGGCAGGAGGGTCTTTGCGACGGCCTTCTGCGGCATCGGTGACGGGATCGAGACGGGTCGGCGAAGACCCGTCGCTCTGGGACAAAGGCGTCCTTCCCCGACAGGGGGGAGGACGCCTTTTGTGTTTGACGCGCAGGGTTCGGGTACCTGCCGAACGGATTCGAAAAGGAGCAGATCATGGATGAGCCAACTCCATCGCGAGTGCGCAGCCCGGGGCCGGACGAGACGGCGCCGGCGCTGTCGGCCGACGAATATTTCGATCGCACGGTCGAACGGGCCGTCGTCGCCGCCGTGATGAATGCGGCCGGGCCGACGCGCCGCCAACTCCTGGCCGGTTTAGGGTCGGCGGCGCTGACGGCGCTGATCGCCGATCTGTTTCCCTTGGCGAGGCTCAAGGCGTTCGCCGCAGATCCGGTCGGGAAACCGGAAAAGCCCGATGTGAGCGTCGGGTTCATTCCGATCACATGCGGCACGCCGATCATCATGGCGGAGCCGCTGGGTTTCTACAAGAAACACGGACTGAATGCTTCCGTGAAGCGGGCGGCCGGCTGGGCGATGATCCGAGACTGGGCGGTGAACAAGGAAGTCGATGCGGCGCATATGCTCACGCCGATGCCGCTCGCGATTACGCTGGGCGCGGGATCAGTCCCGACGCCGGTATACATGCCGGCGGTCGAGAACATCAACGGACAAGCCATCACGCTGCACATCAAGCATAAGAATGTGAAGTCGGCGGCCGAAATGAAGGGATTCCGATTCTGCGTGCCGTTCGATTTTTCCATGCATAACTACCTCCTCCGGTATTATCTGGCGGAAGGCGGCGTCCATCCCGACAAGGATGTCCAGATTCGCGTCATTCCACCGGCCGAAATGGTTGCGAATCTCAAGGCCGGCAACGTCGATGGCTATCTGGGGCCGGATCCGTTCAATCAACGGGCGGTCTACGAAAACGTCGGCTTCATCTACAAGTTGTCGCGCGAGATTTGGGATCGGCACCCCTGTTGCGCGTTTACCGTCACCAAAGAGTATGCGACGACCTATCCGAACACGTTTCTCGCGATGTGGCGGGCGATCGTGGATGCCACCCACTATGCGGCCGATCCGGCGCATCGCAAGGAAATCGCGGCGGCGATCGCGCCGACCAATTACCTCAATCAACCCGTCACGGTGTTGGAACAGGTGCTCACCGGGACCTATGCCGACGGGCTGGGGAGCATCAAGAAAGACCCGCATCGCATCGATTTCGATCCCTATCCCTGGCATTCGATGGCGATCTGGATTCTCACGCAGATGAAACGGTGGGGGCACCTGAAAGGAGACGTGAACTACAAGGGCGTCGCCGAACAAGTCTATCGGGCGGCGGACTGCGACCGGATCGCCAAGGAACTCGGTTATCCGGTTCATCAGGCCACCTCGATGACTCACGTCATCATGGGGAAGGAATTCGATCCGAACAAAGCCGAGGCCTACGTCAAAGGGTTTACCATTCACAGCATGGCATAAGGAGCCACGATGGAATCGACGAACGACACGATGGTGTCAGAGCCGGCTTCCCCGGCCGGCCGGACCGGGGAGTTCCCCCTGATCATGCTCCGGTCGGTCATGTTCCGCGTCGCCGGCTCGTTGAGGAGGGCGGGGGGCTGGGCGAAGGGGCTGGCCGGCGGATCTCAGACCGGAGGCGGCGCGGCGGCGGGTAAGACGGCAGGCAATCCGTGGTTCATCTCGGCCTTCCTGCTGGCGATCTTTCTCCTGGCCTGGCACTTCTTCACCTTACGGCCGACGTTCGATCGGGCAGGATTAACGGACGAGCAGCTCCAACTCATGGAATTCAACGGCGATATCGTGCGGTTGCCGGACGGCGCCTACGCATGGAATCCGGAAAAGGAGAAAGTGAAAGGTATCCCCGGTCCGCTGGCCGTCGCGGAAAAGGCCCGCACGGAGCTGGCCGAGGCCTTCGTGAAAAAGGGCACCAACGATCACGGGATCGGCTATCTGGTGCTCTACACGGTGTCGCGCTTCGGGGCGGGGTTTCTGGCGGCTTCTGTGATCGCCATCATGCTCGGAGTCATATTGGGTCTGAACAAGGTGCTCTTTCGCGCGGCGAACCCGTTCATTCAAATTCTGAAGCCGATTTCGCCCCTGGCCTGGATGCCGCTGCTCCTCTACACGGTCAAAGATCCGAAGTGGACCGCCATGCTGGTCGTCTTCATGGCCGCCGTTTGGCCCACGCTCGCGACGACGGCTTTCGGGGTGAGTTCGTTGAAAAAGGAATATCTCCATGTCGCATCGATCGTCCAGCTGTCGTGGTTCAAACGCTTGTTCAAGGTGATTTTGCCCGGCGCCGCGCCCACCATCGTCAACGGATTGCGTATTTCGTTCGGCAGCGCCCTGGTCGCGGTGGTGCCGGCCGAGATGCTGCTCGGTGAACTCGGCGTCGGCTATTTGAGCTGGATCGAGTGGAACAACCTCGACATCGCCGGCGTCATCTTTGCCATTCTCGTGGTCGGTGTGGTGGGCGTCGTGCTGGACTCAGGTTTCAACAAATTGGCGGGCCTCGTCACGTATCAGGAGTAACCCATGGCTTTTCTCCAAATCGATCACGTCAGCAAGTTTTTTCCCAACCCGTCCGGCGCGGGGCAGGTCTGCATCTTCAAGGATGCGACGATCAAGATCGACAAGGGGGAGTTCGTCACGGTGATCGGCCACTCGGGCTGCGGGAAGAGCACCTTGCTCAACATCATCGCCGGATTGGAAACGCCCTCGGAAGGCGGCGTCATCCTCAATGGCCGGGAGGCCTGCGGACCTGGGCTCGACCGAATGGTCGTGTTCCAAAACTTCGCGCTCATGCCGTGGATGACGGTGTTCGAAAACATCGCCCTCGCAGTGCGGTCCGCCTATCCGGACTGGACGGCCGCACAGGTGTCGGCGCATGTCACGAGGTACATCGCCCTGGTCGGGCTCAAGGGCGCCGAGAACAAGCGGCCGGCCGCGCTCTCGGGCGGCATGAAGCAACGGGTGGGGTTGGCGCGCGCTTTTTCGATCGAACCGAAAGTGTTGCTGTTGGACGAGCCGTTCGCTCAGATCGATGCGTTGACGCGGGGGGTGATTCAGGAAGAGCTGATTCAGATGTGGAATACCTCGCGGAACACCGTCTTTATGGTGACGCATGACGTGGACGAGGCCATTCTGTTGTCGGACCGAATTCTTTTGATGACGAACGGGCCGGAGGCGCGGATCGCCGAGATGGTGCAGGTCTCGATTGCGCGGCCGCGGTTGAGGGCAACGATCATCGACCACCCGCATTATTACAAGATCAGAAACCATATCATCCACTTCCTGGTGCGTCATGCGAAGCATGGAGGCCACGACGGCTCGGGTGATGAGCGCCCGGAGTCGGGAGATCCCGTGGTCGTGAACTTTGAAGAGGAACGGGTGGCGGCCGGTTGAAGCATCGGAATACTGATGAGAGAGGGTCATCACATCGCTCGAGGAGGGGCGTCACATGGACAAGGAATCCGTGCGAAAGGCGATTAAGGCCAGGCGGCTGGCCAAGAAACTCACGATTGCCGACATCGCGACCACGATCGGCAGGAATCCCACGTTCGTCGCGGCCGTGCTGCAAGGAAATCACAAATTGCCGCCCGATGAGGGAAAGAAGGTTGGAGAATTATTGGGACTGGACGCAGACCTGACCGGTTCGTTGAGCAAGTTTCCCGTTCGCACGGATTATCCGAACGCGAGCGATCCATTCAAGTACCGATTGATGGAAATCATCGGCGTCTACGGCGATTCGATGCGGGAGCAGGCCAACGAGATGTTCGGTGACGGCATCATGAGCGCGATCGATTTTACGCTCGACATGGAGAAAGTGACCGGCAGTCAGGGGGAAGCGCGCTGCAAGATCACGCTGAATGGGAAATGGCTTGAATACAAAACGTTTTGATGGAGTCCATCCGAATGGTCCGGCCCTGGATCGGTCTGCCGGACGGGGAACTTTTGGGATGCCTCTGCGTCTTTAGAAGGAGCATACTGAACGAAAGAGTCGCACAGCGTTGTCAGCCGTTCCCAAACCATGGCTGACAACAGAGGGATGAACTGAGACAACGTCGTCTTCGGTTCTTCCAGGGCAGAAAAGGCACACGGACAAAGGCGTCCGCATTCACCGTGGAATGTCGGACGCCTTTTGTGTTTCTGGGCCATGGCGCGTAGGCCATCGAGCGAATCGCGCGGGCGAATAAGCGGGAAAGCGGCGAGATAAAGGAGCGGTTGATGGTACACATGACTGGGAAGCGTGCAGTGACGGCGGGGTTGGGGGTGGCGGTCGGGGCAGGGGTGGGATGGTGGCCTGGCTGGAGTTGGGCGCAATCACCGCCACCGCCCCAAACGCTGATGATCAGCGGAGCGGATACGGCTTGGGTGCTCGTATCAGCCGCGCTGGTGTTGACGATGATCGTGCCTGGTCTGGCGTTGTTCTACGGCGGGCTGGTCCGCAGCAAGAACGTGCTGGGCACGATCATGCAAAGTTTTGCCATTCTCTGCGCCGTCAGCCTGTTGTGGATCGTCGTCGGGTACAGTCTGGCGTTCGGCCCTGATGTGAGGGGCGTGATCGGCGGGCTTGATTGGCTCGGTCTGGCCGGGGTCGGACTGACTCCCCACGCCGTCTACGGTCCCACGATCCCGCATCAGGCGTTCATGGTGTTTCAACTGATGTTTGCGGCCCTCACCCCGGCCCTGATCACCGGCGCGTTTGCCGAGCGGATGAAGTTCAGTGCGGTCCTGCTCTTTTCCCTGTTCTGGTCTCTGGGCGTCTATTGTCCGATCGTCCATTGGTTGTGGGGCGGCGGATGGTTGGCGCAGTTGGGCGCCTTGGACTTCGCCGGCGGCGCGGTGGTGCACATGAGTTCAGGCGTCAGCGCATTGGTCTGCGCCCTGGTGCTGGGAGCCCGCCACGGATACGGCACGGACTACATGGCGCCGCATAACCTGCCGTTGGTGCTGCTGGGGACCGGTCTCTTGTGGTTCGGCTGGTTTGGATTCAATGCCGGGAGCGCGCTAGGGGCCAATGACACGGCCGTGGTGGCGTTCGTGGCGACCCACACGGCGGCCGTGACGGGGGCGCTGACCTGGACGGCGGTCGAATGGCGGCACCGCGGGACGCCGACCGTGCTTGGCCTCGCGAGCGGGGCGATTGCCGGCTTGGCGATGGTGACGCCCGGGGCGGGATACGTGAGCCCGTTGTCTGCCCTGTTGATGGGGCTGGCGGCCGGGAGCTTGTCCTACCTTGCGATCATGAAGAAGGGACAGTGGGGCTATGACGACTCGCTGGACGTGGTGGGCATTCACGGCGTCTCCGGTGTGGTCGGCATGCTGCTGACGGGCCTGCTGGCCTCCAAGGCCGTGAATCCGGCCGGGGCCGACGGGCTGGTCGTCGGCAACGCGGAGTTCTTTGCCGCTCAGGCGCTGACGGTGGCGGTCGTGGGGCTGTTCTCCGCGGCTGGTACGTGGGCCGCGCTGAAGGCGGTGGATCGAGTCATCGGATTGCGCGTCCAACCGGATGAAGAACGCATGGGATTGGATCTCAGCCAGCACAACGAGCGGGCCTATTCATGAGGCTGAAAGGAGGGGGTATGACGATCATGCAGGAAGAAAGCTTCGACGCAACCACCTGTGAAGGACGTCTCCTAGGCATATTGCGTGAGAAGGGTCCGCAGACGCTCGACAGTCTGTGTTCCCTTCCGGATATGAGTTGGTCACAGGTGCTGCTGGCCGTGGATCATCTGAGTCGGATCCAGGAGGTGAATTTGGAGTTGATGGCCACGCACGAGTATCTGGTCTCGCTGGTGGAAAGACCGCGGTGATGTCACAGGCCGTGCACACCTTGTGGTTGCTGGTCTCGGCGACGCTGCTGGTTCTGACCGTCACCGGCATCGCGCTGTTCTACGGGGGCATGGTGCGGAAGAAGAACGTGATGAATACCATCGCGCTGCCGTTCACCGCCCTCGCGCTCGCCTCCATCGAGTGGGCGCTTGTGACGAACGTCACGGGGTTGGGACGGGAGATGGAAGCGCCCATCGGCGAAGCCGCGATCGGGCCCTTGTGGTCCACCTACCAGGGGATCATGGCGGCGATTGCGTTGGCGTTGGTCGCCGGCGGCATCGTCGAGCGGCTTCGCTTTGCCTTTTTTCTCCTCTTCGGTTTCTGTTGGATCGGGGTGGTCTACGTGCCCTTGGCACGCTGGATTTGGGGAAACGGCTGGTTGGCCGCGTTGGGATGCCTGGATTTCGCCGGCGGGGCCGTCATCCACATCAGCGCCGGTGTCAGCGCGCTCGTCCTGGCCCTGGTGATCGGACCGCGGAAGGGCTACGGACGGATCGACATGATGCCCAATCATTTGCCCCTTTCCCTCTGCGGCGCGGGACTCATGTGGGTCGGCTGGTTCGGCTTCACCGGCGCAGCGGGGTCGGCGCCGATGACCACGGTGACGGGCGCCTTCGTGGCCATCCACCTCTCGGCCATCGCCGCGGGCCTCTCGTGGGCCGTGGCGGAGTGGCTCCAACGTGACAAGCCCACTGCTCTGGGGGCCGTGAGCGGGGCCGTGGCCGGATTGGTGGCGGTATCGCCGGCGGCCGCGTACGTCAGTCCGGCGTCGGCGTTGGTGATCGGCGTCGGGGCCGGGAGTCTCTGCTACATGGTCGTAAATTACGTGAAGCTCATTCTGGGCTATGACGACTCGCTGGACGTGTTCGGGATGCATGGCGTTGCGGGAACCTGGGGGATGGTCGCGACCGGTCTGTTCGCCTCGACCGAGGTCAACGCCGCCGGAAGCGACGGGCTGTTCTTCGGTTACCCCTATCAGTTCTTCGTCCAGGTCGTCGCGGTCTGCGCCACCTGGGCGCTGGCCGGCGGCGGGACCTGGCTTTTGCTGAAGGGACTCATGCCCCTCATCGCTCCCCGCGCGGGCGACGAGGCGGAGACGATGGGATTGGACCTCCACCAACATGGAGAGAAAGGCTATACGGGGTAACTCATGGCGATCATTCACGACGACGTCGGCCGCCGCCGGTTCCTCAGCCAGGCGGTGATGGGATTCGGGATGGTGTTCGGGATGGGCGCGCTCGGTCTGCGCTTTCTCCAGTTTCTGTTGCCGAACGGAGCCCCGCGTCAGCCGGAGACGGTGCTGATCGGGTCGGAGTCCCGCATCCCATTGGGCGAAGCGGTTCCGATGGACCTCGGCGGCCAGAAGATTCTGGTGCTCCGGACGGATGAGGGCGTCGCCGCTTTTTCCCGGCGCTGCACCGATCTGGGCTGCCTCGTGTCCTGGAATCGGGAGCGGGGACAGTTCATCTGCCCCTGTCATCAGGGGACGTTCGACAAGACCGGACTCAATGTCAGCGGACCGCCGCCGCGCCCGCTTGATCGGCTCGACATCGTCAAGCGCGGCGACCAACTGTACGTGAACGTGAAAAGCGCGTAATGCGAACAGTTTTGAATTGTAAGTTGTGAGTGTTGAGTGGCGGCAAGACCGGAATTCCGAACTCTCAAACTAAGAACGCACAACTGAACACTAAAAACTTGAGGATCGTATCGATGGCTGTAGAGACCGTAAAAACTGAAAACAGTGATGTCGGCACGGGTAAGACTTGGGTGGACTACATCCAAAAGGATCTGCCGGAGCATCTGGAATGGTGGCCCTATACTTTGGGTGCGATTCCGCTGACGCTGTTCGGGATTCTGGTGACCACCGGACTGTTGCTGACGTTCTACTATGTGCCGGCTTCAGACCAGGCCTACGAGAGCGTCGATCGGATCACCCATGAGATCTATCTGGGCTGGTTCGTCCGAGGCCTGCACAAGACGTCCGTGGACCTCATGATTCTGTTTTTGCTCTTCCACGTGATTCGGGTGTTCATGACCAGGGCCTATCAGTCCGGCGGCGAGTTGAAGTGGGTGAGCGGCTCCATCGTGCTGTTCGTCACGCTGGCGATGGGATTCACCGGCTATTCGCTGGTCTACGACAACGTCTCGTATTGGGGCATGACGGTCGTCACCAACATGGTCGGGACGCTGCCGATCATCGGCAGACCCCTGCTGCACCTGCTGCGAGGCGGCGAGGAGGTCTCCGGGGTGACGCTCCTCCGCCTATACGATCTGCATACCAAATTGCTGCCGGTGTTGCTCGGAGGACTGGCGCTCGGGCACGTGGTCACGGTGCGATTACTGGGCTTCACAACGGTGCCGGGAAGCCGAGAGTATCACCAGTTCTATCCCGAACATACGATGAAGATGGGCGCCGTCGCCGTGGGGCTGCTCCTGTTCATGGTGGACCTGGTCATGATCTTTCCTCCGGTGCTCGGCCCTCCGGCCAATCTCCAGGAGGTCGCGTCCGATGTCTCGCCTCCTTGGTATTTCTCAGCGCCGTTCATGTGGATTTCTTTGCTGCCCGGTCCGATGGCCCTGTGGAGCCTCATGGCCGGCGCCGGGCTGTTCGTGCTGTATCCGTTCGTGGACCGTGTACTGGCCGAGCGCGGATGGCCCATGACGTTCATCAACGGGGCGGTCGCCGCGACGGCGGTCGGAGCGATGGTGGTGCTGATGTATCTCGACTTGCAGGGGTAACGACAGAGACACAGGAGGTAGGAGGACCCACATGGACGAGCCCGTGACGGTGCCAGGCGAGGATTCCGGCGCATCCGCGCATGCGAGCGACGGCAGGAAGAATTTCACGCGATACATGATCGGAGGACTGTGCCTCGTGCTCTTTCTGGCGCTGACCGGCGTCGGGTACGTCCAGGTCGAGGAGCGTCGCGGCGGCGGCGTCAGACCATTTGTGTCGGCCGACAACAAGAAGTGCATAGATTGCCATACGGCGAAAGACGTGGGGGTCGGCCTGATCAACGACTGGAAGGTCAGCCGTCATGCGCCGAAGGGCATTGGATGCGTGGAGTGTCATCGGGCCGAACACGGCGAGGCCGACGCGTACGACCACGAAGGATTTCTCATTTCGACCCTGGTGACCCCGAAGGATTGCATGCGTTGCCACGACCGGGAGGCGAAGGAATTCGGCAAATCCCACCACGCCAAGGCAGCGCAGTTCACCGGGTCGTTGGACAATTTTCTCGGCAACGTCGTCGAGGGGCCGGAGGTCGTGACCACCGGATGCGCCGGTTGCCATGGCAGCGTGGTGAAAGTCATGGAGAAGGGAAAACTGCATCCGTCCACCTGGCCCAACAGCGGGATCGGGCGGGTGAATCCCGACGGCTCCAAGGGAACCTGCGCGGCCTGCCACGCGCGGCACAGTTTTTCCGTCGCCCAGGCGAGGCAGCCGGAAAGTTGCGGCCGGTGTCACATGGGACCGGACCATCCGCAGATCGAAGCCTATTATGAGAGCAAACACGGCGTGCTTTACGAGGCGAACAAGGACAAAATGAAGCTCGCCGACCCGACGGAGAAGTGGCAGCCTGGTAAGAATTATCTCTATCCGACCTGTGCCACCTGCCATATGAGCGCGACCGGAACTCAAGAAGTGACGCACGATGTGGGAGACCGGATCAGCTGGACCCTCCGTCCGGTAGTCTCAACGAGGCTCGAGAATCACGAAGATAGGCGGAAAGCCATGAGGCAGGTCTGCGCGTCCTGTCACAGCGAGCAGATCGTCGAGCGGTTCTTTACGTCGATGGATCAAGGGATTAATTTGTACAACGACAAGTTCGGCAAGCCGGCGAAGGAGGCGATGGACAAGCTGACGGCCATGAAGAAGATCACGCCCACGCCGTACGATGAAAAGATCGAATGGGTGTTCTACGAGCTGTGGCATCACGAGGGACGTAGGGCCAGGCACGGACTCTCGAAGATGGCCCCCGATTATGTCCACTGGCAGGGCTTTTACGAAGTCGCCAAGAGCTTCTATACGAAGTTCTTGCCGCTGGTCCGCGACCTGTCCCCGCAGGTGGCCGAGGACCTCCTGCGCAATGAAGGGCACCGGTGGATCGAACGGGGCATGAGCAAGGAAGACATCGCCCAGATGTTGGAGTTTTACGACAAGGAGATGCAGGGCAAACGCGGCGGCAGTTGATCGAAATCTGCCGCCGAGGGGCTGAGTCCCCTTGAGCGGACCGGTCCGATGCGTTATTCTGCTACCCCACACTGGAGACGATGACGCTATGCCTAGACGAAGCAGGACCGGGTTGCAGCGGGCGGACATTCTGGAACGGTATCTGGCGAGGTTTCGCAAGCATCTGGGGATGTTTCAAACGTTTCTGTCGCGCAAACGACCCTCGATGCCGCTGGAGGAGTTCGATGAGGCCGCCGAAGAGCTGATCAGCCAGGTCTACGGCCAAGCGTCCGATGAACTGGAAGCCTACTTCTATGCCAAGATCGGCGAAGCGGCGATTTTGCCGGAGGAAGCCCAGGAAAACGGGACGCACGACGTCGAACGGGAAAGCCTGCAGCAGCGCAGGCAGGTGCTCGAAAGCTGTCTGGCCGATCTGGAGATGCGCTATCGTCTACAGGCCAAACGGAATCCGGGCGCCAACGGCCGCGTCATGGGGAAGCGGACCGTGGAGGACTATATGTCCCACGAAGTCCACAGCATTCATCGCGCCGCGACCATCAAGGAAGCGGGAAAACTGCTGCAGAAATACAAAGTGGGCTCCCTCATCGTGGACGACGGCTCGCGGTACATCGGGATCGTGACGGATTCCGACCTGAGCCGGAAAGCGGTCGCCAAGGGGCTTGATCCGAATACGACCGCGGTCCTGGCCTGCATGAGCAAACCGGTCGTCTCGATCGAGGAGACCGAGCCGATCTCGGACGCCATCGGGTTGATGAAACAGGAAAGGATCCGCCACCTCGCCGTGACGGCCGATCGGACGATCATCGGGGTCCTGTCGATTTCCGACGTGCTGCGGGCCTACGAGGATGTGACCGGTTCTCCCACCAGCTGATACCTCCATTGCCGCATGGCGGGCGGATCGTCCGCCCGCCGATTCCATCACCCTCGGAACCCAGCACCGACCATGCCGCCGACTTTACTGTTAAGCTGCGAATCTCTCGGCAAGCGCTACGGCGTCAAGGCCCTCTTCTCCGACTTGTCGCTCACGCTCAACGACGGTGACCGCGTCGGGCTTATCGGTCCCAACGGGTCCGGCAAGTCCACCCTACTCAAGATTCTGGCAGGCTTTGTCGAGCCGGATGACGGATCGCGATCGCTTCGGCGCCACACGCGTATCGGGTATGTGGCTCAGGAACCGGCGTTTCCCGACGGACACACTGTGGAGGAGACTCTGGCGACGGCGTTGATCGCCGACGGACTGGATGCTCACGAAGAGAGCGATCGGATCGCCAGGGCCCTCGGTCTGGGACGGTTTGCGCGCGCCGATCAGCCGGTCGCCGAACTGTCTGGAGGGTGGAAGAAGCGCCTGGCGATCGTACGGGCTCTGCTCACGGAGCCGGACATCCTCCTCATGGATGAGCCCACGAATCATCTCGATCTCGAGGGGATTCTCTGGCTGGAAGCCCTGCTCCGGGACGAGGCCCGCGCCTGTCTCTTCGTCAGTCATGACCGTCGGTTTCTGGAATCCGTCGCCTCGCGGATCTGGGAACTCAATCGCGTCTATCCGGGCGGCCTCTTTGAGTCTCAAGGTCGGTACAGTGATTTCTTGGAGCAGCGCGATGCCGTCCTCCAATCGCAGGCCGAGTATCAGGCGTCGCTCGCCAATCGCGTCCGGCGCGAGGTGGAATGGCTGCGGCGTGGGCCGAAAGCCAGAACGACGAAGGCCAAGGCCAGGATCGACGCGGCGGGCCGGATGATCGAGGAGTTGGAGACGCTCGAAGACCGCCGCCGGCGGGCCGCGGCGGCAATCGACTTCTCCGCCTCCGGACGAAAATCGAAACAGCTGCTTGTGGCGTCCGGCCTCGGTAAATCGTTAAGCGGCCGGCCGATCGTGTCGGATCTGGATCTGTTGCTCGGGCCGGGAGAACGAATCGGCCTGCTCGGCCCGAACGGGAGCGGCAAGACGACGCTCTTGCGGATGTTGGCAGGCACGCTGGAGCCGGATCGCGGGACTCTCATCCGCGCGGATCGGCTTCGTGTGGTCACGTTCGAACAGCACCGGGACTCCTTGGATCAGGACGAAACGCTGAGGCGGGCGCTGGCGCCGGCCGGGGATGCGGTCGTGTATCAAGAGCGGTCGGTTCATGTGATCTCCTGGGCCAAACGCTTCCTCTTCAGGCCGGAGCAGCTCGATCTGCCGGTCTCGCGCCTCTCCGGAGGTGAACAGGCGCGCCTACTCATCGCCCGCCTGATGCTGGAGCCGGCCGATCTGCTGATCCTCGACGAGCCGACCAACGATCTGGACATTCCCACGCTCGACGTGCTGGAAGACAGTCTACTGGAGTTTGCCGGAGCGCTCGTTCTGGTCACGCACGACCGCTGGCTGCTGGATCGCGTCTCGACCAGACTGCTCGCGCTGGACGGTTCGGGGCGCGCCGACTGGTTTGCCGACTATACCCAGTGGGAAACAGCCGAGCTGCGACGGGAGCGAGCGTCGGATCAGGAGACGAGGCCGCATTCGGAGGCGGCTGTAGCGGCCGCACCGGCCGGCCCTCAGAAACGGAAGGGGTTGTCCTACCGCGAGCGCCAGGAATGGGAGACGATGGAGGCCGTGATTCTCGAAGCGGAGTGTACCGTGTCGGTTCGCGAGGCGGCAGCCAACGATCCGGCGATCGCCTCGTCTGCCGTGCAGCTACAAGAGCGATTCGCGGCGCTGCATGCGGCGCAGGCCGATGTCGAGCGACTCTATGCCCGCTGGGCAGAATTGGAAGAGAAGCGGGTGCAGGGCGCCGGCGGCGGCTGAACGACGAACAGACGTCTAAAATAGCCGGCCGCTCGACGGTAAGTCCGACTCGTCGTCGGATCGATCCCCGGCGCGCCGCGCCTGTTCAAGACCGGCACGAGCCAGGGCGTCCGCCCGTTCGTTCTCCGGGTGGCCGACGTGACCCTTGACCCAGTGCCATTTAAGAATATGGCGGGCGGCCAGCGCATCGAGGCGTCGCCAGAGATCTTCGTTCTTCACCGGATCGTTCCCGGCCGTCTTCCAGCCGCGACGCTTCCAACTGTGAATCCACTCGCTGATGCCTTTCTGCACGTACTGCGAGTCCGTATAGACACGCGCCTCCATCGGTTCCGGAAACGATTGCAGGGCTTCGATCACGGCGCGCAGCTCCATGCGATTGTTCGTCGTGGCCGGTTCACCGCCGCACAGTTCCTTCTCGATGGCTCCGATGCGCAGCAGCACGCCCCAACCCCCCGGACCGGGATTCCCGCTGCAGGCGCCGTCCGCATAGATTTCAATCATCCGTCTCGCCCTCGTGTATTATGATGATGCCTCGGAGTCCGGAAGTTCGAGAGAGTACGTGTCCGGTGCTCAAAGGTCAATTCCATCGCCGCTCAAGGCTGCGGCCGGGTCGAAGGGCGAAACCCATGTGGCCGAAGGGATTATGCATTACGAGAAGGGGCACATGGATGAGGCCAAGAAGCATTTCACGGCAGCGGCCCAAGCCGATCCGCAATCGACCGAAGCCCATTATGACGTCGCCTTGGTGTTGGATAAGACGGGCGACCATAAGGGAGCGATCGAGCATTTCAAAAAGGCGCAAGAGCTGGGGAAGAACAATCCAGACATCCAGAACTCCGAAATTCTCAAGAAGCACGTCAAGATGTGAATCGGGAGCCGTCGATCGAGGCTCGGCCGTGGTGTATCGTGGCCGAGCCTCACGGCCGACTCGTTCGAATGTGCATCGACAGCCGGATGCCGTGTCTGCTTTCGTGTCGCCTGGGAGCGGGTTTTCTGGTGCTTGACCCGTTCGGAGCCCAGGCGTAGAGTACTCCCTGATTCGACCGCCTCATCCGCGAGGTGGTGGCCATGCACATCGATGGAGCAGTGATCCATGATGATGAACATGGCAAGTGCGGTCTCTTCTCGCCCCGACATTTCCTTCACCAGATTGCCTCGTTAGCGGATTCTCCGTCCTTCTTCCCCTGTTTCAGTTTCAGCCGTGACCCTGCCGTGTTGTGTGCGGTCGGTTTCGTCAAACATCCGCGCCCGCGGGGTAGCGCACGAATGGTCTGCCCCGCCGGGTAACCCGGAAAGGAGGGTGTCATGAAAGTTGCGATTGCTGCGGTCCTTATGGCCGGCGCGCTGCTCTGTCTGTCCGTCGGCACGGCCTGGGCGGAGACAGCCTGGGTTGATGAGATCAACAGTTCACTGTCGTTCACCATGGCGAATTATCCCAATGCGAACTGGGAACCGTACCAGCAAAAGCTGAATAAGGTGCATGACGCAGTGAGCCGTGGCGACGGTCAGGCGGTACGGATGGAAATGGGCAAGTGGTTCAGGATGCTCCGGCACCGCGACTTCGGGATCAGTGACGTGGCGGCCGACGAGCTGTACAACTTCTCCCTGATGGTGACGCCGATTCAGGAATACGGTATTGCCGTTCCTGCCGGTCCGGCCGGTCTGGGGGATACGAGCTATTAGCACCATGCCTGTTGCCGGAGGAATGGTGCGGACACAGAGGAGGTGTCCCATGCAACACTATCATCGAACCGCGCTTCTGGGGCTGATGGCGGTGTGTCTTGCCGCGCCGGTCCGAGCGGAACAATCCCAGGACATCATTCTCGGCGCGCACTATGGATTCAGCGGGGTGATCTCCAAGATCGAGTCGGGAATGTTGTTCGTCCGAAGCGACGTCAATCTGCAGCCCAGGGTCGTCAGTCCCATGAAAGCCGACCGTGTCGGGCTGCATGATGCCAAGGTGGGCGACGCCGTGAATCTGTTGGTTGACTCAGGCAATGTTCTGATCGATGTCTCCCGCACGGATCGGTACTTCCCCGATCACCGGTTTCTGGTCGGCACCGTTCGGTATGCCGATCCGTACTGGCACGAGATTCAGCTCTCCACCCCGGAGGGGACGGCCACATTCGAAGTGGATACGTTAGTCGGAACCAAACTGTCCACGCTTCCGGAAGGCGCTCCGGTCACGCTCGAGCTGGATGCGGACAACGTGATGATCGATATCTATCGTGACCGCCCACGCTGATCGTCACAGGGGCCGGTTCGTCGCTTGACTTGATGGAAGGGTGTCCGTACGATTTCCTTGTTCGGCTCCGCCGGTCCTATCGCAGGACCGGCGGAGCCGGGAAGCGGGTGGCTTCTTAACGCAAGGACGACCGTATGGCGAGCCGTCTGGGGTGGGTCGCCGCAGCAGTCGTGCTGGCTGCCGCTCAGGTACCAGTGGGCGAATCGGCCGCTGCCGAACGGAGTCGTTCGGATGACGGCCTTCCCTTCCAGACCATCCTCGATTTGGAACAGAGTGCCCGCCTGTTGGCCATCCTGCTCGATTCCGGGCGTTCCGTCATCAATGAAAACCAACCCCTGTTCGACGACCCGGTGAAGGTGGACAAAGGCTTTACGCCTGAGGCGTTCGAGCGACAGCTCATCGAGATCTTCCGTACGAGGTCGGGCCTCGATCTCGCCGATTTGGACTCGGCCCGTGTGCCGCGCGCCGGAAAAATATGGCTCAAAGATCTGCTCACCGCGAGTAAGCAGGTCGTAAAAGAGGCTCAAGCGGACATCAATCGCCCGGCCGCGCAGTCGAGGCTGATTCCCGCGGTATTCGGGTTGCGCGTGGGCGGGCGCTTTGCTGAGCGGACGGGCATCCGGATGAAGCAAACGGCTCTGACTCCGAGAAATCCAGCCAATGCGCCGGATGCGGTCGAACGGTCGTCTCTGGAACTCTTCGCCGCTCCCGATTATCCTCGTGAAAAGGCGATGAGCGAAGTCACGACCAAGAGCGGGGTGTTCAGACTCATGTTTCCGCTGTACATGACCCGCCAGTGCCTGGAATGCCATGGCGAACCGAAGGGTTCGCTCGACAAGACGGGGTATGCGCGGGAAGGATTGAAACTCGGACAGAATGCCGGCGCTATCAGTGTGATGATCCCCCTTTCACCATGACACGCGTGGCCCTTTCTCTTGGAGTGATGCTGATGTGGACGGCCGCCGCTGTTGCGGCGGACCGTTTGGCGGGACCGGCCGAACGGCCGGCCGGCAGCGGGGTGATCGTGCATTCCGATGGCTATATCCTGACCGCCCAACATGTCATCGCCAATGCCCGCCGGGTGATTGTGGTCACCTCGGGCGAAGTTCGCGCCGCGGCGATTGTGGTCAGCACCGATCCAGAACATGACCTGGCCCTGCTCAAAGCGGAAACGGTAGGCTTGACCGAAGCCGCGCTTGGTCATGCGGGCGGAGTGCGGCTGGATCAGGAAGTGGTCGCCGTCGGCTTTCCGTTCGGATTGCGGGAGGTTTCGGTGACACGAGGGCGGATTGCGGCCGTGCGGACCAAAGGGGTGCAGCGCGTGTTTCAAGTCGATGCGGCGATCAATCCGGGAAACAGCGGCGGCCCGTTGTATAACACACAGGGCGAGCTGATCGGCATCCTGACGACCAAATTCTCGCATCCCTCCGGGATTGTCCCCGAGGGCATGGCCTTCGCCGTTCCCGTCAGTTATGCCACGCCGCTACTCGCGAACATCGAGGGATTCGACTTCAGTATGGTCGGGAAGGGTCGCAATGGCCGGAAGGCAAAGAGGGGGAAGACCGCGGAGCAGGATCGCCTTGCCGACATGGTCGTCCGGACGACCGTCAGAATCGAAACTGCCCGTGGTGCGGAGGCTCCACCGTCCGTCATGCCGGCTCCGGCCGACGCCGTCAAACGGCCCGAGATCGCCTCGTCACCCGTCGCTCAGCCGACGGGAGAAAGCCGCGCTCCCCGGCACTCCGCTCCGGACCAGGCGTCGATTCAGCAAGTCAACGAGCAGCTCAGGCTGGAGCAGCAGGAACAGTTGCAGCGATTGACTCAGCAGGGGGGTACCGTCCCGGAAGGGATGGTGCTGATTCCCTCGGGAGAATTCCAGATGGGCGCCGAGGACGGCTTGCCGGATGCGCGTCCCATGCATCGCGTGTACGTGAGCACCTATTGGCTCGACCGCCACGAAGCGACCAATCGGCAGTATCGCCGATGCGTGGAGAGCGGAGGCTGCACTCCCCCTAAAGATCACTCCGCCTATGACGATCCGAATATGGCCGATCACCCGGTGACCAATGTGACGTGGGCGCAGGCCCGCCATTATTGCGGATGGCTCGGGAAGCGGCTGCCGACGGAGGCCGAATGGGAAAAGGCGGCCCGCGGGATCGACGGCCGGCTGTATCCCTGGGGCAATACCGATGAGGTGGCAAAGGCAAGGCCGCGCCTCGCAGAGCGGGCGAAGAACGGAACGGCTCCGGTCGGCACCATGGATTTTGCACGCTCTCCGTATGGTGTGGCTGATCTCGTCATGAATGTGTCCGAATGGGTGAATGACTGGTACGCAGACGACTTCTATCGATCGTCCCCCAGTCGCGACCCGCAAGGTCCAGCCAGGGGGACGTTCCGCGTGCTGCGCGGGGGCGAACCCAGCGACCGTCCGCTCGAGTTACGCGCCAGCTACCGGGGTTGGGATGACATGACGTATTGGGGCCCCTCGCTCGGGTTCCGCTGTGCGCAGGATGGGTCCTGAACTGGGTGGTGTCGCCGGATCGTCTGACCGCCGAATAGCGCCGTCAGAGACTACCGCACATCCGCGGGGTGTCGCTTCACTTGTCTCACGCCCTTTCCCTCCTGGCTTCCAAGGAACGTGACAACATGGCCCTGAAGCGCAGCTACAAATCGTCGGAAGGTTAAGTCGGGGGCGGGTTGCGTTATCTTGGTTTTAGCGGAATTTGTCGCCATGAGGAAGCAGGCCGAAGTGTAGAGCCGTTCAAGAACTAAACGACGACATAACAGTTCGTATCTCCTGCTGTAGGATACGCCTTCATACTGTGACTGGCCCTTCGTTTTGAGAAGCTTCCCGCGAAACTCCGGATCAACCTGAAAGTACGGCTCCTTATTGCCGACAGGGGCTTTTACGTTGTCGCGATCTTCGAGCAAGAACAGGTAACCGAGAAAGGGAGGTGGACATTGTCCGAAACGACTTTCGCGAAAGGCTGTCCATATATCTTTTGCACTGCCCACCGCTTCTTCAGATCGATTGTTAACGTTGTTGCCAATGGACTTGCCGGCTTGAGACTTCAATTCCATTGCAAGAACAAGTGCTCCGTTGGATATAACGATCAGATCCCACTTCTTTGTGGCTCGAAAATACCCAGGAAGCTCCAGTGCTGTTCTTGTCCTGACATCGGGTCGCTTTAACCCAGCCTCACAGAGGATGTCAGAAACCAAAACCTCCAACGCACCCATCTGAGTGCCGCCTGTCACCTCGCCCCTGGATCCTGCATCGACTTTCCCAGATTGAACCTGCTTCTCCCTATTCTTCCTCCTAGCGTCCCAGTAGCTTTGGACGGCCACATGTAGTCTCTGCTCAATGTTCAAGCGCGGCCTCCATAAGACTCCTTTCGATTCCGTATATCTGCAATGCTATCTCGGTCGCGAGTTGTCGATCGCGGCGATGAAAGGCCTTTCGCAGTTCGCGAGCATGTTTAGCTGCTACGGCGGCTGGCTGAGGAACTCGGATTCGACGAAGATATTGAGCCTGAAAGCGCAAGTATCCACCTCGCATGCGGATTCCGTATGATTCCACAAAGAATTGTCCGAGGGCGGACAGAAGAAGTCCTCCGAGGACTTCCAAGTCCCATTCGTCTGATTGCACAAAGTACAAATTGTGGTGCGGATACGTCTCGCCGCGATCCAAGACTGGCTCCAGCGTGTTCTTGATGTCTGGGATATACAGCTTCTGCTTCGCGAGGAGTTCGTGATTCACACGGTCGATGGTCTTATACCATCCCCTTGTACATTTTTCCGCAGTATGACGTTTCTTCAGATCCGCAGCATGGGCTTCATAGTAGGCTTTGAGCTTCGGAAACCGGGTCAGGTCTACCAATCCGTCGCTGTCCCAGGGATTGACAAGATAGTGTCCGGACCACTGTAGCTCGCCGCTGGACAAGTCTTTTGCAAGAGCAAGCTTGAGCAGGCGAGAAGTTTCAACTAACCTATCATCCGGCGTGATGTAGATGCCGTCATTGCCGGTCGCTACGCCAATTCCGATCTTCGCACTGGTCTCTAGCTGAGAGAAGTGATCTTCAAGCCTTCGAAGTAAGGTGAGTTGCTCGGGTGAATGGCAGGGCCATGGATCCGTTCCCTTGAACCACTGTTGTACGTGAGCCAACCGTAGACAGGTTGAGGGAGGAAGGAATGTCTGCTGCCCTCCACGAATGATTGCGGCCAACTGATTTGGCGGTAGGTTCTCTATTTCTGGTCCCGCGCTTGCGACGGCGGCCATCCTCTGCTTGGTGTGTCGGATGATCGTGATCGCTGGATAGGCGTCTACCGCATCGTGAAAGGCATCGGCTTCGTGCATGCTCAAGATCACTTCTACGTCGTACGCGGAGGTAATGAGTTGTCGAAGTTTCGCGCCGTAGTGATTCCTCATCCAACGGTCCGCGCAGATGAATGCACAGACCCCTCCGCTCTTCAGTTGTCGAAGAGCCGCTTCAAAGAATGCCACATAAAGGTCAGCGCGCCCTTGCATGGTCGGATACATGTTTCGGTACACGGTTGCGGTGTCTTCCGGGATATCTTCCAGTCGCACATATGGGGGGTTGCCGATGACAAAGTCGGCCTGTAGCTGGTTGCTCACGTCGAAAAGGTAGTCTTTCGTGACCACCCATTCTCCCGCCAATTCTTCAGCCAAAGTTCTGTCCGCTCCGTGGTGCAAGAGGATTCGCGTGGCTAACAGCCGAGCGCGCGCCGCGCTTGGTTCATCCACCTCATAAGCGAGCAGAGAGTGACGACACTCGGAGAGATTCCGCCCAAACTGCTGACAAGAATCAAGAAGACGCTCGATCATCGGCTCTAGAAATGCACCTTCACCTGCCGCCGGTTCGATCGCGAGCATGTCGACTAGGTTTTCCTGTGGAGAATAACCGGATAGGTCCAGCATCAATTCCACCACCCATCGCTTGGTGTAAACGACTCCTTTCGGTTCGGCCAAGCCGACAGGGACCGAAGGCTGGGATGGCTCGAGGAGCTGGAGTTGAATGCCCTGAGTCGAAACTGATGAATGGGTTCGGTCGTTGGCCACTAAGCCCTCGAATTACCAGAACGAGTTGCGTGGAAGCATCCGAATAGTAATCTCTTCAAAAGCTCCGTTCAAGAAGCGGTAACCACGACTTGTGCAAGCGTGCCGGTTACGCTTCAGAATACATTCATTAGCTGGACGCTTTTCCAATCTTGCCGGTCTCATGTTCCATGCGGGATAAACGAGAGGATTGGCTTCCCTGCGACATGCGGCGGGTCATCAATAGCATGCTCCCGCCGAGCTTGCTACTCCCTTCCCCTCCGGCATGGGAGGATGGAAGATCGAGCAGTGGCACAAGCAGCGAGGCTTTAGCATGCTACTCCCTTCCCCTCCGGCATGGGAGGATGGAAGGGCTTGCCGGCGACATGCACTGGTGAGATGCCGCCGGAGCCGCAAGTCCTTCATCCTTTCAATGCACCCGATTGATCCTATTCTGGAATGGGCGGTACAGGAATGACAAGATCTGGTTCACTGTGGATAAAGGTGATCTGCAGTGTCCCCACCGCATCGGACTCCAAGGGTTCACCGACAGTCACGCTGGCTGAAGTATCCCCCACCAGGCCGGGGTGGTCTTCCAGATCGATATCGAGTCCGGTTGATCGAAGGCTTGCCACGAGCTTGGCAATATTCGGGAACGGAATTTCGAAATTCACGCAGAGACTAAGATTGGAAAATTCATGGAAGTCGATGACCCAACCGCCTGCGACTGCAAAGGCGTCTCGTACCTCGCAACCATCTCCAGGCGGTTGTTTCGTGTAACAGCTTCGAGTCGAACAAACGGTGCCATCATGAAGTAGACAACAGCAGCGCCAGACGCATTAGAATTCCGGTTGTCAGAGTATTGCAGGGGAAGGGAGCAGTCAACCAGTCTGGAAGGACCGCCGCTGCACGTCACGAAACGGCTCCTGACAACGTGTTCCTCCGTTGCCCGCTTGTCTTGGTCGCCTACACTGCCGGCCGTGTTGCTTCATCATTCCTCGTTTGATACAACGCCAACAAACAGGGCAGGTCTGACAAGGACAGGCGACGCAATGGATGGCTGCCCCTAAGTGGCACGGACACAAGCAAATCGCGTCTGCTTCCACTGCGTCATACACGAACCATCTCCACAGGCGCATGAGAAGGCCGGACTCCGAATCCTGTGCGCTGGCGGTGGATTGTGGGCTCATGGTCGGTCCTCTTAGCCATACCGACTGAGCAAGGTGAGTGCCAAGGGCCGCAGGAAGTGCTTGTGCCGTTGTCGTTCACCAAAGTGCTGGCGGTACAACGAAGCATCTGACATAGACGGACATGACGTTGCAGCCCCCTGGATCCAATCCAATCCGACGAATTCCAAGAAAGATTCAGTAGCATGCTGTCCGTTTCGGGAGGCGGTTCTACTTGCTCTTCGACCAATAACCGTTGGAAGTCCTCTGCTTTCACGACGCGTGAGCCGACTGATTTAAGAGCAGGTTCGTCGATGTGTAGCTGCAATGGGCCAGGAGACCATGAATTGTCATGTCAATTAGTGCGAGGCTAACCCAACGCCTGCAGCTCTATCTTGAGCCTCCGGCCTGTCGAGTCCGTGACGTTGCGGTGTCGGGCCAGGCTATACGTCAATAGCGTTGCGCATTCTGACTCCTGCAGGGAAGCCGGTGACGGTTGCTGTGCTCTCAAACATTGAAAACTTCTACGAAGTTGAACTCATGGCGTTCACGCTGATCGCCGAACTCATCCAAGACCGCGACTCTGCGCATTAGGGACCTCCGGCGGTTCCTAGCACGATGTCCGCACACCGAGCCCGAGGAGACAGAGAAAACTCTCGAAGCTCTCAGAGAAGTAGTCCGGCCGTTTGGGGGTTCGCTGGTGGGAGCTTGCCGCGGAGAGAGCACAGTCCTAAAATGGGCATCCTTCGTATCCGAGCCATAAGGAGGCGATCATGCTCGTCCATCAGCTTCTTGGCAACGAAGGTATCCTGCTCATCCATCCGGACGGACCGATTGCGGCTGGGGATTTCGAAGCAGTGGCCAGATCAGTGGACCCGTACATCGAGCAAAACGGAACCTTGCGAGGCGTCATGATCCAGGCCGAGTCGTTTCCAGGCTGGGAGAGCTTTGCTGCGCTCATGTCGCACATGCGCTTTGTTCGCGACCATCACCGATCCATCGGGAAGGTGGCCGCCGTCTCCGATAGCGCCATTCTTTCGATCGCTCCACAAATCGCCAAACACTTCGTCCAAGCCGAGGTTCGGCACTTTAGCGCGAATGAGCGCCATGCCGCGCTTGCCTGGTTGCGGGAGTGATTCGAAAGTCCGCAACAGGCAGGGGAGTTCAGCAGCGAGCGATCACACGCGGCGGTTCGATATGCCGACGCCGTTCCCTGGGAGAAATTGAAGACCGGCTATCTGTGGTGGAGGTGTATTTTGTCATCCTTGTCGGTTGGACCGGATCGACCCCAAAGTCCCCCTCAATTCGGAGACCCCATGGCCTGCTGCAAAGCGAAAATGGTCCCCAGTGCCGAAGAGCGGTCCTGGAACCGAGGATGTTTTCCAACGACACGTCAGCTCGTGATTGTACTTCTGGTGTTAGGTGGCGCTCAAGTCTACGCAGAATTGGCGCTGGTCTGCGGCATCGTTCAAGCGGAAACGGCTCTTGCCCCGTTTATCCATGCATCGGTTCCTGAAGGCAAACCGGCGGCGGTCGTACCTGCTCCTCAGGCCGAGTCCTGGTGGACAACCAGACACGAACATGTACTCGCACGCATTCGCCAAGGTAATGTTGGCCTCCTGTTCATTGGAGACTCCATTACACAAGGATGGGCAAGTAAGGGTCGCTCCGTTTGGGACGAGTATTATGAGCGACGCCGTGCCGTGAATTTGGGATTCGCAGGGGATCGCACCGAACACGTGTTGTGGCGCTTGGACCATGGGGAGATCGAGGGGATTACCCCCAAACTGATCGTGCTGATGATTGGAACCAACAACTCGGGGCATCGTCACGATCCTCCGGCGGAGACCGCCGCAGGCATAGAGGCGATTCTCAGAACATTACTCATGGGCCTCCCAGGCACAAAAATTCTGCTGTTGGGCATATTTCCTCGTGGTGCCTCAGGAGCTGACCATCTGCGTCAGTTGAATGCGGCCATCAATGAGCGCATCCGTCACTTCGCCGATAGCCAGCGGGTCTTTTTCTTGGACCTCAGCCGGCGCTTTCTGGATGAACAGGAACATGCCTCTCGAGAGCTCTTGCCCGATTACCTGCACCTCAGTGAGCGCGGGTACCAGGTGTGGGCCGACGGCATGGAAACCATGATCAAGACGCTGCTTGGCGAGTGAAGCGAGAGTCCCATACCCGTAGTTCCAATTCGAAAGACGAAGTAGATAGGCACGATATTGTCGGAGGCGCGGTAATCAGGAACGCTCAACGATGAACGAAGAACATCAACGCATAGAGTTTCTCGATCACTTGCGAGGCGTGGCTATCGCGATGGTTTTTTGTCTCCATGTTTTTGGAGAAACATTCGCGAGCGACTCCCCGCAATGGGGCCGATGGTTTGTGGATATTGTTCACAACGGCATCTCGTACTTTCTGCTGTTTCCCTTTACGTATGGCTGGGTGGGCGTCGCCATTTTCTTCGTGCTAAGTGGTTTCTGCATCCATTTGAGCTATGAACGAGACCAGACAAGAGATTTCCACCGATTCTTCTTCCGGCGCTTCTTCCGGATCTACCCGCCCTACTGTATCGCTGTTGTGCTCTTTACTTTCGTCATCACTCCTTACCCGGCGCCGGCGACAACGAGGGACTTGGTGACTCATGTACTACTTATTAATAATCTGGACGAGGCTTCATTTTTCTCGCTCAATCCTTCGTTTTGGACCATCGCCGTTGAAGTTCAGCTATATGCCCTCTACCCTCTGTTGGTTCTCATGGCGCAAAGATTTGGTTGGGCTTCTAGCCTCTGGTTGGCGGGTTCTGTCGCGTTGGCGATCAAGGCCTATTCTGTTCTGCAAGGATATTTTGAAGGCACAATGCTCCCGCTCCCTTCCTGGCTATGGCACAGTCCATTGAGGTATTGGTTCGCCTGGACGCTTGGTGCAAAACTCGCCGATGATTTCCTGCAGGGTCGGAGAAGTGTGCTCTCAAGATGTCCCATGTGGGTTTGGCCATCCCTCACCATCCTCAGCGGCATTCTGAAGCCCCTTGCGCCATTTACGTGGGAGTTCGCCGCGCTCGCGACAGGGACTGTCATAGCTCATCTCCTGGTGCGTCCGCTGTCTCAGACCTTCCTTTCTCACTTCGTAGTAAGGCATATGCGAACCGTTGGCCTTGCGAGCTATAGTATGTACCTCGTTCACCAACCGATCTTGTCATGGCTCCGGAGACAGGCTTTCCCTGCGGTCTTTGGGAGCGATATGCACCCGTTCATGATTGTTCTGCTTTGTATGGGTGCGTGGTTGCCGATACTATCTCTTGCGTGGCTCCTTTACAGATTCATCGAAATCCCCAGCATCAGTCTCGGCAAGCAATTCCTGAGGCATCGCCAGGCCGGCCGATCAGTTGTCCCTGGGCTTGGTTGACCGATCGATGCCAAGGAGATGATGGAGTTCAGGCCAGAGGGTTCCCTCGGAAGCGACAAGACGACTCCACTTGGTGACACCAGCGAGCTTTGACAGGTCGCTGAGTTGGGAAACTTGTACGGAAAGCCGCATGACCAAGCCTAAGCTAATTGATGATGCCAATGGATCCGTCGTTGTCCATGCAAGCGATTCACGCTCGGTTGAGACTATACATGTCGGGTGAACGCTCGTGCCGCGACTCTTGAATGCATAGGTGGATCAGGAGGACATGTCGATGAAATCAACGGAGACTCTAGTAATGCGCATCAGTTTCGTGGCGGTCGCCGTCCTCGCTCTTGCGTCAACCGCGTCGCCCGAGGAGCCTGGCCGGCCGACTGCGATCTTGGTCGGGCCGATTCATGACGCGTAGGTTGTCCATGGCGATGGCGGCACTGAACCATGTCGAGTACGAAATTCTCGTCGTCAGCGTATTCGACGAACCGGTGACATTGTCGAGCGAGACTGTCCTCGATGCCGCCGGGAACGAACTCATGTGGATCGACGGGGCCGCGCTTGCCGCCGGAACCCAGACCCTCTACGCGGAAGCACCGTCGCCTATTGTTCCCGCATCGGCGGCCGTCTCGGTTGACTTGACCTGATCCTGCCGCCGGACACGGCGCCGGAACGGGTCACGCGCCGGAACGCCTACACCTTCGCGCCGAACTCGAAAAGCGCGGTGATTGCGGAGGCCCACGGCGGTGTCGCCCAACTGGCTGAGGCAGATGAAAAGGGGTCGATGAAAAGGGGTCGGGAGTCTTAAAATAATACGGTCGGTTTAGAAATGACTCCCGACCCCTTAATTGTTTCCAAGAGACCCCCATCCCCTCATGAAGGAGTTTTGAGATAGGTTCTAGGGTAGGGAGGGTGAGAAGGTCGCCCAGTTCGCCGTGCTTCCCGCACGTCGCGATTGATAATGGAAAAGACTCCCGACCCCTTTGATTGTTCGGGGAAGGGTGGCTCGATCGCCTCTTGTGCTTGCGGAACGGGACGAGCTCAGTCGAGGCGAACGCGGCATACGAGAAGTGGGTTTTATCCCGCACGAAACAAATGGAAAGGGCTTTCGGGTCGAACAAGTTCTGTTTGGAGGGGCTCCTTCGGCGCGCATGTTTAAGGCTAATCGAGCCATCCTCACATGAGTGGGATAGACAGAGTGTAAGAGTCGCCTCCGCGGTGCCCGGTTCGCCGCGTCACCCGCACGTCGCGAGCGAGGAGTGAAAAGACTCCCGACCCCTTTGATTGTTTGACCCCTTTGATTGTTTCTATCATATGCTGAAGCACGGGGTTCCGTACCACGAGCTCGGGGCAACCTAATCTCGATCAGCGGGAGCGGGAACAGGCCACGCGCCGACATGTCAAGCAACTGGAGCGGTTGGGACATCACGTGATCCTCAAACCAGTGGCGTAACAGCGGCGGCATTTTCGAAGCAGGTTCTAGTGTGTGCGGACCTTGATTCGAAGTACGGATGTATTAGAAACGCTACTGAGGGACAAATTGAGGACAAACCGCATGGAAGGAAATAAAAAGTACTGTAAGATTAGAAATTGAGCCTGAAGGTCATGGCCCCAATGTGGTTGGTTGTCTGATAAGTACCATCTACCGTAGGGTTTCTGTTCTCGGTCACCGTGCGGGTATCGAAAACAGCCGCAGCGTAGGCTAGGTCCAAGCCCATACCTTTTAGCCATTTTTTCCCTCCTTCCGGGTCGCCGCAGCTAAGAAACCCCAGAAAGTGACCTCCGGGTTTACACATGAAACCTGCCCCAACCGAAAACGTATTCACATTCGAGTCTGGAAGTGCCGGTGTGAATACCACATTGGGAATGGGAGTCTGCGACCGGTTGTAGCCTGTACGCAAGGCTATATCCCAAGCTGAGTGACTACCAAGGCTTAACCACTTGTATTCTGTTCCGATAATAAAGGTCACCGAGTTTGTCCATGGCTGCGGATTCGAGATAGTGATGCCATTCGAGAGTTGAATGTCGGAATTTCGAACTGACTGCCATCTCACGTAATCAAGATCCACTTCGAGTTTCCATTCTCTTTCCAAATTCCTCACAGGCCAGCCGGCGATAGCCCAGGAGAAGCTTTCGGGAAACCGAATACTTGAGGAGGCATTTGCCACGGCAGTGCCGTTCACCAACAGTTGTCCTGACAGGGGAAGTACGGCTTGGCTTCTCCAGATGAATCCGAGATTAAGCAATGGTTTTCCATCGTCGTTCCTTAGCGGCGTAACGAGCAGGCTGGCATTAAGTCCCGCTGTCGTCCCTGTTCCATTCACCTCGATATTTGACCCGGCAGGAATGCCCAATCCGCCCGGCCAGACGAATTGTTGTTCAATTTGCCCCTCGCCCAGGAAACTCGCAAAGGTAAAAATATCAGCGCCTAGGCCTATGGAGATCATATTTGAGATCTTGTAGGCAATCGTTGGCTTGATATCCAGAAGCGGCAGCTGAGCGGTTGTGACAGCAGAGTTAAAAGGACCATCTTGGGGGTACTTCGCACCGAACCCATACAGATTTTCTACCCCCAAGCCTATGGTCAATCCATTCAGGACCTTTGGGCCGAGGTCAGCCATGTTAGCCGTGATGAAAAATTGGCCAGGCGGGGGAAGTCCTACAGGGAAGGACTTTTCATTCTTCGTTGTAACGCCGGTTGGACTCGTATAATTGGTGTTCACACCCACAAATTGAACACCAGCGGCGATCTGGACACCCCGCAATTGCGTCATTCCTGCGGGGTTGTAGTGAATGGCAGAAGGGTCGTCGGCTTGAGCGGCGAATGCTAGCCCTTGGCCGATGGCCGAGGCGCTCTGGAAAGGGTTTCGGAAGGCATCAGCATAAGCAATTTCCGGTATCACCGCCAGGGTGGCTAGTAGATATCCGAACAAATTCTTCACAATCGCTGGACACCGTTTCTGTTCGTATACGCACCAACTTTACAATAGCGACCTGGGGCGATCACGTCGTTCGGATCCAAGACTGATTTCAATTGCGCTGCAAGAGCGAATGGCTGGGGATAGAGCCGCATCAGCCGATCCATTTGATCGATGCTGACACGGTATGGCGGGAATCCTTCGGAGACTAGATCGTTCCAAATGTGGAGCTCGGCGTCTTGTGCGCACTCGGTTTCACGAGTGTCGTCTGTTCGAAAGTGAATTGTGATCAGTGTTCGACCATCGCCAAAGAAAGAAGTATTCAGATTGAGTGCGTACTTCCGGCGTGCCGAATCAACAATATTGACAACTTTGCGGGCATTGTACCCAGATAACTGAATGATTGGAATACATGACTTCATGCCAAACGGAGTGTGATCCACGTCCATTTCATTGGGGCTGTCTGGGATAGGTGTATTCGTTAACTCATAGATGAGCCTGATACTGTTTGTATCTGGGATCCCTTGGAGCAGATTAGGGAAGGGCTGACTAATTCACGGTTCCACTCTGCAATCTGTTCCTGAGCTGGTCACCAGGGCCAATTCGGTGGGCGTCCGCTGCTCTCCCCCACTTTGGGCGGGGTCCCCTCACCATCTGATCGCTCACTCCCAGCGCCCGGGCCCTAGTTTCCTACATCCCTGCAACGAGCCGCCGCCGCGCCACGTACCGATTCGCCAACCCGCAGCTGATCTGGAGCCAGTGGGTGTTCTGCGCCAGCCCCCGGTACCGGACTGTGGCCCATCCAAAGATCCGTTTGATCACCAAGAACGCATGCTCACCTTTCGCCCGCACTTTCGACTTTGTGCGGTTGCGCGCCCGCTCCTCGTTACTCAGCGGCCGATGGCGATGCGCTTTCGCCTGGACAAAACTCTTGGCCGTGGGCGCGTACTCCCGGATTACGACACGTTGCCCGCTGTAGGCGGCATCGCCCCACACCCGGGTCCTCTGGCCATGCAGCAATTTGGCTAACACCTGGCTATCGTGCACATTCGCTGTCGTGGCCGCCACCGAATGAACCGCTTTCGTCTGGCTGTCGACGCCGATATGAGCCTTTATCCAGAATTATCGCTGGTTCCCCTTCTTGGTCTGATGCATCTCCGGATCCCGTTCCGTGGTGCGATTCTCCGTCGAACTGGGGGCACTGATGATGGTGGTATCCACGATGGTCCCCCGCTGATCTGCACACCCCTGCTCGGCCAGATATCTCCTGATCAACGCAAACGGCGGTTCGTCCAACTGGTGGGCCTCCAGGATATGCCGAAACTTGGAGATGGTCGTCTCATCCGGGACGGGTTCTCGGCCCAATTCAATGCCTACGAATTGCCGCATGGCGCGTGAGTCGTACAAGGCCTCCTCGATCGCCGGGTCGGACAGATTGAACCACTGTTGCAAACAATGGAGGCGCACCATGCGCTCGACGCCCACCGGCGGACGCCCGGGCCCCTCGGCCTTGGGGTAGTACGGCTCGATGACCGCCGCCAGCTCACCCCACGGAATCACCCGCTCCATCTCCACCAGAAACCGCTCGCGCCGGGTCGGTTTCCGATACTGCTCAAAGCTAGCTTCCACAAAGGTCTGTTGCGGCATGGTGGGCCTCCCAATTGGTGATAGGCCATCCATAGCCTGGATCCCGCGGAGAATAAATCAGAGCTTCCCTCGTATGAAGGAAGCAGCTTCGCGCGTGGCGCGACTATGCCAGGAGCATTGGGACAAATGGGGGACAGATAGACAAAAACGTGAGTCGAAAATACATGCCATTTACTACTCTGAGGCCGTCGAGGATGAGAGGTGGGGTAAGGCAGGATCTGCTTCCAGGATTCGAGTAAGATTGGCATTCTGCGGGAGAGTATTTCCGGATCGCGCCTTTATGCGTCCGAAGAGACTTACTACACGCTGGCGAAGCCTGTCTCTCAGAGGAAAACTCCAAGGTTTGTCCTCGTCGGCCGGCAAAAATGGTCCTTGATAAAGCAGCAGGGTCGCGTTGGCAAGCCGACTCCACGAATGGTCGTCATGTAGCTCCGGCGTCTCCAATTTCTTCGTCGCCTTCTCGAACGCGATCGCATCAACCCAACAGGTGTCTTCATTGAGGTAAACAGTGCCCCCTCTGAAGTGAAGTGATTCTTTACCGATAAGGCTTTGGAGTCGTTGAAGGTTCTTTTTGAGCGCTTCATGTCCGCGATCGCCCTCCGCGTCAGGCCACAGGGCGTCGACGAGTCGTTGCTCAGATACTTCACCGTTAGATACAGTAGCGACTAGAGTTTTCAGTAAATCGAGCAGACGATGCGGGGATTTCCGGGGAAAGGATGCAGGTGCCCCATTGATCATTAACGAGAACCGCCCGAGCGTCACAATTTTGATTGGCCATGGCCAAGCGGGATTCAGGGTGGCGAGGCCTTCGGGCTTGAGATTGAAGTCGTGAATCAGCTCAGAAACATATTCCACCTCAATTTGTGCCTGCAGAGCAGTGGAAAGGACGAGAGCGGCCGCGTCGCTACGCCAACTTGGCATATAGCGACTGTTACAGGAACGACCTAGTGGTAGGCCCACACGCAGATGACCGATCGCTTTTTCTTCATTACCGCGATGTAA
Organism: Nitrospira sp.; assembly: GCA_029194535.1. Classification (NCBI taxonomy): domain Bacteria; kingdom Pseudomonadati; phylum Nitrospirota; class Nitrospiria; order Nitrospirales; family Nitrospiraceae; genus Nitrospira; species Nitrospira sp. The sequence goes on along the minus strand of JARFXR010000002.1, from coordinate 101,843 downwards.
CTCGAACAGAGACTTAGTGAGCAGGCTCACAAATTGGAGAGTCTTACTTTCTGTCATTTGGCCAATTTCCCACGCTCTTTCGAGATGTCTCTCTCCTTCCTTCAGATCATCTTTTGCATAGAGTATTTGGGCTGCGGCGATGCGGTCGAGTCCTTCCGGAAACCATGCCTCGCTCTTAACGTTAATTGCGATCGAGGATTCAATGTGTGACAAGGCTTCCTCAGTGTTGCCGAGCAAATGTGCGACCCACGCCGACAGATAGTGAATGGCCATACCGGCAAGGCCTGGCTGATGCGGTGTTTTTTGCAGTTCGCCCAAGAATTTCTTCCCTTGCGACACATCACCAAAAACCAAGGAGGCGAAGACACCTTGGGCAAGGAAGAACGGAACATAGTAGGTTATACCGCTCGCATGACTGAGAGCGAGACCTTTGTCTATACTCATGAGACTTTGATCAAGGCTCCCGGTGCACCAACCAAGACATGCTTCAGCTAAATAAATGGGCAGACGAAACATTGGTAAGCTAGAGTTTCGAGAACTTCGTTCCAACAGCAACTTGACGATTTGCCAGCTCTCGTTCAATTCCCCTTTCCAATAGTGGTATGTCGCTATTTGGAGACCTACCAAACCCCGACGGCCCATGTCTGGTAGTTGCGGAAGAAGGACCATAATTCTATCCTTCCAAATCGGAAGTATTGGATCTTGCGGCCGGCACCACATGAGTGCCGTGAATGAAGCAAAGAGAATGCGAGCTTCTATCTCAGCCGTTGGGAATTCGAAATCATCACGAATGAGTTCTTGGATACGATCCACCCATCCCACTGCTTTGTCCATCTCTCCATAGGTATAAACGTGCGACTCCAGGATGCCGCAACAGGCGAGTACCTGTCCCACACGATCTTGAGACTGTTCAAAGCTTCGGTATGATCGGAGGTAGGTATCTCGTGCTTCTTGGGGCGAAAATGGAAACTTGCAGTTAGCCTCCCAAAACAATAGCCAAGGATTATTCGCAACCGTGTGCACGGGTAGTCGACCCAACCATTCTTCGACGGTGCGCATTCGACCCTGTGCAAACATCTCCGCAGCGACGTTCAGCACAATTCGTACTCTCGCTTCTACCACACCAGCTTGTTCCAACAGCTCAATCGCGTCCTCTGCTCGTGAGGCATCTGCCAGAAGTGCAGCGGCTTGGCAGCGCAGCGAGTTAGTTTGGTTCTTTCCGTACCTGCGATGTGCCGTTTTGATGAGGAATTCTCGAAAGAGTGGGTGATATTGATAGAAAACCTGGTCTTCAGCACGGCGCTCGGTAAAGTATCGCCCTCGATACAGTCTCTCCAAGATCTCCCTTGCCTGACGAGTCCCAGACAATTCCTGAGCCATCTCAGCCGTAAATGCGGGAAACCACGAAGTCTTCAGCAAGAGATGCTGTATCTGCTCATCCAGCCCCTTCATCGCTTCAGCAGCAAGGTAATCAAAAATCACTTCTGGAGTGCTTTCTTGCCACTTTGTTGTGTCAACGTGTCCTTGATAATCTTGTTCAAGCATCAGAACTAGACCAGCTGTCCACCCTTGAACTCGTTCGTAGATTGCGCGGACATCACGAGATGAGAAAGCACGGTTCTTCCTCTTGGCCCACAGATCGACAATATCTCTGGCTTCGCTCTCACTGAGCTGAAGAGCCTGAGGTTCGAACTCTCGTAAGGCACGATTGAGTTCTAGCCGGCTAAACGCTTGGGGGGGTGCCTCTCTGCTGATAATTATCGCGGACTTCCCGGTGGGTAGTGAATTCATTCCCAGCGATAACATCTCGTGAATCGGTGAGTGACTTGCCAGCCCATGGTAGTTGTCTAAAACAAGTACCTGCTGTGTTTTCATACGTCCAAAAAATGCGTCAAAGAAATTGCGAGCAAAGACTGGGAGCCCTAGGAGAAATTCTGGCGTCAGATGAGGCAAGGTTTGCCGATGGCGGGGAGCTATGCGAAGTCCGGCGAGGCCAAGATAGTGAAAGAATGTTGCAGGCTCGGCATCTCGCTCATCAATGTTGTACCAAACTGGAACCAGGCGTCGAGATCGAAGATACCCAGCTGCAAGCGTAGTTTTGCCGGACCCAGGGGGAGCAGTTATCCAAATTACACTAGCTAGTTTCCTTGCTCGATCAAGTTGTCGATAGAGCCTTTCACGTTCAAGGATTAGAGGGAGAGAAGGCGGCGTGAGTTTTGCTAGACCTTGGTGGATTGATGATCTCGGGCGCAATCGAGTCATCGGCATGACCTCGATTTTGCCTCATGATCTCACTATTTCCTCTAAGAAACAATGGTAGTTTTCGGCCAACTCATGCGCTATCAGTATGCAGATTGGCGGATGCCGTTGGCCTAGGACTGATGCTGTGAACCATATATCTACCGGACAGCCGAGCTCGGTGGCAAAGTGAGCAACGGCTGAACTACACAGTTCAGTTGCCGAAATGACGGTGTGAGCTAGCCAATGGCACGCTGATGAAGGGGAAGCGGGCCACACTGATGGTGGCGTTGAGGCGGAGGGGTCTTGTGAACGCGTCAAACCGGTCGCCACGACAGGACCCGCGAGTTTCGAAGAACCGGGACAGGCACCCGCCGAAGCCTCGGCAAGGGCGGGAGCCAGTCCCCTATTGGAAAGACGGGGTGGTTGGCGCTTCAGTCTTGAGTGGTGATGTCGGCATGCCCCAATGCCTCATCCAGGATTGCCTGGTCCGACAAACCGGCAACTAGCGGAATCCCTTACCTAGTTTTGTTTCGAAATGCAATCATTCTGACGGTTGGATAGCGGGTCAGAGTCCTCTTGCGTCATGCCACGAAGGCGGGCTCCACGCCACGATCAAGACTCAATGCTGAGGCGAGAAGGCCTTGGCTGGATTCCCGCTTCCGCGGGAATGACGAACTTCAGTGCTTCTGACGGCAAAGTGACCCACTACCGGGTCGGCCGGCGACGTTGACGATGAATATGGTGTTCCCGCCAACCTCGCTCGTTCCACCCTCTCCAAGGAGAGGTGGGAGGATGAGGTTTCCTACGACATGCGACAGGTTATCAATAGAATGCTCCCACCGAGCTTCCTGATCCCTCCCCCTCCGCCATGAGAAGAGAAGGGTTTATCGGCGAAGTGCGAAGGGTCGCATGAGTATGATGGTACACGCAAGCTTGCTCGGTGCTTCTTTCTCGTGGAAGAAGTTGGAGGGTGAGCTTGCCTGCGACATGCGGCGGGTCAATAGAATGCTTCCACCGAGCTTGCTGATCTCTTCCCGCCGGCATCAGAGGATGGAAGGGCTTCTCGGCGACATGCGGCAGATCGCATGGCCTTGGAGTGACGGTGGCCAAGGTCACGCCGAGGACTGTCTGAAGGTCCGTTGAAAAAGCCAACGGACCGAGTTCCGCAGGCGAGACGTTCTGAGGCCATGCACTCTTGAGCTGCCGCCGGAGCCGAAAGTCCTTCATCCTTTCAATGCTCCCCCTCCAAGCTTGCTTGTACTTCTCTCCCGCGGGGCAGGTGGGAGGATGCGGGTCGGGCGGCGGCGTCGACGATTGGCATGGCGCAGGCTCCCGGTCGTCCTTGCGACGGCCATGAATGTCCGAAGGGTCGTTGACGAGAGTAACAACGGACCGAGGTTGCATGGCCGAGGGGGGGCTGCGCCATGCGGTTTCAATCGTCGTGGAGCCGGCGAGCCCGAATCCTCCCGAATCTCACAACTTTCCAAGACTCCTTAGCGGTGCCGAGGCCTGCGAGTAGTGGATCGCTTAGCACGGGTGCTTCGTCTGGCGGAAAGCCATGTCTGGAAGGAGGCCTGACTTTCTCCCGAAGGCCTACCTGCTAGGAGGCCGTCGATGCCGATGTCCTCGTCCAGCAGGTTCCAATGAATGCCGCGCCCTCGTCCGATCAAGCGCCAGCTTTTCCGTTCGGCCTCTGTGGCATGCACGAGGCGTGGAAACCAGTCGAGCGGTACGGAAAGGCTGCGCCCATCGCTCAGATCGACGGTCAAGGTGTTGTCCGTGACTGTGACTGATTCTGCAGTGGGACTGGTCGTCTCAATCGCCAAAGTATTCATGCCAAGCCTCTCGGAGTTGCTCCTCGTGACGCTGAACGAGATGCCGAATCCGACTTAATTCTGTTCGAGAGAATCCTCCGCTTTCTTGCAACCTGACTGGCAGAAGCCAAAACTTCGCGACTTTTTCCTCTCGTTCGACATGCACATGGTGCGGCTCCTCGCGATCACCGGCAAAGAAGAAGAATCGATAGGGACCTGACCTTAGTACCGTGGGCATGGCGAGCGACCGCGTCCATCTTAACATGCTCCGAGCCCTGTGAGGCGCCGAAAAATATGATGCTCCCACCGAGCTTGCTGGTCTCTTCCCCTCCGGCATGAGAGGATGGAAGGGCTTCTCGGCGACATGCGGCAGATCGCATGGCCTCGGAGCGGCGGTCACCGTGGGTGACGCCGAGGACTGTCTGAAGGTCCGTTGAAAAAGCCAACGGACCGAGTTCCGCAGGCGAGACGTTCCGAGGCCATGCACTCTTGAGCTGCCGCCGGAGCCGAAAGTCCTTCATCCTTTCAATGCTCCCCCTCCAAGCTTGCTTATACTTCTCTCCCGCGGGGTAGTTGGGGAGGATGCGGGTCGGCCGGCGACGTTGACGATTGGCATGGCGCAGGCTCCCGGTCGGCTTTGCGACGGTCAGGCACTGTTAGGACGTTCCCACCGAGCTTGCTCGCCCTTCCTTATCCCCAGAGGCAGGTGAGAGACGGTTGCCTTGTCCTGCGACTTGCGGTGGGTCAATAAGATGCTCCCACCGAGCTTGCTGATACCTCTTCTCCCTCTGGTGTTTGAGTGAATCTTCAAGCGGGTGACGCTGACCAGGGCGCCCGTTCGCCCGCAGCGGAAGGGACCCACTGGGGGATGGGTGGAGCGAGGACGAATGGGATGGTCAGCGGCAGGACCCGCGTCCCTGTTCCACTCACAACTTCCCAAACATCCTCTCCCAAAACTCCCTCACCCTCCCCATATGCTCCTCAATATCCGTCTTCAAATGCCTCGCCCCTGCCTGCCAATCATCCGTCGTGTAGCCAACGCGCCTGGCGAGAAAGATGAACTCGTCGGAGTCGCTTGGAGGCAGAACGAGATCCTTCGCGTGGCCCCTGACCATGCGGAGGCCGTCGATCAACATGCGGATGAAGAGATAGGCCCTTCTGAGATGGTCGCCGTCCTGACGCGTGACGATGCCGGATTCCACGAGGCCATGTAATGCCAGCATTGTGTTGGGCGTGCGCAGGATCGCAAGGCGGTGGCCGTGCATGACCTGGAGATACTGCACGGCATACTCGATGTCGATGACGCCGCCGGGACTCAGCTTGACGTTCACCGTGCCGTATTCGACCAGTTGCTTGAGCTGCTGCCGTCGCAAATCGAGCGCGGTGGGGAGATCCCATGGCTCGCCGCTGTAGACGTAGCGGTCGCGATGGGCTTCGACGTGCTTGCCGAGCGTCGCATCGCCGGCCACATGGCGCAATTTGATCAAGGCCTGGCGCTCGAACGGCGCAGCCAGGCCGTCCTTGCTGTAGTATTTCAAGATCTCGTCGACCGGGTTGGCCAGCGAACCCTTCCCTCCATGCGGACGCAGTCGCACGTCGAGGTGGAAGATGCCTTCCTGTCTAGCTTCGATCTGCTGTAACAAGGCCTGCGCGAGACGCTCGAAATACTCACCGTTGTCGATCCCTTGTTTGCCGCCGGTCCGTCCTGTTCCACCGTAGACGAACAACACTTCGATGTCGGAGGCGTAGCCCAGCTCTCTCCCGCCGAACTTGCCCATGCCTAATACGGCGAACGGACAGACTTTCTTTCCCGCCAGGCGAGGCTCTCCATAGTCTTTGGTCAGCTTGGCCCGGCAGTCGAGCACTGCCCGGTCAAGAATCGCTTCCGCGAGCTCCGTCAGCGCGAGGGAAAAATCTGCAAGACCGGTCGTCGGCTCGACAATGTGTTTCATGTCGATGCGGAACAGCTCGTGGTCCTTGAAACTATTGAGCGCGGCCTTCCGATCCACGTCGGTTTTGGCCCGCGCGACCAGCCGGTTGAGTTCCTTGCGCAGCGAGGCCCTGGGTTTGATGAGCGGGGAGTCGCGATAGGTCTGCAGCAACGGCAGCAAGTTGTCGTGCTGCCGGCGAAGAAAATCTTCCCAGAGAAAATCGCTGGCTCCAAGCAACCGGGCGAGGAGCGGGAAGGTCTTCTTATCGGCCAGAAACGCCAGGGCCTCCTGTCGAGCCTTGCCGGTGCGGTCCTGCACGGTCAAGTCCAGGAATTGGTCGAAGGCTTCGAGTGCCTTGGTCGGGTCCGGCGCCCAGGTGAGGGCATGGGTGAATTGTTTGATTAAGACGGCCGTGAGCCGGAGCTGTTGCTGCTCTTCGGCGTCGGTGAGCTTCTGGCCGTGGCGGTTACGGACGTAGAACCGGTCGTGGAGCTTGTCGCCTTCGAGGGCGATGCTCGCCTTGGCGACGTAGACGTTGCGCATGGCCAGCGCGTTGGCGAAGGCATAGAGAAAGGCCGGTGTATCGTCCGACCGGATGTCCATGATCGTGTCGGTCGGCGACTGGCCGTTGTCGAAACTGATCTGCACCGGATGCAGGAGACCGCTGAAGGAACCGCGCCTCTGGGCGAGCTGCTCGACGAGCTGGCGGTTGACCCAGTGGCGCGCCTCCTCGACCTGGCCGCCGTCGAGAAGGCCGATGACCGAGCGAAGTTCATCGGCGAGACGGCGGTGTTCGTCGGAGTCGAACGGCACGCCCGGAGCCGGCTGCACCCGGAACACGTCGACGATCTTTTTCCGGCCAAGACCCGGCCTGGCCTTGCTGCGCCCACGAGGGCCTTGTCCCATCGACCCCTTCGCCCCGCCGGGAGCCGGATCCGCAAAGGTATAGATCCGTCCTTCCTCGATGTTGAGCCCGAACGCCGACAGCAGGCCGCAGATCGTGGCGAACAAGGCGAAATAGTCGTACGCCACGATGGCCAGTTCCAGTCGGCCATGGTGCGGCTCGCCGATGGACAGTTCGCAGAGGTGATCGGGCGTCAGCGCCGCCGTCATGGAGAGGTGGCGTGCGACCGTCTCAGCCTCGAAGCGGCGGAAATATTCAGGATCCATGCGGTCGACGAAGTCGTCGAGGACGTCCGATGGGACATTCCGAATGAACGGCGACAGGTCTCGCAGAAGGGTTTCGCGCTCCGTGGCGTTCATCGAATTGCAGTATACCCGAAGCGACGGTTCGTTGTGCGCGTGCGAGGCGACCAGTATAATGCCGCGCCATGACCGGAAGCGGGAGGCGTAAAGCGTGAAGCGGGCGTTGGAAAGAAAAGGTATAGTTCAGCCCTCAGTCGGCGGGAAGACGATAGCCGCGCTGCCGTCCAGGGGGCCGGATCCTACGCCGGTCTTGCTGGCGAAGGAGCGCAACGTCCAAGAGGTGCGGGCCATTCTGTCGGCCTATGGGCTGGTCGCTCCGGATCAAGCCGATCGCAATCTGCAGGCGATGGCCGGAGATCCGCACCAGCGCCGCCAGCTGGCCGAGCTGTTGCCCATTCTCTTGGAGTCTATCGGACGCACCGCCGATCCGGATCAGGCGCTCAATCACTGGGAGCGGCTGCTCGACAACGTGACCCGCTCGTCCTTTCTGGACTACTTGGGCAGCTCGCCCCGCATGCTCGATCTGCTCTGTACGATTTTCGGCAACAGCGACTCGCTGGCGTTCACCCTGATTCGGGATCCGATGTTGGTCTATTGGCTTGCGGAACAGGACGTGTTGTCGCGCCCACCCACCGCGGCCGGCATGCGGGAGGGGCTTCGGGAGCAGCTCGGCCAGCTCACGGTGAAGGAATTGAAGCTCGAAGCGGTGCGCCGGTTCCAGAGGCGGGAAATGCTGGGGATCGGCGTGCGCGACCTGTTGCGGTTGGCGGACGTGCGGGAGACGACCGGATCGCTGTCCGATCTGGCCGGGCTGCTGATCCATGCCGTCTACGAGATCGTCGATGTCGATCTGCGCCGCCAGTACGGCGTGCCCATGCACAAAAACCGACGCGGGCACTGGGTCGAGACGGGCTTTGCCGTCATGGGGATGGGGAAGCTCGGCGGACACGAACTCAACTACAGCTCCGACGTGGATTTGATCTACGTCTACGAATCGCATGCGGGCGAGACCAGGGTCCCGCGCGGCCGGGCCGTCGGCCGCGCGGCTGCCGCCGGCATTTCCAATGAGGAGTATTTCGAGATCCTGGCGCGGGAGCTGACCAAAGCCTTGGTGGAGCCGAGCAAGGAAGGGCGCATCTTCCGAGTCGATTTGCGTTTGAGGGCCGAAGGGTCGGTCGGACAACTGGCTCGCTCGCTGGACGAATACCGTTCCTACTATCGAACGAGAGGACAGGTGTGGGAGCGGCTGGCGTTGCTCAAGGCCTGGCCCGTGGCCGGATCCGTCGAGGTGGGCAAATCATTCTTGCGGCTGGTGAAGCCGTTCATCTTCGGCGCTGCGAAGCTGCGCCGCTCCGACGTCCTCGCCGTGGTGGACGACGTGCGGGCAGTGAAGGACATGATCGACGCCAAGATCGCGGAACGAGGTCACGAAAACCGAAACGTGAAGCTCGGCACCGGCGGCATCAGGGAAATCGAGTTCCTGGTCCAGACGATTCAGGTCTTGGCCGGTCGTACAGTTCCGGCGTTGCTGGACCGAGGCACGCTTGGGGCGCTGGATCGACTGGTGGCCCGTAGGGTGATGGCGGCGCAGGAACGCGACGCGCTCGTTGAGGCCTATATGTTTCTCCGGGACGTTGAGCACAAGCTCCAGATGGTGCACGACCTTCAGACCCATGCGCTGCCGCAGGAGGAGGATGAACTGGAACGGTGCGCGATCAGGATGGGATACGAGGGAGTCAACCGATCGGCTGCCAGCCGAGCCTTCAGCGCCGACCATCGGCGGCATACGACAGTGGTCAATCGCGTCTTCCGGTCCTTCTTCAACGAACCGAACAGGTCGGCGTTGTTGAAGGCCGCGCTGCGCGGAAATGGTTCCTGACCCCTTATCGTACCGGTGACCCCGTATCACACCGGCCATTAGAAAGAGGCGCGGGTCGTTTTCGGCGCGCCCTCGCTCGCGCATTTGTTGCAGACGCCGGAGCTGAGCTTGGCGTTGAGCTTTTCTTCAAGATAATCTTCGAGCCGTTGCCACAGCCCGCCGCTGGTCTTGACCCGCTTGCACTTGGCGCAGAGGCAGAGCGTTCCGCGGAGCGACTTGAGTTCTTGGACCGTTTTGCCGAGCTTCTTGGCCTCCTCGTCCAACTCCCGCTCGCGCTCCATGCGATTGTCCAGTTCCTCCTTGACGCTCATGGCCATGGAGACACGCGCCACCAGTTCGGCGGGAATCACCGGCTTGCGGATGTAGTCCGTGGCTCCGGCGGTGTAAGCCGCCGTGAGATCGGAGGCATCAGTCTTGGCTGTGACGACGATCACGGGAAGATGTTGAAGCGGTTCCTCCTCCCTGATTCGACGACAGGCTTCCAGGCCGTCCATGTCCGGCATGAGGATATCCATCAGCACGATGTCGACGTGGTCGGTCGGCGGAGCCGATTGTCCCACCCCCAACCGCTTCAGGGCATCGGCGGCTGAATGGGCGAATATGAGTGAGCGATAGCCGGCTTGCTTCAACGTCAGGGCCAGCAGTTCACGTTGCTCTTCGAAATCATCCACGATGAGGATACTCATGACGCGGCTCCTTTACTGGGCTGTGGTGATGACGATGGTTCGACACAATGAGGCGAATCACGCTGTTCGGCCTCTCTGATCGCCTCGACAAGGTCGGCCACGCTTGCGGTGACTCTGTCGAGCCGGCGATCCAGGGCGGCTTGCTCGATGGCGGCGCCGATGGTTCCAATACCGGGCAGTCCGTAGGAACCGGCAACTCCTTTCATGCGATGACCGATGGTCCTGATCCGCTCAAAGTCGCCGTTGTCGACGGCCGCCCGTAACGTCAGGACATCGTCATGGCGATTCCGGAGAAACCTCGGTCTCAGCCGGCGAAGGTCGGCGTCCAGCGCTCCTGCGTCGTAGGTGTGCGGCGGTCGGTTCTGCGGGAGAGGAGTCTCCGCGTCGGCCACGTACTGCTGGATTGTGTTGAACACGGCATCCATTTTTATCGGCTTCGTGAGGAAATCATCGCAGCCTGCCGCAAGGCTTTTCTGTCGGGACTCCGCAAACCCGTCGGCCGTCAAAGCTACGATCGGCGTCCGTGGCAGGTCCTGTTCCTTTTCCCAGGCCCGGATACGGCGCGTCGCTTCGTAGCCGTCGATGTCAGGCATGTGCAGATCCATCAGGACCAAGTCGTAGCGGCTGGATTTGAACGCCTCGACCACGCTCGTCCCGCTTTCCGCACAGTCGAGATGGTGGGGCGTCCGGCTCAGATACAACCGCATGACATGCTGAGATTCGACGGAGTCCTCGGCCAGGAGGATCCTCGCTTCTCGCCGTACGGAGGGACAAAGAGAGCTGGAGGACCGGAGAGGGCCGGTCGTGTTCTGTGGCGAGGTGGAGAGACGAGTTTGTTCGTTCTGCTTTGATATCCCAAGCGGCAGTATGAAGGAGAACGTGCTTCCGCCGCCCGGCATACGCTCGAACCAAATCCGCCCTCCCATGAGCACCACAAGTTGTTTGCAGATGGAGAGTCCCAGCCCCACGCCGCCGTACTGTCTGTTGGTCCTCAAGTCGGCCTGAGAGAATCGCTCGAAGAGACGTTCCCGCAGGTCTTCGGGAATGCCGATCCCTGTATCCGTGACGGAGAATTGTACGGTGCAGACCGGCGGCTCGATCACCCAGGCCTTTGCCCGCACCAGAATCGATCCGGTCGGGGTAAATTTGACGGCATTCCTGATCAGATTGAGTAGGACTTGTTGGAGGCGATAGGCGTCGCCGGTCAGCCTGGCCGGGAGCGACGGATCGAACTCGACCTTCAGAGCGAGGTCCTTCTCCTGCGCTTCCGGGGTGAGAAGATTGATGCACTCCAGGGCGACTTCTCTCAAGGTAAACGCCTCGGACACCAGGGCCAAGGTACCCGATTCCGCCTTCGCTGCCAGCAGGAGGTCTTCGATCATCCGGAGAAGCCCTTCGCTGGCTTTTGTACACCGGTTGACGAGCGTGAGCTGCTCATGGGTCAAGGACGTTCTGGCTAGATAGTCAGCGATGCCCATGATGGCGGTCAGCGGCGTGCGCATTTCGTGGCTCATGTTGGCCAGGAAATCGCTCTTGGCTCTGCTCTCAACCAGCGCCCTTTCCGCTTGCTTGCGTTCCGTGATGTCCTCGGAAATACCCAGCAGATATTGTGGAGCGCCGGTGTTGTCGCAGATCGTGATTTTCTTCGTGTGCAGAATCCGGACGCCCTTGGACTTGGTCTGAATCGGCTCATCCGGAATATCGATCAACTGCTTCTTGCGCAATGTTTCCCGGTCCTTGGCCGTGAAGAAATCCGCCTCTTCTTTGGCAAAGAAATCATAGTCGGTTTTCCCCAACAACTCGGATCTGGAATAGCCCAGCAGCTCCTCTCCGGCCTTGTTGAATCGGACGAATCGGAGGTCCTTCGCATCCTTGACGAAGACCATGTTGGGCAGGTGCTCGAACAGGGACTCGATGAAATCGGTGGACTGCTGCACCTGCCGCTCCGAGCGCTTGCGTTCGGTAATGTCCCGGATGAAGGAAGAGAACAGTTGATCGTTCCCGGCGAGAATCGGGAGCACCGTCAATTCCACGGGGAATTCCTCGCCGCTCTTGCGGATGGCCGTGATTTCGATGCGTCGGCGCAGAATCGTTTCTTCTCCTGTCGACAGAAACCGTTCGAGACCCTTCGTATGGGCCTGGCGATAGCGCGCAGGAATGATGAGGTCGGCGAGCAGCTTACCGATGGCTTCGTCTCTGGAATATCCAAATATCGTTACCGCCTGCGGGTTCCACTCGATCACGTGGCCGGTGCGATCCATGGTGACCACGGCGTCCAGGGCGCCGGACACGATGGCCTCTAGGTGTGAGTCGCTGGGTTGACGATTTCTGGGGGCGACAAGGCCGGCATACAGGAATCCTGTCGCAATCCAGAGCGTAACGACGCCCAAGGTTCGGTTGAAGACCTTCTCGAAGGCATCATCGGCATGGGAGCGGATCATGGGTTCTCCCAGGATCGCGAGGGACCAGAGGACGGTGGCAAGGATCAGTCGCTTCGGGTCGTACAGGTGCGCGACGGCGACGGCAAGCGCCAGGTAGGGGAGCCAAGGAGCCATGTCTATTGGAGCGTTCAGATCGACCAGAAAGATCGCGAGGGTCAAACAACCGATAAGCGGCGCGGCATATACGCGCACCGCGGGGCGACGAAGAAGCAGGGAGAAGTCCATGGCGGACACATCATTCGGCTTGGTGCTGTGTGTGGGGACAGTATAGGCACGTAGGGCGAAGCCTCAAAGAATTATTGTGTTCTTCGCATCCCTATCGGCGAGCAGTCCGGAGATCCGGCAGGAGGGAGGTGATGGATTGGGGAAGTTCCCTCGCGCGTACGCTAGTGGCTGTAGCGGAGGTCGCGGTCGCTGGCCAGCGACAGGTAGGCCTCGCCCCATTGATGTGGGCTGGTGAGACTCCAGGGCTCATCGCTGCCTGCCGGCTTGAAGCGAAGGCCGTAGAGTCCGCCGTAGACTAGATAGGCCAGGCCGGCTCCGGAGTCTTCGACCGGCTGGGCGAAGGCCTGACAGGGGGGCGCGGCGGGATGCTCGCTCCACCCCGTGACGTCATACCATTCTCCGGCCGGGTTCCGTTCGAAGAGCCGGACCTGTGAGACTGCTCGAGCCGGGCCGGTCTCTTTGAAGCGGGCAAAGAAGCTGCTTTCGCAGTTCTCGTTCGATTCGACCTCGACGATCATAGGATCGTGAAGCGTAACCCGTGACGGGTGAAGCGTTCAAGGACCAGATTCGAGTTAATCCGGTCACGCCAAAACACGAAGGGCCCGGCGGTTTCCCGCCGGGCCCTTCTGATTGTGGCCTTCACTCAGTCCTCAGGACTCAGCACTGGACTTAGTACATCCCTTCCATGCCGTGGTTGTGGCCGTGGCCACCGCCTACCGGTTCCTTCTTCTCTTCGGGGATGTCGGTGATCATGACTTCGGTCGTGAGCATCAGGCCCGCGACGCTGGCGGCGTTCTGCAATGCGCAGCGCGACACCTTGGTCGGGTCGATGATGCCGGCCTTGATCATGTCCACGTACTCATCCGTCGCCGCGTTGTAGCCGGCGCTGCTGTTCTTGTCTTCGCGCACCTTGCCGACGACCACCGAGGCTTCGCCGCCCGCATTGGCGACGATTTGGCGAATCGGCTCTTCCAGCGACCGGCGGACAATATCCAAACCGACTTTCTGCTCGGCCGGGATATCCTTCAGGCTGTCCAGCGCCTTGATGCAGCGGAGATAGGCCGTTCCACCGCCCGGAACGATGCCTTCTTCCACGGCGGCCTTCGTCGCGTGGAGGGCGTCCTCGACGCGCGCCTTCTTTTCCTTCATCTCGGTCTCGGTCGCGGCGCCCACGTTGATGACGGCAACGCCGCCGACGATCTTGGCGAGCCGCTCCTGGAGCTTCTCGCGATCGTAATCGGAGGTCGTCTCGTCGATCTGGGCCTTGATCTGCTTGACGCGGGCTTCGATCTTCTTCGGGTCGCCATAGCCTTCGACGATCGTGCTGTTATCCTTGTCGATCGTCACGCGCTTGGCGCGGCCGAGATCGGTCAGCTTCACGTTCTCGAGCTTGATGCCGAGGTCTTCGGAAATCACCTGCCCCCCGGTCAGGATCGCGATGTCCTCCAGCATGGCCTTGCGACGATCGCCGAAGCCGGGAGCCTTCACGGCCGCCACGTTCAAGGTGCCGCGCAGCTTGTTGACGACGAGGGTCGCCAGGGCTTCGCCTTCGACTTCTTCCGCGATGATCACGAGCGGCTTGCCCATCTTAGCGACCTGCTCGAGGATGGGAAGGAGATCCTTCATGCTGCTGACTTTCTTCTCGTTGATGAGGATGAGGGGCTCTTCGACCGAGCACTCCATCCGCTCGGCGTTGGTGACGAAGTACGGGGAGATGTACCCACGATCGAACTGCATGCCTTCGACCACGTCCAGCGAGGTGGTCATCGACTTGGCCTCTTCGACCGTGATGACACCGTCCTTGCCGACCTTCTCCATCGCCTCGGCGATCAGATCGCCGATGGTCTTGTCGTTGTTGGCTGAGATGGTCCCGACCTGGGAAATCTCGGTCTTGCTCTGGCAGGGCTTGCTGAGCTTCTTCAACTCGGCGACGACGGCCTCGACGGCCTTGTCGATCCCGCGCTTGATCTCCATCGGATTGGCGCCGGCGGTGATGTTCTTGGCGCCTTCGCGATAGATGGCCTGGGCCAACACGGTGGCCGTGGTGGTGCCGTCTCCGGCCGTGTCGCTGGTCTTGCTCGCGACTTCGCGGACGAGCTGGGCACCCATGTTCTCGTAGGGGTTCTTGAGCTCGATTTCCTTCGCGACGGTCACGCCGTCCTTGGTGATGGTTGGAGCGCCGAACTTCTTGTCGAGAATGGCGTTCCGGCCCTTGGGCCCGAGGGTCGCCTTGACGGCGTCGGCGAGCTGGTTGACCCCCCTAAGAATGGAGGCCCGAGCTGCCTCGCTGTACAACAGTTGCTTTGCCATGTGATTCCTCCCTTTAGTGTCGTATGTTCAGATAGACGTGCGACGGATGATCGTCAGTTGGCGAAGATGCCGAGGATGTCCTCTTCCTTCAGGATCAAACACTCCTCGTCCTCTATCCGGAGCTTGCTGCCCGAGTACTTGTCGAAGAGCACCTGGTCGCCGACCTTGACGTTTTCGACCTTCTTGCCCACGGCCTGCACCACACCCCGCTGCGGCTTTTCCTTGGCAGAATCCGGCACGTAAATCCCGCCGGCGGTCCGTTCCAATTCCTCGGTGTAGGTGATGAACACCCGATCACCCAGTGGCTGAAAACCCTTGGCAACGTCCTTCTTCTCTTTGTCCTTCGCTGCTGTGCTCATTGTGCAACACCCTCCTCGTGCTGATTAGTGAACCGGGTTGATAGAGTGACGATTGTGATACTGGTTCAAACTCGACGGCGTACAGGGGTACGTCTCAACGAGCAGAAGCCCTGATCCGTAAACTCGGGGGTTGAGATAGCCTCAGGTCAGTCCAAGTCAAGGGGGGATTCAGAATTTCTTTCCAGTCCGATGCTCATCGTCTAGGGGTATCATAACCCATTGACATTGCAATATACCAGGGTGATCTTTCGGCCGGGTGTCCGACAGCTGTCGGGCTGAGATCAGACTCGCAAGCGGTCGAAATCCTTGACGTCCTTCTTGATATAGTCACGAATACGTTTAATGATGCGCGCTTCCAGTTGCCTGGTCCGCTCCTTTGTGATGCCGTACTTCTCGCCCAGATCGTCGAGCGTGAGGGGAGTTTCGGAGAGGAGGCGATTGCGCAGAATATCCTCGTCCCGCTCATCCAGCGTCTTGATGAACTCCGTCAGCTTCGCGCGGAACAGCGTCTGCAATTGATGCTGGGCGAGTTGCTCATCGGGGCCGACTTGTTGAGATGGCAGGACATCGAGCAGGGTGGCGTCCTGCTCTTCGCCGATCGGCTGGTCGAGGGACAACTCCCAGTTGCCCAGACGTTGATCCATTTCAACCACGTCGCGTTCCCGTACGTTTAACCGGTCGGCGAGCAGTTTGGTGTCGGGTGCGAAGCCTTGCCGCTCGAGCTTCGACTTCTCCTTCTTCAGATTGTAGAAGAGCTTGCGTTGATCCTGCGTGGTTCCGATCTTCACGAGTCGATAGGTGTTGAGAAGGTAGCGCAGGATATAGGCTCGTGACCACCAGGCTGCATAGGCGTAGAAGCGCACGTTCTTCGATGGGTCGAATTTCTTGATCGCCTGCATCAGACCGACGTTGCCTTCCTGGATCAGATCCATATGGTCGGCGCCGGTGTGCAGGTACTCGGATGCGATGGCCACGGAGACCCGGAGGTTGGCCATGATGAGCTTGACCGCGGCCTCGCGATCGCCGTGTGTGTGATATTCGTCGAACAGCTGCAGCTCTTCTTCCTTGGTCAAGTAGGGGTGCCGGCGGACTTCGGCCAGATATTGCTGAAGCGCCGTAACCGGCACAACCGCCGTTGTATCGACGCCCGCCTGCGGTGCCGGTCTGTCGGCCGCCTCGACTACTGCGTTGGTGGCGCCCTCGGCAGAGTCTTCGTCGGCAGGCCCCAAAATTTCAGGCTCCAACGGGGTTTCGGCCGCGGATCTTGTTCGCCGTTTCATAACGGTCGAGACTATCACACTGTCCGATGGGTGACCAAGCGTGGAAGACGACCGGCGTCTCTCGCGCCCTCGCTCGCACTGGTGAAACCGTATTCCCCAGTTACAGGGGCTCCTCGCGGCTTGCCCGCTGCGGAGCGGAGCGCTGTTCCGCATTGTCGTCGGACTGAGCAGTGACTATTTAGGGGCCAAGACGACGACGGCTGTACGTGCTGGTTTGCTGATGCGCGACGATGTGGCCGCAGCAAATCGGATCGGCGTAGGTCCTTTTACCCGTTGACAGTCGGGGGCCAAAAAACCGATAAATGTTCGATGTTCAATGACAAATCGCTCGCTCATTGAACATTCAGCATGAAACAGTCAACATTGTCCGCTATGGCCGTTCCATTTGACACCATCGAAGAGGCGCTTCGAGACATCAGGAAAGGCCGGTTCGTCATCCTGGTGGACGACGAAGACCGAGAAAACGAAGGGGATTTGGTCATCGCGGCCGAGAAGGTGACGCCGCAAGCCATCAATTTCATGGCCAGATATGCGCGCGGGCTGATCTGTCTCGCCTTGCCGCCGGAACGGGTGGAAGAACTGCAGTTGCCTCAGCAAGCGGTCGAGAATACGGCCACGTTCGGCACCGCCTTCACCGTGTCCATCGACGCGCGCAAGGACATCACCACCGGCATTTCTGCGGCCGACAGAGCGACCACGATCCATGTGGCGATCGATCCCAAATCCAAGCCGACGGACCTCGCGCGGCCAGGCCACATCTTTCCGCTGAAAGCGCAGCAAGGAGGCGTGTTGAAGCGGGCGGGCCAGACGGAGGGATCGGTCGATCTAGCGAGGCTGGCCGGGCTGACTCCCGCCGGCGTGATCTGCGAAATCATGAACGAGGACGGCACGATGGCCCGCGTGCCGGAACTCACCAAGTTCGCTAAAGCGCACAAGCTCAAGATGGTGACGATCAAGGCCTTGATCGAGTACCGGATGCGCCGCGAGACATTCGTGAAGCGGGTGGCGAGCGCGCGGCTGCCCACGACGTTCGGCGAGTTCGAAGCGGTGGCGTTCGAGAACCAGGTCGACAACGTGACGCATATCGCTCTCGTCAAAGGACGGGTGGACATCGGTGAGCCGACGTTGGTGCGTGTCCACTCGGGTTGCCTGACCGCCGACGCGCTCGGGTCGTTGCGCTGTGACTGCCGCGACCAACTCCACAAGGCGATGGAAATTATTCAAAAGGAGGGCCGAGGCGTGCTCCTCTATCTCAATCAAGAGGGCCGCGGCATCGGCCTGCTCAATAAGATCAAGGCCTATGGACTTCAAGACCAGGGCAGCGACACGGTCGAAGCGAATTTGAAGCTGGGATTCAAGGCCGACCTGCGCGACTACGGGGTCGGCGCGCAAATATTGGTGAATCTCGGACTTCATCCGATCAAGCTCATCACGAACAACCCGCGCAAGATCGTCGGCATCGAAGGCTACGGTTTGAAAGTCGTGGAGCGTGTGCCGATCGAAATTCCCCCGCACGACGCCAATGTGAAATATCTGCGGACGAAGAAGAAGAAGTTGGGGCACATCCTCAAGAAGGTGTAGCGGCTCCTGAACATGACATGCAGCCGCTCACTCGCGCCGGACCAAATGTCCGCGGTGTCCACAAGGGTGCTTTGATATGAAGCTTCGTAAAGGGTCCCATAATGCGACGGGGCTGAAGTTCGGGGTCGTCGTCGCGAGGTTCAACAAGTTCGTGACCAGTAAACTGTTGTCGTCCTGTCTGGATGGTTTGATGAAACACGGGGTGGTGGAGCAGGACGTTGAGGTGGTGCGCGTACCCGGCGCGTTTGAGATTCCGCTCGTTGCGCGGACGCTCGCTGCGACCAAGCGATTCGACGCCGTGATCTGCCTGGGAGCCGTGATTCGCGGTGATACGCCGCATTTCGACTACATCAGCGGTGAGGCGAGCCGGGGAATCGGCCAGGCGGCGCTGGATGCGGACGTGCCCATCATTTTCGGGGTGTTGACGACCGACACGGTGGCGCAGGCGATCGAGCGGTCGGACCCGGCGAAATTCAATCGCGGTGGGGAGGCTGCCAAATCGGCGATCGAGATGGCGACGGTTATGCGGGCGCTGCGAGGCGGCGACCTGCCCTCCGAAGGAAACCCCAAGCACAACGGCGGCCGGCGGCCGGCGCGAAAGCGCTCCGTCTAGTCATGGGGTCCCGCCATCAATCCCGTGAACGGGCGCTCCAGATCCTGTTCCAATACGACATCCACGGCAGACCCGGCGTCTGGCTCGACGAGTTCTGGAACCAATGCGAAGCGACCGAAGACGTCAGGACTTTCGCGGAAGCATTGGTGCGCGGGGTGTTGGAGCATCAAGCCGAACTGGACGCCCTGCTCGGCCGCTACGCGACGAATTGGAAAGTCAGCCGAATGCAAGTCGTCGACCGCAATATTCTGCGTCTGGGAGTCTACGAACTACTATGGCGCGACGACGTGCCGGCGAAGGTGACGATGAATGAGGCGATCGAGCTGGCCAAAGATTTCGGCGACGACGAGGCGGCCAAGTTCGTGAACGGTGTCTTGGACAAGGTCCTGGCGAGCGAAGCGAAGTTGGAAGCGAAGCGAGCCGAAGCGGCTAAGAGCGTGAAGTAGAAGCTTCGTGTTTCGGGTTCGTGTTTCATAGCCGGAAGATTCCAGTCGCGCGATACGCGAGACTCGTAACCCGAAACTCATGATCGAGGCGAAATGATCGATCGCTACAGTCGTCCGAAGATGAAAGCCATCTGGGATCTCAAGCACAAGTACGAGATCTGGCTCGAAGTGGAATTGCAGGCCTGCGCCGCCTTCGAGCGCGCGGGCCAGGCGCCGCGCGGGACCGCCGCCAGGATCCGCCGGAAGGCCAGGATCCATGTGGGGCGCATCGCAGAAATCGAGCTGGTGACGAAGCACGATGTGATCGCGTTTCTGGAATCGTTGGCGGACGACGTTGGGTCGGAGCACCGGTTCCTGCACATGGGATTGACCTCCTCCGATATCGTGGATACGTCGCTCGCCGTGCAAATGACCGAGGCGCTCGATGTGATTCTCGACGGAGTGAAAGGGTTTATGGATGTCTTGAAACGGCAGGCCCTGCTCCATAAGCAGACCGTAATGGTCGGCCGGTCGCACGGCATCCATGGGGAGCCCATCTCGTTCGGTTTCAAGCTGGCCGTCTGGTACGAGGAGATCGGCCGGCATCTGGAGCGGCTGCGCCAGGTGCGCAGCACCATCGCGGTGGGAAAACTGTCCGGGGCGATGGGGACGTTTGCCCACCAGGGCCCGGAGATCGAAGCCTACGTCTGCTCGAAACTGGGACTCTCCGTCGATCCGGCCTCCAACCAGGTGGTCCAGCGGGACCGGCACGCGGCCTATGCCACAGCCCTGGCGTTGTTGGCGGCGACGATCGAAAAAATCGCGACGGAGATCCGTCATCTCCAGCGGACGGAAGTGCTGGAGGCTGAGGAATATTTTGCGCAGGGCCAGAAGGGATCGTCCGCGATGCCGCACAAGCGGAATCCCATCGTGTCGGAAAACCTATGCGGCCTCGCCCGCCTCGTTCGCGCGAACAGTCTGGCGGCGATGGAAAACGTCGCCTTGTGGCACGAGCGAGACATCAGCCACTCGTCCGTCGAACGGGTGATCATGCCGGACAGCACGATTCTGGTGGATTACATGCTGGCGAAGGTCGCCGATCTGATCGCCGGTCTGGTTGTGTATCCGGAGCGAATGAAGCGCAATCTGGAACTGACCGGAGGGCTGGTGTATTCGCAGCGCCTGCTGCTGGCGCTGGTCGCCAAAGGGGCTCAGCGCAAGGAATCGTATGAGGCGGTCCAACGCAATGCCATGGTGTCGTGGCAGGGCGCGGGAATGCTGCAGGATCTCGCCGCCAAAGATCCCTTCATCGCCCGATACCTGAAAAAGAGCGAGATTGCGGCCTGTTTCGATCCGCACTATTATCTGCGGCATCTCGACAAGATCTTTCGTCGCGTGTTCCGGGGGCACGGAGCGGGAAGGGCCGACCACACAAAGCGAGGAGGCAGATGATTCAATCACGATATGTCGGCTTGTGCGTCGTCGTCCTATGTGCCGTGCTGGGAGGTGCGATTTCGGCGTCTCATGCCGCCGCCGATCGCGACAAGTTGCTCAGTGAGCCCGGAGTCTATGGGACGTTTGCTGCGTTCGGCCTGACCGAGGAATGGGACAAGCAGGACGCGCCGACCAGGATCGCCCACCTGACCGCCCTGAAAGGCGTGGTCGAACAGCATCGCGAAAAGATTGCGATCGATCTGTATCTTCTGCGTGGACTGTCCGACTATGCGGATATCCTCTTTCGAGTCCATGCGACGGAACTCCGTGATTCGCAGAAGTTCCTGATCGATCTCCATGCCAGTCCCATGGGCCGGTATCTCAAAAAGGCCGGTATTCTGAACGGGATGAGCAAGAAGGCGATTTATGTCCCTGGGTTTCCGGACGAGATAAAGGCGGAGCTCAAGGTTGCCGATGAATCAGGCGCCTCGGCCTATGCGATTGTGATTCCGATCAGAAAAACCGCCGATTGGTGGGCGCTCGACCAGGAGAAACGCGCCGCCATGATGAAGGAGCACACCGTGGCGGCGTTGCCCTATCGCAAGGCCGTAAAGCGGAAGCTGTATCACTCCAGCGGGTTGGATGATCTGGACTTCATCACCTATTTCGAAACCTCGAAGTTGGAGGATTTTCACAACCTCATTCTGTCGTTGGAAAAGGTGAAAGAGTTTCAATATACGCGCCGATTCGGACATCCCACTCTGCTCGGAACAATGAAGTCCCTCGACGAAATCATCGAAACCTTGGCGCAGTGACGGCCCGACCGAGAGGCGACAGCATGAGTAGCGGCACCATGATCTACGAAGGCAAGGCGAAGAAGCTCTTCACGACGCCCGATCCCGACCAGGTCGTTCAATACTTCAAGGACGATGCGACGGCCTTCAACGCGCAAAAGCGCGGGACCATCGTCGAAAAAGGCATCATCAACAATAGAGTTTCCGAGCGGCTGTTCACGTTGCTGGAACAGAACGGAGTGCCGACGCATTTTGTTCGTCGCTTGAGCGACCGGGAGATGCTTACCAAGCGGGTGACGGTCGTGCCGATCGAGGTGGTCGTCCGGAACGTCGTGGCGGGCAGTCTGGCCAAGCGACTGGGACTGAAGGAAGGGGAACCGATCCAGCCTGCGATCGTCGAATGGTATTTCAAACAGGACGCGCTCGGCGATCCGTTGATCGCCGACGAGCACGTTCGCCTGCTCAAACTCGCCACGCCGGAGCAGCTGGCGGAGATCAAGAGGCTGGCGCTGAAAGTAGACAGCCTGCTGCAGCCGTTCTTTCTGGAACGCCGCATGATTCTCGTCGATTTCAAGCTGGAGTTTGGCTGGCACAAGGACAAGTTGATCCTTGCCGATGAGATCTCTCCCGACACCTGCCGGTTCTGGGATGCGACTACGAAGGAATCGATGGACAAGGATCGATTCAGGAAAGATTTGGGCAAGATCGAGGAGGCGTATCAGGAGGTGTTGAGGAGGGTATGCGGATGAGGTGCAGTGCCGATCAGGACGGGCTTTCGGGCTCCGGCACTGCGGCTCGACCGCACTAGCCCTTCCCGACGCTCGGCTGTGCAACTTGTTCCGTTCCGAGCCTGGCTCGAACGCAACTTCGAACAGTGCTCGCCGTCCGTTGTACGGACCGCGGCGGTTCAGGGAGTGCGGTGGCCCGAACCTCCGTGCAGGTCGCCCGGAAATCCCGGCCGATCCTCTCCCTTCGAGGGAGGAAGGCGGAGAAGAGAAGGAATGCTCAAGGGGTTTTTGAATTATGGGTTGGTGGCGGCGGTGTCGGTATGGGCCGCCGTGGTCGGTCTCATGGCCTATCGGCTCGACGATTCACCCTGGCGGTGGGCCTTCATTGCCCTGGCTTTCGGGGGGATCCTGACCATTGTCGCCATTTTCGGGATCAGACGATACATCGACGGCTTGAATAAGGCCGGGGAAGAGCGGGGGAGCCAATCGTGAAAGCAAGAGTTCATGTGACGTTGAAGCAGGGGATTCTCGATCCGCAAGGAAAGGCGATTGAACATGCGCTCCAATCGCTGGGCTTTCGGAGCGCGTCGAACGTCCGTGTCGGGAAGTATATGGAGTTGGACATCGAGGAGAAGGATAGGGCGAAGGCCGAGGTTGAGGTCAAGGCGATGTGCGAGCAGTTGCTGGCCAATACGGTCATTGAAGAATATCGGTACGAGTTGACGTGAGGAATTTAGAATCCTAGTGCGGGTCCTGCCGCTGGTTCCGCTCGTCCTCGCACCCCGCCCGGTGTAGGGACCCCGCTGCGGGCGAGCGGGAACCAGCGCCACCCGCGCAGGGAAGTTCGCTCAACTCTTAGGGGGGAGAGGAAGGAAGTGAAGATCGGGGTTGTAGTTTTTCCGGGGAGTAATTGCGATCACGATTGCCGCCATGTCCTCCAGGATGTGCTTGGCCAGTCGGTGACGATGGTTTGGCATAAAGATCCGTTGCCGGTCGGATTGGACGCGGTCGTGATTCCCGGAGGGTTCTCGTACGGCGACTATTTGCGCACCGGGGCGATCGCGCGGTTCTCGCCGGTCATGACGTCGGTCAAGGAGTTTGCCGCGAAGGGCGGGTTGGTTTTGGGGGTTTGCAACGGCTTCCAGATCCTGCTCGAAGCCGGATTGCTGCCCGGCGCCATGTTGCGGAATCGCGGGCTGCATTTCGTCTGCCGGGATGTCTTCGTGCGGGTCGAGAATGCGGCTACTCCCTTCACGAACGCATGCACTCCCGGCCAAGTGCTCAGGATTCCGATCGCGCATGCCGAGGGGAGCTATTATACGGATCCGGTGACGCTGGCGGCGTTGCAGGCGAATGCGCAGGTGATCTTCCGATATTGTGATCGAGACGGAAAAGTGACGCTGGACGCGAATCCCAACGGCTCCCTAGACAATATCGCCGGCATTCGCAACGCCGAAGGCAACGTCTTGGGCATGATGCCCCATCCCGAACGATGCGCGGAGGCTTTGTTGGGAAATGAAGACGGACGCGCGATCTTTGTGTCCATGTTGGAGGCGATGAAGAAAAGGCAGCCCAAGATGGTAGGGGTATGACGCGGGTCCTGTCACTGACCCAGCCCATTCGTCCTCGCTCCACCCATCCCCCAGTGGGTCCCTTCCGCTGCGGGCGAATGGGCGCCCGAGTCAGCGTCACCCGCGGTCAGAAATTGATAGCTAGCACATGGGTAGTTCCCATGAGGCAACGGTAGATGTCTCTTGTAGGCCTGTGGAGTAGATCAAGAAGCCAGCTTGAGAGTAAGCATGTCCAGCAGATCATTGGCATCGCTGGAACAGGAAAATTGTTAGATGGCGAGGATGCTTCCAAGGAGTTTCGAGAGTTTCTTTCTAGCGTTCCAAGCTCTCTCCTTTCGCGCTATGCGACAGAATGTTTAGCAGGCAAATTTGATGCAAACGGGTTGGCCCTACAAGATATTGTTAATCAGATTGGTCGCAGGCTCGGCTTTCATGTTGAAGATGGAAGATATCGAGGCAGCTCAGCGCAAATCGGTCACGATGGGCTTTGGAGATCGTCTTTCGGCAATGAAATTATAGTCGAAGTCAAGACTACAGATGCGTACCGAGTATCTCTCGATTCCGTTGCTGCATATAGAAAGCGCCTCGTCCAGGAAAAGCAGGTGCAAGAATCGAAATCATCAATTTTGATCGTAGTTGGTAGACAAGATACTGGCGATCTCGAAGCTCAGATTCGTGGCTCAAGGCATGCGTGGGATGTTCGCCTTGTTAGCGTAGACGCATTGGTTCGCCTAATGCTCTTAAAGGAGACGGTTGAAGATCCACGGATGCTCAAGAAAGTTGCAGATGTCCTTGTGCCACAAGAGTTTACTAAGATTGATGGAATTATAGATCTGGTCTTCTCTGCCGCTGAAGAGGTTAGGCATGATGCCGAGGAAACTGAATTAGGTGAGGAGCTTGCAAGCGGAAAGATCAAGAGGGCTCCACAATTCATTCCTTCTGATTTTCATGCTGCCTGTATAACCCGGATCGAGAAGAGTCTGAATCGTCCACTGGTTAAGCAGACTCGCGCAACCTATAGCTCACCTGATAAGTCCTTAGTAGTCGTTTGTGCCGTATCCAGGGCACATACGAGAGGAATGTATTGGTACGCCTTTCATCCTCACCAAAAGGAGAAACTTGAGGATGCAAAGGATGGGTATGTGCATATGGGTGCGGTTCAGACAAAATTGTTCTCCTTGTTCCATTCGAGGACTTCACCAAGTGGCTTGAAGGAATGTGGATCACGCAGTTGGAGGACAGATTCTATTGGCATGTCAGTATTCGGCAAGAAAACGGCGAACTTTTTCTCAGAAGAAAAAAAGGGATTCAGTGAGATCCATCTCACAAAGTACCTAATAAAGTGAAAACAATGCACATTTGGGTTATCTCGCCGAAGAAGCTGTGCCGGAACCAGTTGCTGGGTGAGCACCAGGAACTGCACGCAATTTGGTCTGTCCTACTCCAACGCAAGAAGGGCAATGCGCATCATCCGGAGACATTGAGGTGGAAGGGGAAGTTGAAGGCGCTCGATGGCCGGCATGAGGCGCTGATAAACGAGATGGCGGTTTCGGGGCTATCGGCATCGGAGTCCGTCGGTAAAGAGGGAAGCGACAGGCAGAGCCATGCACAGGGGGTTGTGGATCCACCACGGCAGCAAGTCAGTATGGTGAAGAACAAGCATTGTCACTGTGACGTCTAGGGAGTCATGAATATTTCGACCGTTCGCATCACCAAAGATCTCATTGCCCAGCATAATCTCACGGAGGACGAGTACAAGAAGATCGTCGACATCCTCGGTCGTGAGCCGAATCTCACGGAACTGGGCATGTTTTCCGTCATGTGGTCGGAGCATTGCTCCTACAAGAGCTCGCGCGTGCATTTGAAGAAGTTGCCGACTACGGGTCCCCGCGTCGTGCAAGGTCCAGGTGAAAACGCCGGCGCCGTCGACATCGGTGACGGCCTCTGCGTCGTCTTCAAGATGGAATCGCACAACCATCCCTCGTTCATCGAGCCCTATCAGGGAGCGGCGACCGGTGTGGGAGGGATCCTGCGCGACGTGTTTACGATGGGCGCCAGGCCGATCGCGCTGCTCGACTCGCTGCGTTTCGGAGAGCTGAACTCGGCCAAGAACCGTCATCTGATGAGAGGCGTGGTGGCCGGAATCGCCGGATACGGGAACTGTATGGGCGTGCCCACCGTCGGCGGGGAGGTGCGTTTCGACGACATCTATTCCATGAATCCGTTGGTAAACGTGTTCTGCCTCGGCATCGCGCACAAAGACAAGATCTTCAGGGGGACCGCGGCCGGCGTCGGAAACCCCGTGATCTACTTCGGCTCCAAAACCGGTCGCGACGGCATTCACGGCGCCACGATGGCGTCCGACTCGTTCGACGATCAGTCGGAGCAGAAGCGTCCCACCGTCCAGGTCGGTGATCCGTTTCAGGAAAAGCTGCTGTTGGAGGCCTGTCTCGAGCTGATGGCGGAGGATCTGCTGGTGGGGATCCAAGACATGGGGGCGGCCGGTTTGACGAGTTCCTCCTGTGAAATGGCGTCTCGGGCCGGCAACGGGATCGAACTCGACCTGACTCACGTTCCTCGGCGGGAACCGAACATGTCTCCCTATGAGTTGATGCTCTCCGAATCTCAGGAACGCATGCTGATGGTGGCGAAAGCCGGCAAGGAAGAGGACTGCATCAGGATCTGCAGAAAATGGGACCTTGACGTCGCGGTCGTCGGGCGAGTGACCGGCGACGGCATGCTACGGGTCAGGGATCAAGGACAGGTGGTGGCGGAGATTCCCGCTAAGGCGCTGGCGGACGAAGGGCCTCGCTATGAACGGCCCCATCAGCCGCCGGCCTATCAGGAGATGCTGGCCAACCTGAATTACGATGCGGTGCCGGACGTGAAGAATGCGAATGCCGCGTTGCTGGCGTTGTTGGAATCGCCGACGATCGCCAGCAAGCGGTGGGTCTACCAACAGTACGACCATATGGTGCGGACGAACACGACGGTTCGCCCCGGCTCGAACGCCGCCGTGGTTCGGATTAAGGGGACCAACAAAGCCGTGGCGATGACCGTGGACTGCAACGGGCGTTATTGCCTGCTCCATCCCTATGAAGGAGCTAGGTTGGCGGTCGCGGAGGCGGCGCGCAATCTCGTCTGCGCGGGCGCGGAGCCGATCGGACTGACGGACTGTCTGAACTTCGGCAACCCCGAGCGGCCGGATATCATGTGGCAATTCGTGCTGGCGATCGAGGGCCTCAAGGACGCCTGCGAGTCCCTCCAGATCCCCATCGTGAGCGGCAATGTGAGTTTCTACAATGAGACGAACGGGCTCTCCATTTATCCGACGCCCATGCTGGGCATGGTGGGGTTGATCGAGGAGGCCGACTGCTCCATGACCCAGTGGTTCAAGCAGGAGGGCGACGACATTCTTCTGCTTGGCTCGTCGAGGGACGATCTCGGCGGATCGGAGTATCTGAAGATCGTGCACTCGCGCGAGCAGGGCTCGCCGCCCTTTTTGAACATGGAGACCGAACAACGGCTGCAGGACTGTGTCTTGAGTCTGATCCGTTCGGGCCTGGTGCAGTCGGCTCATGATTGTTCCGACGGCGGCCTCGCGGTCGCGCTGGGCGAGTGCTGCATCTCCGCCGAAGACCGGAGGCTCGGGGCTGTGGTAACATTACCGGTCGGGCGGTTGAGGCGCGATGCGGTGCTGTTTGGAGAAAGCCAGTCGAGAGTCGTGCTGTCGGCCAAAGCAGGAACTCGGGAGGCCGTCCTGGAGCAGGCGCGGCAGCGCGGCGTGCCGGCCGAAGTCATCGGAACCGTCGGCGGCGGACGCCTCGTGGCCTACTTGAGAGACGCGCATTCCACGACCAAAACGATCGATGTGGAGGTTTCCGCGTTGTACGACTCGTGGGCGAACTCCTTGGCACGGACGTTGGCGCAGGAATAGTCGAGATCCGAACCGACGGCATTCATCATGATGAAAGACCTTCCATTGGTCCCGTCCGATAAATTCCACGACGAATGCGCCGTATTCGGCGTCTATGGCCATGAGGAAGCCGCCAATCTCACCTATCTCGGCCTCTACGCGCTCCAGCATCGCGGACAGGAAGCCTCCGGCATCGTCTCAGGGGACGGCGACCAGTTCTTTGTGCAAAAGGGGATGGGGCTGGTCGCCGACATTTACAACAAGTCGATCCTCGAAGCGTTGTCGGGGCACATGGCCATCGGACATAACCGATATTCGACCGCCGGAGGACAAGATCTGAAGAACGTGCAACCGCTGATCGTAAACTTCGCGTTTGGAAATCTGGCGCTGGCGCACAATGGGAATTTGATCAACGCCCAAGTCCTGCGGCATGAACTCGAAGCGTACGGCGCGATTTTCCAATCGACCTCCGACAGCGAGGTCATCATCCATCTGATTGCCCATTCGCGGGCCAGCACCTTTCTCGCGCGCGTGATCGATGCCTTGAGCCAGATCCGCGGCGCCTTTTCCGTCGTGCTGATGACGGACAACGGTCTGATCGCTGCGCGAGACCCGCACGGGTTGCGGCCGCTGTGCATCGGGAGGCTCAGGAGCAGCTGGGTCGTGGCGTCGGAGACCTGCGCCTTTGACTTACTCGATGCGGAATACGTCAGAGAAGTCGAGCCGGGCGAACTGGTGGTGCTCAATGATCAGGGTTTGGAGAGCCATCACCCCTTCACCCATGTGGATCCGGCCATGTGCGTCTTCGAGTACGTGTATTTTGCCAGGCCGGACAGCAGAATCTACGGGGCCAATGCGGTCTATGGCACCAGAAAGGCGCTGGGCCGGCAACTGGCTCAGGAGTCCTGGGTGCCGGCCGACATCGTGATTCCAGTGCCGGATTCCGGCGTGCCGGCCGCCTTGGGATATGCCGAAGGCGGGGGTATCCGGTTTGAGACAGGGCTGATCCGAAACCACTACGTCGGCCGGACATTCATCGAGCCGGAACAGTCCATCCGGCATTTCGGCGTGAAAGTGAAGTTGAACGCCGTGCCGGAAGTTCTGGCGGGCAAGCGCGTCGTGGTCGTCGATGATTCGCTCGTGCGGGGCACGACCAGCCGCAAGATCGTGAAAATGATCCGTCAGGCCGGCGCGAAGGAAGTCCACGTGCGAATCAGCTCACCGCCGATCATTTCGCCCTGCTTTTACGGCATTGATACGCCGACCAAGAAAGAACTGATCGCCTCGAGCCACTCGATCGAGGAAATCAGAAAATACATTACGGCCGATAGCCTCGCGTATCTGAGCTTGGAGGGCATGTTGAAGTCCGCTCCCGGGTCGCCCACCCAATACTGCAGCGCCTGCTTCACGGAAAAGTATCCGATCTCCTTCACCAGAGCCGAGGAGCTGCAACTCGGACTGTTCGAGCCATCCCCGTGACGGCCGCTGTCGGCTGCTTCTCGCAGCCGGTTCCGATCCCCGAGCCCACCTTTGCTTCGTCATAGGGTAACAGTGCGCGAGAGATGCTCTCGAGCGGTCCGTATGTCGTCAGCGCAGGGCGCGAACGCTGGATTTCCCTCTCCGTCCTGCTACACTGAGTCGATCATGATTCGGCTGCTGTCGAAATACCGGACCATAGCCGGCGTGGGGCTCCTCCTGTGTACTGTGCGGCTCCTGCTGAGGTGGAGAAGTCTGCCCCAAGTCCTGGACCTGCTGAACCGCGGGGCGGAGGCCGGCTGTCGCGACATCTCCACGTTGGAACTCCGCATCTATTATGTGGATCGCTGGCTCGAACGGTTTCCCTACAATACCAAAGGCAACTGTTTCCCCCGGGCGTTGGCCCTCTACTGGTTGACCAGGCGGGCCGGCCGCCCCGTCCGCTTTTGTTGTGGGATCAGGAGGGAAGGCTCGAATCTCGATGGCCATGCATGGCTCACACTTGATCAGGAACCGTTTCACGAGCTGAGCGAACAATGGCGCCAGTACACGGTGACCTTCTCGTATCCCGAGCTTGCGGCGGGACAGGACGAGACGAAGAAACGGCCTTCGCCTGAAGGCTCTGCACGCGTGGCATGACTTCCGTATCTCCGCGCCGTTGAGGCTCGACCCGCAATCCGTCACCCCGCCGTCTTTTCAATCAGTCCAGCCGAACATCCCGTTTCCAGATGTTTCCAGTTTTCGCGAAGAAGTTCGTCCAGACGGTCCGATCCATCACTCCACGCAGTAGTACTGACCTGCCAAAGTAGGGCTCTATCCCAGCTTCCAGGGAGCTAGGAAGAATCCGGTTACTGACCTACTCTGCTCAAAAGTCGGCGAGACCTTGCGGGTTATCTGCGACCGGCCTGAAGCTGATCCGGTCCGATGGGAGGAGCGCTCGAACGTGGTGCTGGTGCTGGCCGATACGACCGACCCCTGGGCGTCACTCGTACATGCGGAGCTGGGCCGGCGTGGACTGGACGTGCTCCTGATTCCCCGGGCCGAACTCCTGGACAGGATCCGGCTGAATTGGTCGATCATGGCCGGCTCTCCCACCATGACGGGCGCACTGGTCATCGACGACCGATCTATCGAGTGCAGCACCCTTCGCGGAGTGTTCGTCCAGTGGGTCCTCCCGTTGCCGCTGGTCCTCGACGAGCTCGCCGCTCACGACCGCGAGTACGTTCTCCGTGAAACCACGGCGACGTGGATCGCGTTCTTGAACAGCATTCCCTGCACCGTGGTCAACCGACCGATACCGGGGGGACGTCCTGCTCTGCTCGGGGGGAGCGCGGCGCTTTCACGGATCGCGCGGGCCTATGGGTTTGATCTCCCGGTCGCCCGTTATACTTCCAGCCAGGCCGATGCCGTTCGGCAATTCTCGGCTTGGGGAGAACGGGCGTACCTCAAGCCGTTGGGATCAGTGGAGCCGGGACTCGTTCTCTGTCGGTGGAACGGGATCGAGCAAATTCGTCACATGATGGAGCGCCACGCTGTTTCGCTCCAGGCCGTACCGCAGGGTCAACGAATGACCGTCTATGTCGTGGGAGAGGACGCAGCGGCAACCATCCTCCACGCCGACGAAGAAGTGTTCTTGCAGGGCGCCGACCTGCCGGCGCTTCCGACCGGGCAGTGTGTGGATCTGGTCCGCGCGTTGGGTTTGACCTTCGCCGAGTGCCAAGTGGTCGTCACTCCTGACGGAGGGAGCTACTGTCTTGATGTAAACGGCCCCCCCAACTATTGGCGCTGTACCCGAGCGGTGCAGCGTCGACTCGTGCGGCGTCTCGCCGATTATTTGTCTGAACCGAGGAGTCCGGCTTTTTATGATTCTGCTCGTGGGGCCGATGGCGGACCCGGTGTTGGCCAACATCTGTGCCAGACTGGCAGTCCGGAACGCTGAATTGATGCTCGTCCATCCGGATTCCGACGGCGGAATCTGGAATCTGTCGTGGTCGATTGAAGACGGCCGCGCCTTGGACCGGATCAGCCTGGGAAACCGGATTCTTCACGCGGAGGAGATCGACTCGGTCTATCTTCGCGCGATGACCAGTCGTGGTACGTCGACGCCGGCCACGTACATGGCCGTCACCTCCCTGTGGGAATTCACGGAGAGTCTGCCCGTTCTCGTCGTGAACCGAAGACAGGCATCACATACGAATATGTCGAAGCCTTATCAGCTGCAGCTGATCGAGCGGTATGGGTTTCGGGTCCCCAACACCCTGGTGACGATGGTGCCGGAAGCAGCTCGTGCCTTTTACGAGGAGTGTCGAGGCCGCGTCATCTACAAATCGATCAGTGGGGAGCGGTCGATCGTGAAGCGGCTGACCCGGGACGATTTTGCGCGTCTCGATCTGATCCGAGATTGTCCCACACAGTTTCAGGAAATGATTCCCGGCACGGACCTGCGCGTGCACACGGTCGGGGAACGACTCTTCGCCACCGAGGTGATTGCCGATGCTGTGGATTACCGGTATGCAGAAGCGGGGTGCGACCGTCGCAGCATGCGGGCCGTCGAGTTGCCTCCGGCGATCCAGTCAATGTGTCTGGATCTCGTGAAGGGGATCGGCCTGAGTCTGAGCGGGATCGATCTTCGCCGTACACCGGACGGCGCCTATTACTGCTTCGAAGTGAACACGAGTCCGGCATTTACGCTGTTCGAAAATCATACCGGACAGCGGATGGGTGATGCCTTGGCCGATCTACTCTGCGCGGGAACCACGCGCGGCACGACGTGAAGAGTCGGGCAGACGCTCCACGGAGAGGCGAAAAAGGAAACGGAACGCGCTGATCATGGGATGTGCGCGAGGGGGAAAAGGAGGAACGTCGATCATGAGCAGACAACCGTTCATTACTGCCGATTTGAGACCGAACGTGGAGGGGGGGGAAGCGGAGTGGCCTGCGGTCGACGCATCCGCCGGAACGGAACAGCTGGCGGAAGCCGCCCGCAGCCTGCTGAGTCAGGAGGAGCAGAGGCAAATCGAACGCGGGAACCAACAGAAGCGCCAGGAATTGATGGCGGCGGTTCCGCGGCTCAGTACTAATGTGCAGGGCACGACCTTGGATGGGGAGACCGTGCTGCTGGATTTTACCAGCGGACGGTACTACACGCTCAATCGCGTGGGGTCCGCCGTGTGGGAGCGGTGTACGGGAAACGAATCCCTGCACGACATTCATACGGCGCTGTGCGCCAGATACAACGCTTCACCCGAGCGCATCGCCGACGATCTGCTGGCTCTCGTCACCCAACTGGGTCACGAGGGACTCTTAACACTGGAAAGGAGGTGAAGACGAATGGACGTTCATCAGAAGGAATCCTATACGGAGCCTGTGCTGACGATTCACGCATTGCTGCGCGACATCACCGGTAACAAGTATCGGGAGAAGTTCAGCGATAAGGTCAATGACAATTAATTCACTTAATTGCCTCTAGACCTTGGATTCGACGGCTGGCCGATCGCTGAAGATCGGCCAGCCACTGGTAGTGCCGGCATGTGCGACAAGAAGAGGTATGAGATGTTTGCAGCGAACCAGGCTCACGACTACGTGTTCACCTTCCACGGGATCGAACTGCACTATCACGCATCGTCCATCACGTTGGCCGCGCCAGTTCTGGCGTTTCTTCGGCATTATCGGGCCGAGTCGGCCCCAGGAAACACGGTCCTGACGGTTCGCTTCGAAGAGGTCGGCACAAGGGCGGATATTCCGTATCGACCCTCGAAGACGATCACGACATTGTTTTCCGGGACCAGGCCGTCGATGGGGGACTCGCTACGGTCCATCTGGCGTTGTGATGTGATTCAGGACAGGGACCGGCTGGTCGCAGACTTTCACGATCAAGGACTGCTCGTGATCGACGGAGCCCTGGGAACGGCCGATGGCTATTTTATCAATCCGGAGGCGATGCACGCGGATGTCTGCACGAGTTTCTTTCATTTCGCGCTCACGGAGCTGCTCAAGCGGCGGGGGTTGTTCACGGTCCATGCGACCGCTCTGGAGTATCAGGGCCGTGGCGTACTGATTCCGGGCTACAGCGGCCAAGGAAAGACCACGGCGTTTCTGTCCCTGCTTCGTTCGGGGTTCCGGTATCTGTCCGATGACTATCCCCTCCTCCGTGATCTCGGCGGTCACATGGAGATCCTGGCCTTCCCGATGAAGATCGACGTCACCGACCATAGCGTGGAATTCTTTCCGGAGATCAGAACCGCGCCGGCCGGGCTGTTGCAACAGGGGATCTGCAAGAAGTTTTTCTACGCCGAAGATCTCTACGCTGATTCCGTGGGGTCGTCCTGCGTACCTGCCATCATCATGTTTCCGCACGTGGTCGATATGCCGCACAGCTGCCTGGAACCCTTGGCGAAGAGCCGGGCGCTGGAAGCGCTTATGCCGCAGGGAATGTTGGTCTACGACCAGGCGGTGGCGCGGCGTGAGTTCCACGCGTTATCGAAACTGGTCCAGCAGTCGGACAGCTACCGCCTGCATTTCGGGCGCGACATTCTGGACTTGCCCCAGTTGATCAAACCGCTTCTGGAACTGCGTAAGAGCGCTTGAGCGTCGATGGCGATTGAAGCGATCACATGGTTCGTCGAGCGGGCGACGGAGTACGGGTTGGGAGCGGTGTCCTCGTGGTCGAACGTGCTCGCGGCAGTCTCACAGATTCCGACGGTGTTCCTGGATCTGTCGCACCCTCTTGCTTGGCCGTATCTCGTGTCCAGCCTGGTGATCGCCTGGATGCTGTTCGCGGCGGTCAAGCGCCACGGAACAGCAGGGGACCGATCGTTCGGCGAGTTTGCGTTTCCCGCGCAGCTGTATCAGCACCCCTCGACGAGGCTCGATTGGCAATTCGGAGTCTGCGATCTGGTGCTTCAGTTCTTGCTGTACATGCCGATCATGACCGGCATCGGGCTGCTCGGAGCGAAAGCGATGACGGCGCTTGTGGTCGGGGGTTGGGGATGGAAGCCGCCGAGCGTGCTCTCTCCAGCGGGGATCGTGGCGGCGGCAGCCGGATTTTTCGTGCTGCACGACTTTATCAATTACTGGACTCACGTGCTGTTCCACCGCATTCCGCTGCTGTGGATGTTTCATCGGGTCCATCATTCCGCAGAGGTGCTGACGCCGGTCACGGCGTTTCGGGTGCATCCGGTCGAGATTCTCACCTTCGCGGCCGTTCAAGCGCCCGTCGTGGGGATGACCGCGGTCTTTTACCAGAACCTCCTGGGGGAGGATCAGCGGATTACCATGGTGTTCGGCGTCAGTATATTCACGTTTCTCTCCGGCATCTTGGGGTCCCACTTACGGCATTCCCACCTCTGGTTTTCCTACGGACCGGTCCTGAATCGAGTATTCATGAGCCCGGCGCACCATCAGATTCATCACAGCGCGGCGGCGCATCATTGGAACAAGAACTTTGCGGTGAAGCTGGCCGTCTGGGATGCGCTGTTTGGGACGTTATACATACCCGGGAAGCGGGAGACGTTGGACGTGGGGCTTCCTAGTTCCGACCGTCACGAATTCACTTCTGTGTCCCGACTCTATCTGTTGCCGTTCGTGAGGGCGTTTCAGACCCCGGCGCGCTTGGAAAACAGGAGGGGATGATGCAGGAACCGTCTGATCAGTTAGAAACCCCGCTCGCTTCGATCTCCGGATTGAAGAGGGCGGCGGCATCGTCCCGGTTTTCCGAGGCGAGATTCATCCTGCTGTGTGCCCGCGCGTCGCTAAGCGACCCGGTTCGACAGCGTGTGAGAGAAACGGACTTGGAGTCGCTCAATTGGACGTTGGTGCTCGACCTCGCCCGGTTTCATGGGGTCGGTCCGCTGCTGTGGCGGTCGATCACCGCGACCTGCGCGGACCTAGTTCCTCCCGCGACGTTGACGGCGCTTCGCCGGGTGACGCAGGCCGGGATGTTGCTGAACGGAGCCTTGGCCCGCGAGACGGTCCGGATCAGCCGCGCATTCGAACAGAGGGGCCTGCCGGCCATCCCGTTCAAGGGCGCCACTCTCGCCGCGATGGCATATGAAAACGCGAATCTTCGAGATTTCGACGATCTGGATTTCATCGTGCCGCAAGCTCGCTTGGCCGAGGCGCAGAAGATCTTGTCGGCTCATGGATACCGGGCCCTGCGTCAGTCCCGTGAGTCATTTCAGGCCGCGCACTACGATGAACCATATCATCTCTACGTGCACGAGACGAGTCGTCTGCTGGTGGATCTGCAATGGGTTATGGCCCACGAGCAATTCTCTTTCCGGCTGGATCGATCCGACATTTGGGAGCGGCAGGTTTCCCTGTCTGTCGACGGCGGACGGCTCAGCACCATCGCCCCCGAGGAACTCCTGATCATTTTGTGCGTGCACGGCTCGAAACACGCGTGGGAGAGACTGAAATGGATCGTGGACGTGGCCGCCTTGATTCGGACGCGAACATTGGACTGGGATCGGGTATGGTCAGCAGCGAAGGGATGGAAGTGCCGGCGCATGTTGCTGCTCGGATTGAGACTGGCGCAGCAGACGATGAATACCGCGCTGCCTCCAGCCCTGTGGGCGGCAGTCCGGGCCGACCCAGACGTACTGGGCCTGGCGGCGCGCATGCCGAAAAGCCTGCTCTTCCAGCCGGAGGACGGAATCGACGAGCACGATGGGCCGGCATTGTATTATGCGCTGAAAGATACTAGGCTGGAGCAGTGGCGCTACGCGCTCGCCCTCTGCCGCGACGATCATCGCGTGGTCCATGACCCACCTGAATGGTTCCGCCAGCGCCGATTTCTGCAGCGGTTGGCGCGGACGGTGCAACCTCTCCGGTCATGGACCGCCAGATTGCCCCTGGCCAAACAGGCTCGTCGAGGGATGGCCCGCCTAGCGGGCCGTTCTCGAACCGCTGATCTTCAGTGCTGATCCTCCGTGCGTCTCCGTACGTTGCTCCCCAAAAAAACCGCGTGGTAGGATAGCCGCACAAGAAGGCCTGAGTGCTCGGTGCTGAGTCCTGGGCAAGGCTGTCCTGCTCAGAACTCAACTCGAAGCACTGTTCAAGAAAGGGAGGCATTATGAAACGTTCCATCCTTATCGCAGCAGCCGCTCTGGCGGCTCCGATGGTGGTTTCCTACGCAGTCTTGGCGGCGGGATTCTTCAAGGTGGGCGAGAAAGCGCCGGACTTTACGCTGAATGCCTTGACCGGCGACACGGTGGGCCTTGCGTCGCAAAAGGGAAAGGTCGTGGTCCTGGGGTTGTTCCATATCTGTGATCCCTGCATGATGCAGGGCACCAATCTTCAGAGAGTGTACGAATCGACCCACGGGAAGAATGTGGCGGTGATCGGCGTGAATTCCTCCGGCAACTCAAAGAAGGATGTCGGGGAGTTTCTTTCGGCGTTTCCCGTCAAGGTCACCTATCCATATCTGCTGGATCCCGGAAAAGTGACGGACAAGCTCTACGGAGGGGGAAAGTTCATCCCTAACGTGTACGTCATCGACCAAGACGGAGTGATTCGCTGGCAGCGCGTCGGGAACATGGACCTGGCCGGTGCCGACGTGATAGTGGCCGAGGTCGAAAAACTATTGGCCGGGTCCGGGCACAAGATGTAACGACACGGCCGACGGGAGGCGGGATGCTCTATGGACGAGATTGAAGCCGGGAAGCAGAAGTTTCTGGAGGTGGTCAAGGGCATTGATCCCGCCGTGCAGGTGGTCATACCCGTCTCGCCCTCCAATAGCATGTTTCTGATTTCCCTCACGAAGGGGTCGAACCGGAAGTTCATCACGCTGCCCGAGGACGACATCATCGATCTACCGAGCGACCCGAGCATTGAAACCAAAGTCACGAAGGTCCTGAAGGACGCGGTTGCGGCGCTGTGAGCCGTTGAGACGGGTCCTTTCCGTCTGATGCGCGCGAGCTGTTCATCACCGGCTCCTACCAGAGAGATTCCGCTTGGCGTGTGATCCGGAGTATTCCATGAAACAACTGCTTCGCGACATCTGGCAATGGTCCTGGTTCTCCGAAGAGAAACAGCTGGATTTCAACGGACTGTTCCTGGCGATCGGCGAGCACAAGATTCTCGTGGATCCGCCTCCCCTGACGGCGGAGGCGACTACGCTGATACGCCGCCAAGGAGGCGTCGATTACATCGTCGTCACGAATCGCGATCATCGGCGGGAGGCCGAAACGTGCAGAAATGAATTCCGATGTCAGTTATGGGTGCCTGATGCGGATGCCGGACACATGGATCTTCAGCCCTCCAGAACGTTCAAGGACGGAGAGTTGCTGCCGGGTGGAATGTGGGCGGTCCAGCTGAGTGATCAAAAGTCTCCCGGAGAGTCGGCGCTGTTCATTCCGCAGGGCAAGGGCACCATCATCGTCGGCGATGCGTTGATCGGAAAGCCCGCCGGGGTCCTGAGTCTGTTGGCTGCGGAGAAATACGCCGATGTCGCCAAGGCGCGGGAAGGGCTGCGGCGCCTGTTGAAGTACACCTTCGATGCGCTCTTGGTCGGCGACGGAGTCTCGATTCTCACCGGCGCGAAACAGGCGGTGGAGTTGGCGTTGAAGGACTCGCCGCCATGATGCTCAAGAACGGCTTGTCGGAGGAGCTCAATCGGCAGGGGAACGAACACTTCTCGCGCGGGCACTATACCGAGGCGTACACCTGCTATGCCAAGGCGCTCGAATGCGATCGGATGACCGGCGACCAGCGGGCCTTGGTGGCCACGCTCGGCAATCTCGGCAACATCTGTGCGGTCAGCGGCCGGCGAGAGGCGGCGCAGGACTATTATCAGGAGGTGTTGGAACTGCAGAAAGTGTTCGGCGACGAGAAGGGGATCGGGACGACATTGGCCAATCTAGGTAACCTGCGCGCGGACGCGGGAGAATGGGAGCGGGCGAGGGCCTACTATCTTGAAGCGTTGGACTTGATGACCAAGACACGCGACGAGACGGCCAAGGCGGTTCTGTATTCCGATCTCGGCCTGATCGCGAGGGAGACCGGCCAATTCGATGAGGCGATCCGATGGTATGAACGTTCGCTTCTGCTGATGCGCCGATTGGAGAATCCAGGCGGTGCGGCCGATGCCTGGCGCATGATGGGGCGGACCTTCTTGATGCAGCGCCGTCATGACGACGCGATTGCTTGCTGTCAAACCAGCCAATCCATTGCGGAACGGGCGCATGACGAACTCCGCGCGGGCGGCGCTCGCTACGTGCTGGCTCAGTGCTACGAGGAACTCGGCCGTCTTGGCGAAGCGGTCGCCTTGCTGGAGCGGGTGGTGGAAATGGACCGGAAATATCAGCTGCCGAAATTGAACGAGAACACCAAGCGGCTGCGGGATCTCCGTGAGCGACGAGAACGGGAAATTGTCGGGGGACCACATGAGTGAACCGATATCGCCGGGTTGGGCTGAAGCCCGGACCAGGTTGAACGCGGCGTTTCCCCAGCTCTACGAGCTTGAGCCGGGCGGTGCGTTGGCGCTGGATCTGGGAGACGACGGCTGGCTGTTGGAACTCAAGCCGGAAGGGAAGGTGCTTTGTCAGTACGGAGTGGCGATGGATGACGTGATGAGCCTCATGTCCGACGGCACTCCGGAGGATCTGGGCACGGACGAGATCGCCAAGCAGGCGAAATACTTCATTCAGCCGGCGGTGTCGAAATTCAGGGGCCTTCTTTTACAGTCCGGATTCTCGGAGCAATCCGAGATGAATGATGAATATGTGGCGGTGACGTTCGAACGGCCGGTGGACTTTCATAACCTTGCCAAAGTGGAGGATCTGATCCGCTGGTGCCGGCGGCAAATCGGCGGAGCGACATGATGAGGGCGCCGGCGACCTTTTCCGAGTTCCGCGACCTTCTTGCCGGGTATCGTCTTCCGCGGATCATTCTCACCGCCCTCGAACTGAAACTCTTCACGGTCATGGACTCCTCGACCTGGACTCCGCCCCAATTAGCCCGATCGCTCAAGGTCAGCGAACGGGGAGTGACGATGCTCTGCCGGAATTTGGCCATGGCCGGACTGCTCATAAAGAAGGGAGAGCGGTACCGGAGCGGCCGGTTGGGTCTGACTCTGTTGAACGGCGACCATCCCGCTTATCGAGGCAGCTATATCGACCTGCTTGCCGATCAGTGGCGCGATTGGGCGGATTTGACTGAGTCGGTGCGAACCGGAAAACCTGTCGACCACGACGAGCCCGAGGAGCCGGACTATCGCTCACGATTCACCTGGGCCATGCATCAACGTACGATGGATCTCGCACCGCGTCTAGCCGCCGGTATTTCGCTCAAAGGAGCGAAATCGCTGCTGGATCTCGGCGGGGGACCGGGGACATATGCGTTGGCGTTCCTCGCCAGAAACCGAGGGCTGCGGGCGACGGTCTGTGATCGTCCCGCCGCGCTCGAAGTGGCGAAGACCATCGCCCGAAGCCACAAGTCCGGCGCAAGACTGTCATGCCTGCCGCTGGACCTGTTGAGTGATCCGATTCCCCGCAGCTACGACGTCGTGTGGTTTTCGAACGTCGTGCACATTTATTCTCCGGAGCAGAACCAGGCTGTCTTTCGGCGGATCAAGGCGGCGTTGAATCCCGGCGGTCGCCTCCTTGTCCAAGACGCCTTCCTTCATGATCGGGAAGGGCTTCTTCCCGAGGATGCCAGCCTATTCGCCCTATCCATGCTCTTGTTCACCGAAACCGGGGATACCTATCGCGCAGCCGACGTCACCGCCTGGTTGAAAGCAGCCGGGTTCGAGGATGTCAGGTTGTTGAAGTTGAAGAAGGCACAGGAGGATTGGGAGGGAGGGGTTTTGGAGGCCCGGGTTCCCAGAGCGATCGCACGAACGCGTGCCAGCCGGCGACGATCAACAAGAGGTTGAAGCAACCGCTCAACCAGTTCAATGACGCGAACCGAGCCTGGGAATCCGCCGATCCTGTCAGGGTGGCCAGGTCCAGGGCAAGCCCGACCGTTCCATAGATCACGCAAGCCATTCCAGGCCAATTCCATTTGGTCCAGACCAAGCCAATCAGGGCCGGCGGGATCACGATCAAGAACAGATCCCAAGGCACGAAGCTTCGATCGAGCAGGTTCGCGCCCGTCATCGCACGGCGGGTTTCAATTCCGATCAGGAGCAGACCAGCCAAGACGGCTGTCAGTGCCGCACGCATACGCCGATCATACGCATACCCTCTTGCAGGGGCAACAGGCGCTTGTCCTTGCGTGCGTCTGCTGCTAGGGTGGCGTGCGGAGGAAGGAAGGTATGAAGCGATCGACCGGCAACGGATTGGCCGGCTGCACCCTGGTGTATGACGGCCATTGCCGTTTCTGCGTTGCGGCCAAGAATCAACTTGAACGGTTGGAGGTCGGAGGGCCAGAATCGCCCCTTCGGATGGTTCCCTATGACGACGAGGAGGCTAGGCGACTGCTGCGCGAGGCCTATCGGCCTGGACGTCCGGAGGTCGCGTTTCTTGTTGATTCGAGGGGCAAGATCACCAGAGGACTCGATGCCTTCCTGCCGTTCCTTCCCGCTTTGAAGGGTGGGCCTTTCCTGGCCGGATTCTTCCGTCTGCCGCTGGTCAAGCCGTTCGCCCGTCTGCTGTATGCCATTGTCGCCAGGCACCGATACAGACTCTTCGGCGAGGCCCAGTCGCCGCGTCGGGGTTCCTCCCCTCATACCTGACAGCTCCCTGCCCGGCATCGTCTCAACAACTGGTACACATCTGTTCAAATTCATACCCCCTCCTTTTGGGGGTTGCTTGCCTATACCGAGGAATTTACCCTTGGGCCTCTTGCTGGGACACTGCCGGGCAAGGAGGATCGAAGCTCATGCTCTTCACACGGTTGTCGCTCACAGTGCCGTCGCTCCGGGAATCAGAGCCAAGGTTTCCCGTGCCGGCACCGGCTCGTTGTCGGAGGACGGGACGCAGGCTTGCCCAAGGTCGAGGCGCGGGTTTGATGACGCTGGTTACGCTGTCTGTGATGTTCCCTCTGTTCTTGGTTGCTCTGCCGTTCGAGGCCGACGGTGCGGACCGTACCGAGCCGCACTCGTCGAAACTCAGAAAGACCGTCGCGGCCGGGTTCGGGGTGCAAACGGCCGAATCGTCGATGATTACCGTCAAGACGTATGATGCGGAGTCCGGGGAAATCCTCTCCGATGAATCCTATGAGCTCGACATCAAGGAAGATCGACAGACTACTGCTCCACAGTCGCGGGAGCGCATCGTCGCCGGAGGGGTCGGAATCGGGGCCGATGGGCTTTCAGAATTCATGCTGCGCGTCTATGACGCCGCGGACGGGAAGTTTCTCTGGGAAGGCCGTCTGAATTTGAATGTGAGCGGACCGGCAGGAGAAGCGGTTCCGGCCGCGGTCGCGGTTCGACCCCATGGGACGGTGACTCAGGTTGCTCAAAAGAGCGATCCCACGGGTCAGCCGTTGTTCCTGCTCCGGGTGCTCGATCGGGACACCGGACGGCTGATGTGGTTCGATCAATTCTCGACGGAGGGCGCGGGTGTCCGTCCGGAGCGAGTCAATCGGGCCCTCTCAAGCCTGCGGCAGATCGATCTCCATGATGTCGATTTTCGGATCCGAATGTTCGACGGGCCCGGGCGGCGATTGCTCTGGGAAGATCAGGTCGCCGAAGCGACTGAAGAAAGCCCCTCGGCTGAACCGAGGGAGGAGGGGGCCGGAGTCATCCCCCAGTGGTTTGTCGGCCCCCCGGATTCCGGGAGCCGAGAAGAGATCTGATCCTACCCTTTGGCGAGTTCCCCTTTGAACCGCTCGGCCCAGCGTGATTGGAACTGTTCGTAGGACAGGGACAGTTGCGATTGCATGGCCGCGCTGAGTGTCTGTCTGGCCTTGAGATGGGCCAACAGCTGATTGACTCCGTGCAGGCCGTAACGATCGATCATGTAATGGACGGCGGAGCTTGCCTCCAGGTACGCGACCGACGCGGTTTCGGTCGGCAGATTGCCCCAGCCTCCTTCCAGCGCGGTCAACGGAATAAGGGCGACCTCCTGGTGTTTCACCGGTTGAATTTCCGACCACTGCTCACCGGCAAGCTGCATGGCGAGTCCTTCGTTCAGCCATGTGGGAATGGCGCTGCCGCTGCGCCCCTGTAAGTCGTGAAGCACCGCATGGGCGAACTCGTGCCGGAGCACCCTGGTGAGCCAGACTCGATCCGTCAGGGCTCCTTGAGAGGGGATCTGAATTCGGCCTAAGACCGGATCGAACAATCCGTCCGCCCATACCGGACTGCCGGTCGCGCCTTGAAAGGCCGCCTCCGTCTGCAGCACCACGACGACCGGCTTCGACGGGAAATGTCCGAGCCGTTGGCCGATCTCCCGGTAGGCCTCTTCGAGAATGTCCTGCACCGTTGTCCACGTGGCCTGATCCGCCTGCCCGTCGAACTTGACGATGAAGTGCGCGCTTTCTCGGCTGGACAACTGCTCCTCCGCGTGGTCCGTCTTCCGCACTTTGGCGGCCACGGTCCGCAGATAGGATTGTACTGCCGGATCTTTTGCGGCGCGTTGCGTCGCTTGGTCGAGGTGCCGGGCCGCTTCCTTCAAGCGGTCCCGTTCCTGGAGGAGTTCCGCCATGGCCAGGTGGGGAAACGGTTCGTCCGGTGCCAGGGAGATCAGCTTGTCGAGAAACTCCATCGTCATGGCCGGGTCCCGCAGCTCCCAATAGGCGTGGGCCAGATTCAGTTGGATCACCGGATTTTTGGGGTCCAGGGAAGCGGCCCGCTTGAACGTCTGAACAGACTCCTTGGTACCACCGGTCTTTTCCTGTTCGATTCCGACGTTGTTCCAGAGGACGGCGACATACGGTCGGACGCCGGGGTCGTTGGTGGTTGAAGAGGAAAGATTCTCCAGCTTCGACGCGGCTGCGGCGAAATCTCCCTTCTCCAGGTCGTCGCGGATGGCGGCCAAGATATCCTGATGTTTGGTTCGGGGAACCACGCTGTGATCGATGAGCCGCGTCTGTTTGGGGGGCGGTTCGACCGGCTCGGCAGGAGGCCTGGTCTCCGGCGAGGGGTTCGCCTCCGCCTTTTGTATATCCGGAGTTTGGCTGGGCGGTCGCTGCAGGTAGGTGGGCTTGAACCATGCTCCGTAGAGGATGATCAAGACCACGATGAGCGCGACCTTATAGAGTAGATGCGAGATGTTTCGGCGATACATGAGTTGACGGTTTTCTCGATGTGCCCTGAGTCTAACACCCGACAATCATGCGGCAAAGAACTGTCGGCAAATCCTCAAGCCGCCGTCGTTGAGCCCACCCTGGGCCTGTGATACGATCCTCGCCGACATGTGGCGCTCTGCCGAGGACGAATCTTCCGAGTCCTTCCAGCGATGGCTGGACCGGCTGGCGCGTCCGATCGCGTTCGCTACCCGCGATGCCGGTGCCTGTCTCCCCATAATCAAGAATCTCGACAGCTTCGTGACCGACCAGGTCTCGCGGACCTTGTCGCGGCAGTCGTATCCTCGAGCGGTCGAAGCCTCTCTTCTGAAGTTGCGGGAGATCTTCGACACGGAACATCGGAAGCTCTCGACCGCCGACCAGCAGCGCCGGCTGTGTGAGGCCGCTGCGATCGTGCAGACCTTGCGTGCGATGCATCACCGGGATTCCGCCGCCGAGGTGCCTATCGCCCCGACGGCGCCTTCCGGTGGGGGCGGCGGGCTGCGCGGCGCGCTGTGGTCTGTCCCCATCCGGTTCGTGAAGGGGGTCGGTCCCAAACGCACCTCATTGCTCCAGCGGTTTGGAATCGAAACGGTCGAGCAGGCCCTATGGACCATTCCTTGGCGATACGAGGATCGGTCCGTCATCACACCGATCGGGCAACTCGCGCCCGGGATGGACGCTTCGATTTGCGGCATCATCGTGCGCAGCGAGGCCAGACGCGCCCGGCATCGGCGACTCAGCATTTTGGACATTTTCGTGGAAGACCGGACCGGTCGCATGCAGGCGGTGTTCTTCAACCAGCCCTTCCTGGAGCCGGTTCTTGCCGTGGGCGTCACGGTGCTGCTGACTGGCCGCGTCGTCGCGGGGGCGCGGGGTTGGGTGGACACCAGAATGGATGTGTCCCAATACGAAGTCGTCGGGTCCGACGTAGAAGCGCCGGTGCATGTGGGGCGGATTGTGCCGATCTACCATGAAACGAAGGGCTGGACGTCGAGGCAAATGCGGCTGTTGACGAAAGGATTGCTCGACGCTTATGCGGCTGGGATGCAGGATATTCTTCCGACCGCGATGCGAGCCCGGTATCGATTGCCGCCGATCGACCAGGCGGTCGAAGAGGTTCACTTCCCCAGGCCGGGCACGCCCTTGCCCGCACTCGAGCAGGGACGAACGCCCGCGCATCGCCGGCTCGCGTTCGAAGAACTCCTCCTTTTGCAGTTGGCGCTTGCGGTGCGACAGGGCGCCCTCAAGGAGGAGCGCAAGCCCATGCGTTGTGACTCCAAGACGGCGCTCCTCGGCAAGTTGTCACGACGCATTCCATTCAAGCTGACGGCGGCGCAGCAGCGGGTTATCGGCGATATTGTCGCGGATATGACGTCCTCGAGGCCGATGAACCGATTGGTCCAGGGAGATGTGGGATGCGGGAAGACGATGGTGGCGCTGCACGCGATGGTCCTTGCCTGCGGGTCCGGATATCAGGCCGCGCTGATGGTCCCCACGGAAATTCTGGCGGAGCAACACTATCGGGCGCTGAAGCACCTGCTGGAATCGGTCGGGTTGTCGGTGGCGCTGATCAGCGGAGGCGGGCGCGCGAACGAACGAAAGGCTGCGCGTGAACGAGTCGCGTCGGGTTCGGTGCAGGTGGCGATCGGAACGCATGCATTGATTCAGCAAGGTGTCACATTCCCCAAGTTGGCGTTGGTGGTGATCGACGAGCAGCACCGGTTCGGTGTGCTGCAGCGGAAGACCCTGGCCGAGAAGGGATATGCTCCGGATGTGCTGGTCCTGACGGCCACTCCCATCCCGAGAACCTTGGCCATGACCGTCTATGGAGATCTCGACGTCTCGGTCATCGATC
Organism: Nitrospira sp.; assembly: GCA_029194535.1. NCBI lineage: Bacteria > Pseudomonadati > Nitrospirota > Nitrospiria > Nitrospirales > Nitrospiraceae > Nitrospira > Nitrospira sp. Next base: position 56,906 of record JARFXR010000002.1, on the reverse strand, counting down.
AATTGCCCCCAGGTCGCAGGCCGGTCCGCACGTTCCTCTATCAGGAGTCGCAACGAAGGCGCGCCTATCAGATCCTGAAGGATGAAGTGCGTTCGGGCCGCCAGGCCTATGTGGTCTACCCGCTCGTCGAGGAATCGGAGAAGGTCGATCTGCAGGCGGCCATCCAAGGCGCTGATCGGCTCCGCACGGAGGAGTTGTCCGAATTCCATGTGGCGGTTCTCCATGGCCGGATGAAATCGACGGACAAGGACCGGACGATGGAGGACTTCACGAAGGGCAAGGTTCAAGTCCTGGTCTCGACGACCGTCGTCGAAGTCGGGGTCGACGTCCCCAATGCCACAGTCATGCTGATCGAGCATGCCGAGCGTTTCGGATTGGCGCAGCTTCATCAATTACGGGGACGGGTGGGGCGCGGCGAACACCAATCCTATTGTCTGCTTATGGCCTCCGGGATACCACGCGGTAAGGGGGTGCTGGGTCAACGGGGTAACGCTGCAACCCTGCCTCGCCACTCCGCTACCCCGCCTTCTTCATCCGCAGCCGGGGAGCGGTTGGAAGCATTGGTCCGGTCGGCCGATGGATTCGTCATTGCCGAAGAAGACCTGCGGATTCGCGGACCCGGAGAGTTCTTCGGCTATCGGCAGTGGGGCGTGCCGGAGTTTCGCGTGGCCAATCTGATACGGGATGCGGATCTGCTTCAACAGGCCCGTCAGGAAGCGTTCGCCTTGTTGAGGAACGACCGGACATTGGCCGCCCCGGCCTATCGCATGTTGCGCGACGCGATGATGCGGAGGTGGGAAAAGAAGTTGGATTTGGGATCGGTGAGTTGAGAAGCGCGGGTCCTGCCCTAGTCGAGGTCACCCGCTTAAGTGGAAGACGGATCCTAGGGAGAGGAGTAGTCAGAGGAAGAATCGATGGGACTGTTGCAACGGTTGAGGCATGATCTGAAAGCCGGTCTGGCGACCTTGCGTCTGGGAACGGCTCAGGCCGCCACTCGCGCGCTGGAGGAAACCGAACTTCTGCGGCTGCGGCTGGAAGGGCGCAAAATCGATCAACGGCTCACCGAGTTCTATCGCGACCTGGGCGAGCGCGCGGTGGATCTTCGGGAAGCGGGCGAGCCGGCTGAGCGCGTGCTGCACGATGCGGAGGTCGGCAGGCTTGTGGCCGAGATCCATCAACTCAAGCATGCCGGTCGGAAGCTCGAAGCCGACATGCGTGAAATCAGAAATCCCGAATGAGCCTGGTGCGTCTTGCCGGAATCGACATCGGTACGTTGACCTGCCGCCTTCTGATCGCCGACCTGCCGTCCCACGGGCCGCTCAGCAACTTGCGTTCGGAACGCCGTATCCTGCGGCTCGGCGAAGGCGTCGATCGATCGAAACGGCTCAACGACGCCGCGATGGAGCGAGTCGTACACTGTCTGAAAGAATGGCGTGACGTCATCGACAGCTACCGGGTCGACGGCTGTGCCGTCGTGGCAACGAGCGCCGTACGTGATGCCGCCAATCGGCGGGAATTCCTCGATTGTGTGAAGCGCGAAACGCGATTCGACATCGAAGTCATCACCGGCGAGGAAGAAGCCCGGCGCACGATGCTCGGCATTCGGTCGGGCTTGCCGGATGGCGTTGCCGACATGCTGGCGCTCGACATCGGCGGCGGCAGCACGGAATTCATTCTTGATCGTCCAGGGCAGCCGCCGGTCGTGAGATCGATCAATATCGGCGTGGTGCGACTCTCCGAGCGGGTACTCGTTCACGATCCGCCGACCGCCGCCGAAATTCAGGAAGCGCGCGACTGGATCAGACCAGAGACGGAAGCCGCGGTCGCGGACATGCCGCGATCTCCGGAGCACATCTTCGTCGGGACGGCCGGAACCATTACCTCGTTGGCGGCCATGGCGCAGAAATTGTCGTCGTACGAGCCGGCGCGCATTCACAACTATCGTCTCAGTCTTGATGCCGTCCGCGACCTGGAGGAGCAACTGCTCGCAAGGAGGAAGGCCGACCGCGTCGGTTTTCCCGGACTGGAGAGCGGTCGCGAGGACGTCATCGTCGCGGGCGTGATCATGCTACGAACCATTATGGACACATTGGCGGCGGGCAGCTGCCTGGTCAGCGATCTGGGATTGCGCGAAGGGGTGCTGATTGATCTGGCGAGGCGGATGGGAAATCGGTGTACAGAGATGCAGACCGGAGTTGCTCGCATGTAGCTGGTGGACTAGACTCTCGGTTATTGGAGGAACTGTTATGGCAATTTCGAAGCCGGGCCGTCGGCGGGCAAAGGAACCCAGGATCATGGTCGCTGACCCCCTTCTGACGGTTTTGTTTGCAAAGGACAACGGCCACTATTGTGCCAAGTGCCCGGAGCTGGACCTCGTGACGGAACTACCGACAGTCGATGCCGCACTGAAAGATTTGATCGAGGCCATTCGGGACTATGCAAAGGAATATCTTCGAGAGCATGATTGGTACAGCACAAGTCCTAACCGAGCCCACCACGTGCCCTACGTCGAGGCCATAGCCGCTTGTAAGACCGATTGGGAGTTACGGACCTTGATCGAGATCAAGCATGGCCTCGTTCACATATAGCGATTTCCGCGTCGCGCTCACGCGCGCAGGATTCGAACATCTCCGCTCAGGAGAACACGAGACCTGGCGCAAGTTCCTGCCGAATGGGTCGATTCTGCGAGTCCGGATCAGCCATCAGCACAAACGCGACATTCCCAAGTGGCTGTTCCACAAAATACTTCGGCAAGCGGTCCCTCCTTCAGATGACCTGCGACTCTCGCCCGCTGGAGGGGCCCATTCTCAACAAGATATTTCACCTGTTGTGGCCGATTTGAATCGCCAGAGTACGGTCTCGATCTTCGAGACAGATCGAACTGCTCACGAATTCAGAGTTGCAAGCCTGGTAAAGAGATTCGAGTTCTCGTTCGTCCTGAACGCGACACCACAGCGCAGCCGATATTAGCCAAGGCTACCCTCAGCAAAGATGGTGCGTCCCTCTGTGTCGTCGTAACGACAGCAGATGGCGAACAGACTCACGACTGGGGCTACAAAGATCTCTTGGAGGCAATCTCCGTACATCAACCAGATTGACCCTCCAGCATTGCTTGATTTTGCACCTGACCAGCCCCGTTCCTATCGCTGTGAATACCAGCGATATCCCTTCTGCTCGGTGAAAGCTGATTTGACCATGCCGCCGGGTTTTTCCAGCAGCAACACTTTGAAATCGAGGAGGCCGAACCAGGCCGGGTCGGCCACGTCGTGGTAGTGGAGGCCCTGCAATCGCGGGAACATCTCCCCTAAGGCCTCCTTGAGTTCCCGTTCGGTGTAGGCCCGAACGGTGAAAGGCCGATGGATCGCCCCGCAGAATCGCTGGATCGTATAGGCGGCGCCGGTGCAGAGCACCTTTGTATCGGGCTTGATCGAAAGGAACTGCGGGAGCGTGAGGTATTGCTCCTGGAACCCCAGCCACCGCACGGCTTGGCGTAGGTGGCCGTACTGCACTTCGTATTCGGTATGGCCCGGGAGTTTCACCGGCGCCGGCCAGCCCTCTTCGATGCCGAATTCGGTTAAGAACGCCTTTCCTCCCGGTTTCAGCACACGCCACAGTTCCGCCACGAACCGAAAGGGGCCGAGGTTGAAGATAACCTCATCGGGCGGATCGTTTTCGATGGGAAGCCGCGCGCGTCTGATCCAATCAAGCGCTTCCTGATGCTGCGCGGTCTCCCCCGTGCCCGATATCAATTCCTGCCTGGTGAGTTTGACCGGCGTCATGTCCGCCATGTTTTCGTTGTCGATGACGAGGTCGACGGAATTATCCTTGAACGGTAGGAATTCCCCGTTTGCGCGGGCGCCGGTACAGGACCAGCCTCCTTCCGCCGCGCGGACCAGCTGTCGTTTCAGAAAGGGCTTGGTGATGTCGACGGACAGGTACTTCACGCCCTGTTTCTCAAAGGGCAGAAGCTCTTTACCCAGATCTCGCGCCACATAGCCCAGTCCGCCGCCGATCTCCACCAGCACCTTGGGTTTGGGGCTGAACCAGCCGAGCCGGCGCAGCTTCTGCATCAGCAGCCGCCCGTAGGAAAGGCCGTTCAGCGTCTCGTTCGACTCCCGGAAGAGGTGGGAGACGGTCGTTTCGATCAGATCGAAGTGACCGTCGTCCTCTCCGCCGTCGTTGAGCCCATGCACGTGAAAGTCCTCGAGATGCTCCTCGCCTTCAAACTCGTCCTGGCCGGACCATCCCTCTCGGATTTGCTGGAGCAGCACATCCCATTTGGCCTTGTGTCGATGTCCACCCGGAGGTTCGGTCCCGTAGAAGCACAAGGAATAGGTGGGCAGAGACCAGCGTTCCAGGTGCCACCGGCCCGGCTCCCCGTCGGGGCCGCAGACTCTCTCGCCGTACTTCTCCAGCAGCGCGCCGACGGTGGTATGTCCGTTCATCGACTTGAGCATTTCAAGGCCGGTGCGATTGAGCCGGACAATCGGCAGATTGTCGTCGAGCGGGGCGAACCACCATTCGTCCTCACTGTGCTGATAGGCGACCAGGTCGGGAACGTGCCAGGACAGGAGCGCGCGGGTCTCTCCATCAAGGGAACGTGGTTCGTGGAGGGCGACGGCGGGTTTCATGGATGAGGATTCCAGTTGGAGCGTCGCAGCCTACATGAGGACGCGCGCATCCCGCAAGATGCGCCAGCAGGCGGTTCCGCTGCCGATGGCGGAGGATGTCCATGTCGGTTGGAAGACCGAGGTCGGTCAGTCGTTCACAGGTGGGAAGGCTGTTGTGAGTCGGTAACGGTCAGGATCCCAAACATGATCGGGTGCACGCGGCAAATGTAGGGATATTTCCCTGGGGCAAGACCTGAGATCGTGAAGCTGTCGTTGGGGAGTACGAGACCGGAGTCGAAGGCACAGGACGCACCGTCCTCCATACATCCGGTATGGGTGATCGTATGCTCCGCCGGGGTCGGGTTTTCCCATCTGACGGGAGCCCCGCTGGAGATGGTGGCGGATTTCGGTACAAAGTAAGGCGAGCCGTTGTCGATGATGATGGACGTATAAGGGGCGGTGGCCGTAGTCGGACCCGCTCCCACGAGGGCCAACACAACCAAGCTGATGAAGATGTGCAGTCTCATACGGTAGCCTCGACCATTTCTAAAGTATAACCATTGTACCATGCCGATCAAGGGAGGGCATATCCCGCCCGAACCCCATGTCTTGACCCGCACGGGCAATTATACGATTCTCCTGAGGGCTACACACACAGCGTGAGAACCAATATGACTCAGCCTGTGGCACATCGTGCAGGGAGAGTGAGGCTGTTCGCCGGCGTGCTGATCTTCGGTGCCGCCTCGGGAATCGCCGATGCGTTTACCCTCACGGAGCCGATGGAATATGCGGTGCTTCGGTCCGGCGGCAACGTGGCGGTGACCGTACAAGGCGGAACCGATGTCAGCATCCGGACCATTCGCTATTACTGGTATCGGCTGGACGAGGAGCCCGTGGCTTCTCACCAGGCGTCTCCGGCCCGGTTCACGGCTACGGCCGACGGTACGCCGTTTTCCGGCCAGCTTGAAATCCCAAGCGAAGCAATCGGAGCCATGCGCCTACTGGCCATCGGCGAAGTGACCAGAGGGCGGTTGGGGACGGCTGAGGACTTCGACGAGGTGATCGTGCAGGTCAAGCCCGACGTTCCGCTGACGTCCATCGAGTTTTCCGTCCAGCGACCGTGGCGACTCGACACGATCGGGAAGCGGATTCCTGTGCCAGTCGTCGGTCAATTCGACGACGGGATCGCGCGCTCGCTCACGGGGCCGTCGTCCGGGAGTCGATTCCAGTCATCGAACGAGGAAGTGGTCTCCGTGGACGACGCGGGGATTCTGAGGGTGACCGGCAACGGACGCGCCCAGGTCAGAGTCGAGAATCAAGGGAAGGTGGGGACGATCCAGGTCGTGGTGGCCGCAGATTCCAGTCCGAATCGCCCGCCAGTCGCGGCGCTTGAGCGGGAATTGCAGGTCCGGTCCGGTCAACTGGTGGTCTTGGACGGCCTACGGAGTCGTGATCCAGACGGAGATCCATTGCGATATGAATGGCGACAGCTCAGGGGACCGCGCGTGCCCTTGTCGAGCGTGGACGAGGTCAAGGCGACCTTTGTGGCGCCGAAAGTTTCCGAGCGCAAGCTGTTCCAATTTTCTTTGACCGTGATCGACATGGCCGGCCCCGACCGCGTCAAGGGTGCCGAAAGCGCACCAGCCATCACTTCCGTCTGGGTCGGTCCGTGAGCGGCTTGGAAGGGCGAACTTCCTATGGCTGAGGCGTCATGTGAGGGGTGATATGTCATTCCGGCTCGACGACTGCAACAGGCCGTTGCAAGACGCCGAGCGTTCATGCTAGATGGAACCCAGGTCAGCATTCGCGGGGGTGGAGGAATCATTCAATGGCAAAAGCGAAAAAACATTCGACGAAGAAGAAAATGAAGGCAAGCGGCAAGAGCGCGGCGAAGAAACCCGCGAAGAAATCGTCCGTGAAAAGGCTCTCTGCCAGAGTCAAACCGTCCGGTAAAAAGCCTGCACGGAAGGCGGTTCCCGCTCCCAAACCGGCAACGCCTCCGACAAAGAAGCCGGTTAAGCCCGGCGTGGATGAGGAGATCAAAAAACCGGTGTCGTCGAAGGTGCCGCCGGCCGTCGCGCCGAAAGCACCGGAACTCGACGATGACGACATGGGCGACGACGAGTTGGAGATGGGCGGCGACGGCGAGATGGAAGAGGACATGGAAGAAGACCTCACGCTCGACGATGACGAAGAAGAGGTCGATTATCTCGAGAAGTCGGAAGATCTGTTGGACGACTCCGACGATTACCGCACCCATTGATCGGTGCCGGATCATGTCGGCTTTGGTGATCGCTCCCTGGTCTCGCGCACTCCGCTGGCCCTAATTGCCGCCCGCCTGGTCTCTCCCCTCAGGCGGTCATTAGACGAGGAGACGCGAGGTGAGTCATTTTCTGTTCATCGCGGGAGCCCTGCGCGAACGAACATCCCAGGAAAGCGCGGAGATCCAACTCTCGAAAGGGGTCTGGGGACTCTGCAGTTCGCTGATCCGGACGAACCTCCAGACCTATCTTGCACCGCACTCTCGCGGGCTGGTCTACGCGCTGAAGATCGGCTTATGCGCCGAGTTCACGATCGTGCCGCCCGTGCGGGACTTCGCCGAACTGGACGACTTTCTCAAGGATGAGTTACGGGCGGAAGCGCGGTTCGGCTACGTGCGGATCGAAGACATTCGCCGTCGAGCCCTGCCTTCGACGGCGAGCCAGGCGGTTCTCCTGGAGGTGCTGCAGATTCCGGATCAGGCGGAACTGGCGCGCCGGCTCAGCCTCGGAATGCATCGCGTGACCCAATCGGAGTTCGACGCGATCGCCGGCAAATTGCCCGACGGGCTCGGCGCGTAACGGCGCCTGGGCTCCCCATGGATGGCCTAAACACGGTTGCCGGTCATGAGGTGGTACGCCTCATCCACCGTGTGGACTTCCTTCACGGCGATATTGAGCCGGAGCGCCAATTCGTTGAGATTCCAGCCGGCGTCGTGAATCTGTCCGCTTGGTATCAGCACCGTGTGATACCCCTCCCGCTTTGCGGCCCGGATCTTGTCGGGGATCCCGCCGACAACGCCGATCCGGCCCTCGCTCTCCAGCGTGCCGGTGACGGCGATGCCCCGCTGAACGCGATCTCCCTTGAAGAGAGCGATGAATCCGACGGCCATGGCCGCCCCGCCGCTCGGTCCGTCGTTCCCTACCGGACGATATGCCGCTCCTCGGACCGTCACGGTGCCCCCGTGCTGGAGACCGGGAGTCCGTTGGATCGCATAGGCGAATGCCTGCGCCATCGCTCCGAGTTGAGTCGCTCCGAAGCGCACGCCGCCCATCACGCATTGCAGCTGCGGTGGGGTAGGCTCGCTCTTGCCGTCCCACGTCATGAGCAGCACTTCGAAAACGCCCTGGTCGTTGGCGTGAATCGCGCCCAACACCGGCAGCTCGACCACGCGCTCGGCCGCGAAGGAAAACGGAAGTGCAATCAGTACGATGCCCAGGCCGGCCGTGATGAGGACGCCGAGCCGGGAGATCGGAAATGGCATTACTCGGACAGACTCCTAGGGAAGGCTGAGTCGTCCAGGAACATGCTCCGGCATCCCATGCATGGGAGTGTAGCAATTTCCGGGTGGGAGTAAAGCCAGAAGATCGTCGCCTTGCCTTGACCCCGGGCATCTCGTATAAGGGCGGCATGCTGGTGCGCGCGTACATCGTTGTTCTGGCGGGCTGGCTGCTGTGGGCCGGTATCGCGATCCCCGTATCTGCGGCACCGTGCCGGATCGAGACCGGTTCGGGACGCGCCGCGGCGGCCCTGAAGAAGCGACTGGGCGCCGATTGTACGGCGCAAGACCGTGAACGGTACAAGCTCCAAGCCGTCGAAGTGCTGGCCGCCATCAAGCAGGGGAAATCGGTTGACCTGGACGGAGTCGTGATCGAGGGCGATCTGCGGTTGAACGAGCTCCATCTCGGGGCCCTTCCTCGCGAGAGCGAACGTCAGCCGATCGTTCCGGCAAGCGTCGCTCGGGTCATTTCCGGCTCTGTTTCCGTGACGCATTCGATCGTCCGCGGGTCGGTGCGGCATGGGGCCGAGCGGGACGCGCTGATCGTCAAGGGAGCCGTCGACCTGACCGGCACGCGATTCGAGCAGCCGGTCGACCTGTCTCATGCGGAGTTCCTGCAGCCGGTGACGCTCTCGGGCGCCGTGTTTCTCCGGGAGAGCTACTTCGTTCGTGCCGGCTTCCTCCACGGCCTGACGGCCGAGGGAACGGCCTTCGGTCCCCACAGCAGATTTCATCGCGCGCGATTTCACGATCGCGCGTCGTTCCGGAACGCACGGTTCAACGGGCTCGCGGAGTTCCTGGAGGTCGAGTTCTATCCGGACGCCGACTTCTCCGGGGCGGGATTCGCATCCGGCACCGGATTTTCCGGAGGTGTCTTTCACGGCGTCGCAGATTTTTCCGACGCCAGCTTCGAACGTGGGGCGTTCTTCACCTTTACGCGATTCGAGGGAGACGCCCGGTTCCGTCGCACGATCTTCCACGCGACTGCGGATTTCGACGACGCACGATTCACGGCGCGCGATGATTTCTCCGACGCGGTGTTCGAACGGGACTCCAGATTCGGCAGAGTCACGCGAGGGGACCGGCCGTCGCCGGCATCGGAGGGCCAGGACCGGCCGATGCAGTACGTGGTAACCCTCGCGTTGCTCGTCCTGAGCGCCTTGTTGATCGCCTACCTGGTCCGATCCCGCTGAGGGGCGATTCCTCGTTGACCACAAGTAATAGGCAGAGGCTTGCTCCGGCCTCCCAAAGCTGGTATAAGGCCCCTTGTGGATAACCAGCTCGACGGAGTGGGTCAGACCGAACTCCCCTACCAGGTTCGCATCGAGAATTTTGAGGGACCGCTCGATCTTCTGCTGCATCTCATCAAGAAGAGCGAGATCAACATCTACGACATTCCGATCGCCCTGATCACCGGCCAATACCTCGACTACCTCGAAACGATGACCGAGTTGAACCTCTCGGTGGCGGGGGAGTTCCTGGTCATGGCGTCCACGCTGCTGCAGATTAAGTCGAAAATGCTGCTTCCAGTCGATGAAGCCGCGGACGACGAGGAAGACGGACCGGACCCGCGCGAGGAACTCGTCCGCCGATTGCTCGAATACAAGACCTACAAGGACGCCGCCCGCCAGCTGGACTCTCAGGAGCGCATGTGGCGGGAAATCTATACCAGGGCGCCGGCGCCGCGCGAAGAGGCGGCTGCGGGCGAGGAGACGCTGGAGGATGTGAGCCTGTTCGATCTGGTGGACGCGCTGCAGGGAATCCTCAATCGGAATCCCGGCAAGTCGCTCATGGAAATCATCCCCGACAACCTCACGGTTCGCGATCGCATGAACACGATTCTTGAAGCGCTGGAGGGACGAGAGTCGGTCAGCTTCGCCGCCCTGTTCGAGGCGTCGTCGCATCGGCTGGTCGTCATCGTCACGTTTCTCGCGCTGTTGGAACTGATCCGGTTGAGGACGGCCCGGGTGTTCCAGGCGGAAAATTTCGGGCCGATCCTGGTCTCGCGCAATTTTTCGTTGGTGCCGGAGCCGGCGGAACTGGACGATTCGGAATGGAGGTAAGCATGAGTTCGACCGAACTGCAGGAGAACGGGTGCATGGATCAGGCGGAGCCGGATCCTTCAGGGCACACCGGTCAGAACTCGGACGATGCCGCCGGTGCGGCGGGGCCGAGCGAGAGCGATGCAGCGGGACAGATGGAACTCACCGCCATTCTCGAGGCCTTGCTGTTCGTATCCGGCGAACCGCTTGCGCTCGCGCGACTGGCTTCGACCATCGGCACCGTATCCAAAGCGGAGGTGCAACAGGCACTCGGCCGGCTTCGGGACCAGCTGGCGCACGACGGCCGAGGGATCCAACTGGTTCAAGTCGCCGGAGGCTATCGGCTTGCGACGAAAGCGGACTGCGCGCCGTGGCTCAAGCGGTTGGAGAAGGCCAAGGCGGCTCAGCGCCTCTCGCGATCCGCGCTGGAATCGCTGGCGATCATCGCGTACAAGCAGCCGCTGGTTCGTGCGGAGATCGAGGAGATCCGGGGAGTGGAAACCTCGGGCGTCATTCGCACGTTGTTGGAGCGAAAGCTCGTCCGCATCGTCGGGCGGAAGGAAGTACCGGGCCGGCCGATCATGTACGGCACCACCAAATATTTCCTGGAGCATTTCGGCCTGCAAGACCTCAGTCAGCTGCCTCCGCTTCGCGAGTTCAAAGAACTGGGTGAGGCGGAACAGGCTATGTTGCCCATCGAAGAAGTCACGATGGTCGGCGAGCAGCAAGCGGAAACGGTCGATGCGTCCGAGCCGGCTTCTGCTTCCACGGAGCCGTTTCAAGCCGAAGAAGGGGAGACGGCGGAGGAAATGGCGATGGTTGCCGGGAGTGCTCCCGCGTTCGTCAGCGAATCGGTCGAGCACGCTTAGCCGTGCGGCAGACAAGAGATGGCAAGTTGGATCTGTGAAACTGACCCACAACCTCGTCGTTCCTCGCCTTGACTCTCTTTCCGCGGCTTTGCTAGACTCCACAATCTTGTTCTAAGTTATTGAAAGAGGCTGGTTCTTCGCTTCATCGATGTCTGTCACACGAGGCAATATTTTATGATCAACGCATGGCTCATGGATGAGATGTTTCGGTTCGATCGCGCGCCGCTGTGGGCGGAGGGAAACCCGGGCGAATGGGGCGCCGGTGATTCGATCGCCGAAGAAGAAGAGTTACCTCCGGCGCCGGCCAACGTCGCGGCCAAGTGCGGAAACGGCCGTATCACGATCACATGGGATCCCGTGCCGGATGCCATGTACTACAACTTATATTTTCAAACGACCAAGGGCGTCCAGATCAAGTTTTCGGAGCTCACCAGGCCGATTGCCGGGGCGGCCGATTTCAAGGCCGTCATCGGCGTGAAGAAGGACAAGGCGACCTGTCTTGAAGGCGCGCAGTCGCCGTTCGTGCACGACGACCTGGCCAACGGCACCTGCTACCACTACGTCGTGACGGTGGTGACCCCGAAGGGAGAAAGTCAAGAGTCGCAGGAAGTCATGGCGATCCCCTCGCCCTACCTGCTGGCCATGAACCTCGGCTCGGAAGGGGTGGATGACGGAGAGTTCAGCTCGCCTACCGGGATTGCGCTGGACAAAGAGGGAAATATCTACGTCGCGGATACCGATAACCACTCGATCCAGAAATTCGACAAATCCGGAAAGTTCCTCGCGCGCTGGGGCGGAGAGCCCTCGTCCCAGGAGGGGAGTTTTTACTATCCGCGCGGTCTCGCAGTCGGCGCGAACGACACCCTGTATGTGTCCGACAGCGGCAACAACCGGGTGCAAAAGTTCGATCTCGAGGGCAACGTCATGCAGGCCTGGGGCAAGTTCGGCTTTGCTTGGCGCGGTGCTGAAATGGGCGTCTTCGACGTGCCCTGGGGTGTGGCGACGGACCAGGAGGGCAATCTCTACGTTTCGGACACGAGCAATTCCAGAATTCAGAAGTTCAAGGCCGACGGATCGCCCCTGCTGAAATGGGGACGGGACGGCAGCTTCGACGGAGCGTTTTTCTTTCCTCGCGGGGTGGCGGTCGATTTCGTCGGCAACATCTTCGTCGCCGACGAGAGTAACAATCGTATCCAGAAGTTCGATGCTCGGGGCAGCTTCCTGTCCAAGTGGGGCCGCGAGGGCTCCGGGCCGGGACAATTCAAGGCACCGTGGGGCGTCGCCTGTGACGCGGTCGGCAACGTCTACGTCGTCGACACTGGAAACCATCGGATCCAAAAGTTCGACGGCAACGGGACCTTCTTGTGCGCGTGGGGCAACCGAGGCAAGACGGAGGGGCAGCTCAATTTTCCCTACGGGATCGCTGTCGACAAGGAAGGGTGCGTCTACGTCGTCGACAGCGGCAACAACCGGGTGCTCAAGTATGTTCCGACCGAGGAGGAACTCAGCCGGGGCCACGAGGCCGCCGCCGCGCAGGAGCCGACCGAGGCTCCGGCGCCGCACAGTGTCGTGGTCAAGGCCGGTGACACGGAGATCTTCGTCAGCTGGATGGAGGTGCCGGGCGCCGTGTCCTACAACCTCTACTTCAATACTTCCCAGGGCCTGACTAAACCGACCGGAACGAAGATCGAAGGTGTGACCAATCCATTCACCCACACGGGCTTGACCAACGACACCCCCTACTTTTATGCAGTCGCGGCCGTCTTCGAGAGTGGGACCGAAAGCGAATTGTCGGCCGAGGTCACCGCGATGCCGGTGCTCATCGACGTGACGGCTCCGCAGAACGCCTACGCCGTCATCAACCACGGCGCATTCATGACGAATTCGCCGGAAGTGGTGGTGACGATTTCCGCCAACGACGTCGACACGGGCGTCGGAGCGTATTTCATTTCCGAAGCGCCGCTGACCCCCATGGCGGGCACGCCCGGATGGGTCGACGTGACGCCGGCGCTCAAGTTCGGTGCGACGATTCCCTTCATTCTCTCGTTAGGCGACGGCCCGAAGACGGTCTACGTCTGGTTCAAGGATATCGGCGGCAACGTGTCCACGCCGGCCGCGGCCGGCATTCTGGTCAACACGTCGGGCTACCTCTGCGTCGCCAAATGGGGCCGTCCGGGCCGCGGCGCCTCGCTGCTCCACGGCGGCGAATTCATGGCTCCGATGTACGGCCTTTCGGTGGACCAGCAGGGGTCCCTGTTCGTGGTCGACAACGGGAACAACCGCATCCAGAAATTCGACAACGCTGGCAACTTCATCATCCTCTGGGGAAATTTCGGCTCGGCTAACGCGAATTTCCACAATCCCACCGGCATCGCCTGCGACGGCAAAGGAGATGTCTGGTCCGTGGACACCAACAATCATCGGGTGCAGAAGTTCGACGGCAAACTCGGCGGCTACGTTCTGAAGTTCGGCTCCAGGGGGAACGGCGAGGGGCAGTTCAATTCGCCCTGGGGGATCGCGGTCGACCGGGTGCGAGGCTATGTGTATGTCGTGGACAGCGCCAATTTCCGCGTGCAGAAATTCGACATGACCGGAGAATTCGTCATGTCGTGGGGGAGCTTCGGCAACGCCGACGGACAGTTCTACTTCCCGAGAGGCGTGGCGGTCGATCAGTCGGACGGCTCGGTCTATGTCGTCGACATGGGCAACCACCGCGTGCAGAAGTTCGACACCAGCACCAACGTCCTGCCGCAATTGCTCACCAAGTGGGGCGGCAGTTCGGAGCCAGGGCACGCCAGCAGCCAGTTGGCCCAGGAAGCGGGACAATTGCGTTCGCCGTGGGGCGTGGCCGTCGACGGAGCGGGCGACGTGTACGTCACCGATACGGGCAACCACCGGGTCGAAAAGTTCGACAGGGAAGGTAATTTCATCACCCAGTGGGGCGGGTACGGCAACGGAGACGGGCAGTTCAATTTCCCGTACGGGATCGCGGTCGATGCGAAAGGCAGCGTGTTCGTGGTCGACAGCGGCAACACACGTGTGCAGCAGTTCATGCCCGCCGACGAAGGCAGCGAGCGGCTGCAGGAGGAATCCGAGGCGGCGGCAGAAATTGCGAAGGCGCAAGGCGCGACGAGCGCCTAGGCTTGCCCGAGTTGAACCCATACGGGCGGGTACCTCAGAGGGTAGTCGAGGGGACGTATGCTGGATAAGGAACCGCGTCTGGGCCTGACCTACGACGACGTGATTCTCGTGCCCGCCAAGTCGGCGGTGCTGCCGAGCGAAGTCGACGTTCGGACGCAACTGACCCGTAACATCCAGATCAACGTGCCTATCATCAGTTCGGCGATGGATACCGTGACGGAATCCCGCATGGCGATCGCCATGGCGAGGGAAGGAGGGCTCGGGATCATTCATCGCGTGCTCTCTCCCGCCGATCAAGCCGCCGAGGTCGATCGGGTGAAGAAGTCCGAAAGCGGTATGATTCTCGATCCCGTCACCATTTCTCCGGACGAAACAATCCGCGATGCTCACCAACTGATGGCAAAATACCGCATCTCCGGCATTCCCGTGACCAAGAACAAGAAGCTTGTCGGCATCTTGACCAACCGCGATCTCCGGTTCGAAACCCGACTGGAACTCAAGGTGTCGCAAGTTATGAAGCGGGATAAGCTCGTCACCGCGCCGGAAGGGACCAGCCTGGAGAAGGCGCGCGAGATCCTGCACGAGCATCGCATCGAAAAACTGCCGGTCGTGAACAAGCAGGGAGACCTGAAGGGCTTGATCACGATCAAGGACATCGAAAAACGCATCAAGTATCCCAACGCCTGCAAGGACACACACGGGCGGCTTCGCGTCGGGGCGGCCGTGGGGGTCGGTCCGGACACGGAGGATCGTGTCGCCCAGGTGAAGCGCGCCGGAGTGGACCTGGTGGTCGTCGATACGGCGCACGGCCATTCTCAGGCGGTGCTGGACGTGGTGAAGCTGATCAAGAAGCAGCACCCGACCTTGGAAATCATCGCCGGCAATATCGCGACCGCCGAAGCCGCCAAGGATCTCCTCAAGGCCGGGGTCGACGCCGTGAAGGTGGGGGTGGGCCCCGGGTCCATCTGTACCACCCGGATCGTGTCCGGTTCCGGCATGCCTCAATTGACGGCGATCGCCGATTGCGCCAAGGCGCTCGCCGGCAGCGGCGTGCCGATCGTCGCTGACGGGGGCATCAAGTTCTCAGGCGACATCTCCAAGGCGCTGGCGGCGGGGGCTTCGACTGTCATGCTCGGCGGCTTGCTGGCCGGCACGGAGGAATCGCCCGGCGAAACGGTCCTGTACCAAGCGAGGACCTACAAGGTCTATCGCGGGATGGGCTCCATCGGGGCGATGGAGCGCGGGGGTGGAGATCGCTATGGTCAGAGCGGGCGCCCGGCGCAGAAATTGGTGCCGGAAGGCATCGAAGGACGGGTGCCTTACAAAGGTCCCATCTCCGCCGTGATGTATCAGTTGGTCGGGGGAGTGAAATCGGGAATGGGTTACTGCGGATGCAAGACGATTCCGGAGCTGCAGCGGAAGGCGGCTTTCATCAGGCAGACGGTGGCAGGCCTGCGCGAGAGCCATGTGCACGACGTGATCATCACGAAAGAAGCGCCGAACTACCGAATGGATTGGGAATAGCCCCGCGTGAATCGTCCTTCGTGAAGCGTCTCTCGCAATCAAGATTCAGCTCCCCTTACTAAACGAACGACGCTTCACGCGTCACGAATGACGCTCCATGGAACTTTGGCACAATAGGATCCTCGTCCTCGATTTCGGCTCGCAGTACACCCAGCTGATCGCGCGGCGTATTCGCGAAGCCGAGGTCTACTCCCAAATCCTTCCCTGCACGGTCCCGCTCGCGACGATTCTGGCCTATCGCCCGCAAGGCATCATACTGTCCGGAGGACCATCGAGCGTCTATGAAAAGAAGGCGCCGACCGTGCCGAAGGAACTCTTCGACCAGGGCATTCCCATTCTCGGCATCTGTTACGGCATGCAGTTGGTGACGCATGTGTCCGGCGGCGAGGTCGCCCGGTCCAAGCACCGCGAGTTCGGCCGCGCCGATCTGGTCATCGACGACGCGAGCGGCCTCTTTCGCGGCATCGGCGAGGGCGGGGTGACGACGGTCTGGATGTCCCACAGCGATCGCATCGAGCGGATGCCGCCGGGATTCCGGTCCATCGCCCATACGGACAATTCCCCCGTCGCGGCGATGAAGCGCGAGGACCGGAAGCGCCGCGTCTATTGCCTGCAGTTTCATCCCGAAGTCGCGCATACCCCGGAAGGGGCGACACTCCTCCGCAACTTCGTCTACGAGATCTGCGGCTGCAAGCCGACCTGGACGATGCGGTCCTACGCGGACAGCGCCGTGGAAGAGATTCGCCGGCAGGTCGGCAAGTCCCGCGTGATCTGCGCGTTGAGCGGCGGGGTCGATTCGTCGGTCGCGGCGGCCTTGACGCACCGGGCGATCGGCGATCAGTTGACCTGCATCTTCGTCGACAACGGAGTGCTGAGAACAGGCGAACGGGACCAGGTCCAGAAGACCTTTGCCTCACAGTTGCACCTGAATCTTCGGATCCTCGATCGGACCGAGCAGTTTCTAGCCGGCTTAATGAACGTGACCGACCCGGAGCGCAAGCGGAAGATCATCGGCCGGTTGTTCATCAGGAATTTTGAGGCCGAGGCCAAGAAGCTGAAGGACATCAGGTATCTGGTCCAGGGGACGCTCTACCCGGACGTGATCGAAAGCGTGAGCTTCAAGGGACCGTCCGCCACGATCAAGACCCACCACAACGTCGGCGGCCTGCCGGCTCGGATGAGACTCAAGCTGATCGAACCGTTGCGCGAGCTCTTCAAGGACGAAGTGCGGGTGTTGGGGAAAGAACTGGGCTTGCCGGACGAGATTATCTGGCGGCAGCCGTTCCCCGGTCCCGGTCTCGCGATTCGAGTCCTGGGATCGGTCACGATGGAACGGCTGATGATGCTGCGGGCGGCGGAAACCATCGTCGATCAGGAGGTCAGAGCCGCGGGACTCTATCGCGAGATCTGGCAGGCGTTCGCCGTACTGCTGCCGATCCGGACGGTCGGCGTCATGGGCGATCAGCGGACCTACGAGCACGTCGTCGCGATTCGCGCGGTGACCAGTCTGGACGGGATGACGGCCGATTGGGCGAAAATTCCCAACGATGTGCTGGGTCGGATGTCGAACCGCATCATCAACGAAGTGAAGGGCGTGAACCGGGTCGTGTACGACATCAGCTCGAAACCGCCGTCAACGATAGAATGGGAATGACGGAAGGCTAAGGTCGAGGTGAAGGTTAAGTGGGGTAATGCCCTCAGCCTCAACCTTAACCTTCGCAGCCATATGGAAGTTCGGCTACAAAAACTGATTGCCGGGACCGGTCTCGCGTCCCGGCGGAAGGCAGAGGCGCTGATCTCGGCGGGCCGGGTGACCGTCAACGGCAAGGTCGTCACGGAACTCGGCACCAAAGTCGATCCGAGCCGCGACCACGTCAAGGTGGACGGCAAGCATCTCAGCGCGGCGCAGCCGTTCGTTTATCTGTTGCTGCACAAGCCCAAGAACGTCATGTCTACCCTGGACGACCCGGGCGGCCGGACGACGGTGAAGGACTACCTGCGCGGAGTCTCGGTTCGAGTGTTTCCGGTGGGCCGTCTGGATTTCGACAGCGAAGGGCTGATGCTGCTCACGAACAATGGCGATCTGGCCCAAGCGCTGTTGCATCCCCGCTACCATGTGCCCAAAACCTACCTTATCAAGGTCAAGGGTGTGGCGACGGACGAAGAGATCCGTCAATTGGAGCGCGGCGTGAAACTCGAAGACGGCATGACCGGCCCGGCGACGGTCAAAAAGATCAAAAAAGCCGAGCAGAATTCCTGGTTGGAGGTCACCATCCGGGAGGGACGCAAACACCAAGTGAGACGGATGCTGGAGGCGGTCGGCCATCCGGTGATCAAGCTCGTGCGGGTCAAGATGGGGCCGCTGACGCTCGGCAACCTCGCCCCCGGCGAGTTTCGGTTTCTGACCGACCGGGAGGCGAACGCTCTGCGCGAGTTGGTCGAGAGGCGACTGACGTCCGATGAAGGACAGGAGTCTCTTGCGCCGCGCCGTCAGAGGCCGGCCAAACGTGAAGGCTGGGCCCGTCCGAAGAGAGCGAAGAAGAGTCGCGGCCGGGCCGCATGATCTTTAATATTTGAAGACGATCAAAAAGGTCTTCCAGCAAGGCCGCAGCGAGCACAGAGGCGAAGCGTACTTTGGGCCGTACGTTAAGCCTCTAAGCGATGCGAGAACGAAGCTGGAGGACTTTTTCATCGTCTGATATCGTCTGATAAGGAAGGCGCGATCAGCATGAAAATCCGGACACATCGTTGCGGTGAGTTGAACGGTTCCCATGTGGGCCGGTCGGTCGTCTTGAACGGCTGGGTCCAGCGGCGCCGAGATCACGGGACCGTGATGTTCATCGACTTACGCGACCGTACCGGCATCACGCAGGTGGTGTTCAACGCCGAGCGCAACGAAGCGGTGCATAAAGCCGCCCATACGTTGCGGAGCGAATGTGTGGTCTCGGTGACCGGTCAGGTCATGGCCAGACCGGCGGAATCAAAGAATCCTAACCTGCCGACGGGCGACGTGGAGGTGTTCGTCGACGCCGTCGAGATTTTGAACGAGGCCAAGACGCCGCCGTTTCTCATCGAAGACGAGGCCGACGTCACGGAGTCGATCCGGCTCAAGTACCGTTATCTGGATTTGCGCCGGCCGAAGATGCAGCGGCTGTTGAGCCTGCGCCACGGCATCGCGCAGGCCGTGAGGGCGTTCCTGAACGCCGAGTCGTTTCTCGAAGTGGAGACGCCCATTCTCACCAAGAGCACGCCGGAAGGAGCGCGGGACTACCTCGTTCCAAGCCGTGTGAATGCCGGACAGTTTTTCGCCCTGCCTCAATCCCCGCAGCTGTTCAAGCAGGTCCTGATGGTCAGCGGTGTGGACCGCTACTACCAGATCGCCCGCTGTTTTCGGGACGAGGATCTCCGCAACGACCGCCAGCCGGAATTCACGCAGGTCGATGTGGAAATGTCGTTCGTCGATCGTGAGCAGGTCATGAGCCTGATGGAGCGCATGATCGTCGCGGTGTTTGCGGACGCGGGCGGCGTGCGGCTGCCGACCCCCTTTCCGCGAATGACCTATGCCGATGCGATCGGCCGTTACGGATCCGACAAACCCGATCTCCGGTTCGAGATGCCGCTGTATGATGTCACGACGTTCGGCGTGGGCAGTGAATTCAAAGTGTTCAAAGAGGCGGCGACGAAGGGCGGGATCGTCAAGGCGCTGATCGTCAAGGGTGCGGCGACGATGCCTCGAAGCCGCATCGACGCATTGGGGGAGTCCGCCAAGAGCTTCGGGGCGAAAGGGCTTGCCTGGCTGAAGATCACCGCCGAGGGCCAGTTGGAATCTGTGATCGCCAAGTTTCTCGACCCCAAGGCCTTCGGCACCGCACTGCCGGACGCGAAACCGGGAGACCTGGTGCTGTTCGGCGCCGACAAGCCTGCCATCGTTCATGACGTGCTCGGACGCATCCGGCTCGCGTTGGGCGAAGAATTGGGCCTGATCGACAAGACCGCCTGGAAACCTCTGTGGGTGACGGAATTCCCCTTGCTCGACTATTCGCCGGAAGAGAAGCGGTACATCTTCATGCACAATCCGTTCGCCGCGCCGATGGACGAGGATGTGCAGCTGCTCGACAGCGAGCCGGTCAAAGTCAGGGCTAAGGCCTACGACATGGTGCTTAACGGCAACGAGATCGGCGGCGGCAGTATCCGCAACCACCGCAGCGAAGTGCAGCTGCGGATTCTGGATCTGCTGGGCATCGGCAAGGACCAGGCCCAGGCGAAGTTCGGATTTCTGCTTGAGGCTCTCGACTACGGCGCACCGCCCCACGGTGGCATTGCCTTCGGCCTGGACCGGCTCATCATGCTGCTGGGCGGCGCCGATTCGATTCGCGACGTGATCGCATTCCCCAAGACCCAGCGTGCCCAATGTCCGTTGACCGACGCACCGTCTGCCGTCAGTGCCGAGCAGTTGAAAGAGCTGCGGATCAAGCTCGATCTCGTCGAGTAGCCCTGTCGCACTGTTAGCGAGGAGCCTCTCAACCGATGCCTGCCAATACGTTCGGCCGTATCTTTACCGTGACGTCGTTCGGCGAAAGTCACGGGCCTGCGATCGGCTGCGTCGTCGACGGCTGTCCTCCGGGCCTGGCTCTTGCCACCGAGGACATCCAGAAGGACCTCGACCGGCGCAAGCCGGGCACCTCCCGTCATGTGACGCAACGGCAAGAAACCGATGCCGTGGAGATTCTCTCCGGTCTGTTTGAGGGGAAGACGACCGGTACGCCGATCGCCCTGCTGATCCGAAACCAGGACGCCCGCGGCAGGGACTACGGCAACCTCGTCGACACCTTCCGTCCCGGCCATGCCGACTATACCTATTGGCAGAAGTATGGCATCCGCGATCACCGCGGTGGCGGGCGGGCTTCGGCCAGGGAAACGGCGGTACGGGTCGCGGCCGGCGCGATCGCACGAAAATGGCTCAACGAGAAGTACGGTGTCGTCATCCGGGGATATCTGAGCCAACTCGGGCCATTATCCATTCCGTTCAAGAGTTGGGAGGCGGTGGGAGCGAATCCGTTCTTCGCGGCGGATCCCGGCATGGTGGACAAGCTCGAATGCTTTATGGACGAGCTGCGCAAGTCCGGCGATTCCGTCGGCGCGCGGATCACCACCGCGGCCGAGCATGTGCCGGTCGGATGGGGCGCGCCGGTCTACGCGAAATTGGACGCCGATCTGGCCGCGGCCATGATGAGCATCAACGCGGTGAAGGCGGTGGAGATCGGCGCGGGGTTCGCCTCGGTGGCTCAGCGTGGCTCAGAACACGGCGACGAGTTGACCCCTGAGGGATTCGCCACCAACCATGCCGGAGGGATTCTCGGGGGCATTTCGACCGGCCAAGACATCGTGGTCAGCATCGGGATTAAGCCCACGTCCAGCATCCGGCTGCCCCGGCGGTCCATCGACAAGCAGGGCAACGCCGTGACGGTTGAAACCAACGGACGCCACGATCCCTGCGTCGGGCTGCGCGCCACGCCGGTCGCGGAAGCGATGCTGGCGCTGGTCTTGATGGATCATGCGCTCCTTCATCGCGCGCAAAACGCGGACGTCAGGACGCCGACCCCGAAAATTGCCGGATCCGTCGAGAATCCGAGCGCGCCAAGTACGAGCAAACCTACCGCAAAGCTGAATCCGGAACCCTACGAAGCGTAACCCCTCGATTCAGGCATGCCGTCATTCTCTGCCTACGAAGGTCCAATCCTCGACATCCGCAACGCCACCGTCTATCGCGGGGACACCTGCGTCTTCGACGATCTTACCTTCTCACTGGAAGAAGACCGGCACACGGCCATTCTCGGGCCAAACGGCGCCGGCAAGTCCACCATCCTCAAGCTGCTGGCCGGCGAAGTGCATCCGGTCGCGGACGACCGCCTGTCGATCCGCGTGTTCGGAGAGGCTCAGTGGAGCGTGTGGGACGTGCGCAAACGGCTCGGGATGGTCTCGCACGATCTACAGCACCGGTACTTGGACGAAGTCACCGGGCTGAAAGTCGTCCTGTCGGGTTTTTACGCCAGCATCGGCATCTATGAGCGGCAGGGCTTCAACTACGGCCAGCTGGCCCGGGCCGACGAGATCCTCGCGGATCTGGGCGCACAGGGACTCAGAGACAAGCCGTTCGGCGAGATGTCCACGGGAGAGCAGCGCCGCTGTTTGCTCGGCCGGGCGCTGGTGCATGATCCGCCCGCGCTCGTGCTGGACGAGCCGACCAGTGGTCTCGATTTGACCGCCACGTTTCACTACCTGGATCTGATCCGGCGGCACATGCGGCATGGAAAAACCGTGCTGCTCGTCACGCACCATATCCATGAAATCCCGCCGGAGATCAACCGGGTGGTGCTGCTGAAGCGGGGCAAGATTCTTCAGGACGGAGAGAAGCGGGAGGTGCTGACGGATCGGAACCTGTCCGAGCTATTTGACTGTCCCGTGACGCTCGCCCGCGCCAACGGCTGGTACCAGGCTTTCCCAGGACGTTGAAACGACCCGTCAGGGACTGGCTCCGGAGGACGCGGAGGACGGGGTCAGGAACCATTTGTCGGAACGACCCGCCGGGCGCTGTGCGCAAATGGTTCCTGACCCCTTGGGCCAATCGCTTTTCTGTTCCTCTGTAAACATCATTCAAAGCGCTCGTTTCGAGGAACGTACAGTACGAGAAGCAGCGGCCGGTAGTGGGTCAGTTTCCTCTTGCGTCATGCCCGCGAAGGCGGGCATCCACTCCGAGAGCGAGACTCCATGCTGAGGAGAATGCCTTGACTGGATTCCCGCTTCCGCGGGAATGACAAACTTCAGTGCTTTTATGGATGACTAACTGACTCACTACCAAGAGGCCTCCGTTGTTGATCGAACCCTAACCTGATGTTATAGTGCCGCTGGTTTTACAGCAGATGGAGTCCATTGGCATGTCGTCATCGATGAAGACACCCCTTCTGCAACGTATCACCATTGAGCCTGGGAAATGCGGCGGGCGTCCTTGTATCCGCGGCTTGCGTATCCGCGTGCAGGACATCCTCGATATGCTGGCGGCTGGTACCTCCGAGGAAGAGATCCTGCATGACTATCCCTACTTGGAGCGCGACGATATCCGCGCAGCCATGGCCTATGCCGCCGCGTATTTGAACCATAGTATCGTGCCCGCACGGTCTGGATGAAGTTCCTCGTTGACGCGAATCTCCCACCCGGCCTTGCGACTTGGCTCTGCGAGCACGCACAAGAATCGATTCACGTTTGTGATCAGCCTGGTTTGACTTTCGACGATCGCGCGGTCTTCGAATTCGCCCGCCGAAACGACTATATCATCATGACAAAGGACGAGGACTTTGCCACGCTGGCCACACTTGTCGATGGTCCAGCATCCGTAGTCTGGTTGCGATTGGGCAATGCCACGAATACTGCTCTTCGGAATTGGTTGGAACCGCTGCTTCCGGATATCCTGCAACGCCTTGCCGCTGGCGAGACACTTATCGAGGTGGTCTAAGCCTCTTTCGAAGGCCCTTGGCCGCTCGCCCGAAAGCTGGCTTGCGATGCAATACAACTATGATCTTTGGCAGGCAAGGCAACGTGTGAAGCTCGGTAATGTCGGCAGAGTCAAACTCACGGCGACATGACCCCTTGCGCTACCCGGCCCGCTGCGAGCACGACGCAATGGGGGTCTTGCTTCGTGCATCACCGCGCGCGACGGAACAGCAGGGACGGGTGTCTTTCTAGACGCCTCGTGGGCATTTAAGACTCCCGAGCCCTTTTCGTGACCCAGGAGTAAAGTTGTATCTCAACAGGTTCCGTGGTCACTTTTAAAACGTGACGTAAGTATTGAGGTAGAAGTAGTTTGATGGCATGCGATAGTGATCGTAAAGATCATGGAGCCACGAAAATGCGAACGTCAGGTCCTCCTTCGCCACCTAGTTGATTTGAGGGCCGAGACCGTATGACTGGCTCCTTACGGCGCTGGTGTTGAGATTCAGCAAGTTGAGAGCGGCGGCTGCTGTGGGACCTGGGTGGTCATTGGCGACTTGCGAGTAAAAGTAACCATGCAGACCGATGGACAGGAAACTCGTCACAAATTGGTTGGCTACGTACTCAAGGTGGAATTCAGGAGCGGTCCAGTAATCGGTATGCGAGTTGGTTGTGTTGGCCATCAGACCTCCCGTCACGGACAACTCCGTCCCCGATTTTTCGTGAAAAAAGGTGAGCGCCAGATTTGTGTCGAAACTCCAGTAACCCCGGTTGAGGTTCAAGGGGCTGTTCGAGTCCCACCCACCGGTTGGCATATAGATCAATTCGAAGGTGGCCAAGGAGAAATCGTCACTTAATTTCCAGACAAAATACGCCGGAATGAGGCCAGACGTACCGAATCCGGAATTGCTGGCTGCGGACTGTGGTGATCGGTTCGGAGTGGTGAGCGTCGATTGTAAGGAGGCCGCGGCGACAGAGAAAAAACCACCGATGGAAAAGGTGGCATCGCCCAGAACTGGTTTCTTGAAAGTGTAGAGGCCCAACGGCGCCACAAAACCTTGCTGAACGTTCACGTCTACGAGCGCCTGGTTGTTAATTACGGCTCTGTCTATCTTGCTAGAGACATAGCCCGCATAGTTGACCAGCTGAAACGAGCTAGGTTTGGGTTGCACAGCCACGAGCACATCGCCATACGTGCCTGGAAAATAGTTGCTGCTCGCGCCTTCGGCTGCGTGAGCCGTCTGGATCTCCGCCCACGCCCAAATCATGGAGACGATTACTAAACCCTTGAAGAGTAGATGGGCATGAGTCCTGCCGCACGTGCCCTTCTGAAACGCGTTGTCGGGTGAATTGGTCTGACCGCCTATGTCGCGGAAAAATGAGTTCATACTACCCATAGTGTGCTGATGCATCCTCCTAAGATCCCTCACTTTAGAGAATAGCCCTTGAACTCTTCTCCAGGTTTTGTGTTCGGGTATTTCTGCAGTCCCATCTGGTACTTCATGACCTCCCGGAAGATCGGCGCAAAGATCCAGCCATGGGTCAACTGTGTGCTGAAGAGGTTCCAGTCCTCGTGCGGATCACTGCTCAGGTCGTAGGTTAACGGGAACTGCGGCTTGACGATGGGCTTGTCCACTCCTTCGGAGTAGCGCAGGATCATCTTGTAAATCTTCCACTTGACGGACATCAGCTCACCGTCAGGGCCGAAGAGCATGTAGGAGTCTCGACCCGTGGCCGGGGCCTTGCCCAGCAGGAAGGCGGAGGCATCAATGCCGTCAATCGGGCGGTCCATTGGCACCAGGTCCGAGGCACCGACTAGTCCAGCAAAGGTGGGCAGCCAGTCAGCTGCGGCGAGCATTTCTTCGGTGACGACCCCCGCCGGCACCTTCCCGGGCCATCGAACTATCCCCGCAGTCCGGTAGCTCCCTTCAAACGGCACATTGAAGAAGTCCCCTCGCCAAGGCCCGCTGGATCCTCCCTGGCTGGCCACCAGGGACGCGCCGTTGCCGTTGTCGCTGGTGAGCACCACAAGCGTGTTATCGTCGATGCCCGCTTCCTTGATGGCATCAAGGATTTGCCCGATGCGAAAGTCCATCTCACCAAGAAGGTCAGAATAGACTCCGCCGCGCTGCGCCGATTTGCCCACAAAGTTCGGGTTCACCATGAAGGGCGGATGCAACTCCGAATACCCAACATAGACGAAGAACGGCTTCTTTGCGGCAGCCTCCCGCTTGATGAAGTCAATCGTCTTTGGAACGAGGTATTTCTCGTCCACGACGGGCCGCACGTTCAAATCAAGCGGCATGACCGGAGTGGAAGGCTGACCCTTCTTGCCTTCCCAGATCATGGGTGGCTTCATGCCCGATTCCTTGAAGAGCGGGTAGCTCGTGTACCCGGCTTCATCCCAACTATCCTGCACGCCCCACCACTCATCGAACCCTTGATCGTTCGGCAGCCGGCCTGGGGCGTTACCGAGATGCCACTTGCCGTACAGGGCGGTGGTATAGCCGGCCTGAGACAACAGCTCGGCGGTGGTAAATTCCCAGGGAGCTAGGCCATAGTGGCCCTGTCCAGGCAAGGGCACGGTGTACGTGCCAGATCGGACCGAGTAGCGTCCGGTCATGATGGCGGCCCGTGATGGTGTGCATTGCGCCTCGACGTTGTAGTTGTTGAAGCGGATACCTTCGCTTGCCAGCTTGTTGATGCGGGGAGTGGGGGTGGTTCCGCCGTAGACGCCGAAATCACCCCAGCCGACGTTGTCGACCAAGATGAAGACGATGTTGGGCTTATCGGCCGCAAATGTGGCCGGGGGCAGTGCCCACGTTGCAGCCGATACAAGACAGAACATAAACTGTTTGAACTTTCCCATCGTGTCCTCCTCACCTCATCCCGAGAGGAGGCGAGTCTGCCCCAAAAAGATGAGAATAACAACCGTCAATATCTACAGTACTCCTATCGACATGCCGGGGGAAAAAAGGGGTCGGGAGTCTTTGTTTGCGGGGGTGAAAAAGGGGTCGGGAGTCTTTATTTGACACCGTCCGCGGACTACGCTGCGATAAAACAAATGGCGGATAAAACAAAGGGGTCGTAAAACAAAGGGGTCGGGAATCGTTTCGATGATCGGATGGCAATTAAGACTCCCGACCCCTTTCCTGTGTCCAATGCACTTCAGCATGCCCGACCTATCAAGGGGACTCGGCCACAGTCCCCCCCCTCGAGTTACTCAGACTGAAAGTTTTATGCTGACTCTCCGTGGACCGCGGAGGGCTTCAGACGCTATTGATTTCCTCTGAAATTCGGCATATCAATCCGGCAAACAACCCAAGAACCGTATTTGCCGAGCTGGGATAACCACAGAGGAGAAAGAGATGAAAAGAGATACGGACCAAGTTGCTTCCATATCGCGTCGCGATTTGCTGCGGATGAGCGGCTTCGGAGCGATAGGACTTAGTCTGGGCTTGGGCTCTGTTGCACAGAGCCTGGCTTCTTCGCGCCGCGCCGTCCACAGCCCCAGAAGCAGCTCGGGCCCATACAACATTCTTTTCCTTCTGACCGACCAAGAGCGATTTTTCCGCGCCGGAGAACTCCCGAGCGGCTACCGATTGCCCGCCCATGAGCGGTTGATGAAACAAGGCACGACGTTCCTGAATCATCGAATCAATTCCTGTGTCTGTACCCCCTCGCGATCCGTGCTCTACACGGGGCAGCACATCCAACATACCCGCATGTTCGATAATACCAATTTCCCGTGGATCAGCAGTCTGTCAACCGATGTCCGGACTGTGGGCCACATGCTTCGGGATGCGGGGTACTACACCGCCTATAAAGGCAAGTGGCATTTGACCAAGGAATTTGAGACCGTCAACAAGCTGAGCGCACCGACAAAGATTTTTACCCAGGAGATGGAGGCCTATGGCTTTTCCGACTACTTCGGGGTGGGCGACATCATTGCGCATACGCAAGGCGGATACCTCCATGACGGTATCTTTGCGGCGATGGGCGGCAGTTGGCTGCGGGGGAAGGGACGAGAGTTGGCTGCGGAAGGGAAGCCCTGGTTCCTCGCGGTCAACTTCGTGAATCCCCACGACGTGATGTTTTATGACACTGATGCGCCTGGCTCTCCCGTCCAAGCGAAACGAGGCCTGACGCATGTGGCGCGTGATCCGGCCGATCCTTTATATGCGAAGCAGTGGAACTTCACGCTTCCGCCAAATCATGCGCAGCCGCTGGATGCGTCGGGCCGCCCGCCCGCACACCGGGATTTCCTCCGTTCACATGATGCCCTGGTCGCGCCGATCCCGAACGAAGAAGCTCGCTGGCGGAGACGGCATAACTACTATCTCAATTGTCTTCGCGATGTGGACCGGAACATTGCGACCGTGCTGTCCGAGCTCGATGCATCAGGACTCGCAAACCGGACGATTATCATCCTCACCGCAGACCACGGGGACCTTGATGGCGCGCACCAGCTCCATGCCAAAGGGGCAGCGTCATATCGGGAACAAAACCATGTACCGCTGATTATCTGTCACCCGGCTTATGCGGGCGGCACGCGATGCCCTGCCGTCACATCGCATCTCGATTTGGCCCCGACGTTGCTTCGATTTACAGGCATACCCGAAGACCGCCGGGTGAAGATTGCGAAAGATCTCCCGGGCAAAGATTTGTCTGTCTTACTCGCTGATCCTGAACGCGCCGACGTGCACACCGTCCGGGAGGCCGCGCTCTTCAACTACAACATGCTCGCCTACCTCGACGGCGATTTTCTCTACAAGGCTGTTGAGTACATCCATCAGGGGGGGAAACCCGCCGAGTTGAAGGCAGCAGGCATCGTGCCAGACATGACAAAACGAGGCGCGGTACGCTCTATCTATGATGGACGGTATATGTTTGCGCGGTATTTCTCACCGAAGCAGCATAATAGGCCGACGAGTCTGGAAGATCTCTACCGGTTCAATGATGTCGAGCTGTACGATCTCCAATCAGATCCCTTAGAGATGAACAACCTTGCCATGAGTGGCAAGCAGCATCACGAGCTGGTCGTGGCCATGAACGAGAAACTCAATCGACACATCGACGCGGAGGTCGGTGAGGACCGAGGACAGATGCTCCCCGGAGGAGTGGAAGCGGGATGGGAAGTGACGCCGGAGACGATGGCCCCGTAAGGTGTCTCCATACCTTCACCGAGGGACACAGTTATCACAGATCACATGAATGGGTTCCCAATGCAAGGCAGGGGCTTTCTCTATACCCCTTATTTGGATATCCATCACACTCAGCGGTTGGGCGCCGGCAGTGACCGGCATGGTGGTCGGTTTCATCACAAGGGCAAACAACGAAAGCGCTATGATTGTTAAGACCACTTTTGTATAAAGATCAATTTGCATCCCTACGCCTCCTTGTTAATCAGTGGGCAACCGCAATCATTTGTTTTTGAACAATTCGCAGGTTGCGCCAAAGCACTAAAGACATCGACTTCTCAATACTCATGGGTTGTTGGCCAATCATGGCATATTCTGTAGAGCCCTGTGCTAAATTTGTGCTGAACGCCGTCCGAATCGGTGAGCACCACTGGAACCAATAGGATGCCAATCATCCTCCCAAAGTATGGCATTCATATGAAGGAACTAAAAGGGGTCGGGAGTCTTTGTTTGATACCGTCCGCGGACTACGCTGGAAGACGTCATGCTTCGTCGTCCACCGCTGGCTCTCGGTGGTCTCGGCTGTCATGTGTTGAATCCTCACGTCGGTCGACCGCCGTTGTTTGAGAAGTCCGCCGACTCTGCTGCGTGTGAGAAGATTTCAGCCGAGGCCTACGGGCGCACGTTCACCACCTGGCCCAGCGCCTGGCCGATTGACCGGCCACGCAAGTGGGCGGCACGGGTGAATCGGCCGCGCGGAGTGTCGGAACGAGAGGCGCTTCGGATCAGTGCGCAGCGGGGTTGGCCAAAGGGCTCGTGAGAAAGGACTTCCCCCCTGGCCTTATCCGCCTCCCAACACGACGTGGAAGGTGAGGTCCGCGTCGATGCGGCGGATTTTTACCGAGACGCGCTGCCCTGGCGATGTCCGTTCGATCAGATAGTTCTTCAGCTGAGCCGCATCCAGAATTTCGGTCTCTTCGATCGCGATCAATAAATCATGCTTCTGGATGCCGGCCGATTTGGCCGGCTCTCCCACATCCTTGACCGCAATCCGCCATTTGGTGCCGTCCTTCACGGTCGTCATGTGGATGCCGAGCTTCGAGAACGCCAAGGGCTTGCCGCTCAGCGCGGCGTTGACCATGCGCTCCGCCAGCGTCGTCGGAATGGCGAATGCGAGGCGGCTGCAATGACCCTGGAGCTCGTCTTTTTCCGTCTGGATGATGGCGTGCATCACCCCGACGACTTCGCCCGCGGCGTTGAAGAGCGCTCCGCCTGAATTACCGCTGCAGACAGACAGGTCGGTCTGCATGAGGCGTGTATCGACCGTCTGGAGAAAGGTATTGGCGTTGCCGATCCGTCCGAACGCCATCGTCGGTCCCCAGCCCAGCGGATAGCCGACGGTAAACACATCCGTGCCTGGTCCGGCTTCGCCGGTAGCGAAGGGAGCCGAGGCGGCGAGCGTGGGCCGGTCCTTTTCGTTCAGCCGATAGACGACAACGTCCAGATAGGCGCTGTCGCCGACCAATTGAGCGACGAGCTCGTGCAGGTCGGATGTCAGGACGTGGATGATTTTGGCAATAGTCGGCCCTGACGGACCATTCTTTTCGACTGCGTGACGGGCGGTGACGATGTAGCCGTCGCGCAGATGGAACCCGGTGCCTCGGACGGCGATTCGTCCGGGTTTTTCTGGGGTGCGGGGGTCTTGCGTATCTTCTAACACGCCGACAGTGGCGCGTTTGGCCTGCTCGAGAACGGCCGTTTGGTCAAATGTGCCTGCCGACGATGGAGTAGGCAGCCCGACAATCATGACACAGGCTGCTACTACTTGAAGACGCCACAACATCACGTGAAGACACCTCCTTCAACATTTGTGCATCGCGCGTGCGCCTGTTGACGCCGCTATTTTTTCCGAAACCCGAAAAACGCTCCCACGGCCCCGGCGCCGGCGGATGGCAAGTATCCGGACAGAGTCTGTCTCAACCCTTGAGCCCCTTGCTGGATGGAAGCGGCAGCCTGGCCGACCTGGGTTTCCACGGATCCCCAGTCCAGATCGATCCAGCCCGAGTGTTTCAAGAGGGTGATGGAGGCGAGGGTGCCGCCGACGATCAGCGCTGCGATTCGCACGAATCGACGGAAGGCCCAACCGATGAAGTACCCACCCAAGTAACTGCCGCCGAACCGGGCGGCATCCGGCGAGGCGAAGTTCGTGACCCAAGCGATCAGGGCGCCGACCGTGGCGACCGACACCGCCACAAACGACTTGGCCGTCCATGGCCCATCCGCCATCAGCGTCTCGAAGAATCCCCGCGGCGCAGGTGAGGATCCTCCCGGGTCGTCGTCGAGCGGCTCCTTCACAAGCCCTTACCGGAAAAAGTGTCGCACGTTCGTGGATCGCCCGACTCCAGCCCTCGGCGGAGCCAGGTCATCCGTTGCTCCGAGGAGCCGTGGGTCCAGCTTTCCGGTCGGACGTAGCCTTGGGACGTTCTCTGCAATTGATCGTCTCCGATGGCCGCCGCGGCGCGCAGACCTTCCTCGAAGTCTCCCGGCTCGATGAGATTGCGTTCGCGCTTGGCGTGGTGACCCCAGACACCGGCGTAACAGTCGGCCTGGAGTTCCATCCGGACGGACAGGGCGTTGCCCTCGGTTTCCGACGTCCGGCGCTGCAGCCTGTTGACTCGCTCGGCCGTGCCCACAAGATTTTGCACGTGATGGCCGACCTCATGGGCGATCACGTAGGCCTGGGCAAAATCGCCCGGCGCGCCGAGGCGGTGAGACAGTTCGTTGAAGAACGACAAGTCGAGGTAGACCTTGTGATCGCCGGGGCAATAGAAGGGGCCGACGGCGGACGACGCAGTGCCGCAAGCGGATTGCACCGCGCCGGTGAACAGCACCAGTCGCGGTTCTTCATAGGGGCCCCCGAGCGCCGGCAGGAGTTGGCCCCAGGTCCGTTCAGTATCCGCCAGCACGACGGAAGCGAATTTTCCCAATTCATCGGACGGAGGTCCGGTCGGCGCCGATTCTTGAGTCAATTCCGGCGACATGCTTTGGACTCCGCCGAGCATTTCCAGAAGTGCGAGTGGATTGGTTCCGGTAAAGTAGCTGACTGCCAACACGAGGACGATCCCGCCGAGTCCGAGCCCTCCGACGCCGCCCACGCGCGCCGGTCCCATGCGACGACGGTCTTCGACGTTGTGGCTTTCCTGTTGACCTTCCCAGCGCATGGGTCTCTCCGACAGATTCTTGGTCGTCATGGAATCACATCTGATAGGGAAGGATCAACACCTGCGGTCGTGGGTCAGCTTTCTCTTGCGTCATACCCGCGAAGGCGGGCAGCCAGATCCCCGATCAAGCCTGCATCCTGACCCGAAAGCCTTGACTGGATTCCCGCTTCCGCGGGAATGACCAACGTCAGTGCTTCTGAAGGCAATCTGGTCCACGGTGCACCTGCCTGGGGCGGCCGCCGGCCCGTATATTGCCAAGGTGTGGGACAGTGACTATACTGGCGTCGGTTGCGAATGGATTGGATCAAGGAGGTGGACCATGGCTGTGCGTGGAACCAGACTGTTGGGTATCGCCGTCGTCACTTGTGCGCTCCTATCCGGCGCCTGTACCGTTACGGAGTCGGTTAAGGGAACACTCGGTGATATATCCGACTTTATTTCCAGCACGACGCCGGGGGCATGGTCCAAGGACGGATTGCTTCGGGCCGAACACCGGCAGATCGTTTTCGCCACCCACAACTACGACAGCGTGAAACGGGATATTGCCAGGGGACAGGGTGAACATCTGGCCTCCCTCGGCACGTTGCTCGGTGTGGCCGCGAGCCGAAGCCAAGAATTCGGGCTTCTCGCGCAGGCCCGCTATACCGAGGTCGAGTCTCCCAAGACTTCGCCTGAGGATCTCTTGAGCTCCATGAGGGCGATCGTTCAGGAACATCCGGAGTTGATTCTGGTGGCCGACGCAAAGTAGTACAATCATCCGATTCCAGCCACAGTGGGCGCATCCGGTCTGCCCCCAGTCTCCTTATCTTGTCGCATGAGTATCGGGGCGTCACGCGATGCCCCGCAGACGCTTGCCTTCCACAAGCCGTACGGCGTGCTGCCCTGCTTCACCGATCCGGAACATAGACCTACGCTGGGAGACTTCATTCAGATTCCCGGCGTGTACGCCGCGGGTCGACTGGATAAGGACAGTGAAGGCCTCATGATCCTGACGTCGGATGGTGGACTTGCCCATCGCATTACCGATCCGACGGCGAAGTTGCCGAAGGTGTATCTGGTCCAGGTCGAACGGATTCCCGAGGAGGCGGCATTGGAGAGGCTCCGACGAGGTCTACGGCTCGGTGAGAAGCGGACCAGACCGGCCTTGGCTCGCCTTCTGCCGGAGGCGCCGGCGTTGCCGGAACGGCCTGTGCCGATCCGCTACAGAAAGCATGTCCCGACCGCATGGCTGGAATTGACGCTCCGGGAGGGGATGAATCGGCAGATCCGGCGCATGACCGCCGCGGTCGGGCATCCCACCTTGCGACTGGTGCGGGTTGCGATCGGCCCGATCTCGCTCGACGGTTTGCAGCCCGGCCAGTGGCGGAGCCTCTCGCCGGAAGAATCGACGGCGCTCCGGCAGCCGGTCTTCGACGAGCGTCGCCCCGGCGATTTCCGACGGAATCCGCATGGCTGATCGTCGAGGGACAGCGCTCGGCATGCTGTTCCTCGTCGTCGCCGGTGGTCTCGCCGTCATCGGGGTCGACCTGCTCACCTTCGTGCTGCCGTCCTCTCCGCGCACCGGCATGTCGGGCACATGGGAGCCGGCGAAATTGGGATGGATCGCGGCGCTCTGTCTGTTGGCTGCCGGATTCTGGGCCGCCAACGCCATGAGCCTGTTTCGCCACCACTCTCGCCGCTGGACGATCGCTGAAGACTGGTCCCTATCGTCTGGGCTGCTTTGGCTGACGCCGGTCCTCCTGAGCGTCCTCGTCTACTACCCGATTCCGTACTTCAACCATCATATCGACAAATTCGTGCTGGCCGTCGGTCTGCTCCTCGCGTGGGCCGCCTGGCGGTGCGTTCATCCGGCCAGTCTCGAATGGATGCTCCGAACCGGTGTCTACCGCTGGTTACGAGTCGTCATGGTCAATGCGGTGGTCTTCTTGCTCGTCGCCGAGGCCAGCCTGCGGGTGGCCGATCCCTTGCTGGCGCGGAGCGGCCTGTTCGGTTCCGACCACGACACGCCCGGAGGGGGGATTCCTCACCAGGTCACGGACCGATCCGGCATGAAAACGAACTCGCTCGGATTTCGAGACCGAGAGCGAACGATCGAACGGAAGTCTTCTGCCTGGCGCGTCGTCGCGATCGGCGACTCATTTACGTGGGGAGCCGGCGCACGCTACGACGAGGCGTACCTGACGGTGGTGGAACGGGCGCTGGCCGGAGAAGGGCCCGGTGTGGAAGTGATCAATCTCGGCATGGTGGGCTATCAGCCGGAAGAATATTACGCGCTGCTCAAGGACCATGGCATAGTCTACGGACCCGACGTCGTGCTCGTGAACTTTTTCATCGGCAACGACTTCATGCCGGCGCAAGGCGCGCAAATGGTCGTCGCGGGTCTCCGACACCGGGTGCATGTCAACGGCAACTGGTTTCATGACCGACTCTCCTGGGACCATTGGTATCTGTCGCACGACCTGGCCTACATCCGTGTGTTGGGCGAGGCATGGCTCAGACGGATACAGAGCGAGCCCGACCTGGGAATGTTTGCCTCCGATCCCGTCCCTGCCGCCTCCGATGGGCCACAGGCCTTTGCCGGCTGGAGTCCCCGGTACGTGCGCATGATTCAGGGGATGCGGGACCAGTATCTCAAGGCCGACAGTCCCCTCTTCCTCGCGCGCTGGAACGAGACCAAGGCGGCGCTCGAACAGATCGACGGACTGCTTCGAGCACGCGCTGTTCCCTGGGTGTTGGTGCTGCTGCCCGCCGAGGAGCAGGTCGATCCTCGGTTGCAGCGGCTGTATGTCGACACAAGCGGTGTCGCTTCGACGGAATATGATTTTACGAAGCCGCAGCGGCTGCTGTCGGCATGGGCCGGCGAAAAAGGACTGGCGGTCATCGATCTCACGGCTGCCTTCGCCGCCGAAGTCACCGGCCGCCGCCTCTATGTCGATAACGATATCCATTGGAACGCCGCCGGGAATGCATTGGCCGCCGGGACGGTGCTGAACGAATTGCGGCTGCTGCTGCGCCGTGCGAAGGGAGCAGGGTCCGATTGATGGAGCAAGAGGGACGGATTATCGATACTTGATCATGCGACCGATGATGCCGATACCGATCCCGAGGAGAATGTAGCCGATCAGCACATTCACGATGACCACGCCCTGGCTGATCACGTTCGCCGGTTGGTAGTCGACGAGCCCCAAGGCGGCGGTGACGTTGACGGAGTAGTAGAAGCCGGACCAGAAGGGAATCCACGCGGCGGTGTTCATGTTGTCCATCGGCTGGAGCCAGCGGATCTGGTAGAAGATTTCATAGAGAAGGCCGAACAGACCGAGGGTGCCGACCACCCACAGCCCCCAGCGGGAAAAGCTGGTCCCGTAGTTGCTCGTGGCTTTCCAGGCCAGCTGAGCCCAAGGGTGTTTTCCCTGCATCTTCGCCCAGGCGACACGGGCGTTGCGTTCGTTCAGATATTCCGCTTCCGACCATTCCAGCTCGCCGACTTCCGCGAAACAGTGGTTCGCGCGCGAATAAGACCGTACCGCGAAATGCTGCAAGTCGTGTTTGGCCGGAGCGCCGTCCGCCGTCTGCGCGGCCCGTTCGCCCAATCGACCGGCATTGGAGTAGGCGCGTGCCGCCTGGGAGAACTGTTCCAGCCGGTGTAGTTGCGCGCCGGCCTGATGATAGGCCTGGGCGGCCTTCGCCGGATCCCGGTCTTCCAGAAAGTGCGCGGCTGCCAGGAAATAAAAGGCCGATTGCATCACCTCGGCCCGCGCATCCCTCCTGCCGAAGTCTTCCGCTTTCCGCAGGACGGCATCGGCCGACTGCGCGGCTTCGAGCTCGCTCTCGCCCTGCCTGTAAAATTCCTGTGCAGCGGGATCGGTGAATCTGACCTGGCTCATGAGGATGCTCCGGCGGCGCGCTATCGTACCGCACTGTCGGGTAACAGGGAAAGGGCCGGTGCGCCGGTGAGTGGTGATGACAGGACGGTAGCGGGCCCAAGCAATCCAGCGGCAGGCGCACTGGAATCCGCTTGCCACAATGAGTGTTTTGGGATGTCGCTTGAAGGTGTATCGAATCCTGGACTACACTACCGCCCGAGATCTCAGGCCGTACTACCCAGCGCACATTGTCGGTCGGTCATATTCGGTCGGTCATACTGCGAGCGCCGGTCCATGGCCGCCGCTCAGAGGTGAGGTGATTCCCATGAAGACCACGATCGTCGTCGTGCTTGCCGGGCTGATGTGTTTGGGATCCGCCTGCACTGTCTTAGTCTCCAAGGAGACCCGATACCTCAAGGCCGCGAAGGACCATGCCACACAAGAACAAGTACACACGCGTCTCGGCGAACCGAAATATACCGCGACGACGGAAGACGGCAAACCTATTTGGGTCTATCAGGTCATGTGGGTCGACACCGGCGTCAACAACCAGTGGGGTACGCCGGGAGCCTGGTGCGACGAGTACGTGTTGACCTTCGACAAGCAGGGGATTCTGAGGGATTGGACGCACAAGTCGGAGGGGCACGGAGGCGAGACCATGCCGGAGTACTGTGTGAAAGACGGGTTCGAGTCTCCAACTTAAAAGATTCGAAGCCGGGGCTGTCCTACTTCGGGGGGAACTTTTCGAACATTGCCGCCGTCGCTTCGTGGATCTTCTCGGTATTCTCGACCGGGTCCTGACTGACCGTGTCGCTCCCGGTGCCTCGCCAGATCATCTGCTTGTTCTTCGCGTCGAAAATATCGACGTTGAGTGTCCCGGTGACGACCGTATTCGGGGTCGTCACGGATGTCCCTGAGGCCATTCCCCAGCCTGCGCCTCGTCCATACCATCCGTAACCCGGACCCCAACCCGGCCCGTAGCCGACTCCCATGGACGTGGTGTTGTAGTAGATTTCTTCACTCAGCGCCGCGTGATAGGTGACGTACATGTCGGGATTGCCTTCGCTTCGCTGATAGCCCTTCGTGGTCAACTGGTCGTCGATCGCCTTGACGATGCGGCGGTCCATCAAATCATTTCTCACCGGCGTGCCCTTCTCCCAGGCATAGGTCCGGTAGTGCGTGAAGTCGACGTCTCTATCGTAGTCGATCGTCACTCGCGGCGCGCAGGCCGACAGCACGAACCCCAAGACTACGGCGACCAATTCTATTGTGCGACGTGACATGAATGATGCCTCCCGCTGTCCGCCGAGCGGAAGTGTACGCCCGGCATAGAGAAATTCCAAGAGCGAAACCCGGCGGCTCTGACGAACCTCGGTGCCTTGCCCTTTCCCGCCGACTGTACTACTTGTATGACATGAAACACCCCGTCACCGTCCGGCGTGATTCCGACCTCGCGCGCGCGCTCGGCAGCTTCTGCGGCGCACGACGCGCAAGCGAAGGGAGTATTGTACTTGGAGAGTTTTTAGCGAGAGGTCGCCGTCCGGAAGGGCGTGGGCATCTACAGAAGGTTGCCACCCTGCAGAAGAGGGGTTGTGATCGTCGCTCCTGACACCCTAGATTCGGTGTTGAAGGACGGTCTTACGGGTCGGGTGCCGTTTCGATGTAGACACGGTGAGGGGCTCGTCTTCGAGTGGGGAACGATGTGATTCATCTAGGCTGGTCATTGTTGCATAGGGGGTATTCATGTTGGCTACTTTGAGGCGTCGGACGGTGGGGATGGGTCTGGCCATGACCGCATGTATGGTTGTTGTCGCGGTCGTAGCTTCCGTCACGACAGCGGAGCCTCCCAAATTGCCCTCGAGATCTGTCTTGAATCAAGCGACGATTCCGCCGGACGAGACGATGATTTCGAGTCTGATCGTGAAACCACAAGCCGGCTCGAAGGTGGCGAGCGAGTTGGACGCGTTCGATGCCGGCGGGCTCACCAAAAAGGCGGGCGTGCCGCTCTCCGTGGTCCGTCGCATGTCCGGGGGAGCGTATGTGCTCAAACTGCACAAGTCGGTGACCCTGTCCGAAGCGCGGGCCATTGCCGCGCGACTGATGCACAACGACCCAAGCCTGCACTATGTCGAGCCGGACCGGTCCATGCATCCGCAGACGACGCCGACCGATCCCAATTATGGCAGTCAGTGGCACTATTTCGCGCCTGCGGACGCCACCGGAGGCGCCAACCTGCCGACGGCCTGGGACGTCACCAAGGGCAGCGCGTCCGTCGTCGTCGCGGTGGTGGATACCGGGTATGTGCCGCACGCCGATCAGCCGGCGTCGTTGCTGCAGGGCTATGATTTCATCACCGATCCCGCGCGCGCCAACGATGGGGATGGCCGCGATAGCAATCCGCAAGATGCCGGGAATTGGGTCGCGGCGAACGAATGCGGACCGGGATCACTCGCCAGGGACTCGGTGTGGCACGGCACGGGCGTGACCGGGATCATCGCGGCAAAAATGAATAATGGCCTCTTCGGCACCGGGGTGGCGCCGAATGTGACGATTCTTCCGGTGAGGGTGAGCGGGAAATGCGGGGCCGTCACGTCCGACATGGCGGACGGGATGCGCTGGGCGGCGGGGTTGGCGGTGGCCGGGGTGCCCGCCAATGCGAACCCCGCAAAGGTTCTCAATATCAGCATCAGCGACCACAATGCGTGCAGTCAGGCTCTTCAGGACGCCGTGACGGACGTGATTAGCACGGGGGCCATCATCGTGTCCGCAACGGGGAACAACGGAGATGCCACCGCGATCGATGAACCGGCGAACTGCGCCGGGGTGATCGGCGTGGCGGCGAACGCGATCGATGGCGATCTGGCCTATTACTCCAATGTCAGCGGGCAGGTGGCGATCACTGCCCCTGGCGGATTGTGTGGGAAGCTGACAACGGGGAACAACTGTACGGATTTCGTCACGTCCAACGGGCTGGGCACCTATACCATCTACAACACGGGCACCACGAGTCCGGCGGCCAGCCCAGGGGGGGATACGTCGATTAACGGCTCCGGAACCAGTAGCTCGACTCCCCACGTCTCAGGGGTAGCGGCGCTCCTCTGGTCTGTGCAACCTTCGCTGACTCGTGCGCAGATTCTCTCGGTCTTGCAATCGTCCGCTCGGGCATTTCCAGCCGGCTCGTCGTGCGCGTCAGGCGGTAGCGTCGTCGGAAAGTGCGGCGCGGGGCTCCTCGATGCGCGCGCGGCGCTGGATAAGTTAAACGCGAGTGCGTTGCCTCCGGCGGTGACGATCACGACCCCATCGCAAGTTGTGGCACCGGCCGGTACGGTTTCGCTGGCGGGGATGGCGACGGCGGCTGCCGGAAAAAGCATCACCTCTTACCAGTGGGCTCAAGTGACCGGCGGCTCGGTCGGTACCATTGCCAACAGCAATACCGCCAATGCGTCCTTTACGGCGCCGGCAACCGGCACCTTCACCTTTCGGCTGACCGCGACGGACAGCAGCGGGCTGACCGGGCAGGCAACCGCGACGGTGAGGGTGAACTCTCCGCCCGTGCTGACACCGGTTGGATCCCAGACTGTGTCCCAAGGAAGTGCCTTAGACTTCACGGTGGGTGCCACAGACGCCGACGGCGATACGCCGACTTTCGTTGCTGTGCCGCCGCTGCCCGCTGGGTCAACGTTGAGTGCCGCAGGGCAATTCAGCTGGCCTTCAGCCACTCCGGCCGGCAACTACAGCCTAGCTTATTTTGCGCGAGACAACGATGCCGACAGCGCTCAGGGTACCGTCAACATTACTGTTCAAGCCGATTCTTCCGGTCCTTCTGTCTCTCCCGCGCCTGCAGCGTCTCCCGCTCCTCCCGGTGACGGCGGGGGCGGCGGGTGCACATTGAGTGCAGACGGCAGGATGGACATGATGTTGCCGATGTTGGCCCTTCTCGCTGTTGGTCTCTGGGCTCAACGGTTCAAGAACAGGACCGGCAGGAAGTAAGTGTCCGAGCGCCCAGACGTTCCTTTGGCCCGGCCAAAGGAACGTCTGGCGCCGCTCGACAAACAGGATCCCAGAGAGTTGTGCTCAATCTTCTCGGACTTGATCGTTGTCCCCCTTTTCATCGGGACGCCGGCTTTCTGCTGGCGGCGGCTGGAGGGCCGGTCGTTTGGGCGGCCTTGGCCCTCACCACGTCTCTTCAGCCCCTCCACTGGTCTCGTCTCTGGTCTTTGCCGTTTCTGACGGTGGCGCTCTGGCTGCCGTTAGTTGAAGAACTTCTCTTCCGTGGATTGATTCAGGGGCGACTCACCCAATGTTCATGGGGGCGGCGTGCGATTTATGACGTGACGTTGGCGAACTGGGCCACGTCAGTGCTGTTCGTGGCCGGGCATTGGTTCACTCATCCGCCCCTCTGGGCGTTGTCTGTCCTGATTCCGTCTTTGATGTTTGGATTCTTGCGGGATCGTTTCCAGAGCACGTATCCGTCCATCGTGCTGCATTGCTTCTACAACAGTGGATATTTCATCCTGACAGGAGTGTAACCGCAGGTGGATACAAAGCAAGAGCAGGGACCGTTGGGCCGAGCAGGTTTAGTCGATGAGAAGCCTCAACTGCGCCGGAGGTCCACACTTTCCACGTCGGCGATAATCGTATGCAATCCACTCGCTCCCGCCGGCTGCGGGCGGACGATTTCTGCAATCTGCAATTGGCCTTTCGTGTCGGTCGCTCGGACCACCGTTTGAAATTTTCCCTGTTTGGTCGGCTTCCATATGTACT
Source organism: Nitrospira sp. (assembly GCA_029194535.1). Lineage (NCBI taxonomy): Bacteria > Pseudomonadati > Nitrospirota > Nitrospiria > Nitrospirales > Nitrospiraceae > Nitrospira > Nitrospira sp. The sequence goes on along the minus strand of JARFXR010000002.1, from coordinate 16,708 downwards.
TCCAGATGATCCAGGAGTAGGGCGACATCGGCGGTTCGATCTGACAGTCGTTCCACGTGCGACCGGCGTCGAAGCTGATCTCGACTTTGCCGATTGAATTGGGCCCTCCAAAGGCAATCCCGCGGAATGTCTGCTCCGGTCCTCGAAGCGTCTGGTAGTGTCCCGGTGAATCGATCCGGGAAAAAATCTTGATCGTGCCGTCGTCGGTCCAGCCTTTCCGCTGCCAGTAGCCCAGGTGGTCACCCGGATAGACTTCGATTTCCACGATCCATTTGACGTTCTTGATCCCGTAGAGACCGGGCACCAGCAGCCGGAGCGGAAAGCCGTGCTCTTTCGGCAGCTTTTCACCGTTCATCAGAAAGGCGAGCATGGTGTCGTCCTGCATCGCCCGTGTGAATGGGATGCTGTCGTCGTACCCGTCGATGCCGCGAAAAATGACGTCCCGCGCGGTCTCTTCGTCCGCGCCGGCCTCTTGCAGCAGCTTCTTGAGCGAGATCCCTCTCCATGTCGCATTGCCCATGCTGTCGCCCCCCGGCAACGTGTCGATGCACATCAGCGTCGAGATCTGGTCGTAGGAGTCGCGATTCAAGATGTCGCGCCAGCCGAGCGAAAGGGGTGTCTTGACCTGGCCCTTGACGGTCAGTTTCCATTGTTCGATGTTGATTTCTCTCGACATCGAAACCGCGGAGTCGGCGTAGTTGACGACGTAGAACTTGCCGTTCGGGGTGAAATAGGTCGTCTCGCGCGGCGGGATCGCGAACATGCGGCCGAAAACGCCGCCGACTTCGTCGCAGCCGCCGGTCATGCCGGCGAGGGCTCCCAGTCCCGCTGCCTTGAGTATGGTTCGACGAGAAAACGGCATGCTGCCTCCGGAGAACGCTGGACCTCAATACAGCATTATCATACAGGAAGCAGAGCGACGCAATGCAGCCGTGAACGAGAGAGGCGGCGACAAAGTCGCTTGACTCACCTCGGAGGACTCACTAGAGTGCCGTTGGCGCTGATCACACGATGTCTGCTCGCGATCCACAACCATTCGAGGCGTCAGGATTATCCACTCCCGCCGGGACTCGGCGGCGGTTCTTTCAGTGGGCCACCAGAGCTGCGGCCGGGCTGATCGGGCTCAGCCTTGCCGTGCCCCTCGTCGGCTACGTGATGTCACCTGCATTCAAGCGGCGCGCTCAGTCGTGGGTCGATGTCGCGGCGCTCGATGAACTCTCCGTCGGAACACCCAAGCAGGTGGACTATGTGGCGACCGTGCAGGACGGCTATCTGGAAACGAAGACTCAAAAGGCCGTATGGGCCGTGAAGCAAGCCGACGGGCAGGTGACCGTGTTTTCTCCCATGTGCACCCATCTGGGGTGCGGGTATCACTGGGCCGGGGGCGAACAGAAGTTCAAGTGTCCCTGCCACGGGAGCGTCTACGACGTGACCGGCCGGGTGGTTGCGGGACCGGCCCCGCGACCCCTGGATACCTTGCCTGTCAAGACGGAGAATGGACGTCTCCTTGTGATGTACAAGGAATTCAAGTCCGGAATCACGGGAAAAATCGAGTTGTGATACGGCGCCGCGCTGATGCGAGGAAAGCTGACGGCTTGGGAAAATCTCGTTTCGGCAGCCATGGGCGCGAAGATGACTCACCGAGGAGACATGCCCAGATGAAACGAGCGCGCTCTGTCGCGATCCTGTCCGTGTGCGTGGTGTCGGCTCTGCTGTTGTCGCCTGTGCGGCCGGTCGATGCGGCTGGAGACGCATCGAAGGGAAAACCCCTCTACGAGAAGCATTGCATGGTCTGCCATGGGCCGCAGGGCAAGGGTGACGGACCGACGGGCACCTTGATCAAGCCGCCTGCCGCAAACTTTACCGGCGAGGCCAGTAAGAAAAAGACCGAGGCCGAGTTGCTGGGAACGATGGAGAGCGGAAAGCCGGGCACCGCAATGGGGCCATGGAAGGGCCTGTTGTCCCCATCCGATTTGAGGGACGTGCTCGCGTACGTGATGGCTCTGCGAAAGTAGTCCGGATTTTTTGGGGAACCGATGGCCTCCCGCATCTATGCCTGGCTGGACGGCCGGCTGAACTTACAGGCGGTTGAACATTCGCTCCTGAACGAACCGATTCCGGGCGGAGCCAGCTGGATCTACGTCTTCGGCTCGGCCACGCTGTTTCTGTTCGTCCTGCAAGCCGTCACCGGGATGTTTCTCGCGATCTACTATGCCCCGACGCCCGACCATGCCTATGACAGCGTGCAGTTCATCGAGAATCAGGTGACCTTCGGCTGGTTCGTCCGGGGACTGCATCACTGGGGCGCATCCGGTATGGTGATGGCGGTCGGTCTCCACATGCTCCAAGTGTTCCTCTACGGAGCGTTCAAGCCTCCCCGAGAAATGATGTGGATGGTCGGCGTGGTGCTGCTGCTCCTCGTGCTGGGGTTCGCCTTTACCGGCTACCTGCTTCCCTGGGACCAGACCGCCTATTGGGCGACGCAAGTAGGCATCAATATGGTCGGCACGGTTCCCCTGATCGGGGATTTTCTCGTGAAGGTCATGCGCGGCGGAGAGCAGTTGGGGGCCCTGACACTCTCGAGATTCTTCGCCGTTCACGTGTTGTTTCTGCCGGCCGTCATCGTGACCGGCATCATGCTGCACCTGTTCATTCTCAGACGAGTCGGTCCTGCCGGTCCCTGGGACGAGAAGAAGGCCGCCGCGGGCAGCGAGACGTTTTATCCCAGGCAGGTCTTCATGGATGCGGTGGTGATGGTGGGGGTCTTCGCCGCGCTGGCAGCCTTGGCGTACCTGGTTCCGTTTCCCCTGACCGACAAAGCCAACCCGTCGGATACGAGCTTCGTCCCGATCCCTGAATGGTATTTCCTCTTCTATTATGAACTGCTGAAGTATGTGCACGGACCGTTGGAGCCGTTTGCCACGTGGGTCTTGCCCGCCCTGTTCGTACTCGTTCTTCTGCTCTGGCCGTTTCTGGATTGGCAAAAGACCGTGCGGGCTCCGGCGTCACGACCGGTCGGCATGGCGCTCGGCGCCCTGTTTTTGCTGGTGGTCTTTTCGCTCCTCGGGGTGTCGCTGAACAATCTCTATGGAGTCAAGAAGGCCGATCCGGCGGTTGCGCACGGTCAAGCCCTGTATGCGAACTTCGGCTGCGCCGGATGTCACCGAATTCATGGAACAGGCGGAGCCGTCGGCCCCGACCTGTCGTACGTCGGCGACGAGCGTCCTGACCGAGCATGGCACCTGAAACACTTCCACGATCCGCAATCCGTATCGCCGGGATCGATCATGCCGAAGTTCCCGCTCACGGAACAGGAGCTCCACGATCTCACCAGTTACATGCTGAGTCTCAGGAAGACGGCGTAGCGGTCTCAACGCCGTACTCTGAAGACACCGGTCCGTATGAAGAATGCGGACCCTGTGCAATACAGGACTGTGCCATGCCGTACGACCCGGATCTCGTGAATCAGGAACACATCGTGACGTCGCGGGATGACGAGACGAAGAGGGGAATCACATGTTCAAACGAGTCGAACCGAGAGCACTCCGGGGCCCCGTGCTGATGGCGGGCTTGTTGTGGTGCGCGCTTGCACTCTTGCCCGCCGTGGGTGCGGCGGCGGATCCCGCCGCGCCTGCTTCCAAGCCAGCCGGTGAGCAGTCACCGGAGCAGGCGGCCGGCGGTCGCGAGAATTTCAATCGAATGAGAGCCGCCTGCGCAGAGGACGCCAAGCGCCACTGCAAAGGAGTCATGCCCGGCGGCGGGCGGATCATCAAGTGTCTGCGCAAGCATGAATCGGAACTGACGTCCGGCTGTCGCGCGGCGTTGCCGCCCGTGTCCACGAAGCCGTAGCGGACGTCGGGAGTCCTGTTACTCCGGCGACAGGCAATTCTGCGCCTGACGCTCTTGGCACAGGCGATATCTGGCCTTCTTCACCCAATACTCGAGTGCCTTGTGAACGTCGTCCCAGGAGTCGAAGGAGTCGGCGTCGAGGCGTTTTTTCCCCACGCGTCGATCGGCAGACGCACCCAGCACCTCGCCGGTCTGAGAGTCGGACAACTTCAGCTCAAGACTGGCGTCGCCGACGAACAACGGTTTGCCGGTTCCGATATTCTTCAGCATCGACGCCACCGCAAAGGCGTTCATCGGCGCGGGAACCGTCGAGACCGCCCGAAGGACCACGTAGGCCGGATCCGCCCTGGTGATGGCGACCTGGGCGTGCAATGTGCCCGGTCCCGGCTCCGACACCATCTCGTAGTCTTGAGACATGCCGTCATAGGCTAGGGTGTAGAGCAGATCGGCGATCTTTTGCGCGCGGGCTTGGCGATCCGGGTCCGTCGTCGGCGGACCCCAGACCTGCACGTGATCCAGCAGCATCTTCTTGTACGTGCCGCGCGGGATCGTCGCAACCTTGGGATTCTTGTAGAGCAGCAGCGCTTCGCCATCTTCGCCCTTGTGCATCAGCGGATAGATGGGACCGAGAAACCCGGACGTCTCAACGGAACGCGCTTGCTTCGTCGGCGAGCAGCCGGCCAGCAGTGCCGCGAACACCGTGAACAGGATCGAAGAGAATCTGAGCATCGGGGCCTCCAGGTTCAGCTAGGGAGCGCGCGGTGCGAGTGAGAGAGTACGGCAGGAAACCCTTGAGATCAAGCCCCGATCTTGACGGTGTGATTAGGGCAATTGTATAAGTAAAGCCCTTCCCAAAAATGAGAGAGGGACCTGCCGTCTTGGCGCGTTCACACTGCTTAGAATTCCCTCCTGCCAGTGCCTGCTTCATGATGATCGTTTGCCTTGCCGTGTTGGCGGTCTCAGGCTGCGAGCGCAAGGATGCGGTCTCGGCGCTGGCCCCGGACGTGCTGGTCACGGAAGTGATCCGGCGGGACGTGCCGATCTACGCCGAGGGGGTCGGCACGACGGCCGGCACCATCGATGCGCAGATCCGGGCCAAGGTCCAGGGCTATCTGCTCTCGCGCAACTATGTCGAGGGCGCTTTCGTCAAGGCCGGAGATCTGTTGTTCAAGATCGACGCGCGACCCTACCAGGCGTCCTTCGATCAACTGAAGGGCGAACTGGCCAGGGCGGAAGCGGCCTACAAGAAGACGCAGCTGGATGTGAAGCGGGATACGCCGCTCGCGAAGCAAGGGGCGGTGAGCCAGAAGGAGCTGGACGATTCCATTCAAGCGAACGAGGCCAACAAGGCCTCCGTATTCGCCGCCAGAGCCAACCTGGAGAAGGCCAAGCTGAATCTGGATTGGACGAGCATCGCCTCGCCGGTCGACGGGGTGGCCGGCATCGCCAGCGCCCAGATCGGCGATCTGATCATGGAGAACACCGCTCTGACGACGGTCTCGCAGGTCGATCCCATCAAAGTGCTCTTTCCGATCAGCGAGAAAATGTATCTCCGCTTCGCCGAACGGATACAACGCGCCGTGGCCCAGCCGGCTGGGGACCATCCGGATCGACCTCAGCTGGAATTGATCCTGGCGGACGGAACTCTGTACCCGCACAAGGGGAAGGCGGCGCTTCCGGATCGTCAGGTCGACATCAAGACCGGCACCATTACCATCGTCGGCTATTTCCCAAACCCGGGCAATGTGTTGCGGCCCGGTCAGTATGCGAAGGTGCGCGCGATCATCGAGAATCTTCCGGGAGCGCTTCTCGTGCCGCAGCGCGCGGTTCAGGAACTCCAGGGGACGTATCACGTGGCGGTCGTCGATGCGGAAAACAAAATCGCCGTCCGCACGGTCAAGCCCGGGGCGAGGGTCGGGAATCAGTGGGTGATCACGTCCGGTCTGAACCAGGGAGAACAGGTCGTCGTCGAGGGACTGCAGAAGGTCCGCAGTGGGGTCGTCGTCTCGCCCAAACCGGTTCCCGCCGAACCGGCTTCCACCGATCCGGACCGGCCGCTTACGCCGCCGCCCGCCGGTACCTAAATGGTCAGGTTCTTCATCCATCGGCCCATCGTGGCCATGGTGATCGCGATCATCACGGTGCTCGTGGGGATCGTCTCGGTGTTCCGCCTCCCCGTCGCGCAATTTCCCAATCTGGTTCCGCCGGAAATTCAAGTCCAAACGACCTATCTGGGCGCCGATGCGCTGTCGGTCGAGCAGGCGGTCGCCACGCCGCTGGAACAACAGATCAACGGCGTGGACCACATGCTCTACATGTATTCCACGAGCGCCGGCAGCGGACAGATGACCCTCCGTGTGGCTTTCGACCTCGATACGGACCCGAATACCGACCAGGTGCTGACGCAAATGCGGCAGACCATCGCCGTCCCGCAGCTCCCGGAGGCCGTCCAGCAGTACGGCATCACGAATCCGAAAGCCCTCAGCAGTCCCTTGATGATGCTCTCGCTCTATTCACCCAAGGGAACCTACGACGCGACGTTTCTCGCCAACTACGCCTTCATCAACATCAATGATCCTCTGACGCGCGTTCCGGGAGTCGGCCAGGTCCAATTGTTCGGCGCGGGTCAGTACGCCATGAGGCTGTGGTTGAAACCGGATCAACTCGCCAAGCTCGAACTGACCGTGACGGATCTGGTCAACGCCATCAACCAGCAGAATACGGTCAACCCGGCTGGTCAGGTGGGAGCCGAGCCGGTCCCGGCCGGTCAAGAGTTTACGTACACCATTCGAGCCCAGGGACGTCTCGTCACCGAAGAAGAGTTCGGCAACATCGTGGTGCGTGCCAATCAGGACGGCTCGTTCGTCCGGTTGCGCGACGTGGCTCGGGCAGAGTTAGGCGCCCAGATCTACAACGTGTTGGGTCGATTGGACGGGGCGCCCGCCGCGGTTATTGCGGTGTACCAATTGCCGGGTTCCAACGCGATCGACACGGTCAAGCGGTTGCGCTCGCTGATGGACGAGATGAAGGGGCGGTTTCCGGACGATCTGGACTACGTGGTGTCGCTGGACACGACGTTGGCGGTGACGGAAGGGCTGCACGAGATCTTCACGACGCTGTGGGAAGCGATCGTGTTAGTGATCCTGGTGGTGTTTCTGTTTTTGCAGAGCTGGCGGGCGACGCTGATCCCGCTCTTGGCGGTGCCGGTGTCGCTGATCGGGACGTTTGCGATCTTTCCGCTGCTGGGCTTCTCCATTAATACGCTTTCGTTATTCGGCCTGGTGCTGGCGATCGGCTTGGTGGTGGATGATGCGATCGTGGTGGTGGAGGCGGTGGAGCATCATATTGAACAGGGGATGGGGCCGCGGGAGGCGACGCTGAAGGCGATGGAGGAGGTGGCGGGGCCGGTGGTGGCGATTGCGTTGATCTTGGCGGCGGTGTTTGTGCCGACGGCGTTTATTCCGGGGATTACGGGGCGGCTGTACCAGCAGTTTGCGGTGACGATTGCGGTGTCGGTGCTGCTGTCGGCGGTGAATGCGTTGACGTTGAGTCCGGCGCTGGCGGCATTGTTGCTGAAGCCGAAGGTGCCGATGGGGGGCTTGCTGGGCCGGTTCTTTGGATGGTTCAACGGGGCGTTCGCGCGGCTGACGGATCGGTATGTGGGGTGGTGCGGGGGGTTGATGCAGAAGGCGGGGCGGACGCTGCTGGGCTTGGCGGTGGTGACCGTGGTGGCCGGGCTGCTCGGCGCCCGCCTGCCCGGCGGGTTCGTGCCCTCCGAAGATCAAGGATTTTTGTATGTGAACGTGCAGCTGCCGGAGGCGGCCTCGTTGCAGCGGACAGACCGCGTGTCCCGGAAGGTCGAACAGATTCTCCATGACACGCCGGGGGTCGCCTCCTTTACCGTGACGGTCGGGTACAGCTTCCTGAGCCAGGTCAGCACGACTTACAACGCCTACTTTTCGGTCAATCTCAAACCGTGGCACGAACGAAGAAGCCGTGAAGAACAGTACGAAGCAATCCTGGCGCACGTGAACGGGGAGTTGGCCAAACTTCCTGAGGCGGAAGCCTTCGCGTTTTCTCCCCCGCCGATCCCAGGCATCGGCACAGCCGGGGGAACGACGATGATGCTCGAAGATCGCGTCGGGCGCGGCGTCGAGTTCCTGGCCGAGCAGACGAAGCGATTCCTCGCCGCGGCGCGGCAGCGTCCGGAATTGGCCAGCGTGACCACGACCCTGCTTCCGAACGTGCCGCAACTCTTTGCGCGGATCGACCAGGCCAAGGCGTTGAAGCAGGGTGTGGCCCTCGCCGACATCTATCAGACCCTTCAGGCGTTCATGGGCGGGCCGTTCGTGAATTACTTTAACCGCTTCGGGCGGCAATGGCAGGTCTACCTGTTGGCGGAGGGAGAATATCGGGCCCGCGCGGAAAACATCGGCCAGTTCTACGTTCGCAACAATGAAGGCCAGATGGTGCCGCTCTCCACCCTGGTGAGCATACAGCCTACTTCCGGGCCGGAATTCACGATCCGGTTCAACGAATATCGTGCAGCGCAGATCAACGCGGTTCCGGCGCCCGGATATAGTTCCGGGCAGGCCATGCGGGCGCTGGAGGACGTGTTTGCCGCGACGATGCCGGGCGAGATGGGCTTCGACTATATGGGCATGTCGTACCAGGAGAAGACGGCGGCGCAGGGCGTCTCGCCGGGGATCATTTTCGGGTTCTCGCTCCTGTTCGTCTTTCTCATTCTCGCGGCGCAATACGAAAGCTGGGCCTTGCCGTTCAGCGTCTTGTTGGCCACGCCGATCTCGGTCTTCGGCGCCTTTGTCGCGCTGTGGATTCGGGGCATCGAAAACGACGTGTACAGCCAGATCGGCCTGGTCATGCTGATCGGCTTGGGCGCGAAGAACGCGATCCTCATCGTCGAGTTCGCCAAGATGGAAGTCGAGCAGGGACGATCTCCCTGGGACGCGGCGCTGGCCGGGGCCCGTCTCCGTCTGCGTCCGATTCTGATGACGGCGTTCGCGTTCATTCTCGGCGTCATGCCGCTGGCCCTGGCATCGGGGGCGGGGGCGCAGTCCAGAATCGTCCTGGGCAGTGCGGTGATCGGCGGCATGCTGGCGGCCAGCGTACTGGCTATCTTTCTGATCCCCGTTTCATTCTATGTCGTCGAAAAACTGGCCGGCCGGAATCGCGTGGTCGCCGCGACGACGCCCCCTGTCTCGCCGGTACCGGTCGGCCATCTACCGGAGCAGACGTGAGCCGCTGAAGGACGAAACTCGACCATGACGAGATTCTTCATCGACCGTCCGATCGTGGCGATCGTCATCTCGATCCTTCTGGTCTTGCTGGGCGGGATCTCGATTTTCAGGCTGCCAGTCGCGCAGTTCCCTAAAATCGCGCCCCCGGAAGTGATGCTGCAGGGCACCTACGTCGGCGCCGATGCCATCACAGTCGAACAGTCGGTAGCCACGCCGCTCGAACAGCAGATGAGCGGGGTCGATCGCATGCTCTACATGTATTCGATCAACGGCAGCAACGGACAGACGACCCTCAGGGTGGATTTCGACGTCGCCACGGAACCCAATGTCGACCAGTTGCTGGCCCACATGCGCTACGCGCAGGCGGAACCGCAATTGCCGCAGGAAGTCCGCAAGTACGGGGTCACGATCCGCAAGTCGTTCGGCATCCCGCTCGTGCTGTTCGCGCTCCACTCGCCCCGCGACACCTATGACGCCCGGTTTTTGGCGAACTACGCCTATATCAACCTGTCCGATCCGCTGGCGCGCGATCCCGGCGTCGGACAGATCACGATCTTCGGCGCGGGCCAGTATGCGATGCGCCTGTGGGTGCATCCGGACCTATTGGCCAAGATGGGCGTGACGGTCAAAGACATCTTGCAGGCGTTGAAACAGCAAAATGTCGTGACCCCGCTCGGCCAGATCGGAGCGGAGCCGGTTCCCGAGGGCCAGGAATTCACGTACACCGTCCGCACCGACGGCCGCCTGGTCAGCGAAGAGGAGTTCGCGAATATCATCATCAGGGCCAACAGCGACGGCTCGTTCGTCCGGCTGCGTGATGTCGGTCGCGCCGAACTGGGCGCGCAGCTCTATAACTTTGTGTCGCGCTTGAACGGAAAACCGACGGCGGTGATTGCGGTCTATCAGCTGCCGGGCTCCAATGCGATCGAGACGGTGGACCGACTGAAGCGCAAAATGGACGAGATGAAGGGGCGGTTTCCGGACGATCTGGACTACGTGGTGTCGCTGGACACGACGTTGGCGGTGACGGAAGGGCTGCACGAGATCTTCACGACGCTGTGGGAAGCGATCGTGTTAGTGATCCTGGTGGTGTTTCTGTTTTTGCAGAGCTGGCGGGCGACGCTGATCCCGCTCTTGGCGGTGCCGGTGTCGCTGATCGGGACGTTTGCGATCTTTCCGCTGCTGGGCTTCTCCATTAATACGCTTTCGTTATTCGGCCTGGTGCTGGCGATCGGCTTGGTGGTGGATGATGCGATCGTGGTGGTGGAGGCGGTGGAGCATCATATTGAACAGGGGATGGGGCCGCGGGAGGCGACGCTGAAGGCGATGGAGGAGGTGGCGGGGCCGGTGGTGGCGATTGCGTTGATCTTGGCGGCGGTGTTTGTGCCGACGGCGTTTATTCCGGGGATTACGGGGCGGCTGTACCAGCAGTTTGCGGTGACGATTGCGGTGTCGGTGCTGCTGTCGGCGGTGAATGCGTTGACGTTGAGTCCGGCGCTGGCGGCATTGTTGCTGAAGCCGAAGGTGCCGATGGGGGGCTTGCTGGGCCGGTTCTTTGGATGGTTCAACGGGGCGTTCGCGCGGCTGACGGATCGGTATGTGGGGTGGTGCGGGGGGTTGATGCAGAAGGCGGGGCGGACGCTGCTGGGCTTGGCGGTGGTGACCGTGGTGGCCGGGCTGCTCGGCGCCCGCCTGCCCGGCGGGTTCATTCCGTTGGAAGATACCGGTTACTTCCTGCTCAATGTCCAATTGCCCGCCGCCGCGTCTCTTCAACGGACGGACGCGGTCATGAAAAAGGTCGATGCGGTGCTGGCCGAGACTCCCGGTGTCGAATTCTACACGACCGTCGCGGGCTACGGCGTGCTGAGCCAGACCTTCACGACCTATAATGCCGTCGTGTTCGTGGCCTTGAAGCCGTGGGAAGACCGGAAAACCGCCGAGCAAAAGTACCGGGCGATTCTCGTCGGATTGAACACACGATTGAGCCGGATGCCCGAGGCCATCGCCTTCGCCTTTCCTCCTCCGGCCATCCCAGGCGTCGGCAATTCCGGAGGCGTGACGTTCATCTTGGAGGACCGCTCCGGCGGGACGTTCGAATTGCTTGCCGCCCAGACCGAGCGGTTCTTGGACGCGGCATCGAAGCGGCCCGAGATGGCCAGGGTGGTGACCACGTTGATTGCCGGGACGCCGCAGTGGTTTGCCGAGGTGGATCGCGATAAGGCGCTCAAGCAGGGCGTGGCGTTGGGCGACGTCTACCAGACGCTGCAGGCCTTCATGGGCGGCGCACTGGTGAACTACTTCAACCGGTTCGGCCGTCTCTGGCAAGTCTACGTCGAAGCGGAGTCGGAATATCGGACCAAGGCCGAACAGGTCGGTCAGTTTTACGTGCAAAACAACCAGGGCCAGATGGTGCCGCTCTCGACGTTGGTGACGATGCGACCGATCAATGGACCGGAGTTCACGATGCGCTACAACGAATATCGGTCGGCGCAGATCAACGCGATGCCGGCGCCGGGGTACAGCACGAGAGAGGTGATGGCCGCCCTCGAAACGGTGTTCCGCGAAACCATGCCCAAGGAAATGGGCTTCGATTATATGGGCATGTCCTATCAGGAAAAGGTCGCGGCAGAAAGCGTGCCGGCCGCGGTGATCTTCGGCTTCTCGTTGCTGTTCGTCTTCCTTATTCTCGCGGCGCAATACGAAAGCTGGGCCCTGCCGATCAGCGTGCTCCTGGCGACGCCGATCTCCGTCTTCGGCGCCTTCGCCGCTCTGTGGGCAATCGGTTTGGAGAACGACGTGTACTCTCAGATCGGGCTGGTCATGCTCATCGGCCTCAGCGCGAAGAATGCGATTCTGATCGTGGAGTTCGCCAAGATGGAGGTCGAAAAAGGGCGTTCCATCGTCGAGGCGGCCCTGGCCGGGGCGCGTCTCAGGCTGAGGCCGATCCTCATGACGGCCTTCGCCTTCATCCTCGGCGTCTTGCCGCTCGTATTGGCTTCCGGAGCCGGCGCCCATGCCAGGGTGATCTTGGGGTTCACGGTTCTTGGCGGAATGCTGGCCGCCAGCCTGCTCGCGATCTTGGTTATTCCTGTGTTGTATTACATGGTCGAACGATATGCAGCGGGGCGCAGGGTGGGCGCCTCGACGATTATGCCTGTCGTCATTGCAGAACCCGTGAAGGGAGGACACTGAACATGCATTGCCGGAGCTTGGCTTCTCCGAAGACCGATCTTGCCGGTCTCGCTTTTCGCGCAACTCTCGCGTTTCTCGCGGCGTTGCTGCCAGCGTGCAAGATGGGGCCGGACTATGCGCGCCCCGACATGCCGCCCGCGGAGTCGTGGAGAATGGCGCCGGCGACCTCTGAATCGATCGCGAATCTGTCCTGGTGGGAACTCCTCAAGGACCAGGAGCTACAAAATCTGATCCACGTTGCGCTCACCGAAAATCAAGACGTCCGGACCGCCGTGGCCTCTGTCGATCAATACCGCGCGCAACTCGTCATGACCAAATGGGATTTGGCGCCTTCGCTGTCCTACGGAGCCTCGGCCTTTGTGTATCACACGTCGGGAGGCGACGCGACGACCATCCCGGGCGGCGGCGGCGCGATCGTTCTTCCCGGACAGGGAGGACAGGACAGTACGACTTTTTCGAATACGATCGGGTTCGGCAGTTTGAAGTGGGAACTCGATGTGTGGGGACGGCTGCGGCGCGCCGTCGAGTCGTCCGAGGCGCAGATGTTCGCCCAGGAGGAGAACCAGCGGGCGGTGATTCTGAGTCTCGTCGGCAGCGTCGGCGAGGCCTATTTCGCGCTGCGATCGCTGGACCTTCAGGTCGATATCACCAAACGCACGCTCAAGTCCTGGGAAGAATCCGTCCGGCTCTCTCAGCTTCGCTACAAGCAGGGCTACATTCCGAAGCTGGATCTCGATCGGTTCGAAGCGGAACGAGCAGGCACTGCGGCGAAACTTGCCGATCTCGAAAGGCAGGTCGTTCAGAAGGAAAATCAGCTCAACGCGCTCATGGGCCGCAAGCCTGCGGCCATCACGCGCGGCTTGCCGTTGACGGAGCAACCTATGCCGCCGGCCGTGCCGGCGGGGCTCCCGTCGGAGCTGTTGCAGCGGCGGCCGGACCTGCTGCAAGCGGAACAGACGCTCGCCGCCGCAACCGCCAACATCGGCGTCGCACAGGCGCAGCGCTTTCCGCAACTCGCCTTGACGGGCGCCGTCGGAGGCGCCAACGCGAATCTCGGCGGGACCTCGATCGGACCGCTGTTCATCCAAAACGCCGCGGCGGCGTTGAGCGGTCCATTACTCAACGCCACCGCGTTGGGGTATCAGGTGAGCGTCAACGAAATGAAAGCACGGCAGGCGTCGCTGCAATATGAAAAGGCCGTCGTGAACGCGTTCAAAGAAGTCGAGGATGCGTTGATCGCGGTGCAAAAAACGCGGGAGCAGCGGGAGGCTCAGGAGCAGCAGGTGGCCGCGCTGCAATCGGCCCTCAAGTTCGCCGATCAGCGGTATCAAGGAGGGCGGGCGAGCTATCTCGACGTGCTCACGAGCCAACGAAGTTTGTTCGAAGCGGAATTGGCCTTGGCGCGCACGCTGCAGACGCAACTGGTGTCCGTGGTCCAGCTCTATACGGCGCTGGGCGGGGGCTGGTCGGTGGCGGATCATCCGGAAAACAATCTGCCCGACCCGCGTGTGAGTAGACGAGTCTCGAACACCACGCATTGAACGGTGCGAGATAGGCGACAGAACGTAAGGCCGGGCCAAGCGTTGGCAGCGACAGATTCGGAATAGGGATGAAGGCCGAAGAGGCGGCCAGACTGAACTTATCATAAGGTGATGTATGCTGACGTCGCTCTTGCTTCTGTTCAAGTTCGGATACGACCTTGTCAAACGGTTGATCCATGACGCCTATTTCAGGGCTCTTGGCAGCGCCCTCCTGACGATGCTTTTGGTCGGCACACTGTTCTTCTGGTTGGCCGAAGGCCAAACCTTTCTCCATGCCCTGGCCTATTCGGCGGCGACGATGGCGATGAATTCTCCGTATGGGATCGGTTGGGGTCCCCAGACGACCGGCGGCATCCTCTTCAACATCATCTATCTCTTCCTTAGCGTGGGGCTCTTCCTTCTCTTTGTTCTCGAAGCTGGTAAGACCATGGTCCAGTCGTACGAAGAACTCTTCAAGAAACTGGCCGAGCGTAAAGCGCGGAGACGCACACAATCACCGCCCACCACGGAATCGATTCCGTGAGGAAGAGGCGAACAGGCGCCCGCGTTCAAGTAGAGGCTCAGCTCATGAAGCCTTCCACCCAGTGGTTGCTGATCTTTCTACCGACGACGATTGTTCTCGAGCACGCGGGTTCGGCGCCGACGCCGGTCATCTTCGCGTGTGCGGCGCTGGCGATTGTCCCGCTTGCGGCGTTGATCGTGCATTCCACCGAACATTTGGCTGCGCGCACGGGCGACGCGATCGGTGGATTGCTCAACGCGACGTTCGGCAACATGCCAGAACTGATCATCTCGTTCGCGGCTCTCAGGGCAGGCTATGGGGATATGGTGCGGGCTTCCATCGTCGGAGGCATTCTCGCAAATCTTCTCCTCGCCATGGGCACAGCCTTTCTCCTGGGCGGCGCCCGACATCACGAGCAGAAGTACAATCCCGTCGCGGCCCGAATGAACGGCACGATGATGTTGCTGGCAGCTGTCAGCATGATGGTGCCGAGCGCGTTCAATCGTCATTTCGCGGCGGAGAGCGGAGCGGCGAAGGAGCACCTTCTGAACATCGCAATCGCCGGCGTCTTACTGCTCGCGTACGTCCTGTACCTTGTGTTCTCGTTGAAAACACACCCTGGTTCATTCGCCAGCGTAGAAGCAGGGAAGGAGGCGGAGCATCAAGGACGAGGATGGAGTGTCCCGCGGGCGCTCGCAAGCCTGATCGGGACCTCGGTCCTCGCCGCCTGGATGAGCGAGATGCTTGTCGGGGCCGCGGAGGGTACCGGAACAACCCTCGGCATGTCGCAGATGTTCATCGGTATCATCTTCATCGCCGTCGTCGGCGGCGCCGCGGAGATCGGAGCGGCCATTGCCATGGCGCGGAAGAACCGTATGGACTTGTCCGTCGGTATTTCCATGGGCAGTTCCATGCAGATCGCGCTGTTTGTTGCGCCGGTATTGGTGCTCGCGAGTCACTTCATCGCGCCGCATCCGCTCGACTTGTCGTTCAGTCAAGTGGAAGGGTGGGCGCTGTTTCTCGGAGTGCTTGTCGGCGCGATCGTGTGTGGGGACGGTCAGTCCAATTGGTTCAAGGGCGTCCAATTGATCACGATCTATATGATCTTCGCCCTCATGTTCTATTTCGTGCCGGCCGATCAGCACTGACGTTCATCCAAACAACCTGAGATCAAGAATAGATCGTAACCATTTGATAGTTTCAGAATCGACGAGCATGCGGAATACTTGCGATCACCGACGTCGTCGTGCCTAGAAAGGCTGCTCGGGTGATGTTTTTTGTCGGGTGATTTTTTTGAGCGTGAGCGTCTTGACTCTCTGAGAAAGTCCTGTTATCTTCCACGAGCGTTTTGTGCTCCTGCCTGTTGACCGCGCCTGACGGCGAGTCACGGTGCGGTTCCAAAGGGAAACTACCCGAAGCCAAAAGCTCCGAGCACGTCCCTTGACACGTGACTGTGCACGATGTATAGTGCACGGCCCGCGTGATGAGCGCGGATGTTCTTTGACAACTGAATAGAGGACGATGAGCAAAGGTGTAAGGTGTATTGAAGTGGTGGCCCTTGGTCCAATTTGAAAACAACACCTATATGAGAGTTTGATCCTGGCTCAGAACGAACGCTGGCGGCGCGCCTAATACATGCAAGTCGAACGAGAATGTGTAGCAATACACATGTACAGTGGCGAACGGGTGAGGAATACATGGGTAACCTACCCTCGAGTGGGGAATAACTAGCCGAAAGGTTAGCTAATACCGCGTACGCCTCCCGGACTGCGGTTCGGGAGGGAAAGCGATACCGTGGGTATCGCGCTCTTGGATGGGCTCATGCCCTATCAGCTTGTTGGTGAGGTAACGGCTCACCAAGGCATCGACGGGTAGCTGATCTGAGAGGATGATCAGCCACACTGGCACTGCGACACGGGCCAGACTCCTACGGGAGGCAGCAGTAAGGAATATTGCGCAATGGGCGAAAGCCTGACGCAGCGACGCCGCGTGGGGGATGAAGGTCTTCGGATTGTAAACCCCTTTCGGGAGGGAAGATGGGATGGGGTAACCCATTCGGACGGTACCTCCAGAAGCAGCCACGGCTAACTTCGTGCCAGCAGCCGCGGTAATACGAAGGTGGCAAGCGTTGTTCGGATTTACTGGGCGTACAGGGAGCGTAGGCGGTTGGATAAGCCCTCCGTGAAATCTCCAGGCTTAACCTGGAAAGTGCAGAGGGGACTGTTCAGCTAGAGGATGGGAGAGGAGCGCGGAATTCCCGGTGTAGCGGTGAAATGCGTAGAGATCGGGAGGAAGGCCGGTGGCGAAGGCGGCGCTCTGGAACATTTCTGACGCTGAGGCTCGAAAGCGTGGGGAGCAAACAGGAT